>CAYPZN010000006.1:0-82554 GCA_964415335.1 uncultured Crocinitomix sp.
AAACGATTACGATTTTTGCTGATCCAGTAATTCCACCGTTAAATATCTTTACACCAAATGGAGATGGGGACAATGATTTATTTTCTTTTGGATTTAAGGCAATTGGAATCTCCGAATTTAATTGTGTGATTGTTAATAGATGGGGAGTTCAGGTTGCTGAATTAACTTCAATTATAGATACATGGGATGGAACAGATCTTAACGGAAGCCCATTAAATGATGGTGTTTATTTCTATAGTTTTGAAGCTACCTCTGATAATAATCTAAAATTTGAAAGACAAGGAACAGTTACTATTGCAGGTTCTGAATAGGACTTTTAACTTATAGAATAAAAAAAGCGGAGTTATTAATAACTCCGCTTTTTTTATTTACTCTATTTTTCAATTCGCTTTTTATGTAAAATGATTCCATCCTTGCGCTTGCATTGGAACACTTTCTCCACTTCTTTCAATTACATTCATACCGCTTCCTGTATCTGTAATGTGTCCGACAATAGTCAGGTGCTCATTTCCTTTTATTTTGTCGTAATCGTCTTGTTTTATTGTAAATAACAATTCGTAGTCTTCTCCTCCATTTAATGCGCATGTACTTGGGTCTAAATCAAAATCACGTGCCACTCTGTGCGTTTCATGATCAATTGGTAATTTTTCATCATAGATAGCACATCCTTTATTGGACGATTTACAAATGTGCATAGCTTCTGAAACTAAGCCATCTGAAATATCAATCATTGCTGTAGGCACAACATTTAACTCATTTAAATAGTGAATAATGTCTTTTCTCGCTTCAGGTTTCAATTGCCTTTCAAGAATATAATCTACTCCTTCTAACACGGGTTGGATTTCGGGATTTTCTTTAAAGATTTGTTTTTCTCTTTCTAAAATTTGTAACCCCATAAACGCCCCACCTAAGTTTCCAGTAACAACCATAAGGTCATTTTCTTGAGCGCCACTTCTGAGAACAACAGCATCTTTATTAACTTCTCCAATTGCTGTTACTGAAATTACTAATCCAGATAAAGAAGATGTGGTATCCCCTCCAATCAGGTCAACTTTATACAATTCACAAGCTAGGTTTATTCCATCATAAATTTCATTTAGAGCTTCGACTGAAAAACGATTCGAAACCGCAATTGAAACCGTAATTTGTTTTGCTTCCGCATTCATTGCATAGATGTCTGAAAGATTTACAACCACCGACTTATATCCAAGGTGTTTCAACGGAACATAAGATAAATCAAAGTGTACACCTTCTACAAGCATGTCGGTTGTAACAACACGATAATTTTCACCACAATCAATAATTGCCGCATCATCTCCAATTCCAAGGTTTGTTGAATCATTGTATTTTTTGACATCTTTGGTTAATTCTTCAATCAATCCAAATTCACCGAGACTATCCAATTCAGTTCTATTTTCCATATTAATTCATAAAAAAACGCCTTATTCATTCAGTAAGAATAAGGCGTATTGTTTTTAATTCTTCATCTGTTAATCAAGAGATCCGATCATTTTCTTTGGATCAACCCATTCATCATACTTTTCCTCTGGAACATATCCTAAACGGACTGCTTCTTCTCTTAAAGTTGTACCATTCGCATGTGCAGTATTTGCAATTTCTGCTGCTTTATAATAACCAATTTTCGTATTCAATGCAGTAACTAACATTAAAGAGTTATTCAGCAATTCATTTATTCGTCCTGTATTTGGCTCTATTCCTACAACGCAATTTGTATTAAATGAATCACACGCATCTCCAATAAGCTCTGCCGATTGTAATAAATTATAAGCCATCATAGGTTTAAAAACATTTAATTCATAATGTCCTTGTGTTCCTCCTATTGTAACAGCAACATCATTCCCCATCACTTGAGCACAAACCATTGTAATCGCTTCTGCTTGTGTTGGGTTTACTTTACCCGGCATAATTGAAGAACCTGGTTCATTTGCAGGAATGGTAATTTCTCCAATTCCAGAACGCGGGCCAGATGCCATTAATCGAATATCATTTGCTATTTTGTTTAAAGAAACCGCAATTTGTTTTAATGCCCCATGCGTTTCAACAATTGCATCATGCGCAGCTAATGCCTCAAATTTATTTTCGGCAGTTATAAATGGCAATCCAGTAAATTCAGCAATGTACTTAGCAACTACAACATCATATCCTTTTGGTGTATTAAGACCTGTCCCAACTGCCGTTCCTCCTAATGCTAATTCTGATAAATGGGCTAGCGTATTTTTTAAGGCACGTAAACCATGATCGATTTGAGAAGCATACCCAGAAAATTCTTGACCTAATGTTAAAGGAGTAGCATCCATTAAATGTGTCCTTCCTATTTTCACCACATCTTGAAAATCATTTGCCTTTTTTCTTAATGTATTCAGTAAATTTTCTAATCCAGGAATTGTTTTATCCTGAATCATTTTATAACATGCAATATGCATTCCTGTAGGGAATGTATCATTTGAAGATTGAGATTTATTTACATCATCATTTGGTTGTAATGTTTTTTCACCCTCTCCTATTTTATTTCCAGCCAACTCATGTGCTCTATGCGCAATTACTTCGTTAACATTCATGTTTGACTGCGTTCCAGAACCTGTTTGCCAAACAACTAAAGGAAATTGATCATCTAATTTTCCTGCTAAAATTTCATCACAAACCTGCCCGATTAAATCTCTTTTCTCAGCTGGTAAAACTCCTAATTCACAATTTGTATAAGCCGCTGCTTTTTTCAAATAGGCAAATCCTTTCACAATTTCTAAAGGCATTGATCCTGCAGGACCAATCTTAAAATTATTTCTAGAACGTTCAGTTTGAGCACCCCAATATTTATCTGAAGGCACTTTAACTTCTCCTATTGTATCTTTTTCTATTCTATAGCTCATTTTATTTCTTTTTCTAAGAATTAATATTAACTTTACGACGTAATTTTTAGACAAAAATAATATATATAATTATGTTAGCATTAGGTTTCGCTTTATTTCTTTTAGTTGGTTTAATGGCATTTTGGCTGTTGAGTTTTGTACTGGGGTTTGCTGTTCCAATGTGGCTTACAATTGGTGCTATGCACATGCTTAGACCAAAACGTTTAGTAGACGATTCAGACGAAGAAAAATAGTATATTTTTATAATAAAAAAGGGAGTTTTAAAACTCCCTTTTTTGTGCCTTATTTTTACTTATCAAATAATTTTTCAACATTTTCTGGAGGCCTGCCAATTACTGCCTTATCTCCATTAATAATTATTGGTCGTTCCATTAATTTAGGGTAGCAGACAATGGCTTGTACCCATTCTTCTTCTGTTAACTCTTTGCTCTTAAAGTTTTCTTTAAAGGCTGCTTCTCCTTTTCGAATAATTGCACTAGCTGGTAAACCTAGTTTTTTTAAAACATCTTTTATTTCCTCTGCTGACAAAGGTGTTTCAAGATAATTTATGATTTGAAACTCTGCCCCCTTTTCTTCAAGAATTCCAAGTGCGCATCTGCTTTTAGAACATCTATTATTGTGTAGTATTTTCATTTTCCTTATTTTTACTATACAATAGTAGTAATAATGGACAACATTTTTTGTTTCTTTATAATTTGAGTTTAGCCTAATTAATATGGCTATAGTTAGATGGAAAATGACAATTGAATGGAATATTATAATAAATAAGTAATGATTTATTAATTTCGACGACTACGAAGTGACGTCAACAATAACAAGATACTTATGACAAAAATTTTTACTCTTTTATTTTTCTCAATGAGCCTATTTACTTTTGCTCAATTAGATGAATTATCGATACCTACAGCAGAAGGTTCAGGAATGGTTCCTGAATGGGGAGTAGCTGAAAAAACAGATCTCGATTCGTGCGGGGCTTATTTCAATACTTATGTAGGATTTCAAAAGACTTCGCTTATTTTCTTTGAATCATTAAGAACTGGAGATGGTGTCGATTTTAATAGTTATCCTGGTAGAGGCCAGCGTTATCACGCTCCTCAAGAAATAGAAATTAGTGGTGTTCAATTTTATGCATTTCATACCAATACTTTGGTTGATTCTTTACCGGCTATTGTGGCAGTTTATGATTACCTTCCTTTGGTTGATTCTATTGGAGAAGAACTTGCTCGAGATACCGTTTGGGTTTCGCATACTGAAATTTCACCTTTTCTTCCTTCAATAGCCGTGCAAGGCTTTTTTGACGAGCCAGTAACTGTTGATCAAGATTATGTTGTCGGAATGTTCACCTTCACAAATGATTCATTAAAAATAATTACGAATGATGCTTCAGGAGACGGTGCCGGAGAGGGAGTTTCTTTTGCTTATTACAACAATCCTTTTGCTCCAAGTTTCACTGGTTGGTATAATGGGTTATCATTTTTTGGACCTACTTATGATGTTGATTTCTTAATTGACCCAATGGTGAAATATAAATTACGAAATGAATTTAATATTTTGAATGATAGTATTTGCCCAAATGTGGTAAGCGCTGGTTGCGTAGAATACAACCAAATGCCTGTTTTTTCTGACCCGCATTACAATCGCTTCTACGACGTTCCTTTAGACAGAATTGTATGGAATTGGGGAGATGGATTACAAAATACTGCTTTAACCTCTCTCTGTCACACTTATGCTGAATCTGGAACTTATGACATTACATTAACTGATTCTATTAGAAGACATAATGTCGTAGATTTAGAATGTAATTTTGACCTTGTTCAAACGATAACGGTTTTAGATTCTGCTGTCGCTAATTTTACACAAAGTTCATTAGGTTTCACATCTGATTTCACTAGTGACCCTGGTATCGTTGATTCGGTTTTCTGGGATTTTGGAGATGGAATGGGAACAAGTACTGATCCTAACCCAACATATGTTTATACTGATCTTGGTACATATGATGTTTGGTTTTATGCTTACGGTCCATGCAATACAGACTCGGCTATGACCACTATCACAATTAGTGATGTTGGTATTGAGGACGAGGATGATTTCAACAGCTTTGTTATCTACCCAAATCCTTCAAATGAAATTGTTAATATTAAAGGAATTAAGACTGGAACAGATATTGAATTATTAAATATTATCGGCGAAACTGTCTATCGCAAAAGAAATATTGGTGAAAATTTAGCGATCAATACAAAAGACTTACCACAAGGTGCTTACTTTGTTCGTTTAACAAATGAATCTATGCAAGCGACTCAAAAATTAATCGTTCGACATTAGACAAACTTAATTTTTAAAAACGCCGGTTCAAATTTATGAATCGGCGTTTTCTTTTTTATGAAATTAATCTCACCTTTGTACCATGCTAAAGCGGAGGTTAAAAAACCCTATATTTCTTATCTATCTTCTCGTGTTTTATATCACGGTTCAATTTAGTTGGTGGCTTTATCTAATTTTCACGCTTTACAATAAGATTTATACAGAAGAGGAGATTTTACTTTTAAAAACATGGATGCTCCTTGGAGAAGGCTCTGTTTTCTTCTTAATTTTAATTGTTGGGATTTTATTTATTCTTAGAGCGTTTAAACGAGAAAAACAGTTAATAAAACAACAAGAGAATTTTGTTTTATCTGTTACTCATGAGTTAAAAACTCCTATTTCTTCAATAAAATTATTTTTACAGACACTCAAAAAAAGAACATTAGATCCAAATAAACAAATTGAAATTTACGATCAATCTTTAGGAGAAATTAACCGCCTTGACAACCTGGTAAGTAATATTTTAATTACACGAAATATTCAAAACAAAAACTATTTTTTGAATAAAGTAGAAATTGATTTGGACGCTTTTATTCTAGAAAAACTAACTTCACTTTCGAGTGGCATACTCAAAAATCACACTTTAAAAAGTGATTTAAAGAATATTCGTTTAGCTGTTGATAAAATTGCCTTTGAAAGTATTCTGGTTAATATTCTAGAAAACGCAGTTAAGTATTCTCCAAAAGGTGGAAAAATTGAAGTATACCTTAATCAGAATGACACTTTTGTTAATCTAGAAATTAGAGATGAGGGGCCAGGTATATCTAAATCAGATCACATCAAAGTATTTTCACAATTTTTTCGAAAAGAAAATGAAATGACGCGCAAATCTAAGGGCACTGGTTTAGGATTGTATATTACAAAGTTTCTTGTCGAAGAACATAATGGAGAAATTAACCTGAGTGAAAACGATCCAACTGGATTGATTGTTTCAATACGTTTTAAAAAATGAGAAAAAAAGTAGCTTTATTAATTCTTGATGGTTGGGGCCATGGAGATCACTCTAAATCAGATGGAATATTCAATGCGGATACACCTTATGTAGATCATTTAATAAATACAAGAGCCAATGCAGAACTATTAACTCACGGAGAGTATGTTGGACTTCCTGAGGGACAGATGGGGAACTCAGAGGTTGGACACTTAAATATTGGAGCGGGACGAATTGTTTATCAAGAATTAACTCGAATTAATAAAGCTATAAAAGATGGTGACTTTCAGAAAAACGCAGTTTTAATCGATTCGCTTAATTATGCGAAGGAGGAAAAAAAAGCGGTTCATTTCATGGGATTAGTCTCTACAGGAGGAGTGCATTCTTCCATAGATCATCTTTATGCGCTCTGTGATATGGCAAAAGAAAACGGCAATGAAAATGTCTTTATTCATGCTTTTACTGATGGGAGAGATTGTAATCCAAAAACAGGGTTAGGGCATATTAAAGCACTCGAAAAACATCTTGAAAAATCAATTGGTAAAATTGCTAGTGTAATCGGCCGATATTATGCAATGGATCGAGACAATCGGTGGGAGAGAATAAAACTTGCCTATGATGCCATGCTAAATGGTGTAGGAGAAAATGTTGATTCGGCAAATGAAGCTATAGAAATTTCATATCAACAAGGTATTACAGATGAATTTATTACACCTAAGATAATTACAGAACAAGGAAACCCTGTCGCTACAATTAAAGCAGGTGATGTTGTCATTTGTTTTAATTTCAGAACCGATCGTTGCAGGGAAATCAGTATTGCACTTACGCAAAAAAGTTTTCCTGACATAAATATGACCACATTACCTATCCGATACGTTACAATGACGAATTATGACAAATCGTTTACAGGTATTGATGTTGTTTTTGAGAAAGACAACTTGAAGAAAACATTGGGTGAAGTAATTGCAGATGCGGGATTAAGTCAAGTTAGAATAGCAGAAACTGAAAAATATCCACACGTAAGTTTTTTCTTTTCTGGAGGGCGAGAAAAAGAATTCGATAAAGAATATCGAATTATGATTCCTTCTCCTTCGGTAAGTACTTATGATCTAAAACCAGCTATGAGTGCAGTTGAAATTAGTGATGCAATCTGTACTGAGATGCAATCTAATCAACCTGATTTTGTTTGCCTTAATTTTGCCAACACAGACATGGTAGGACATACTGGTGTTTACGACGCAATTTTAAAAGCTGCTGAAACGGTAGATAGCGTTTTAAAAAAGGTAGTTGAAACTGGAAGCCAAGAAGGTTATTCATTTATCATTATTGCTGATCACGGTAATTCGGATTACGCTATTAATGAGGATGGAACTCCAAATACAGCTCATTCTAAAAATCCAGTTCCGATTATTGTCCTTGACGAAAACGTTAAAAACATCAAGAACGGTACATTAAGGGATGTTGCTCCAACAGTTTTACGTTTAATGGGAATTAATTCTCCGAAAGAAATGACAGGATCTTCAGTTATTTTATAAGTTTTAAAACAATTTTTTAGGAGTGCCTGCTATAAAATCCTTAAGGTAAAAAGGTTCAAAGTAGGCAGTATCTTCAAAATCTTTTACCGTATATTTTTTTTCAGCAATTTCTGCCATTCCATTTGAATTCACTTGTATATTAAGATCGAACGTTGCGTTTTTATGTTGAATCATTTCTTGACATTTTTCTGCACCTGGTCCAATAAAACAAACATTTCCTTTTTCTAAAAAATCTGAAAAAGAATTTTCATCAATAACGATAGCATTAGTTGGTAATAATTCGTTCAGTTCACTATCATAAATGGCAGCGTATACTTCCATTCTTCTTGCATCAAACATAGGGCAAATGTATTTTTTTACATCATTTTTTAATGCTGCTAATGCCAATAATGAATTGACTGAAATTAAAGGGATTTCTTTCGCATAACACAATCCTTTTGCAGTGGATGTTCCTATCCTTAATCCAGTATACGAACCTGGTCCTTTACTTACAGCAATAGCATCCAAATCATTCAATGTATATTCAGTATCTCTAAAAAGATCCAAAATAAGGTTGTTTAAATGTTCAGCATGAGAATATTTTTCTGATGAATGTGTAAGAGAATTTATTATAATTCCCTCTTTTGCAAGACTCACAGCACATACCTTTGTTGCCGTTTCTACACAAAGAATTAAGGCCATTAATTAACTATTTTTATTTCTACTCTACGATTTGCTTCTTCTTGCCAAATTTCATTTGGTTCTTCGTAGATCATCTGTGTATTACCGTAACCACTGACTGTCATCCGATCTGATTCTATTCCATTGTCTTTCAAAAATTTCTTTACAGCTTTAGCTCTATTATCTGAAAGGTTTTTAATTCTAGGTGTGTTTTTATATCCTGGAGCATTCACATGTCCTTGAATTTCAATCTTTACCTCATTATTAACTGCCATAAAATCTAATAATCGTTTCAATGCCGGAAAAGCAATTGGAAGAAAATCATCCGAATCGTGTTCAAATTTAATGTTTTCTAGTAATAATTTTTTCCCTGGTGCAAGCTCTTCTAGTTCAAGAATTATTTCCATATTATTTCCTGCTGATCCTTTTGTGTTAAAATTTTTTACCAACAAGAAATAGCCTTGTGTATTCGACTCAATGTGCATTTCTCTAGCTGTTGAAGCGTCAAATAGAAAATCTGTTCCTAAAAAAAGATAATTATCTCTTCCAACTCCTGATATAACCATATTTGCTTCAACCGGCTCTCCAGATGCTTTATCCCGTATTTTTACACGAATATAATTTGATCTTTTTTGCTTTCTAAAATCTTGAATTGTAGAAACTGTTCTTGTAATTTCACCTTTTCTTTGAAACCGAACGTTAACTTTTCCTTTGTACGTTGAATTTGTATGGATCATCAAATAAAAAACATCTTCTTCTTTTGTTTCAACTGATTCATCAAACTCCCCTGATTGCCCTGTCTTTGCGCCTTTATTTCGATAAGATGTCATTCGAGAAAGAATCGGTTGAACTTGATCGTTTTCTAACTTTTCGCAAAATGAATTATCAGTTGCTTTAAATAATAAATAACTAAAATCTACATTATTTTCAGTTGAAATTTCAAATTCAAAAACTCCCTTTACTGAAGGTTCTAGTCTAAGCCAAACAGAATTAACCTCATGAAAATCTAGATCAAAAGCAATGAAATCATCTCTCATTCCATAATTACCAGGAAATTGAACATGAATTGGATCATCATAATTGGTAACCTCAACAGCACCAAAGCAATCTGCAAACGAATTTGAAAAATGCATTTTAAATCCTTGCGAAAAAACCTCTTCTGTAAAAAGGCTTAATAAAAAGATAATATGGTATTTAAAATACTTCATTTCACACTAAAGATACTGTATTTTTGCATAGTCCTATTTATTAATACAATTGACATTATGGAACGCACTAAAACATTATATGAATCAATTGGCGATCAAAATTTACGTTTACTAGTTAACAGTTTTTATGCCAAGGTTTTTGAAAGTCCAATTATTGGAAACTTATTCAATCAAACCGAAGCAGAAACAATTAAAGATAAACAATTCAGGTTCCTAAGTCAATTTCTCGGTGGCCCACTAAGATATGTCGAAAAATACGGACATCCAAGAATGCGTAAAAAACACTTGCCTCATTCCATCAATAATGACGCAAAAGAAGAATGGTTACGCCTAATGAAGGCATCTATCAACGAACTTGATATTTCAGAAAATCTCAAAATTGCGCTCTACAATTGTTTCCCTGGAGTTGCCCGCCACATGGTCAATTCATAGTTTGTTCTTTGCTCGATATCCGATAATACAAACGTCATCAACTTGCTCAAGATTCCCTTTCCAACGTTGAAATTCTAACATTAAAGAATGGTGTTGTTCATTCATATCTTTTTCAGCTATTTCGATCAAAAATTCTTTAAATTTTTTGTGTTTGTATTTTTTTCCACCTTCTCCGCCAAATTGATCTGGAAAGCCATCTGTAATTGAATAAACCATATCTCCGGGTCTAATTTCCAATTGATGTGTTTGAAATTTTTTCCGTTGAGCTGTCCAGCCAATATCTTGCTTATCTCCTTTTATTTCTATTAAATAAGCCGTTTCATTTTGAATAATCGTTTTATTAACAATTTCGTTTCTTTGCTTTGTTCTAACAATATATAGCGGATTATTTGCTCCTGAAAATGAGAATTTATTTTCTTTCCTATCCCAATGAAACAACGAAATATCCATTCCATCTTTTACTTCTTGATTGTTTTTTGCAAAAGTTTCAATTAATAAGTCGGCCGTTTTATCTAATATTTCGCCAGTCTCCGTTAAGCCAAATTCTTCAACTGACCTATTTAAAGCATTTGAATATACAACGCTCACCATAGCTCCAGGCACACCATGTCCTGTACAATCAGAAGTAGCAAAATAAACATGGTCTCCAATTTCTCTTATCCAATAAAAATCTCCCGCGACTATTGCTTTTGGCAAATAAAGAATAAAACTTTCTTCTAACATCTTTTGAACAAACGTTAGAGAAGGTAAAATAGCATTTTGAATTCGCTTTGCATAAGTTATGCTATCTGTTATTTCTTGGTTGATTATTTCTAATTCGTATTGCTGTTTTTCTACAATTTTACGTTGCTCGGTTGCAATATCTCGTTGCTTTTCTACTTCCTTTTTTTGAATTAGAATTTCTTCGGTTGTTCTTTTTTTGCGTCGGTAATTTCGATAAAAAAAAAGATAATACCTCCCATCAAAATAAAAGCAAAAATGAAACCGATAAAAACAATCTGTGTCTCTCGATCTTTTTGTTTCCTAATTGCTTTCTCTTTTGCCTCTTCAATTTCATTTAACCTCTTCTGTTCTTCGAAAGTCAAACTATCTTGAATTCTTTTTTCATGATAGTTATTATTAATATTTAATCTGATTAATTCTTCTCTTTTTTCAATTCCAAACATGCTATCTTTAAGTGTTTGGTATATTAAACTGTAATTATATGCTTTCTCATATTGGTCTGTCGCTACATATAATCGAACAAATTCTGTATTCAATCGTAATTCCAATACCAGATTAGGCGTTTCTTTAAATATTTGCTCTATTGAAAGTAAATCTGTCTCAGCAATACGGTATCGTTTTTGCGCTATCAATGCCTTTGCAATATTAATTTTACTTTCCAAGATACTAGACCGTGTTGGGTTTTCTAATTTTCTCCTAAATTTTAGCCCTCCTTTAAAGTAAAAATAGGCTGAATCGTATTTTTCAAACTCATAAAATAAACTTCCTAAATTATTATAGGATTGGCCTATTCCTAAATTGTTTTGCTAACCTGATGCTAAGACAATACTTCTGATTAAAGAAAGATGAATCGAAGTTTTTATCTCTTTCAAAAGCAATTCCTTTATTATTGTACAAAAAATCGTATGAACTTTCTTCAAAATCAGCTTTTTTATAAGCTAAAATTGCGCGATTAAAGAAAGTGATCGCTTTTTTATGCTCTTCAAAATTTAAGTTGATTATCCCAATCTTATTATACGCTTGCGTTTTTTCTTGAAGGGATAATCCATCAGGAATAATTAATGCCTTATTAAGATAATCATTGGCCTCTAAGCCGTTCTCCAATTCATAAAATGAAATTCCTAAATAATATAGGCTTCGAGCTTGTCCAACAGTATTATTAGTTTGAATTGCATTTCTATTTACTTTATTAAAATAGTAGATTGCAGTATCGTAAATTTGATGATCAAGGAAGCAACGACCCTTTTCTAAGTTAATGTCTGTTAACAACCAACTGGCTTGATTTTTAACAACTCCTTTTTTTATGGAATCAATTGAGCATATAGTTGTTTTTTGCCCGTAAGAATTGACCCCAAACATTATAAAAACCCCTATTAAATATATCGTTTTCAATCTTTTGAATGCCATTTAAATTTGCAACAAAACACAAAAAAACCCTGATTTGAAATAACAAATCAGGGTTTCGATAAAAATTACTAATTATCTTAAATAGCGTCTATTATTTCATTTAATGTTTTACTTGGATGCATTGCTTTTGCAATCAAAATCTCATTTGGATGATAATACCCTCCAACATCTTCAGCAGCTCCTTGAGCTTTGTTTAACTCTTCTATAATAACTGCTTCCTTTTCATTTAGTTCTTTTGTAACTTTTCCAAATTTTTCTTTTAACTCAGCATCATTACAAAAAAGAGTCAGAATATACCTGACTCTTTTAAATCTACAAGAACTGTTGATTTTAAATTTTTATCACTTTTTTGGTTAATTCAATTTCGCTATCATTTAATTTAAAACTTAAGAAATAGATCCCTTCATTTAAATTTTCAATGTCAACTTTGAATTGATGGTCACCTCTATCTTCAACAATTAGTGAATAAACAATTTGACCTAATGTATTTTTCATTACAAATTGACCGCTTAGATTATTCTCTCCTATTAATTCAATATTAAAAGCTGAAATGCTAGGGTTTGGATAAACTTGGAAATCAAAATTGTTCTTTACAATAGCATTGTCGTTTTCCAATTGATTATTATCATCAATAATATCTTGAGCTCTAATTGATGGGCAGATATTAAACGGAATTGATTCTTGTGATATAAGAGTTTGTTCAAAGTTAGAACTCACTGCTTCATTTTGAATGATTGATACATTTACTGGAAATGAACTTAAAAAGCTTGAATTGAACGTCCATGGTTCAAAACAATCTGGTCCTACTGTAGATACAATATCTAAACCATAATTATCATTAATAGTTCTTGGCCCTAAAAACACAAATCCTCTTCTAGACACATTTTCTGTCAAAATTTCTTGTGTAAAAAGAAACGGATGCTCTCCAACAAAAGTTGATAAAACATTTCCTCCATGAAAACTAAATTCTGGAGCATCAGTTGTCCAAACACTTCCATCAATCATTCCTCCACCATTTGCCTTAAAGCTAACAATCCAAGGTCTTGTATTACCTGAACCCGATATATCGTATGATCTGAAATAACCAGCAGCAGTCAAAACTCCTGCCCCTGAAAACTCCAATTGAAACCCAGCAGCATTAAATGCAGGTGCATTTTCGATAAGTAAGGCATACTCTAATGCAATTGTCGGATTCACACTTGCGTTATTGATCATTGTGATAACGGGGTTATGTTGGATACTATTATTCGACATTAAAAAAATGCGATCAGCATTTTCATTATAAGCCAAGGAAACACCATTTTGTCGTAAATTTGTTGATTCAAATGAAACGTCTCCGATTACTGAAAGGTCATAATCTAATGAAACCGCCAAAACTCCTTGAACTCCAAATCTCGACACGCCTTGCACAAACCTACCTAGTTCTGTAGATACCCCTCCTGTTACAAAATATCCATTATTTGTTTCAACAATATCATTTATAGCATCAAGATTCGAGGATACATCTCCACGAAACTCTAAATGTTTTACATAGTTTAAATCATAATCAAATTCAGCTAAAATGCTATAATTATCGGACAAGGGTAATTCTAAATTATCTGCAACGAAACCACCAACAATATAATGCTCGGTTCTTTCAGAAAAAATAACGTTTGTACCAACAGAAACAGGAAAATCAGATAGTATTGTATTACCTAATAAATTTCCATTCATATCATATTTTGCAATAAATAATTTAGAACTGCCATCAATTGTAATATAACCTGTTAAAATAATATCTTGAGCAAGATCAATCGTTACGTCAAGTCCACGATCGTCTGTTGATTCATCAATAAAAACTTCCCATAAAATGTTTCCTTCTAAATCCGTTTTAAATAAATGTATGTCAGTATCATTTTCATTGAAAATTGTTCCAGCACACACATATTCTTGTCTTTCTTCTAAACTTTCTATTGAATAGTGATTCATATCTCTTCCTTGAACATTCAAAGTTGTTTGAAAAAATTGACTGAATCCATTAAAAGAACTGAAATACAGTAACGTTAACATTAAGTAGATAATTGATTTTTTCATTGGGTAATAAATTTAATTTTGCCTACTCTATTTGATTTTCAGCTACCTCATTTATCAGCTAAATTAAAGTAAAAAGATAAGTGCTTTTGTGCAAATTCAATTGCGTTAACAGTTTATTCAAATGTGCTCATTTTTGGTTCAAATACGTTTTTTAAAAAAATCTAATCGACTTAATTTGATTGTTAAACTATAAATTGAATATCTTTGTCGTGGGTTTTCTGAAAAATGTTATTCATTGATTTTACTAATTAACCCTACCACTCAGTTTATATGTTGCTAAAACGATCATTTATATTCTTTTTTTTGTTCTTTTTTTTTGGTTTTGCGTATGCTCAGAAACCTATACCCCGAATTCAATTCGCCAAAGAATTAATTGGAAAGACAACGAATTTTAGTGTGATTGATATAGAGACCGACTCAACTGGAGCAGTCTATTTTGCAGGAAGTGGAGGTCTTGGAAGATCCAATGGTAATAGTCTAAATTTCGATTGGAAAAAAAAGGACCCTGATGGAATTAATGTATATCTCCAGATACACAAGGATTTTGGGGGTGAATTATGGTTGAGTAGTCCTTTAGGAATTAGTCATTTGAAAGGGGATAGTATTATTGAAATTCCTATTTCAGATAGTCTTGCAAAATTAGGATCAAAAGGGTATGAATCCATCTATAGAGATCGTTCTGGAATTTTACATGTTGCCCCGCGAAGTTATGGCCACTACACGATTTCTCCTAATGGTGAAATCAATAATATAATCGGTCGTGAATCCAAAATCAATGGTTTTATAATTAGTCGCTTATCTGACGGAAAAATTTTTCACCAAAGTATTGCATCTGAAACAGAAAATAAAATGAGCATTTATTATTTAGATAATAATGATGAACTTGTTAAAATTACAGATTTTAAGGATAATCGTTTCTTTTATGAATCCTCTATAATTGAGCTTGAAGATGGCTCTCTATACTTATCAAAAGGAAGCAATGAAATAATTCATTTTAAAAATGAAAAGCATATCAAGACGTATGAATTTCCGCACAAAATCTTAAATCTTTTCTTAGATAAAAATTTCGATTTATGGATTAGCACAACTACTTCAGGCTTTTTTAAAGCAAAAAATACTGAATTAACCGATTTTGAACATTACTGGAGAGGGAATGCTGCAGTTATGACTGAAACACCAGATGGAAACCTTTGGTTAAAGGCTGTTGATGGCAGTTTTGGTTATATCGCAGAGACAAAAACACCTCATTATTCTTATCAAAATGGTTATCCTGAGCTGGACGACATTGCACTATTGAATAAAAATGGAGGAAAAATTCTTGTTTTAAACACAAATAACAGGTTATACGATTTTTCAGAAGATTCATTGATATATATTACTCCACCTGGAATAAGATATACCGAAGGAATGAATCAAGTAGACACTTTGGTAAGATCATTTTGCTATGATTCAACTACCTCTAAAATCTGGGTTGCTTACAACCACGAAATTCAAGGTTGGGATGGAAAAAACTGGGTAAAAATTAAATTAGATAAAGATGCATTTAAAAGTACTGATATTAAGTATTTAGTTCCGCAAAAAAATGGACGTCTTATTGGCACTACAAAGCGTGAATTGTTTGAGATTATCAACGACAGTTTAGTTATCATTTCAGAACCTCACTCTGCTCAAAGTGATTTACAGCATTTTGAAACCGATTATTCATCAGGAAAAATTTGGGTATCTGCTTATGATGGATTATGGATTCTTGAAAACAAAAAATTTATTCGCCCCTTTGAAAACATGCCTAAAGAACTGACAAAGCATGCTTCTTCTCTATTTTATTATAATGATGCAATTTGGTTCCAACCGCTAGTTGGCAGTCTATATAGAATTAAAAATGATACCGCTCAAACTCTTCCTGATCAATTTGGTAACCTCCTAAAGATATTCCACTTTTCAATCTCACTCGATAATGAACTTTGGGTAACAACAAACAAGGTAGGAAATCTAATCCAAGTGCAAGACAAAGGTGACTATATTCAATGTGACGAATATCAATTCAGTGATATTCCAAGATTAAATTCACGTCCTAATACTTTTATAGTCAAAAACAAATCTATTTATTGGGGTTCGACACAAGGTCTTTTTGTAGAAAAAACGGATGAATTAAGAACTATGCGAAAAAATCCTATTGTAAATTTTACCAAAATAAGCATTAACAATAAAGGAGTTACTGTTAAAAACGATTACAAATTAGCTCACAATGAAAATTACTTTCAGATAGAATATGAAGGTGTTAATTTTAGGAGATTTCCTTTTATTTTCTCCACTAAAATGGAAGGTGTAGATTCTTCATGGACAGAAACTATCCATACAAATGTGCAATACACAAATCTAGATCCTGGAAAATATGTCTTCAACGTTAGAACTCAAGTTAAAGGAGATCCTTGGAGCGAACCAACTTCGATTTCCTTCACTATAGCAAAACCTTATTGGGAAACATGGTGGTTTATTACGCTCTGTATTCTCACACTAATTTTTCTAGTATACCTTATTATTGTGCTTAGAATAGGACAAGTTAGGAATAGAGAAAAAAATAAAGCAGCTATAAAAGTAGAGTTAGCACGTTTGGAATTAAAAGCATTGCGTGCTCAAATCAACCCACATTTTATTTTCAATTCGATTACTTCGGTTTTATCGTATTTGTCTAAAAACAACAATGAAAAAGCAGAGGAATATCTTCAACGGTTTGCTCGATTGATTCGGCAAGTACTTGAAAATTCTGACAAGCAATATGTATCATTAAAGGAAGAGCTTGAGTTGATGAAAGAATATATCATTCTAGAATCCGAACATTATGACGGAGAAAAAATTAAGTTCACTACAAAATTCAACATTGCAGGTATCGAAAAGTTAAAAATCCCGCCAACATTACTTCAGCCTTATATTGAAAATGCGGTGAGACATGGCTTAAAAACAAAAGATGGAAGTCGGGAAATTATTATTAAAATAGGTGAAACCAATTCAGCCATTGAAGTTATTATTGAAGACAATGGAATTGGAAGAGCTGCTGCTGCTAAAAGCAATTTAAGATCAAATCATAAATCTATGGGAATATTAATTTCTTCTCAACGCATTGAATTGATGAATAAAAACGAAGTTGATGTGCAGATTAATGATTTGACTAATGAAGAAGGAAAAGGCGTGGGAACACAAGTCGTATTTTTTATCCCATATACCTTAGAATCAACTGTTGCCTAAGATTAAATGATTTTGAATTCACCACCTTACTTAAAATACTATATTTTTGTTTAAAAGTGACCCTTTATGACCGCATTAATAATAGACGACGAATCTATCCACTCTGAATACCTTGAGAATCAACTTAAAAAATATTGTGCTTCTTTGGTAGAAGTAGAAGCTACTTTTCAGTCTCCTATCAAAGCCTATGAGTATCTTAAAACAAATGCGGTAGATTTTATTTTTTTGGATGTAGAAATGGATGAAATGAATGCGTTTGAATTCATTGAAATAATTGGTACTGAAAATGTTCCTAAAATTATATTCACAACAGCATTTAGCACATATGCAGTAGACGCCTTTAAAGTAAATGCGATTGATTATTTACTAAAACCAATCGACAAAAAAGAATTGATTACTGCAGTTGAAAAAATGGAAAAAACCTTGATTAGTAACCAAACTGACAAATTAAATCATGTACTACAAACTCCATTGGAAGCTGAAAATGATCGATTAATACTTACTGAAACTCAAGGATACACTTTTGTGAAATTGAACAATATTATTCGGATAGAGGGAAATGGAAGTTACTCTGATTTCATTATGTTGGATGGGCAACGAATTACAACAAGTAAACGATTGAATTTTTATTGGAAAAAATTACAAAACTTAACTTTTATTCGCTCTCATCAATCACATGTTGTCAATATGAAATACATTATGAAATATAGTAAAGCAGATGGTGGTGAGTTATGCTTAACAAATAATGAATGTGTTCCAATAAGCACTCGTTTAAAACAATCTACTAAACTAAAATTAGGATTGGTTTAGTTTTTTCGCATCAAAAAACCCTGATTCGTAATAGCAAATCAGGGTTTTAATAAAAAATCTAATCTCGATTAAATCGCGTCAATTATTTCGTTAAGCGTTTTACTAGGTCGCATTGCTTTAGAAATTAATGCTTCATTTGGATGATAATAACCTCCAACATTTTCTGCTGCTCCTTGAGCACCATTCAATTCAGCTAAAATAGCTGCTTCATTATCATTTAATTTTTTAGCAATCGCTCCAAATTTTTCTTTTAATTCTGCATCATTTCCTTGTTCAGCAAGGGCTTCTGCCCAGTACATAGCAAGGTAAAAATGACTTCCTCTATTGTCTAACTCTCCTACTTTTCTAGAAGGTGATTTGTCATTAATTAAGAATTCTCCAGTTGCTTTGTCCAACGTATCTCCTAATACAAGTGCTTTGTTATTGTTATACTTTTCGCCAAGGTGCTCTAAAGAAACAGATAACGCCAAAAATTCACCTAGCGAGTCCCATCTTAAATGGCCTTCTGTTACAAACTGATCCACGTGTTTTGGAGCAGATCCACCGGCACCTGTCTCAAATAAACCTCCACCATTCATTAATGGAACAATTGAAAGCATTTTTGCACTTGTTCCAAGTTCTAAGATTGGAAACAAATCTGTTAAATAATCTCTAAGCACATTTCCAGTGACAGAGATTGTATCTTTTCCTTGTTTTATTCTATCTAACGTAAAGTTCGTTGCATCAATTGGAGACATAATATGAATCTCTAATCCTTCTGTATTATGATTTGGAAGGTATGCATTCACCTTTTTGATTAGTTCAGCATCATGTGCTCTATTTTTGTCTAACCAAAAAATTGCTGGAGTATTTGTTGCTTTGGCTCTGTTTACCGCTAATTTAACCCAGTCTTGTACTGGTAAATCTTTCACCTGACACATTCTCCAAATATCTCCTGTTTCAACATTATGTTCAATTAAAACAGTTCCATTTGAATCTGAAACTTGAACAATTCCGTTTCCTGAAATCTGGAATGTTTTATCGTGCGATCCATATTCTTCTGCTTTTTGAGCCATTAAACCAACGTTTGGAACTGTTCCCATAGTTGTTACATCAAAAGCACCATTCTTTTTACAAAAATCAATTGTTGCCTTATATACTCCAGAGTAAGAACGGTCTGGAATAATTGCTTTCATATCTTTTAGCTTTCCATCAGGTCCCCACATTTTACCTGAGGTTCTAATTGCCGCAGGCATTGAGGCATCAATAATTACATCAGAAGGAACATGTAAGTTTGTTATTCCTTTATCAGAATTAACCATTGCTAATGCTGGTTGCTTATCATAACATGCTTGAATGTCTGCTTCAATTTCTGCTTTCTTATCAGCAGGTAAATCGGCTATTTTAGAAACAACATCACCAAATCCATTGTTAGAATCAATTCCTAATTCTTCAAACAAGTCAGCATGTTTTGCAAATAAATCTTCAAAATAAATCTCAACTGCATGTCCAAAAATAATTGGATCAGACACTTTCATCATGGTCGCTTTCATATGCACAGAAAGCAATACATCTTGTGTTTTAGCAGCCTCAATCTCTTCTTTCAAAAATGAACGCAATGCTTTTACACTCATCACAGAAGCATCAATGATTTCTCCTGCTAATAATGGTGTGTTTTCTTTGAGTACCTTTCTTTTACCGTCTTCTCCAATAAACTCAATTTTAGCTGATCCTGCATTTTCAATTGTAGCAGATTTTTCACTTCCATAAAAATCTCCATTTGGCATACTTGACACATGTGCTTTCGAATCAGCTGTCCATTCACCCATTGAATGCGGGTTTTTTCTCGCATAGTTTTTCACCGCTTTTGGAGCACGTCTATCTGAATTCCCTTCACGGAGAACTGGATTAACAGCACTTCCTTTTATTTTTCCATATCGCGCCTTAATTTCGTTTTCAGCTGCCGTTTCAGGGTCTTCTGGATAATCTGGCACAGCAAAACCTTGTTCTTGTAATTCTTTTATTACTTCTTGCAATTGAGGGATAGATGCGCTAATATTTGGCAATTTAATAATGTTTGCCTCAGGCTTTTTTGCTAAATCACCTAATTCTGCTAATGCATCATTTACTTTTTGATCATCAGTTAAAAAATCTGGAAAATTAGCTAAAACTCGTCCTGCTAGTGAAATATCTCTTGTTTCAATAGAAACATTTCCTGACTTTGTAAATGCCTTTACGATTGGTAAAAACGATTGTGTCGCCAATGCTGGAGCTTCGTCTGTTTTTGTATAAATAATTTTTGCTGTTTCTGATGCCATTTTTATCAAATTATATGCGTTTATGAGTAGCACAAATTTATACATTTGATCGGGAAATATGAAACAAGCAACTTATTTTATCAAATTCTTAGTAAGAATTTGATTTTATTAAAAAACTTCAGGTCAAAAAGCAAGATTAATAATCATTCCTATAATCTTCTTCTTTGAGCTTAGAATCGGGAATAAAACGAATTCCAATGCTATTAAATTTTAAATTGGAAAATGGAATTCGCTTATCTGGAATTTCGAATTCGCTTGGTTTTGTAAACAATCCGATTGAAAATAAATCAATACTTGCAAAATAAGTCATTGAAAAACCATTGTATTTTTCTGTCAACTGCGGTTGATATTGGATTTTTAACAGTGGATGATTTGTATTAATGATTGAACCATCAAATTCAACAGCTTTCGATCTTGTTTTGACCAAAGCATTTAATCCTATTCCGACTGAATTTGTAATTTTTATTTTTTCTGAAGGATTAAAATGAACATCAATAAAATGACTGAAGTTTATGCTGTGATATTGTGTTGAAAACTCGAAGCCATTAAAAGCATTTACAATCGAATCTCTGTTATTGGTTGAACTATTATTATAGCGTAATTCTGCACTACTTGAAAAATAATTGTAGCCGATTCCTAAGGAATAACCAACAATCCATTTTTTATTGGCTAAAAATCGTCCACCTAAACTTCTCAAACCAATTCCATTTGAAACGGCTCCTAAATCATTGTAAACTTCGTAAAAGTCTGTTGTTTCATTTTCATTAGCAACCACTATTTGGTATTGAAACCTTTCTTGGTTCGATCCTAATATTGCTAAGCTATATTCAAGCCCTGCCACAAATTGTGCTTGCAAAGAATTTGCACATAAAAAAACTATTATTGTAATTATCCGAAAACCCATGATTTAAGAGATTGCTCTTTAAAATACGAAAAAAACATCTTTCAAATCTATTTCTAAGTTTTAATCTGATGAATTTATATTTCTCTAGTCTACCAAAACAGAAGCTATTTTCAAGTCCATTGGTGTTGTAATTTTGATATTTTCATCATTTCCTTCAACAAGCAGAACAGTTACATTATTGGCTTCAACCACACTCGCGTCGTCTGTATAAGTGTTTTTAAATTCAGTTTCATATGATTTTTTTAGTACAATAGAACTAAAACATTGTGGTGTTTGAACCAGCATAAACGTAGACCTATCGATTGCTTTCGATTTTTCTTTATCCAATTTCCGAATGGATTCTTTTAGCGAAACTACCGGAATTGCAGCTCCATTTTCTTTTGCCTTTAAAAAAGTATTTGCGATTACATTTTTACTCACAAATGGTCTAACTGCATCATGTACTCCAACCCATTCTGTCGAAACTTTTGACAAGCCGTTTTTTACTGAATGAAATCGCTCACTCCCTCCCTTAACTAATTGATGCTTGATTTTAAAATCATGTTCTTTACAAAGATTTTTCCAAAACTCGATTTGATCTTCAGGCAATACAACAATAATGGCTATGGAAGGATTGTATTGATAAAAACATTGAATGGTATGCATTAAAATTGGTTTTCCTTTCAACAGTAAAAACTGTTTTGGAATTGTTGCACCCATCCTCTTTCCTCTTCCGCCCCCAGTGATAATTATCGATTCGCTACTCATATAAAATAAAAACCGCCTTGGTTAATATCCAAGGCAGTTAAAAATAAGCATTATTTTATTGATTAAATAATCAGCATTGCATCTCCATAAGAGTAAAAGTTATACTTTTCTTTTACTGCTTCATCATAAGCTCTCTTCACAAAATCAAGATCAGAAAATGCAGCAACCATCATCATTAATGTTGATTGCGGTGTATGAAAATTCGTAATCATACAATTTGCAATCGAAAATTCATAAGGAGGGAAAATAAATTTATTTGTCCATCCACTAAATGGTTTAAGATATCCATCAGTAGAAACACTTGATTCGATTGCGCGCATACTTGTTGTACCTACCGCACAGATTCGTTTTTTATTTTTCTTACCATTGTTCACAACATCTGCAATTTCTTGCGTGATTTCAGCTTGTTCTGAATCCATTTTGTGTTTTGTCAAATCTTCAACATCAACACTTCTGAATGTTCCTAAACCAACGTGTAGTGTTAGTTCTGCAAAATCAACTCCTTTAATTTCAAGACGTTTTAGTAACTCACGACTAAAGTGTAAACCTGCAGTTGGGGCAGCAACAGCTCCCTCTTTTTTTGCATAAATTGTCTGATAACGCTCTTCATCTTCTGGAACAACATCTCTCAATCCTTTAATGTAAGGAGGAATCGGTGTTTCTCCAAGTTGAGTTATTTTTTGCTTAAATTCTTCATAAGAACCATCAAATAGAAATCGGATTGTTCTACCTCTAGAGGTTGTATTATCAATTACTTCAGCCACTAAAGAATCATCCTCAGTAAAATAAAGTTTATTTCCTATTCTGATTTTACGTGCTGGATCTACTAAAACGTCCCAAAGTAAACTTTCTCTATTAAGTTCTCGCAATAAAAACACTTCAATTCTTGCTCCTGTTTTTTCTTTATTTCCATAAAGTCTTGCAGGAAAAACCTTTGTATTATTCATTATCAAAACATCCCCTTCATCAAAATAGTCTAAAACATCTTTAAATTGCTTGTGTTCAATCGTTTGTTTTTCACGATCTAAGACCATCAATCGCGATTCATCTCTATTTTCATTTGGATGCTGTGCAATTAGATCTTCGGGTAGTTCAAAATTAAATGCTGATAATTTCATTTGCTTTTTAGTTTATTTCCAACAGTAAAATGTATCCTTACTGAATGGATTTCCAAAATTTATAAGTGGACAAAGGTAATATTTATTAATTTGAAATGAAACCTCAGAGAATTCAAAATTAAATTCACAGTGATTTTTAGCAATTTTCTTAATTCAACCAAATGAAAACAAAGGAATTAAATCATTTCTTTTTTCTTTCTTTTTTGCGTACTTAAAAAAAATGATGAAGCCTATTCCTATCACTATAAAAGGCCACAAATTTGTTAAAATTATAAATTAAGCAATCCGTAACTTATGTTTTAAAACACGATTATATAATAAATTCAATTAAAGAACTGAAGACAGACACAATAAATCTATCTAAAAAAAACAGACTCAATACGCGTAAAGCAAACCGGATGATTGCTAAAATTAGAGCCTATATTTTTGAAATTCATTAAACTCAACCTGTAATTTGTTTTTTAATTTTTCGACTAATCAACTATGAAATACTTTATGGTTCATTTTAATCGTATATCAACAACTGAATTAAATCGAGAGAGTTTTAAACAGGAGCAGCTTAGGTTTCGAGACTTAATGCACGAAAAATTATTACTTCAAGTGAATATCAATAAAACAATGACACGTCTCTGGCTCATTTTTAATGTTAAAGGCCTTGAGACTATGCATGAAATCATAAAAACACTCCCTGTTTGCTCACAATTAAGTAGTAAAATTCATGAGTTACAATGGAATCAGTACTAATTCTGATTGATTTTCACTTCCAGTAATAAATTCAACTACCAAGAGTTATCAAAATAAACCGTTTGAAAATAATTTCAGTTACTTTAACAAAAAAAAGTATTTCATGTAACTTTTTTGAGCGAAATTTGTCTAATTTAAATGGAGATCATCTAATTTGAACCTTTAATGATAAAAAAAGCACATATTCTTCTTGTCTTCGCTATCCTGATTTTTTCAGGAAAATTAAATGCACAGGGAATTACCGGTTTTGTTTATGATGAAGATAATAATCCCATTCCCTATGTGAAAGTTTATGTAAAGAACTTTGCCAATGTAGGAGGAATTACTGATTTAGATGGAAAGTACTTTTTCGGAACTGATTTTGGAACCTTTGATGTCATTTATAAATGCATTGGTTTTGAAGATTTAGAGGTAAAAGTAACCGTTTCGAATGCGGTTGAACCCACAATAAACAACGTTTACTTAAAGCAATCAGACAATCAGCTTTCAACTGTTGAAATTAAAACCAAGAAAAAAAATATTGGTTGGGCAATTGTTCAAAATGTCATTGATCATAAAAAAGAACTTATTCGTCAATTTGACACATATACCTGCGACATATACATTAAGGGAGTTGAAACTTTTGACAAAAAAGAAAAGAAAAAACAAAAGGTTGAAAAAGAAGGAGAAACGAAAGATCCTTTTGCCCAGCAAAAGGAAGAAATCAGACGAAAGATTGAGGGAGATCAAAAGTTAAATTTTGTTGAAATCAATCTTACGAAGCACTTTGAATATCCGAAAAACATAAAAGAGATAAGAACAGGGTATGAGAAAATCGGGCAACCAGATCAAATCTATTTCCAGTCAACCGTTTCAGGAGATTTCAATTTTTATGAAAGTTTAATTCGTAAGGATGACTTACACCTTACTCCAATTGTATCTCCTCTTCACCCGTCAGGAATTTTATCGTACAAATACAAGTTGACAGAAATCAATACTGTAGGGGAAGACACAATTTATACAATTGCAATCTCTCCAAGATCTGTTGGTACCTCAACTATGGAAGGTGAATTGTATATTCTCAAAAATGATTGGGTGCTTACAAAGGTTGATGTCTCAATGCACAAAGGTAATCTGAAAAAGTATGACGATTTTAGAATTGTACAAGAATTTGAGCAAAAAGACGATTCGCTTTGGTTACTGAAAAGTCAAAATTTTGAATACAGTACGAAATATGGTAGAGAAACTGTAAAAGGAGCAACGCAAGTTGTTTATTCGAATTACATTGTTAATCCAACATTTCCTAAGAAATTTTTCAGTAATGAAGTTGGAACGACAATCGAAGAAGCATATGAACGTGATTCTTCTTATTGGGATCAGATTAGACCAATTCCCTTATCTGAAGAAGAGCAACGAAAAAAATTCATCCAAGACAGTTTAACTGCTATTTACACGTCAGAGGTTTATTTAGATTCAGTTGATTCGATTTTTAATAAAATTACGTTTCTAAAAGTAGCCTGGGATGGAATTCAGCACAGAGATCGTCAAAAGAAGACACAGTGGTTTTTGTCATCAGTTGCACAAATAATAGAACCTGTTAATATTGGAGGAGCACGTTTTGGGCCAGGGTTTAGTATTTTCAAAAAATGGGAAGATGAACAATGGATTGATTTCGATCAAGACATTAGTATAGGTTTTAATAATGCAGACCTTAGGGGAAGATTGCGTTTTCAGCACAGATATAACCCTAAAAAATTTGGTACTTACGGTTTTCAATTTAATAGGGGAGCAAGTTTTATAAATTCTTTTGATGCCTTTTTTCAAACGTTTAATCGTCAAAACATTTTTCAAAATACGCAAGGTAGGGTCTGGCATAGTTTTGAAATTATAAATGGTTTATTTTTATCTACAACGGCTCGACTAGAAGATCGATCTCCGTTTGATTTAGATTATCGTTTTGTGACTTGGTTTGATGATGCGACAAATAATGGATTACCTATACAATTTGAACGTTATAAAGCATTTAGAACAAATGTGTTTTTATCGTATACACCCGCTCAAAAATACATTACCGAACCCAACAAAAAAATCATTTTGGGTAGTTTATGGCCTACATTTACGGTAGGATGGGAAAAAGGATGGAACGGTCCATTCAATTCTATTGTTGATTTCGATTATATCAGCTTTTCTGCTACGCAAGATTTTCAAATTGGAACAATTGGGCAATCGCGTTATCGAATTAGTACAGGTAAATATGTCAACCAAGACAGTATTTTATTTATCGATCGAAAATTCTTTAGACAGTCAGATGAAAGTTTTTTCAGGTTTTTATTTAGCCCACCGCTTAACTCTTTCCAAAATTTAGATTCTTCTTATGAAACGCAAGATTTTTATCTTGAAGGACATTACATTCATCATTTCAATGGAGCATTAGTAAATAAAGTACCATTCTTGAAGAAAACAGGGATTAAAGTACTTACGGGAGGTGGATTTATCTTTCTTCCAGAACACAATAATTATTTTTATTCAGAACTCTATTTTGGGATAGAACGTATTTTCAAAGTAGCCAGAAGAAGAATCAGGATTGGAGGATACACTATTTTTAGTGTTGCCAATAATCAATTTGCTTTACCAGATTCGGATCAACCTAAAAATATACAATTCAAAATCTCGTTTGACATTTTAAATGAACGAGATCTCAAGTTTAATTTCTAATCGTTTTTAGTTTAACGCTTGACTGGAAAGATTAATTTTATTAATTTAACTTTCACAAAACCAAGCTTATGGACTTATACTTTAATATCTGGAAAATTCTGGGCATTGCATTTTTGCTCTTTCTTGCCTATACTTTTATTGTCGTTAAATTCGAAAAGAAACAAGGTTATCGCGAGGATGATTTTGAGAAAAACAAGTAGTATTTACGCTTTTCAAAACTTCTGTTCTTGGTGTCTCTATTTACTATAAATAAGTCGTTCTTGAAATACACTTCCAAATTCGTCTCTTATCATTAATAAGTATAGGCCTTCGCTTAACTGATAATCTTTTAAGTTTAGTGTGTTTGAATTTTTAATTGCCAAAAGCTGATTTCCTGAAAGGTCAAATAACTGCATTTCTTCAATCAAACTTTCTGTATCAATGAATACCATCCCTTTAGATGGGTTTGGATAGACTTGAACTTTTGACAGAGAATTCTCAAATAAACCTGCCGGATTACTTTCATTGATTACCGCTACTCCGTCTAAATCAAATCCTCCACTTTCAAAACTAGTTGGGTATGGATCATTGATCAAGTTTCCTTCGCTATCTTGTGTTCCAAATGCCGGATCTATCGATCCAACGACATCAATTATTCGAACGTAATTTATTTGATTTAAATCAATTTCAGTTGAGTCAATAATATCTTCTAAGTCAAATGGTGTTCCAAAACCGCCTCTATATTTTCCTGCTAAATTGTGAATAAGGGTTGCGTCCGTATCGGCAAAAGTTCCAGTTTGTGAATCAACTGGTGTATTAGAAATTGAAGGAATTCTCACAAAACGACTACCATCTGAGCTTACTTCAACATGGGCTAACTCAAGATAACTATCAGAAAAACTATTTTCGAAAACAGCAAAATCAAACCCTTCTCCATTTCGAATTGGAAAAGGAAATGTCAATGTAATTGAACCTTGATCTCCTAAACTAACTACTGCAGTTGGAGAGCCATCTGCAACGCCTATTGCTTCACTTGAATCACCAAATGCCGCTAGACCATCACCTGAGCTTGCTATATCTGCAAATCCTCTTTCAAATGCAATAACTTCAGATGCCCAATTAACAATTATACTAGAGTCTTTATCAATTGCAGTTGATCCTGGAAAACCAGCAGGAGGGGCAAATTGAGCCAAAAGTGAAGTGGATAAAAGAACAGTTATTATTCCTGTGAAAAGTTTCATATTTCTAATTGTTAAAAATTAAATTATTTGCATTCAACCCTCCTTGAAACTCAAACTGAAAAGTACCAGTTAAGTCGTATACTCTAATTGTAGAGGAATTAACATATCCATTAGCATCAACGCAATAGATTCTATTTTTTACGAGATCAATATGAATTCCAAAAAAAGTTTCAAAACCACTTCCATCAATCAACCTAGTTGGATCGGATACTTCGGTAATTGTATTTATTCTGAAAACTCCTTTTTCTTCAGTATCATAATAATAAAGCCAATCACCGGCAGTGGTTATCGTAGAAATTGGTTTCTCTATTGTCTCTAATACATTTTCAGTAGAAGGATCTATCCGCATCAAAGCAGGACTAATATCTGAATGGTTTCCACGAGAAAGCAAATAAATTTCTCCTTCTGAATCTAGATCGATTTGAGCCGCATTAATTCGTGTTTCAAACGTTGAAATAACTGCTTTTGTGTCCATATCAATTACTGATATGGTTGAGTCGTAAACAGGAAAGTTTAATCCTCCAGAATTTACAACGTATAAACGATTATCAATCGTCAATAAACCATCTGGATTAGCACCAACCTCAACAATGGCTTCAATGGTATATGTATCTAAACTAATTACAGCAACTGTTCCATCAAAATTACAAACGAATGCGTTTCTTCCATATACTTTTACCCGGCGTGGAGACCGTCCATTTGCACCATTAAAAATAGGGATTTGAGCAACTGTTTTTAGCGTAAATCGCTCAATAATTTCTACTTGACTAGAAACATCTACTGCAATGATTATATAATCTTCTCCATCAAGGCTATAGGCTTCAAAATCATTTGCCGTATCACCCAAGCCTCTTCCGTTTTCTGTTTGAAAAACTTGTTGAAATTCTTCCCCATTTTCATTTGAGTAAAAAGATAAAGTTGCATTGTTTTGCTCGAATAATCCCTCGTTAAGTGCAACAATTCCATTTTCAAATTCAGCTGGATTTTCAGGTGGTTCTGGTGGTGTTTTTTTACAGCCTAAAATGACTATAACTACAAATATTATTAGTGTTTTTATTTTCATTTGTCAAAAAAGTATTTTAATCGCAATTGATAATGTCTCCCTGGAACAGGAAAGCTACGAATTGTCTGATAATTATTGTCTAAAATATTGTTTGCATTTAACGCTATTCTCAATTTTGATTTTTGCCAATTCACCGATTTTGCCAAACCGATATTTATATCTGTATACGAAGGAAGGTAATTCGCGAAAATATTTTCATTCAAGGAGTATCTCCCACTACTATATAGGGCATTAATACTAAATTTATATCCACTTCGATCAATACTAATTCCACTGGTATTGGTATAAAATGGAGTATAAGGAATTTGATCTCCAAAAGTAATCCCATTAATATCTGTGACATCAATGGAAGAGTTAAATGCTTGATTTGTAGTCAAATTAAATTTTGTTTTACCGCTTGAAAGCGTCAATAAAGCTCCAATATCAACCCCTCTAATTTCAGTTTCTCCGATATTTTGAATACTCCAATTAAATAAGTCCTTCGTTGGGATTGCAACTATTTTGTTTTTAACTTCATTGTAATAGGCATCAACTGTAATTTCGAAAATTGCCTTTTTTCTTTTAACACCATAAGTCACTCCCAAATTAAATAGGTTTGCGTCTTCTGGTTTTACATCTGAATTTCCAATAAAGTTATAGTAGAGATCGTTAAAAGTCGGTAGTCTAAAGGTATTTTTGTAAAATGCTCTTATTCTAAAATTTTGTTTCTTTATTGGAAGGTAAGCAAAGGATAAGAAAGGAGAAAATCTGAAAAAAGTTTGCTGATTGGATGTATTATTTTGAGTGAATTCATCAATGACATATTGGGTTGAAAAATTTCCTTGAATTCTCAATTTTTTAATCCAGGTTCCGCCGCCCAAAACAGTATTACTTTGTAATCGAAACGGATTTGCACTTACATCATTTCCAACCAATGTATTTTGTAAAAGATCAGATCCTAAAAAGACTTTCTCTGTTAAAAAACGAAATTTTCTGGTCAGAAAAAAACCTCCTCCAACGTTTCTTTGATCGTATTCAGAATCAATAAAACCTTGTAAATTAAAGAAATTAGGATCTAAATAACGTGTATAGGTCGATTGATATTTAAAATTGGTATTCAACACCCATTTTTTGACAGTATAACTATGATTTAAATTGAATCGCCAGTCTGTATTCCACAATTGCTGATCGTTAGAAGGGTTGAATAAAACAGCAGCTCCAGGCAATTCTTGTGTATTTTCATTAAAAAATAAACTTGCAGTAACTTTATGCTGTTTCGATTGATAACCAACCAATCCTCTTAATCTATAATTAAACAGGCGTGTATTTTCTCGAATTAGGTCAGGAGAATCAACTGCCTGTTGAGGAATTCTAAAACGAAAAACACCATTTCCAAAACGGGTCAGGCCTTGAAAACCAACATAGAATTTTTTTCCTATGTTCGTTTGAATATAACCTCCTTTTTCATAAGCATTAATTGTCGTTGAATTTGAATAGAGTCCTATCCGTAATGCTTTCGGTTTTTTTGAAAGCACAGAGTTCAATGAAATCGTATTGGCTTGTGTAAACGCAGATGCAGTTGCGTTTTTATCTAGGCTTTGTCCTGAAGAGAAAGCTACTGATTCTAATCCAAACAATTCAAAAGAAGAGAGATTAACAATTCCACTTTGCACGTTTGGAATTTGGTTTCCATCCAATTCAACAGTGGTATGCCCAGCTCCTAAACTTCTGAAAGAAACGGTTTTGATTCCTCCTATTCCACCGTAATCTCGCAATTGAATTCCAGGAACGTATTTTAACGCTTCTCCAACATCAGTTGCTCCTAATTCATCAATCTTATCTGCGTTAAATTTAAAATGTGGAACCGGAGAAATGATTACTGCTATTCGTAAAACAGTATCTCTTTTGGCAAAAACGGGAATTTCTTTTAACGTTTTTGTCGAATCTTGCCCAAATAAAAAGGGCATAAAAAGGATACAAAAGCTACTAAATATGAGTAATCTTAATTGCATCCTTTTTGTATCTTGTAATTTACTTAATAGTTAATTTTTGTTTCGAAATTTCACCATTAATTGTCGCATAGACAATGTAAACACCTGTATCAAACCTTGATACATCAACAGTATTCATTCCTTGTGCAAAAGTTTCGTTTAATAGTACTCTTCCTCCTAAATCTACGATTTTCAAGATTGCTTCTCCTTCAAATTGTACATTAATAAATGTACTCGCAGGATTTGGATAAATTGCTAGTTCATTTGCAATTTGTTCATCTATTGATTCAACAGCAGTTGCATTTACACTTAAACTTGGTGGTGTAGCTGGATTAAATCCAGTATACGAACAACCAAACCAATCACCATCCGACATTTCGGTTCCTATTCCAGTATTTGCATACCATCCACCAACATTCGTTGCACTCCAAGTTGACCAGAAATTTGGCATTCCTCCTAGGCCTTCAAATCCTAAAGCGTAGATAATATCATTTAAGAACCCTCCTGTTAAGTCAATGTCTAATCCGTAAGGTTCATAATCGTTCAATGCAATCAAAACATCTTCTGCGCTAATTGTTTCTTCATCAAAATTATATCCAAATGCAAACGACTCTCCAGGTAACCATTCATTAAAATCAATTACAACTACTGCCCGATTTGTTCCTGTGCCAAATAAAAAATCGAGAGTACTAATTACTAAATCAGCAGAATCAATTGCAGGAATTGGATAAAATGGTCTTCTTGGTGGCCATTCATCATAAGAAACACCAAACCAATCACCATCATTAATTGTCATTCCTAATCCTGTGTTCATTGTCCAATCTGACAAATTTGTTCCACTCCATGTCCCCCAAAAACCTGGCATTCCACCAATTCCTTCAAGCATATTGTATTCAATATCATTTAAGAACATATCTGCATCTACGTTTAAGTTTACATCTGCAGCATCAATATCTGCTATCATAGTTCCTGCATCTGTAGTTCCATCAAATCGATAACCCCATGCGTAAGTTGCTATTTCACCAAAACTAGATGTAACAAAATCTGTAACAAAAACGGCTGTATTAGCACCTGTCCCCACCCAAAACTGGATGTCAGCTTCAGAAAAGCGACTTGATTCATAAGCAGGAATAGGTTCTCCAGGAATTAAAGGAGGCATAAAATCAGTGTAAGAAAATCCAAACCAATCTCCGTTATTTAAAACTTCTGGCAGTCCTGAATTTGCTATCCAATCTGTATCAGCAGTTCTACTCCATGTGCCCCAAAAATTAGGCATCCCTCCGATTCCTTCATGTGCATTATAAGTAATGTCTGATAGAAAGCCCATAGCCGTTACAAAATCCAGCTGATCTTCATCTGCTGCCACTGCGGCAAGCATATCTCCTCCAGTTACAGTTGCCGAAGCATCAAAAAGAAATCCCCACGCATAAGCAGAATCTGGTGTTCCATCAATAAAATCGATAACCATAACTGCTGTATCCGGCCCTGATCCTACATAATAAATTAAATCGTTTTGTGTGAATTGGGCTTTTCCCAATAATGAAATGAGTGCGAACACTCCTGTGAGTAAAATTTTTCTCATCCTTTTAAAATTTTGCCTTTAATTTTTTGGCGTGTTAATAATAAAAAGGAATAGCAACGAAGTATAAGGGTGTCAAAAGCACCTCCTAAACTTTGCTTTTATCCCGAAAGCTTGTTTTATTAAGAATTGGCAGGTCTTCTGACTTACTCCTTAAGATTTAAACCCTTCCCGTCTAGATAACAGACAGTGGTAATGTTTAAACGTTTTGAAGCTTACAGCTGCGGGAACAGTTCAAGATTTTCACTTGATTCCCATTTTAATTCCGACAATGTCAGAAACCAAAACTTGGCGCAAAGATAAGTCATTTTTTTGTTTAGAGCAAAATTGCTTGAACGATTGAGCTGTATATGCAATTAACATGTTGGTTTACTAATTTAATCATGCTTCGAGAACATTAGTATTACACATTAATTAAAGCACTTTTTTCAATTTGATTTTATATGATGAAAAACGGAATGGCGTTAATCTAAATAAATTTGTTTTTCAAAGCAAACTTTACCAAACCAGCCACATTCTTAACTCCAGTTTTACTCAATAAATTTTTACGGTGTGTTTCAACTGTGTGTTTACTCACAAAAAGTTTATCTGCAATTTCATTTGTACTATATTCTTCACAAATGAGTTCTAAGATCTCTTTTTCACGACGCGTTAAATGAATAGACGTTGAAATTTGTTCAGCATTAAAACTGTTCATGAAAATTTGCTGTGTCTCTTGGCCATAATACTTTTCACCAGCCAAAACGGAATCTATTCCTTTTAATAATTCTTGTTTTGAAGTCGTTTTAAGCAAATAACCATCTGCACCTATTTCGAGTGTTTTTCGAATGTAATTTTGGGTATCATGCATGGTTAACATGATGATTTTAATGCCTGGAAAATTAGATTTAATTTTTTCTGTTGCAGCAATACCATCTAGCTCAGGCATGGTAATGTCCATTAAAATAACATCTACTGCTTTTTCGTTTAACAACTGGAGGAGTTCGTTCCCATTGCTTACTTCGGCAACAATTTCATATTTTTCGTCATTGTTAAAAAAAGAGCGAATTCCTTCTCTAAACAACACATGATCATCTGCTATGGCTAATCGAATCATAAAGGCAAGTTAATAATGATGATTACTCCACGACCAATGACCGTATCATAATCAATTGTACCATTCAATTTGTTTATTCGGTTTTGTAAACTCTGCATTCCTAACCCATTATTTTTGACTTTTTCTAATTCAAATCCAATTCCATTGTCTTCGTAAATAATATTAAGGAGTTTTTCTTGTTCATTCAGTTGTAAATCAATTTGTGTAGCATTGGCGTGTTTTAATGTATTACTTATTAATTCTTGGATCATACTGTAAACTTCTTGTTCTTGACTTGCATCCAATTCGTACAATGCTTTCGACATGAAAAAATCCATTTGAATCTTTCCGCTTTGATTTAATGTTTGCGTTAAATCGGTCAACGCCCCTCTCAATCCTAAATCAGCTAATTTACCCGAAACAAGGTCATGCGAAATCCGCCTAACATCTGTAGCTGCTTCGGTTAATGTGCTCTTTAATTTTTCAAATAATGTTCTGTTTTCCGTTTTTAAATCGTCAATTTTTTGATTAATTGCATTAAAATGAATTTGCGCAGCTGCCAATGTTCCTCCCAAACGATCATGTAAATCTTGCGCGATTCTTTGGCGTTCAACATCTTGTCCTTCGAGCATAGCTGCATAAGATTTTGCTTCTTGCTCTTTCAGTAAACGATCAACTTCTTGGTTTTTAACATCTAATTCTAGCCCTTTCAATTTTCCTTTTTGACGAAGGTTTCGCAACCAAATAAATACAAGTATTGCAATTAAAATAATCCCAATGACTAAACCATAAATTGTTTTGGTTTTATTTTCATTTTGCAGTCCTATTTTGGCATTTTTTGCTTCCTCAAGATCTAGCTGTTGTTCTTTTGCATTAGTATCGAATTTAACTTCAGCAGCAGCAATAGCTGCAGCTTTCTCAGCAGAAAAAACTGAATCTTTATAGGCGATATAATTTTGATACATGGCAATTACAGAATCAGATTGCCCTTTAACTGTATAATTTTCAGCTAACCCTAAATAAATATTATCAAGGTATCGATTGTTTCCTCCTACGGTTGCAGAGTTTAGTGCTTTTTTATAATAATGGATTGAGGAATCTGTATTTTCTAGGTATTGGAAAACTGTTGCTATTCCAATTAATGGGACAGTTGCTTTAGGGAACAAATTCATTTGAAAAAAAGTAGTATATGATTTTTTATAAAACTCAATTGCTTCATTATTATAATCTTGATAGTATAATACTTCGGCAAGATTAGCATAGCTATCTGCAATACCTATAGAGTCATTTAAATCTAAATAGTCTTCTTTTGCTTTACTATAGTAAAAGTAGGCGCTATCATAGTTTTCTAAATCAATATACCTTGATCCAATTGCATGATAAACAACAGAAGTATATCTGGGATTATTTGATTCTTCTTTTAGTTCTTTAGCTAAAAGAAGATATTCAAGCGCTTTCTCATCTTCGCCTATCGTATGAAGTATTTTGTTCAATGTTTCATAACTAGAAGCCAAATAATAGGGGTAATTTCCTCTTTTTCTTAGATCAATCGCTTCTTCAATATATTTTTGTGCCTTTTTTATGTTGGCTCGCTTTATTTCTGCATTCGCTGCTAAATTAAGGAAAGAGGACTGAAAGAAATTAGACCTTTTGTATTTGTCTGCTAAAATTAGCGAAACATCCAATACACTATCCGGATTTGATTTTAACCTCTTGTTTAATTCGGAAATTTTTTCTTCCAGAAAAAGCGAATCTTTATTAAAATTAACAGCCTTTGCATCAATAAAATTTAATGCAAAAGCTGTTATCAAGAATATCTTGGTAAATCTTCTCAAGATTGGTTTTAATTATTTATAATTCTGGTAACACAAATGGGTGATTTTCCGGGTCAGTTGAAACCACTTTCTTCTTATCTATATTTCCACTTGAGTCAATTCTCAAAAATCGCAAAAAATAAATCTCATGATTACTTGTGATACTATCAAATTGTGCATTTCCTTTGAATGAACTTCTATTTCCAGAAGAAGAGTCGTTTCCAAAAACAACTTCAATTTCCAGAACATTATTTATTACTTGAGGATTATATTTAAAAGCTTCTAGTTTTTCACCTTGAGCTGCATCAACATGATAATCAAAACCATATGGTGGGTTTGATGATTGATACTGGCTTGTAGGAAAGTTTACTGTATCGCTAATTAAATGAATATCCCAACCATTTGGTGAAACAGTCCCTGCTTGTCTTGTAGGATTTTGAACTGGGATAACTACGGTCTTTACTGACATAATAATTGTTTTTAATTAATAATATATTTGTTTGTTCTTGACAAAATTAGGTCATAGAAACCCTTTACAACTAGCTACAAATCGCCAAACTGATATCCCTGAAAACAATGATGGTTTGAATTTTTGAACTATATATAATACCAAATATGGATATTTAAATTATGAATTGCAAGTTTATAATTACCCTTTACTTTACAACTATTATACTGAATACATCTACAGTTCTACAAATTTGTTGCGGAATGCAAAGCGAGCTAAGCCAATTGAGTTTCGAGCACCTGTTTTTGTAAGTAAGTTTTTGCGGTGAGAAGCTACAGTATGTTTACTAATGAATAGTTTTTCTGCAATTTCTTCTGTATTGTATTCTTGGCAAAGCAATTCTAATGTTTCTAATTCTCTCCGGGTTAATTGCACTGCACTAATCATATTATCGGCATTAAAGCTATGCATAAATGTTTTTTGAACGGCTTCTTGATAAAATTGATTTCCGCTTGATACTGCTTCTATTCCATTTAGTAATTCTTCTTTTGATACAGTTTTTAATAAGTAACCATTAATTCCTGCTTCTAATGATTTTCGAATATCATCATGGGCCTGATGCATGGTCAAAATAATGATGGATAATTTCTCCAATTTCCATTTTTCTAACAGCAATACCAATTCTTCTGTATCCAACGCCAAGTTGTTTAAGTCAATTAATAAAACATCAATTTGTTTTTCTGACAATTGATCAAATAGTTCTTTTTGAGTAGCCGCCTTAAAAACAATGTCGTATTGTGCTTGCTTCTGAAAAAATGCACAAATGCCTTCGTTATGAAGCCAATGATTGTCTGCAATTGCCAATTTAATTACATCTTCATTTTGATTCTCTTCTTCTATAACCATTTAATTTCTAGAATTATAACTTTCATTTGATAACATTGGATTAATTGAGCGTTGAATGTAAGTTGTCTCAAATACGAATTTAATTGAAGCGAATTCGTTAAAAATCACTTGTATTAATGAAGTTTTACATCCCTTTTAATGAGGATACGATTTTGGTTGTTTTGAGTTAAATACGACTTGTTTCTTTTAGAGACATTTGCCTTAACAAATTATTAATTGCTTAAAACCTACTAAATGAAAATCCTATTTCTTTTCTTATCACTTTTTATAACCTCGTTCCAGCATAGTTTTTCTCAAAACAGAGACTTTGATGGCTTATGGGAAGGGAAACTAAATAAAGATGATGGCACTACACTAGACATTCAATTATTTATTGATGACAATAACGTGTATGCTACTTATGTAGATGAAGATGGTGATTTAGCGAAAGATTTATCTAAAGAAGTCGTTTGGAGCAAAGGTTATGGTGAACATTTAAACTTTGTATGGACGGATGCAGGAGGCGCTTGGACAGAAACACAAGTGTTTTCATTGGTTTGGATCTCATCCAGCAAATTGTCAGTCCATTTTTTACGACATGTCAGCAATGAATCTGACGATTATGACGGTAATACTGATTGGGGATACACCGCAACAGGTTTTTTATATACCGATTAATAAAGTAATACGATTCAACAAAAATATTATCATGCATAAAGGAAAACTACTTGTATTCGTCATTTTAACGACCTTAACTTTCTTAACAGGGTGTCGTAAATCACGCTTTCAAAAATTTGAGAATATTATTGAAATTTTGATCCCAGAAGATTGTAATTATTGCGCCGTTTATATTGGAAAAAACAGGGATGGAAATAAAGATATTTTAGTCGAAGAATTTGAAGCTTATTTCAGTAATTATAGTGTTTTTGACTATAATATTACTGCTTCTGGGAATCGTGAATTAAAAATTGATTGGAGCGAGCGCCCTTATTTTGATCCAACAGATAAACTTCGTTTTTTATTGGTTGATGAAGGAGGAATTCCTGGGGTGGACGGGTATTCTTCTGGTGGTCGAAAAATGATTATGCAAAATGTTAAGAAATTGAAGCCGAGGGGCTGGTACACCTGGCATATGGGGTTTTTCCCTGGAGAAGGTACGCAGTTTAATGAATTTGATAAAAAGGTTCCTAAACCTGAAGGTAACACAACATTTGGCGGGGGTGAACCTTCTAATCCATTAAGTGGTAAATGGAGCCAGATAGGTGGTTGTAATAATACTGCAGGAGAACGGAACTATTTTAATTTTTCTTCTTCCAATTCTGGTGAAATTGGCCAAATCGATTGTGCTGACGCCTGTATTGGCGGAGGAGTTTATACTCAATTTGATTATTCCATTTCAGGAAATGATGTTACGATAACACCAAAAAGTGTGTCAGAGTATTGTGGTGTAGCACCAACTTTAGCATCTCCGTTTACTGTTCCTTTTTCAATTTCTGGAAATGTATTAACGTTAGATGGTCAAGATTTTGAAAAATAATATTGCACGCTACTAAATTATTTTCTAAAACATTCAACCAAAACATGAGCAAACTAATTAAAATTATTTGGATCGCATCCATTATTATAACCTGTACGAGTTGTGCAACAATTTTTTGTGGAAAAGTGACTCCATATCAAAAAACAAAACCTGCACCTGGCGAACCTAGAAGAAAAATTAGGCCTGTAGCATTAATTGCAGATATTGTAATCTTTTGGCCTGGCGCAATCATTGATTTTGCAACTGGTGCGATTTACAAACCATTAAAAAGTGGAGAAGAGACTCCTGACCAATCAATAGACCCAAACGCAGATGAACGAATGTTCTGATTGAATAAACTTCTAAAACATAAATATCAAATGAAAAAGATTTATACTATTCCTTTAATTGCATTATGTATTTCTTCTTGTGCATTAATTGATTCATTAGCGGAACCGCAAGCGATTAAATTATCAGCTCCTCAAGTTACCTCTAGTGCAAAAGAATTGGTTCGGATTACAAGTGATGTCGTTGCAGAATTTCAACCCAACTTATCTCCAGATGGAACAAAATTACTTTATGCCATTCGGGATGATAGTAAAAGAGGTGCAAAACGTTTTAGTTTAAGGCTCAAAAATGAGATCATGACTCCTGGTTTCACTCCGCTAATCGGCGACGGTACAGATGGAGCATCTTGGATGAATGATAAAGGTGATTTTATTTTTACTTACTGGGCGTCAAAACCAGTAATTGTTACTAGTAATGTAAAGCGACTTGGGATTACTTATGTTGGTCAAAATGCTTTTGGAGATAGTGATAACTACCCTAAGTTATCTCCTAAAAAAGACAAAATCTTGTTGACAACTGCATTACAAGGAACTGATAATATCTGTTTAGTCAATAAAGATGGAAGTAGTTTTACTGTCCTCTCAAATGGAACCTCTCCAAGTTGGAGTCCTGATGGAAGTAACATCATTTATTCTAAAAAATCGGGTGATTATTCTCAACTATTTGTTTTGGACTTAGAATCATACCAAAGTACTCAAATCACTACAGGAGAATATAATTCAACCCATGGGTCTTACTCTCCAGATGGAAAATACATTTGTTTTATCTCTTCTAAAGATAACGAATACAACCATTTATTCATTATGGACACCAAAACACGAGGCGTTTCACAATTGACAAGTGGTAATTCAAGCGAAACACAACCTTTTTGGGGTGTTGACGGATACATTTACTTTAGTTCTAATGCTGGAGCGAGAACGCCAGAAAACGCTGTAATCAGCCCAAAAAGTTTACTTTATTCTGACATTTGGAGGGTTAAACCTTTGTTGAGCAATTAAAAATTATTGTTTACTCCCTGAAAACCAGTAGAAAAAAATTCACTTGATCAAGTGAAGTTTTTTTTGTGCCATACTTTAATCTTTGTTTCAAACTTTTTAAATCAAAACTTATAATTATGAGAAAAATTTTTCCTCTACTGCTATTTACATTGATTTGCTTTAATTTAACTGGGCAAAGCTTAAATAATGAATATCGTTCGCATCACGTGTTTAAAAAAAAATATCCATTGTTTACAAAAAACCAATTGATATACTACGAACTTGTTAAATCAAAGCGGATAAAAGAAATAAAAACTGAAACATTATACACCACTACAGATACAAATGGTGATTCATCTATCTCATTTAAAACGGATACTATTTGGCAACAAGACACCATTTTTTTTGAACTAGAAGAAAATATCGTTGGTAAAGTAATTAAGCAAAAAGGAAATCAACTTAATCTAAAATTTATTGGACCTAAGTACTATAATTCCAGCGGAATCAGAGGTATTAAAGAAGACCAAAGTGAGCTAGAAATTGATACTTCAAAAATATATTACGCAAAACATAAATTAAGCAAAAGTCAAGAAACAAAGTCAAATGTCAGACTTCGAATTCCGATTAGATCTTTTCGAATTTCAACACTTGCTATCCCTATTAAGTATCGTGGTAGCCAAGATAGCATTCCTGAAACAATTTCTACAAATATTTTCAACGGCGCTATTTCATTTTCATTTTCATATGGTAAAGAGTCTTATTTCATTAATAATGATAGAGAAAGATCTCGTCAGCATTTTTTTGATACTGGTTTATTTTTTGGTTTCACACAAATCACACTTAATAAGTCTAATACTGATAATTCAAACGCAGATATTAGATTTGGAAATCAAGGCGCATTTAGCTTAGGAGTTTCTCATCATATTTCATTGAATAATGTGAATTTCACATTTGCAGCTGGTATTGATCATGGGATCACCTACGAAAGTCAGTTTTGGGTTTATCAAAATCGGCCCTGGATAGGAATTGGACTAGGTGTCGATATAACACGTCTTTTCTCTAATTAATCCAATCCAAGTTCAACTGCAGGGTCCCAAAAGGCTTCTTTAAAGTTGACAATTTTATCTTCTTTTATTACATGACCTTCTGCGGCAAGTCTTTCCTCCATTTCTGTTGGGGTTGGAAAATGCATTTTTCCAGAAAGCATTCCTAGGCGATTTACTACACGGTGCGCGGGGATGTTTTCTGGGCTTTTAAAAGATGAATTAAGCGCCCAACCTACTGAACGACTTGCTCTTTTTGCTCCTAAATAATTTGCTATTGCTCCGTATGAAGTTACTCGACCTTCAGGGATTAATTCGACGACTTGAAAGACATCACGGAAGAAATCTTTTTTTTGATCCAATTGAAAATTGTTAATGGGTTAAAACGACTATTTTTTTTCTTTTCAAGGAGGTAATCATTTAAGAGATAAAATGTATTTGGACCTATTGCTGCATACAACAATGGCTCTCCTTTTAATTTACTTAAACCATTTGGCATTAATGTATAAAATCCATTAAACTGAAGGTTTAATCTTCGTTGCTCATTCTTAATTTCAAGAATTGTTTTAATCGAATAGTTGTCTTGGTACTTTGACGAATCAACCAAGCGATACCCGGCAAAAAGAAAGCCCTTTTCAATTTGTTTTCTTGAAAAAATTCGATCAATATTTAAACGATCATGATTAACTTTTGTTATTCCTTTTCCGTTAGGGCTGTATATTTCGAGCAGGATTTGCTCTTCGATCAATTGGTCGTTGAAAAAAAGATTTTTTACCTCTCCTACTACCTCATCCGCACAAGAAAAGCGAATAGAAGACAACTTTCCTTCACTATTAAATCGTTTTAATTTCACAATTTCTATTTACAATAAATGACGTGTTTTGAATGAACAGCGTTGCCTAAATTTACGAAAAAAAAGCGTGTTTTAGCTAATTTTAAATTTGCAATATTTAATACAAAAGCCCTTCGCAGAAAAAATTTCTTCATAATGCGTTCGAATAGAGAGAATTTCGCGTGTATCTTGGTCTAAATCTTCTGGCATTTCTTTGTATAAATCCCATGATTTTTCGATCAATGCATAATTGTGTTCTGCAATTTCATCAAGGGTAGATTCGAACAGGATATCACTGTCTGTTTTGAGATGAATAATTCCTCCTGGTTTAAGAAATTTTCTATACTTATCAATAAAGATTTTTGAGCTCAATCGTTTATTCGGTTTATTCGGTTGAGGGTCTGAAAAAGTGAGCCAAATTTCGTCCACTTCATTTTCCGCAAAAAAAGTATCTACAAAATCAATCCGAGATCGAACAAAACCAATATTCTTCAAACTACCTTCTCTAACTTGATTTGCACCTTCCCAAATTCGGGCGCCTTTAATGTCAATTCCGATATAATTGTTTTTGACGTATTTTTTACCCAAACCAACTGCATATTCCCCTTTTCCGCAACCTAATTCAACAATAATTGGGTTATCATTTTTAAAGTAATCTGTTTTCCACTTTCCTTTTAATGGAAATTTATCATTAACGACAGTCTCTAGATCTGGTTGAAAAACACAATTCATTGTCTCCATATCCGCAAACCGTTTTAACTTATTTTTGGCCATGTTACAGCAGGTTATTTCTATTCTGTAAATCAATCGTGATCTCTTTAAGCAAATCTACCTTAGCGCTTTTTTCATCTTTATTATTTGCCAAGTATTCACGTAAAACAATGAGTGGCTCAAAAATTTCATCTTCAGTTAATGCGCCTTCTATATTTTCAATAATCGTAATGCATTCTAATGCGTCCATCATTTCTCCTTGCGTTGCTGCGGAAACAATTTCTTTCAAATAGGGTCTATAATCTAATCCTGAGTTCCAAATTGAAGCCAATAAGGTTTGACGTATGGTACTAAAACGTTTATCAATAAGTGCATCCGCAATTTTTTCAGGAACTCTTGTTGATTTAATTGTGTTTAACAAATCACTAATTTCATAGCTTAGCTCTTCATTTTCTGTCGTTGACAGTTTTATTAATAGCGGTTCTATTACAGTTTCATTTCCATGAATTTTTAGCGATTTAACTGCTTTCAATTGTCGTTTAATATCTGAGTTTGATAACTCTGAAAGTAATTCTTTGACTTTCTTTTCTTTTAAGCTTTCTTTTTTAGCCATTTTTAGCATTTGATTTGCAAAGATAAGTGTTTGCTTTGTAAAGAAAAAATGAGGCTCTCAAGAAAGGCATGCTTTATTGAAAGCCTCAAAATACAGTAAATCTATAAGCCGGATTCTGTTTTTCAATCAAATGATTAAAAATCTTGTCATTTATCTCGTTCTAAAATCACTTTTAGAATCAATCCATCTACCCTCCAAGATTGGCCGAGTAAGCCTCAAACCTTGGTATACATGATGTTTCAACTCATGAGGTTTACCATGCCTTTTAAATCACTTTAAAAGCGGTGAGCTCTTACCTCACCTTTTCACCTTTTCCTAATAATTCATATCCATAAGGAAATGTATTGTTAGGTAGTCTATTTTCTGTGGCACTTTCTGTTTCTATTTTATCAATAGAACCTTCCAGTTAGGAAGCATGTTACTCTGTGTTGCCCAGACTTTCCTCTATTAAAAAATAGCGACAAGACGATTTACATTAGCATAAAGATAATTGAAATTGAATGGATTTTAATTTCTGAAGAAAATATTACTTTAATCCTGCAGCAAAAGTTCCTTCTACATTATCCAAAACAAGAGAATCTGTTTGAGAAGTATTATATAAAACAGCACCTAATTTAAACTTATAAGCAAGTAAAACGGGATCATTAGGAAGGGTTTCTTCTGAAACGGAACGAATGCTGTCCACAGAGAAAAAAGAATCATGGATATTTGATACAGCTTCTTTAGAGGTATACCATTCTCCATTTTTGTACATGGAAACAATTACATTTCCAAACCGTTGAGGAGTAAGCGCTTTATCTTCATATTTAACATCCATTCTCCAAAATTCTTTCCCTCCTTTAAATCGCATTATTTCTGTTTCTTCGGCTATATTTCCATACTCGTCCTCAACTGAGTGAACAATGCAATGAATCCCATCTTCTAGTGTCCATGTACACATATTTGTTTCATTAACCAATACATCATTAAGATACCATTTATGGGCCATTGCTTCTCCATCTGCAGTAAGGTAAAGCATTTTATTTCCACTTTCTGAAGTAAAACTAGGATTTAAGTTTTGAGGAGCATAACCATAATTTATTGTAAACCTATAAACTCTCTCTGGAGTATTGTGATCTGAAAATCTAACTCGAATCGGAATCAAACCGTATTCTTTTAGTTCTATTGCATTTGTTGTTAAAAAAGGAATGCTATCGCTTTTACTAATTGACACATAACTGGTTTGATTTCCTACTCCTCCAAAATCTAAAGTAGCACTCACTTGCTCATGTACTAAATACGGCACCGTAAAGTCATTAAAAACTCTTGTTTCATTTGCTGTTTCCGGTCTTTCTTGTTGAATAAATTCAATTCTGAATTTTTCGTTTTTATTTGGTGCATCTATTTCTCCAAAATGTGTGATAAGTCCATTCTCTTCAGATAATCCATAATTTAATTTCGTCCCATCTAATCCTACACTTAAATCAACAGAATCACTATTTACATTTCCATTTAAAGTATAGATTGGTGAATTACCTTCAGGCAAATCTGGTAAAGGCTCTTTTTTACATGAAGCCAATACTGCAACGGTTACCATCACTACTATTTTCCAGCTCGTTATACGTTTCATATTTTTCTAAAAATGGTATATTTCAATCCGATCATAACGTTTGTTTCACGATCGAAAATACTCTGACCAAAGTTTGCGTTTTCAAAAAATAAATCGTCGGTGCGATCTAATAATCCAAAATTCCCATCCAATTGCAAAGACAATTGATTTGAGATTTTATATTCGTATCCCAAAGATACACGAAAATCATTGTTATTGAAGCCTTCTTCAACGCCCCAATTATTATTCACTGTTCTAATTCCATCCTCTTCTGGAATGAAGTATGCTGTATTTGATTTAATTCCAACTAAACGTTCTATTCCAAAACCTAATTTTAATTTGTTTTTATCACTGAGTTTATAATGAGTTAAAAAGTTTGCGTTTGCATAAAAAATATCAGTAAACTGAACTTTACTCCAAGATCCAATTACTTTTCCTAAGTCAGTAAACGTACTTGAGCGATATTCTACACCTAGGTCTTCTATTGCCGTATGATTGACTCCAAAACTTCCGCCAAATTCAAAATTTCTCAATTTACCAGTACCATTCATAGTGTAAGAAATCCCTCCAGAATAGCGTCTTAACAACAATCCATCTGACAATCCATCTGACAATCCGTAATTTTGTCCTAAACCAGCACTTGCGATTAATGAAATTGAATGCGTAGGTCGTAGTTTTATCGGCTCTATTTTACTTGATTCAATACGGTTAATTTCAGGAAAAGGAATTGCTGTTTGAATCAACGCTATATCAGACTCAATTGGTGTTAACGCATAATCAAATATTTCTTCTTGAAAGTTTTTTTCTTCCTTAACTTCCTCTTCAAGGGATGTTATTAATAATGCATTACCAATGGCATCTTTATCATCAACGTATTCTATTTGCTCTGAATCATTTTCTTTTTCATCAACAAAATTACTATTCTCTATTTCCAATTCTTGTTGATTATTTATCAGGTCATCTTCCGAATCTTGATTAGATAGCGTAATTTGATCTTCTGTTACTCTCACGTTTTGATTCAATTGAACTGCATCTTGTTCTATATTTATAACGTCTTCAATTTTATCTGAAAGATCAATCAAAGAAACTACATTGTTATTCGCTATTTCTTGTTCATTAATTGGACTCACACTGTTAAAATTTCTTTCAACATTATCAACACCTCTATACGATTTTGTTGTTTTTATTTCGCTAATTCTAACTTGAGAAATGTTCAAGCTATTTGCTCCAACAAACGAAATTAATAAGAGGATCGCAGCAACTCCTGCCCATTTCATAAAGAAAGTGCTTCGATCTGCCTTATCTAAAAGTGATTTAGCTTCATCCCAGTAAGCTGCTTTATACTCGTAGTGTAATCCTTCTTTTTCTAGTGCAACATTTGCATCTCCCCAAAAAATCGGATTATAATTTGCTTTTACTTTTTTTGATGCAGCAAAAAACGCATCATCAATTTCCATAGTTGCTCTTGAAGCTTCTAAATCTTTCCAATGAGCGGGATCATATGTTACTGCCATTTGAGATGAAACATCTTTAAACGCATCATCCATAAAGGCATCAGACACATCTGCAGAATCAAACTTTATTTCATCTAATGGCACGACAGTTTCAGCAGCCAATTTAAATGCATTATCTAATGAAGCATCATCTAGTTTTGCTGCAGCTTCATTCCAAAAAGATTTGTCATAAGAGGCTTTAAACTCTTGACTCATTTTTTTGAAACTATCGTCCATATATTTATTCTCCTCTGCCATTCCTTAAGCCCACATTTCTCTATTTTCTGATTGCCTTAATTTATTGACCATTTCACGCAATAGTCTTCTTGCATTTGATAAATGCCATTTAGATGTTCCATCAGAAATTTCCAATAAATTTCCAATTTCTTTGTGTGTGTATCCATCAATTACATAAAGATTAAATACTTTTCTTGATACTTCTGGTAGTTTTTTGAGCAAGCCCATTAAAACATCCATTTCTAATTTAGACCACACATTATTTTCAACAGAAGTAACGTGAATTTCCAATTCTCTATCTGTTTCTTTCGCTTCTACAAGTTGAAGGTAATTTTTATTTTTTCTGAATTCGTCAATGATCGTATTCATTGTTATTCTTCTAACCCAAGCTTCAAACGGTGTTGACTCTTTAAGTTTATCCAGGTTTTTACAGATTTTCACAAAACTCAGATTAAGAATAGCTCTTGCGTCTTCTTCATTTTTATGATAGCGCATACAAGTAGGCATTAATTTGACATAACACCATTCATATAATTTTTCTTGTGCTCGTCTGTCGTTTTTGCGACAGGCTTCTATTATTTTGTGATCAATCATACACGTCTATTTGACAAAAGGACCAGTTGAACAAAGTCCAACTGGTCTGAATAAGTAGTTTGATTCACTTTATTACAGCAAACCCTAACTGCAATAAACTTCTCAATCATATAACGGGAATTATTAATTTAGGGTTGGTAAAAAAACTCATTTTTTTAAAAATTATGTTAAAACTACTGATAATCAGGCATGGAAATGCGTTAAAATCAAAAAAAAATGAAGTTGATTTTGAGCGAAAATTAAGTAACAAAGGAATAACACAGGTCAATCATGTTGGTTCTGTCTTGAAAAATGAAGGATTGTTTTTGGAAAAAATTATTTCCTCTAGCGCTATTAGAACAAAAGAAACTACAGAAATTATTAATCAGTACTTAACCATTGGAAATGTTCAATTTGAAGATAAACTTTATTTGGCTGATCGCGATCATATTTTAGATCGGATCATTAGAAACGGAAATTCAGTTAAAACGTTGTTGTTAGTTGGTCATAATTTCGGTTTAAGTGATTTCGTTAATCACCTTTCTGGTAGTAGTTTATTAATGTCTACTTCAATGCTGATCGAAATTCATTTTAATTTTGACAATTGGGCAATGTTAAATTGGAATACTGGAGTTATTAATCGTATTATTGAACCTTAAAATTTACTCTTTTTGAAAAAGATTAATACAACTGATAAAATAATTCTTGGAATTGATCCCGGAACTTCAATAATGGGGTATGGAATTATTCATGTGAAAGGCTCTAAATTAAGTTTGATCACACATGGTGTAATTCACTTAAATAAATTAGCCACCCATCCAGACAAGTTGAAACGTATTTTTGACCGTGTTGATCAATTAATTTTATCGTATAAACCTGATGAAATGGCTATTGAAGCTCCATTTTTTGGAAAGAATGTACAATCTATGTTAAAATTGGGTCGTGCACAAGGTGTTTCGATAGCAGCAGCTTTACAACGAAGTATTCCTTTTGAAGAGTACACACCAAAAAAAATAAAGCAGTCTATAACGGGGAATGGAAATTCATCTAAAGAACAAGTTGCTGCTATGCTAATGCGTATGTTCAACATTAAAGAAGTTCCTAAATATTTGGATGCAACAGATGGTTTAGCTGCAGCGGTTTGTCATCACTTTCAAGGAGGAATTGGGGAGCATAATAAAACGAAGTCGAGTTCTTGGAAAGCTTTTCTTTCAGATAATCCTGATCGTCAAAAAAAACAGAAGTAAACAATCTTGGTACGGCAATTGCAAATAGGGTAACTGTAAGAGAGCTCATTTTATGCGGTCTTAAGTATTTTAATTATCTTCGAAAAAAATAAATGAAAATGAAAAAATTATTCGTTGCTTTAGTATTTACTGCTTTATCTTTATCAGTAAATGCGCAAGTTGTAGAATCATATGGAGGTGGTATAGTTTCTGAAAATTCGGTTTTGGATAAAATTGACCTTAAAGAAATCGGTCGATCTATCCATGTTGCGAGCATTGAAGAAGGAAATGTTGTTGTTCGTCGTTTTTATAGAGGCAAATGGGAGGAATTTGATCCTACTCCATTAAAAGGTATTTCTAAAGTAAAAACACTAAAGTTGTTTGCTTATCGCGCTGTTCCATATTTATTTTGTCAATATGATGATAAAATGTCGGTAATCAGGGCAATTGGCGATAAGTGGGAATTTGTTGGAGAAGAAACTTTTGGTGAAGGTAGTGTTGTAGACCCTCAATTTTCTGTGGTTGGTGAAAATCCATTTATTTTATATAAGGACGAAGAATTTGAAGTAATTCGAATGATTTCTTTGTTAGATGATTCTTGGTATGATGTTGATTTAGTTGCAAGCGAAGGAATCCGTTCTCATAAGTTAGCTTCAAGTGCAAGAGGGGATCTTTTCGCTGCATTCTTAAGTGAAATTGGTATTACAATAAAAAAGGTAAATCAAACTACAGAATATGATACTTGGTCTGATCTTACTAAAAAAATAAAATTAGAAAACATTAGTTATATTGGTGATTTTAAATTTGTTGAAAACGTAGCATACATCACTTACCCGAATGAATTAGGATCTCCAGTAATTACTTCTCTCGCTGATGGAGGAAAGAAATGGGAAACTTTAGAAGAGATGGAGACAGCTCTTGTTTTTGGAAAAAAGGATTATAATTTAAATATATCTGAATATTATTTCTTCACTTCACTGAGTGATGGAGGTATTCCTCAATTTTTGAAAAATAATAAGAAAGGAAATTGGGGAGATGTAACAGATTTGTCTGATAAAAAAGCCAAAGCAATTGCTTCTGATGACTATAGAAATATTATTTACATTGGTTTCGTAAACAGTTCTTCGAAATTAATGGTTAAAAAAATTGAAAAGGGAGAAAATGACGAGGACAATTAGACTCTGACTTACTTCTTAATTAATCGCATTAAAAAAGTCGAAAATTATCATTTTCGGCTTTTTACTTTTTATTCTTTTTTTGGCTAAGCGTTTTTAATTTTCTCTGAAATTTCTAGAAATTCATCTTGACTTAGTACTAGTTTCTTTTCTGCAAAATTCATATCAGCCATCTGATTAATCGGAACTAAATGAATATGAGCATGTGGAACTTCTAACCCTATTACAGTTATTCCGATTCTATCACAAGGGAATACTTTCTTAATTTTGCCAGCAATTTGTTTTGAGAAGAGTATCATTTCACTCAACAAATTATCCTCAAGATCAAAAATATAATCTACTTCTACTTTTGGTATAACTAACGTATGTCCTTTTTGAAGTGGGGAAATATCTAAAAAGGCTAGAAATTTATCATTTTCCGCGATTTTGTGCGCGGGTATTTCTCCGCTAATAATTTTTGAAAAGATTGTACTCATTATCTAGAGATTTCAACAATTTCAAATTTCATAACACCATTAGGCACTTGAATATCTGCAATATCTCCAATTTCCTTTCCTAACAATCCTTTTCCAATCGGTGAATCTACTGAAATCTTTTTTGCTTTTAAATCTGCTTCATTCTCTGCAACAAGTGTATAGGTAACTTCCATCCCATTGTCTACATTTTTGATTTTTACTTTACTTAAAATCAATGCTTTTGAATTATCAAGGTCAGAGTCATCCAATACACGTGCATTTGATAATGAAGTCTCAAGTTTACTTATTTTTGCTTCTAGCAAGCCTTGTGCTTCTTTTGCGGCATCATATTCAGCATTCTCTGAAAGGTCACCCTTATCTCTTGCTTCAGCAATTTGCTCAGAAATACTTGGTCTTTCCACCGTTTTCATGTGATTTAATTCTGCCTTAAGTTTATCTAACCCCTCTTTTGTATAGTAATTTATATTTGACATAACTTGTGTATTTAAACATAACAAGAGAGCCTTATTCAAAGCTCTCTTGAGTAACAAATATATTAAAAAAATTTACTTTTTCCTATAGATAATATTTGCAATCAATTGGTTAACACTGTAAATAAAAAAACCAGCAAAGTGATACTTTGCTGGTTTTAAAATTCTGATGAATTAGGAATTTCCTAATTCATCAAGTCTTCTATTTAATTTCAATTGATAGTCCAATTGAATGTACTCCATTAAATAATCTTGTTTGACGGTATGCATACTGAATTCCAAGTAAACTTTTGCTTTTTCCAGCAATTGCATCTACAGAAACACCAGCAGTTAATCCGCTTAAGGCAGTAACTCTTGATCCAAAATCGAATTCATCAGAGAATAACCCTTGTTCATAAACATAACCAGCCATCAAATTAAATTTTGCTTTTTCTAACTCCATTCCATAGTTCAATCCTATTCTGAACTGATCATTTGAGAAAGAGTTTGCAGAGAAAGCAAGCGCTAAGATTAATTTATTTGTTTCAGTGAAGTTAAAATCATAAGAACCTCCAATTGACAATAAAGATGGTAATTCAAATGTAGCAGAACGTTGCTCTAATGTAGCTACATCTCCTGAATTAGGATACTGTACTTGAAAACTTAATCCATCTCCTTGGAAATTGATTGTAGGACCAACGTTTTTAAGAGCAATACCAAATTTTACTTGATCTTCTTCTCCTGTAACGTATCTAATTCCTGCATCAACAGCTACTCCTGTACCTCTGATATCAGCAATTGATTCAGAAATTACTTTGAAGTTAATTCCACCATAAATAGAGTTTGAAAATTCTCTTGCATATCCAATATTAAAGTTTGAATATGTTGGAGAAAATGTTCCATTTCCACCTTCTGGTAAATTTTCTGTTGTAATATCAATTTCACCAAAGTTCATTGCCATTACTGTTACAGAAATAACACCACTTTCGGAAACTCTTTGGGCTAAACCAGCAGAGTTAATGTTAATCCCTGATCCACCTAACCAGTTAGTACGGTCAAAGCGAACCTGCGTTTTATCCGTAAAAGCTAATCCAGCAATGTTCGTATAAACTGCATCTAGACCAGTTGCGCTAGAAATTCCAGCATCCGCCCAAGCAGCACTTCTTGCCCAAGGGTTAATTAATAATTCTGTAGCTCCAGCGGAACCAACTCTATCACCATTTCCAGCGAAAGAAGTTGTCCCTAGGCTCAATGCCATACTAGCTAAAACTGTTTTTCTAATTAATTTATTTAATCTCATCATTGAGTGAATTTCAAATTAATACTAATCCTATAGGTTCTGTAAATCAGGTTGTCTTAACACACCAAACCATTTGAGAATTCTTTCTTCTTTGGTTCCGTCAGGAAGGTCAACTTCAACGTGAATAATATAAACACCTCCAGCGATAGGAATACCTCTATGATTTTGAAGATCCCAATCTAATGATGTTAATGGATCATCTTTTTCAAATGTTCTTACTAATGCACCCTGCATATTAAAGATAGTAACTGTACATCTTTCAGGAAGATTTGTAATCTTAACTCTGTTGTCCAATCTACTTGTCTCGTATTCAGAATAAGCATAGTAAGGATTAGGTACAACATTAATGTTATCTAATACCGATACTAAACGATCTGTATCTGCTGTTCTTGATGGCTCATCAAAACTGAACTCATATAACGGATAACCTTCGTTTGAATTATTTACTTCACGTTCTTCATAAGGCTTGTTAATACGAGCACTAATCTTAACATCAGTATCTAACAATGGTGAGTTTTCCTCTAACATTGGTTCCATTACCCAGAAACAAGTTTCCCAAGCAGATCTGAAGTTTGTGTTACGAGTACCAGGGCTAGCTACATCATCTACCTCGAACATTTCTCTTAACCAAGCTCCATTATCATAAGGTCTTTCACCTTCATCAGTTCCAAAAACATATACATAATGCATTCCTCCAAACAATGGCACAAACGAGTTGTCAGCAAAACTTGATGTTGGATTCCAGATCATATCGTCTCCATTATCTCCAGTTAACCAAGAGTTTTCTGAGAACATCATATTTAATCTTTCTCCTGTATTTACATCTATTGCATATCCAGGGAACCATCCCATACCTGTTGCGTTAACTAGGTCTCCTTCGGCAGCGTTATAACCTTGTTCACCTGCGCTCAATCCGTTTTTATCAACAGATAAGTCACCTCTAGGCTCAAGAATAACGTCTCCGTGTTCAGTTTGATCTAAGATATCGTTAATCTCGATTACAGGGCATCTTGACCATAGTGATTTGTCATTTGTAATGATAATATCCACATCATGTAAGAGTGAAAATCTTGATTGACTTTGTGCCGTTCCTGCAGAAGTAAACCAAGTTTGATTTGATTCATACCAAGGTGTAGCTGTATTTTCTCCTGGGAATCCGTAAGGACTTCCATAAGGACCTTTTCCAACTAATGAGAATGGTGCAATTCCTCCGTTCAATAATTGCTCATAAAGTGAGTTCTCTTGATCAAGTGGGAAATCATCATAATGACATGGTTGTCTAAACCACATATCCGCAACACAACCTGGATTAGGTGTAGTAGGATGATCTGCCCCCTCACTAGAGTTTCCTGAACGAATCCAGTTTGTAGGATAAAATTGATCATCATCTTCTACAAAAGTTAACCATCTTTTTCCAGGATCAGCAAATGTCATAGAAGCTCCAATTGGTTCTGTAAATGTGCCAACACCAAAACCTTCATATTGTTGCTGCCTTACAGTAATCGAAAGTCCCCATTCAAGAATCAATTGTTCTCTAACAATAGAGATAGAAGTATCACTCCAAACAGTATCAATAGCTCCTTCAAATGTTCTTTCTAACCACCATCTTGAATCATCTAAGTCACTCTCGCTATTGTCAAATCCAAGTCTATAGTTACCACCTTGAAGATTTAACGGGTCAACTACTTTAACTTCAACAGGACCAGAACCACTTTGGTAAGTAGGACTATCATCTTTTCCTGTTGATAAAATTGTATTTACAGTTTCATCTGTTAATTCTAAGAAAACTCCTCCATTTCCTTCACCTTCAATTTGTGTAATTTCCGGTTGGAATCCATAAGTTGTAGTAAATACTCGTCCATCAGCTTCAGGAGATGGATCATGTGGAATACCAACAACAGCCTCAATTCCTCCATTAATAGAAGCACGAGATCTTAAGTATGGTCTTCTTTGTCCATCAAGAGCAGTAGGATCATTAGGATCAAACGTTTTGAAGTTATTATGTGCATAAGAAACTGCGATATAATAATACTTTCTATGATTTACTAAAGTTCTATCTCCGTTTGCAAAAAGGTCTTCAGTAACAACGAAAGATCTTCTGATTCCTTCATCTAAACCAAATGCACCTGCTGGTTCTACAACAACTTCAGGAATAGAAATATTAAGTTCTTCATCAAATGTGTAGTTTACTAATTTCCCAACTCCATTTTGAATATCAGTTTGAGCAATTAATCTTGCTTTAGATAAATCTCCAATATCAGATATAGATGCATTTTCATCTACCATTTGGAAAATTTGGAATCCTTCAAATCTGAATAAATCATCATAAACAATTCCCATTTCTAATAGTTCATCCGGCGTAATAATGTTAATTCTGTCTCTTTCTGTATAATTTTCAAGTCCAATTGGTCCTGGAGGATCAGATAAGAATAATACAAGTTCGTTTTCTAATTCTTGAATTGTCATAACTGGCGCCAATGGTGGCTCAACTAATTCGAAACAGTTATCAAAAAGAGCTTGTGCTTTTGTATCTGCAGTTTTTAGTGCTCTAATAGGTGCTTCAATATCTGACTCTGTACTTCTTGCTACTACAACACCAACAGTAATATTATTTACTGCTCCAGGTCTTAAGACAAAAGGACCAGCTGATTGAAGGAATCGTCTATCTCCAGAAGGATTCATTTCAGTTAATTCAGACCAAGGATCTGTTGAAGGAAGTGCATTTGGAAAAGTACCCCATCCTAATGGATCAGAATCATCAGGGAACATAAATCTAGTTGGAACACCTGAACCGGTTGTATTACCATTACCACCAAATTGCATTGGCAATCCATCTAACCATATTCCTCTTAAATAACTATAAAAATCTGCAGCTGTATTTGGATCATTATATGGTCCAGGTCCAATTCCATGGAAAACAAATCGTTGCATTCCATAACGTTCATTATCTACTACACCATCTCCATAACCAATTCCATTTAATGCTTCTCCATCTGCAATACCTTCTGCATTATCAATACCATCATTATCTTGATAAGGCCCTTCAAAGAAATCGACACCTACTGCTGGAGGATTAGCTCCATAACCTGGTTGCCCTGCTTGTCCAGCATCAGTTAAATCTCCATTATAACAAAATCCTAATCCACGCCCAACATCACAACCGACAAGGTCATTAGCTGCAAATCCTACATCTGGATCCACCCATTGACCAAAGAATGTATTTTGAAGTGTTTGTGTACCTCTATTAATTAACTCATAATTATAGAATGTCATGTCATTTACCTCATCATCAGTAGCAAAAGTAAATGCTTGTGCTCTTACTTCCATTCCAATTGGATCACCACCAGTTTCAGTGTGAATATTTCCACGATCATTAAAAACCCACCAATGCGTTTCATCTCCAAATAAAGTAACGCGGCGATCATTTCTACAATCTACTACATCTTCAATATCATACCAAGGGTAATCACCGTCAGCAATTGGATCATAAACACCATTTCCAGTTTCTCCTGGTAATGCGTTATCGAAGAATGGTGCTAAATAAAAATCTTCACCTATAGACTCATCACCATGTGCTGGCCATTCTTGAATTCTTCTAAAAACATCTTCAGATGGTCTGATAATGTCTCCACAATCTGCTGGATCAGTTACACCGTTTTCACAGTTCCACCAAGCAATAAATTGAAGTACTTCACTTTTTCTGATTGTAAAGAATTGATCGTAAAAACTACACGTTGCAGGTAAAATTTCAGCCGCACCACTGTTTCTCACAAGATTTAATTCTGCAGATTGTGGAATAAACGGATCATAATTTCCTGTTCCTGGGATTAGACTGTTTAGAGGGCCAGCCCAGAAATCGTTTCCTTGTCTAAATAGATGTGCAGCCAATTTTAACTGACCGTTAACATCTTCACCACCCATCCAAAGTGCTCCTGAGAATAGAACGTGATTACCACTTCCTTTAGGGAACTCATAAGACGCTGCTGTATTTGCACGATCTTGCCACAACGACCCACCTGTTTCGACTAAGGCTCTAATATTGTTAAACTCTACGAATAATCTTTCATTTGAAGGAGCACAATCAGCCGCTCTCGACTCAATTGTTTCCGACACTGGATGAAGATTTTCGTAGTAGTAACCGAACATTGTGTTCGCTACTCCTAACATTAAAATATTCAATAATAACTTTTTCATACTTTCTTTTTTAACTTCTAAGTTTTAAGGATTAAAAGTCGAATTTTACACCTAATCGAATTGTTCTTGGAATACCATAGTTAAATGGATTTTGAACTTTCAACGTATAATAATCTCTGAATGATTGCTCATCCAACTGGTTTTGAATTGAAGCTTGGAATTGAGATGCTGCTAAATATCCATCATCCCCAGGGTTACCAGTAGCCCTGTATACATTTAACACGTTAATGATATTAAATAGGTTGGTTGCACGAACATATACATTCAAGTAAGCAGCTTTCTTTTTGTTTTCATCATCTCCAAATTGAAGTGTGAAATTTCTATCCAATTGAAGATCTACTCTATATTGCCAAGGTTTTCTTGATCCATTCAACGATCCATCTAAAGGAGCAGAACCTCCAGCTAATAAAGCTTCTCCTGCTGCTTGTGTAAATCCAGAATAAGGTGAACCTGAACCTAATTGAGTTACAACATTCAATCCTGTATTTTCAAGAACTCCAAATCGACCTATAGATGGCCCGTTATAATCTTTTCCTCCTCCATAACGATAATCAAGTACTACGTTGATAACGTGTCTTTGATCAAAAGAGAATGGGAAAATTGTTCTTAAGTTTGGTTCTCCTGAGTTAACTAAACTTGCAGCAGATGTTGCATCTGTTCCAGTTCCTTCAGCAAATTGCAATGTATAAGAAGCTGTCATTCTAATGTTACCTGTTCTTCTTAAATCATAAGAAACTGTTAACCCTTTTACTGTTCCGAAATCTCTATTTCCAAAAGAACGATACGTATTAGGGAAAGCAGAGAACACGTTAATTAACTGAACTTGATCTCTTTGTTCTTTATAAAAAGCAGAGATTTTTAAAGAAGATGTTTTTGTTAAAACCTGTTGGAAACCTAATTCATAATCAATTGTTTTCTCTGGTCTTAAGTTAGGGTTGTTAATTACAACGTTCCTATCTTCAATAAACTGGTATTGAATAGGATCAAATCTATTTCCTGTTGTTGGTCTCTTTGTTAAGATATCGTAATGAGCGAAGAAAGAAGCTTCATCAGAAATCGGGAAAGAGAAAGCAACTCTTGGAGATACATTTATCTGAGGTTTATAGTCTTCAAAAGACTCAGCCGTTGGTGTATCTAATGTAGGGTCTAATAACCAAGGAGCAATTCCTGAACTTCCTTCAAGAATACTTGGATCTGCGATTTCAACACCATCAGCATTAAACCAAGTTTCTCCATTTCTATAACCATTAATTGCAGTTGGATTATCAACATCATTTACATATACAATAAAATCATCTCCAATATTTTCTGGGTGAGTAATTGGAGCACCATTGTCAAATTCTGTTGCCTCTCTAGCTGTTCTAGCTTCATATAACAAGAAAGGATCTTTTAACACTGGTTGATTCGCATCAAAGATATCAACACGTACACCTACGTTAAAGATAATATCATCAAAGGCAAATTTATCAATTAAATAACCCGCTGTATAGATTGGTTGGAAAGCTCCAATTGTTCTAGAGAAGTTTTGATCTTCATTAAAATCATTGAAATAAGCATTAATATCTGTATTTCCTCTAATTTTATTTCCAGTATGATCATAGCCAAACCATGTAAACAACGTGTTTCCAGAGTTTAATAACTCATCAGCACTAAACTGATCTAATGTAAAGAAGTCTGGATCTAATGCATCAATATCAATAAAATCTGTTCCATCTGGATCTAATCCTAACTTTCTTCTTAAGTTGTAATCAAAGAAGAATTGTGCATCTCCGTTTTCTTGCCCACCAAATTCACCTTTAGAAGCGTTCAAACGATCAAAAGTTACTCTTGGGAAGGTACCGAAGAAATCAAATGTTGCCTCTTCTCTGTCTAACTCAGTAATATGGTTATTTGTTAACTGTCTAGCAATTGTCCAAATTCCTAATGGATTCCCTCCAAATGATCTATCCCATCTTTGCTCATATTCGAAACCTAAAGATATTGCGTGATCATTTAAGTTAACTGTACCTGAACCTGTAATTCTGAATTGATCAGCTTGACTGAATCCGTAGAAGTTAAATGGAGTTCCTAAGTTATTCCAAATACCATATACACTTTGAGGAGCATCTCCATTTCTTAATCCATTTCCTTGCTCAATTTGAAATAAGTTTTCGAAGTTTCCTACTGGCTGACCAGCAAAGATATCGAAGTACTGACTTGTAATTGCTGCAAAAGCTTCGTTTGTTGCAGAAGGAGTAAACTCAACTAAAGTATCTCTAAATCCATTGTGAATTAAACTATCTCCTGCGTCATTGAATTCATAAGTTATTTCTCTAAACGTTTCAAATGTACCAACATGTCCATAGTTAAATATGCGATCTTCATGTTTTGCATCCCATGTTCTTCCGTGGGTTTGAGAATAATCCACCTGAAGTGAATAGAAAGCACTTTTAATTTTAGAAGTAGAACCTTCTTGATTGTTATTAAATCGTTGTGTAAAACGTCCATAAACTCTCCAATCATAGTTTCTTGATTCACCAAAATTATCAAAGTTCAATAATGAATTATTATAATTATAGTTTCTTCCGTTATTATATGCAAACGATCCTCCAAATGTTAAATTCACATTTGGCCCAGCATTAACATCAATTTTACCTGCTGCTGAAACTGATCTATTTCTTGCATTTTGTCTCCAAGCCACTTGTTCAAAATCAGACAATGCTGGATCCTCATTATCTCGTAAAAAATCTGTATTAAAGAAAGCTCCTGTCCCAAGTCCTGTAGGTCGAAGTGGGTTCGCCAAAAGCTCATCTCGCACCTCTCTTTTTACTCGGTAAGCACCACCATTTGCTAGTGGTCTTCCATCTAATACATCTTGATAATTAACAGAAAGGAAGAAACCTAAAATAGGTTTTGATGTCTTATTCCCTAATGAATCTTTTTTTAACAATAACGGCCCAGAGATTAATCCCTCTGTAAGGTTATACGCATATTGATCTAAACCGAAAACTCTTCCATCATATCCTAATGGATCTTCACCATTAACATAAAAACCAGAAGTTACACCTTCAAAAGAACCAAAGTACTTCGCAGAAGGTCCTCTTGTTGTAATTGAGATAATCCCCCCTGTTATATCACCATAATTTGCAGGAACTCCCCCTGTAATTACAGCAACCTCTTGAATTGCCGATTTAGGAAGTGCTGACGACCCTCTTACTTTAATCCCATCTATATAAAAGAAGTTAGCATCTGATCGAGCACCACGGATATTTAATCCGCCCCCACCTTCTTGGCTTATTACACCACCAACTGTAGCTGCAATACCTTGAGCCGAACGAAGTGGTAATTTTTTAATATCTTCTCTTGTCACAGTAGCACCTGAAGCACCTCCATCTTTATCAATTAATGGAACTTCATAGTAAGTTACCTCTACCACATCCAATAACTCAGATGAAGGAGACAAGTCTAAAGGTAAAATTGTTAGTTTATCTGAATTGACAACAACTCCTTCTTTACGAATAGAGGTGTACCCAACGAACCTAACCTCTACTGCGTATTCTCCAGGAGGAAGTGAACTAACTAAGAATTTACCGTCAAAATCTGTCGCTGCAAAACCTTTTTGCTGACCAGATTGAAAAACAACAACCTTAACGAAAGGCAGCGGTTCTCCAGAACTTTTATCGGTTACTGACCCCTTAATGGATCCGTTACCGGTTTGTGCAAAACTAAAACTTGCTGAAAACAAGAGCATTACACATAATAATTTTAGATGTTTAAGCATAAGTAAGCGTGTTTGTTAAAAAATCTTAAAACAATAGCCCGTAAATATAGGCATTAATTTAATTTATCTACCAAAAAAAAATAACAAAATTTAACAGTATAAATTCAATTCCAAATTTACGATTACAATAAGTGATTAGAAAGTGTAAGACGCAACAATTTACTTCAAATTATACAAGTCTATTGTTCTTTTGAGGTTTCCCCCTTTGTCTTCTTCGAGCATTCTTTGCTGCTCGTTTCATTCTTTTACGAGTTGCCTTATCTTGATTACGCCACGTTTTTCTTCGGCTTCTCTTTTGTCTTTTGTAAGTACTCTTTACTTGTTTATTTCTCCCCCCTTTGTTTCCTGACTTAACACTCTTCGCTCCTTTATCTTGCACAAAGCCAACTTGAGGTGTCACAACAAGGGATACAATAATTATTAGTAATTTCGTTATTAAAGTACGTAACAGATTAATCATGCAACAAATATATTTAAGATACTTTTTAATATCTACACTTTTAACAACTTTCTTATTAACATCTTGTGAAGAACGGAACTATCCTATTCCTAACCTGCCTGTTAACAGAACATTAAACCTTGATTTGCCCGCATATGTGGCACTTAATTCTCCAGGAGGATACGCATATGTTAATGGAGGATCGAGAGGAATAGTCGTTTATCGTAATTTCGACGAGTTTATCGCTTTGGATCGACATTCAACAATTAATTCTGATATGGAATGTGCTGTAGTTGACGTTAATCCTGACAATCCATTTGAACTTATTGATACCTGCTCTAATACAACATACAGCATCCTTACTGGAGTTGTTTTAAGCGGATCTGCTCAGTTTGCATTAAGACGCTATAATGCACAATGGGACGGGGCTTTCACCGTCAATATTATAAACTAAAAAAAGGGTAACTCAATGAATTACCCTTTTAATTTCATCATTACTAATTTATTCTAATATCTGTAGTGTTCTGGCTTGTAAGGCCCTTCAACTTTCACACCGATATAATCAGCTTGATCTTTAGAAAGCTCTTCTAATTCAACTCCAATTTTAGCCAAGTGTAGTTTAGCCACCTTTTCATCAAGATGTTTTGGCAACATATACACATCATTTTCGTAATCAGCAGAGTTCTTCCAAAGTTCTATTTGTGCTAGAGTTTGGTTGGTAAATGAATTAGACATTACAAAAGATGGATGTCCAGTTGCGCAACCTAGATTCACTAGCCTACCTTCTGCGAGTAAAATAATGTCATTTCCATTTACATTGTAAATATCAACCTGCGGTTTAACTTCAACTTTTGAAGCTCCAAAGTTATCATTTAACCAAGCAACATCAATTTCATTGTCAAAGTGGCCAATATTACATACAATCGTTTTGTCTTTCATTTTTTCAAAATGTTTTCCAACGATAATGTCTTTATTTCCAGTTGTTGTAACAACAATATCAGCTTCACCAACTGCGTTAGCCATAGTTTTCACTGCAAAACCATCCATAGCTGCTTGTAACGCGCAAATTGGATCGATTTCAGTAACAACTACTCTAGCACCAGCACCTCTTAAAGAAGCAGCAGAACCTTTTCCAACATCTCCATATCCAGCAACAACAGCAACTTTACCTGCCATCATTGTATCTGTTGCTCTTCTAATTGCATCAACTAAAGATTCTTTACAACCATATTTGTTATCGAATTTAGATTTTGTAACAGAATCATTCACATTGATTGCAGGCATCACTAAAGTGCCATTCTTAACTCTTTCATATAATCTATGTACACCCGTCGTTGTTTCCTCAGACAATCCTTTAATGTCTTTTGTCAATTCAGGATAACGATCAAAAACCATATTCGTTAAATCTCCTCCATCATCTAGGATCATATTTAAAGGCTTACCTCCTTCAAAAGCAAACAAAGTTTGTTCAATACACCAATCAAATTCCTCTTCATTCATACCTTTCCAAGCATAAACCGGAATTCCAGCATTTGCAATTGCTGCTGCTGCTTGATCTTGCGTTGAAAAGATGTTACAAGAAGACCAAGTAACCTCAGCTCCAAGCTCGATCAATGTTTCAATTAAAACAGCTGTCTGAATTGTCATGTGAAGACAACCAGCGATTCGAGCTCCAGCCAAAGGTTTAGAAGCTCCATACTCTTCTCTTAAAGACATTAAACCTGGCATTTCTGCTTCAGCAAGTCTTATTTCTTTTCTTCCCCAATCTGCTAAGCTAATATCCTTAACTTTGTACTTTAATTTTTCTTGTGTATTACTCATTTTTAATATTTTTTCCTTAAAGTTGATGCAAAAGTACGAAACAACTTTCTAATTTGCATCATTAAAACCTGAAAGCCTTGAATTTTGAAATTAAAAACATCATTAATGAGAATGATTTAGAAATCAAACTTCTCAACTATCAAAATCATTCCATTGATAAATTAAATCTCAACATTCTTACAAAGAATGAACTCAAAAAACTTAATTCGTTTAAAAGTAAAAAAAGAAAATTAGAGTTCTTTTTCACAAGAATACTATGGCAAAAATTTGGCAAAGGCATAACGATTGAATACAATGAAAATGGGAAACCAATTTTATCCATGGGCTACATTAGTATCTCTCATTCAAAGAACACTATTGCCATTGGTTTTTCTGACAAGGAAAAGATTGGTTTGGATATCGAACATTATAATTCAAAAATTAACCGAATTAAAGAAAAATTCTTGTCTCGACAAGAACTGGACTCATTTGACTTGACAAATACAGAAACAATTACAACACTTTGGAGTGTAAAAGAGGCTACATATAAATTGGTTGATATTCCTGGGTTAAGTTACAAAGATTCTATTAAAGTGACAGATATTGGTGAAATCAACCGTGTACAGTTAATTACCAAAAATAAATCCACTTTTTTTTCGTTTAGAAGGATCGTATTTAAGGATTTTATTTTGACTCATTGCGACAGCTCTCAAAGCTAGCGATCTAATTATCAAATAATTAAGAATTCATTAAATTTACTTAACTTTGTTAGTTAGCGTTTAAATTGTCATTTTCTGTGTTGATTCTCGTCTATTTAAATGCATTTGATTTTATAATTTATGAATAAAGTTTTACGATTTGCATTCTTAGCGGTATTAGTTTTCTCAGTTAATCCCGAAATATATGCAGGAAGATCATGGTACCAAAAAGCTTCTGTTGGTGGTGATGGCAGACATAGATCAACCGCCTTTTCAATTGGGAATAAAGGTTACTATGGAGGTGGTCATATTAATTCAGGATCTCTTATAACTTATCAAGACTATTGGGAATATGATCCCGCTACAAATTCTTGGACTCAAATTGCTGATTATGGAGGTGGGCAAAGGTATCATGCAACAGGTTTTACGATTGGTAAAGTAGCCTATGTTGGTTGCGGTGAAAATGGCACACATGATTATACCAATGATATTTGGAAATATGTTCCGGAAGTTAACACATGGTTTCCTATTGCGGATTTTCCTGGTGTTCCAAGAAGAGGAGCCGCGGCCTTTGTCATTGATGATATCGCTTATTTTGGAACAGGGCAATGCGAAGACTGTGAAGAAGGATACGAAATTGATTTTTTCAAATATGACCCTGTAGAAGATCTTTGGACACCCATCTCAGACTTTATCGGTAATTCGCGAAGTGCATCTGTTTGCTTTGCTTATGATGGAAAAGGTTATCTTGGAACTGGACATAAAGTCGGAGAAGCCCTTAATGATTTTTACATGTACGATCCTCTAATTGATGAGTGGTTTGTAAAAACAAGTGTTGGAGGATCTATACGTCAAGAAGCAATTGGTTTTTGTATTGATGGAAAAGGATATATTGGAACTGGTGATGATAATTTAGGTACTGATTTTAAAGACATGTGGGAATATGATTTTGATGCAGACACATGGACTCAGGTAGAAGATTTTAAAGGTCAAAAAAGACGCTATGCTGTTAACTTTATCATAAATGACGTTGTATATGTTGGTGGTGGAACTGACGGTACTAACTTTAAAGATTTTTGGGCATTTGCTCCTACTTTATCAATAGACGAACAAAAACAGGGTGAATTTAACTTTTCGCTTTATCCCAACCCTTCAAATGATATTATTACGGTTTCTGTAAACTTACCCTCTTCCGTTTCACAAAATATCTCTTTATCCATTTCTGACATTTCAGGAAGAATCATTCAAAACGTTCCCTTTAATAATGAAACCTTTACACTTCATAAAAACGATTTTGAAAAAGGTATTTATTTTTTGAACGTGAGTGTAGAAAATCAGCTATTAAACAGTTATAAATTCATCTTTAATTAGTGGATGATTCGTTTTATAACATATTAATAAGTAATGAACGAAATGTTGCCATTTTAGTTGATCCAGATAAGAAAAATGAGACTGAAGACCTCATTCCTTTAGTTGAAAGAATCAACCTCTTAAGTCCATCTGCAATATTTATAGGTGGTAGCACAGTTAATTCACAAGATTTTAAACATTGTATTACAAAAGTTAGAGAGCTAACAAGTACTCCAATAGTACTATTTCCAGGTTCTCACCTGCAGATTGATGATCAAGCTGATAGTATATTATTTCTTTCTCTTATTTCAGGTAGAAACCCAGATTTTTTAATTGGTCACCAAGTAGAGGCGGCGCATATCTTAAAGAAAATGGATTTAGAAGTAATTCCTACAGGATATATGTTAATTGATGGTGGAAAAACATCTGCGGTTTCCTATGTTAGTCAAACCACGCCCATTCCGTCCGATCAAACAGTTATTGCAGTAAAAACAGCTATCGCCGGTGAAATGCTTGGTTTAAAAGCCATTTTTATGGATGCTGGAAGTGGGGCTAAAAAAAGTATTCCAACACAACTCATTTCTGATGTAAAAGAAAGCATTTCCATTCCACTAATTGTTGGTGGAGGAATTCGTACAATTGACGAAATAGATGCTGCCTTTAATTCTGGGGCCAATTTGGTTGTAATTGGAAATAAAATTGAAGAAAACATTGATTTTTTACTCGACATAAAGAATTCAATAAAAAAAACGAACAAATGATAAGAAAAATAGCCCTTTTCCTACTTATTGCATTATTGCAAACATCATTATTTGCACAAGTATTGACTACTCCTACTTCTAATAGAGAAGCTGGAATTTACACAGATGCAATTTTACTTAGTTTATTCCATGAAGAGGAAGATGTATCCATTTTTTATACTTTGAATGGAGATGAACCAACGGTAGCCGATTTTTTATATACAGGCCCAATAACACTTGATAACATTCCTGAAGGAGCAAGCCCACTTTCGTTAATTCCGACAAATCCTTCTTTAGTATTTCCATTCGGTAGTTATAGCACGGTAAGAGCCAATTCAAGGGGTTGGGTTCCTCCGTATAGCCCCGGAAAAAAAGTAAATGTTGTCCGTTACCGTGCATTTAAATCAGGATTTGCGCCGAGTAAAACGATTACTCAAACATTTGTTGTTGATCCTAGCGGTGCCGATTTGTACACAATGCCTATTATTTCAATAGCAATGGATTATTCGGACATTTTTTCGGACGAATCTGGAATTTATGTTTATGGAAATCACCCTGATGGCAATTATGAACAGAAAGGAGCTTTATGGGAGCGGATTATGAGCATAGAGTTTTTTGATAAAAACGGTGACTTGGTGCTTGCTCAAAACGCACGAACTAGAATGCATGGTGGAGGAAGTAGACATGCTCCAAAAAAAACATTTCGAATTTATGCAGAAACAGAAGGGAAAAAGAATTTTAAGTATAACTTTTTTGATGACACGGAACTCAGTCAATTTAAGCGAATTTTATTAAAGGCTGGAGGGCATAGACCTGATTGTTTTCCTAGAGATGATTTAGCGAATATGATTACTAAAGGGTTGGATGTCGAGCAGCAACATTTTAAACATGTTATTGTTTTCGTCAACGGAGAGTACTGGGGAATACATTCAATAAAAGAACGATTGGATAAATACATGATTCAAAATCTTTACGGAATAGATGATGATGAGATAACACTCTTAGATCAAGAATTTGATGTACAAAATGGTCATGCTGTAGATAGCATGAAAATGAAAAATTTAGAAAGCTTTATCATTGTTAATGATATGGCAATTCCTTCAAATTACAAATACGTGACAGATCGAATTGATGTTGACAATTATATTGATTACATGTGTGCTGAAATATTTTTAAGTAATGAAGATTGGGTGTATTCAAATGTTAATATTTGGCGTAGAACTGGAGAACTTTCTCCTGAAGAAGGACCAGGATACGACGGAAAATTTAGATGGGCACTTTATGATTTAGATGGTGCCTTTGGCGGTTCTTGTGCAAACGCTTTTTTCACTGCAACAACGCTAAACAAAGCAACTATTGAAGGTGGTACTTTTGCTTCTTACACACGTTTTTTTAGAGGTCTTTTAGAAAACATTGGTTTTAGAGAACAATTCATCCGAAGAATGGATGATTTGAGTAATTCATGGTTTCGCCCAGAAGTAGTTCAGCAAAAAATGGATTCGATTTACAATTTATTAACTCCAGAAATTCTAGAAAATGCAAATAGATGGCGTTATCCAACTTTCTCTTCTTCATTAGAAGATCGATATGAAGAAGAACCGTCAATTGACCGTTGGAATGATCTATGGGATTTACTTCACAATTTTGCCAAAAACAGAGCAAGAAAGGTCAACGAGCAAATTATGGATAAATGGGGTTATTCGGACACTAGTAATTTATCAATTGATGTAAATGATCCATCAATGGGAAGAGTCAAAGTAAACTCTATTTTAATTAATGAAAATCTTCCAGGTGTAACAGAAAGTTTATATCCTTGGTCAGGTTATTATATGAATGATGTGCAATTACCACTTATTGCTAAGCCTCTTCCTGGCTATCGATTTGTAGAATGGTTAGAAACTGGAGAAACAAATGACACTGTATTTTGGGATCCGACTGACGACATCAGCTATACGGCAATTTTTGAAGAAGAAGATGATTATCAACCGATTCTGATTAATGAAGTTATGCTGTCCAACAAAGGTTTTGATTTTGTTGACAATTTTAACGACAATGACGATTGGCTTGAGCTTTATAATCCAAATAATTACCCTGTTGATTTATCTGCTTCAAAATTAGTTAGAGATGGCATTGAATGGAATATTCCAAATGGTTTTGTCATCCCAGCAAACGAGTATATGGTTTTTTGGCATGATAGCGAGACCTATCAAGGAAGTAATCATGTCAATTTCAACCTAAAAAATGGCATTGACACCGTATTTTTAGTTTCTCCAACTGGAATAGAAATTGATCAAATTCGTTATCCAATAACTCCTTCTGACAACTCATTTGGAAGGTTTCCGAATGGAAGTGAAACGTTTTCGATTTTTTCTCATCCAACACCAGTAGGAAATAATGATTTAGCAAGTTTAAATGAAGATGTTGTAATCCTAACACCATTGGTTGCTTATCCCAATCCTTCCTCTTCGAATATCCAATTGAATAAAACTGTAAGTTTCACGCTCTATGACCTTAAAGGTGCTGTTGTGATGAAGTCTTCTTTACAGAATAATTCTTTTGATGTCTCTCTGCTTAAAAAAGGCATTTATATTTTATTAACTGCGGAGGATGAAACTCTTAAAATTGTTGTAAATTAATATGAGAATTCTCTTTCTAATTTCATCCTTCTTGATTTCCTTTTTAGGCTTTGGTCAAGATTTTTCAGAACTCATTAAGGTGGTAGCTTCTGACCGTGGCCTATCCGATAATTTTGGTTATTCTGTTGATGTTTCTGGAAATTATGCAATTGTGGGTGCTTATAGTGATGATTTTGGCACTTCTAACCCGAATATGGGTTCTGCTTATATTTTTGAAAAAGAAGGAATCGCCGACTGGGAATTGGTTCAAAAAATCAATAATTCTGATCAAGATGATTACGATCGTTTTGGATGGTCAGTAGCAATAGACGGAAACAGAATTGTTGTAGGAGCCTATGCCGAAGATCATGATGAATTTGATTCAGGCATTCTTTCCAGAGCAGGATCTGCTTATGTTTTTGAACGTAATTTAAGTGGGGTATGGAATCAAACTCAAAAAATAGTCGCTTCTGACCGAGATATAGATGATGAATTTGGTTGGTCTGTAGATATTTCAGGAACTACCATTGCAATTGGTGCACATCAAGAAAATCATGATGAAGACGGTTTAAATTTTATTTATCATTCTGGTTCGGTATACCTTTTTGATTTATCTGGCGGAACATGGAGTCAAACTCAAAAAATCGTGGCAAGTGATCGATCTGCTGACATTGACTTTCCAGACGGTGCTAGTGGCGAAGATGTATCTGATCTTTTTGGAGGAGACTTATCTCTTTCAGAAGATTACTTAATTGTAGGAGCACATCATCATGATTATGACGCATCTGGAGGAGCTCCTTTAAATGAGGCTGGCGCGGCATATATTTTTGAACGAACGGGTAGTACTTGGACGGAGGTTGAAAAACTTCAAAATTCTGATCGCGCAACGGAAGATCGTTTCGGTTTTTCTGTCGCTATCAGTGGAAACTATGCTTTAGTTGGTGCGCATACCGAAGACCATAACTTAACTGGAGGGGGAACTTTGAATAATGCTGGATCTGTTTATGCTTTCGAACGCAATTTAGCAGGAAATTGGAATCAAATCCAAAAAGTTTTACCAGATGATAGGCATACAGGAGACCGTTTTGGATGGGATATTGCAATGGACGATACATTAGCTATTATTGGCGCTTATCGAGCAAATACGGATGAATTTAATACAGCCTCTCTTTCTGATGCTGGAGCAGCTTACGTTTTTTACTATAATACGACTGATGATTGGATGCAACTAAACAAATTAGATGCTTCTGATCGAAAAGCTGAAGATGAACTTGGCGTTAGTGTTTCAATATCTGGCAACGAAATATTAATTGGTGCTTATCAACAAAGTTTTAATGTTTCTGGAACAGATGAATTGAGTGAAGCTGGAGCTGCATATTTTTATGGTCAAGAAGAATGTGTATCTTCTTCAAGTGCTCAAACACTAACCCTTTGTTCAGGACAATCTGTTATTGTAGGTCCTTTTGAGCATACAACAACAGGAATTTATACAGATATTCTTTTTTCTGAAAGTGGTTGTGACAGTACAGTTACAACTAATTTAACTATCATTCCACCTCCTACTTCTTCTCAAGAAATCGAAAGATGCTTTGGGCATCCATTTACCATTGGATCATCTTCTCATACTGAATCTGGAGTTTACTCTGATACCATCACTGCAATTTCCGGCTGTGATAGTATTGTTATTACAACATTAACCTTTTCACCTGAAAATTCTATTATACAAGATAAAGCTATTTGTTGGGGAGAAACTTATACCATTGGTTCCTCTACCTACAGTTTCCCTGGTACATATACGGATGTAATTACTTCATCAACGTTATGTGATTGCACAATTACAACCAATTTAACGGTTCAACTTCCAATCGATAATTCAATTAGTCAAGATTTAAATTTACTAAAAGCTGGCGCAGTAGACGCCTCTTATCAATGGATCAAATGTGATCCGTTTCAAGAGATTATAGGAACTGGAGCAAACGAACAAACTTACCTTGCCCCTCTGGAAGGTGCCTATGCTGTAATTGTAACTGATGGAGCTTGTGTAGACACTTCTTCTTGTGTTCTTGTTACTACATTAGAAACTGCAGAAGAAACTTTTGATCAATTATTCAATGTCTATCCAAATCCGAATAAGGGAGATTTTACGTTAGTCTATAAATTAAACGATATTCCAGATTTTAATGCTGTGCTTAGAAACAGTGTTGGTCAAATCGTGCATGAAGAAAACATTAACAGTTATGCAAATCATATAAATGTAAACAACCTTCCTAAAGGAGTTTACGTATTAAGTGTTAGGAATTTGGAGTCTGTCCGTGTAAAAAGATTAGTTATAAACTAATCTAGATACTAGACTTACTTTAAATAAATTTGTATTTAAGCTATTTACGACAATTATTAAATTGTAGAATTTATAAAAATGAAAAGATTACTTTTTTTCGCATTATCGTTCTCTATTGCGCATACGTATGCTCAAACGCATGAAGAAATTTTTAAAGCAGCGGGATTTGACCGTGAAAGTGAAGACCGTTTTGGTTATTCAGTAGCTGTATCTGAAGATTACGCTATTATTGGTGCTTATGCTGATGATTTTGGTGGATCAAATCCAAATATGGGTTCTGCTTATATTTTTGAAAAAACAGGATTAGCAGATTGGGAATTTGTTCAAAAAATAAACAATTCTGATCAAGATGATTATGATCGTTTCGGATGGTCTGTTTCTATTAACGGAAACTATGCTGTTATTGGAGCTGTTGGAGAAGATCATGATTTAGATGATGACAACTCAATGTCTAAAGCAGGGTCTGCCTATATTTTTCAAAGAGATGTAGATGGTACTTGGACTGAAATGCAAAAAATTATTGCTTCTGATCGAGATGAAGATGATGAATTTGGATGGTCTGTAGATATTGATGGAAATACACTTGTTGTTGGAGCCCATCAAGAAGACCACAATGTTTCTGGAGCAGGTTTTATTCATAATGCAGGAGCTATTTATGTTTTTGACCTTTCAGATGGCATGTGGAGTGAAACACAAAAAATTGTCGCTTCTGATCGTTCAGCTGACGGCGTTCACCCAATGGGAAGACCTGATCCTGATGATGAAGATTTTTCTGATTTATTTGGAGGAAGCGTTGCTATTTCAGGAGATTATATCATTGCTGGATCACATATGCATGATTATGGCCCATTTGGTGTTGGAACAGGTTACTCATGGAATGCAGGTACTGCTTATGTTTTTGAACGTTCTGCTGGAACTTGGACTGAAGTTGAAAAATTACTTCCGACTATTAGAAATCCATATGATCGATTTGGATATGTAGTGGATGTAGATGGTGAAAATATTATTGTTGGTGTTTATACAGAAGATGAAAATGAAACTGAAGGAGCTTCATTGATGAATGCGGGAGGTGCTTATGTTTTTGAACGTAACATGAGTGGAGATTGGCTTCAAACTCAAAAATTAGATGCAAGTGACCGAACTACAGGTGATCATTTTGGTCGTGACGTAGCAATTGATGGTGATTATATTATCATTGGTGCTGAGCAAGAAGATTTAGATGAGAATTCAGAAAATAGTTTAAGCAATGCCGGTGGCGCATACATTTTTGAAAAAGAAATGTCTGGAACCTGGACTGAAGTTAGAAAAATTGATGCTTCAGATCGTGACGCTATGGATTTGTTTGGTGAATCTGTTGCCATTTCTGAAAATACCATTATCGTTGGCGCTTGGCAGCAAGATTTAAATGAATCAAGTGAGGATTTCTTGGAAGATGCTGGAGCAGCTTATTTCTATAGTCCTTTTGAATGTATGACTTCTTTTATGGAAGAAGATGTCACCATTTGTTTTGGTGATGCTTACAGTATTGGCGAAAGTACATATACTACTGCAGGAACTTATGAAGATATTATTTCAGATGAAGATGGGTGTGATGTTGTTGTTACAACGAACCTAAGTATTCTTTCAGAAATTGCAGAAAGTCAGACGGTATCCATTTGTTCAGGAACAAGTTATTCTATTGGAACAAGTACTTATGACGAAACAGGAACGTATGAAGATGTTTTAATTTCAACTGTTTCAGGTTGCGATAGTACTGTAACTACAATTTTAACTGTTGAAGATCCTATTACATTTGAGCAAGACATTACGTTGTGCTTTGGTGAAATTTATGAAATTGGACTTTCGTCTTATGATGAAACCGGCGTTTATGAAGACTTATTAGTTACTGATGATGGTTGTGATAGTATTGTTCAAACAAACTTGACTATCCGAGAAGAAATAATCAATGAACAGGATATAAATTTATGTGAAGGACAATCTGTAGAAGTAGGAAGTTCAACATATGACGAAGCTGGTGTGTATGAAGATTTATTGACTTCTGAAGCTGGCTGTGATAGTATGGTTATCACAACTGTTGAAATTCTTCCAGCAATTGATGTCAGTGTAACATTTGAAGATGTTATCACACTTTCTGGTGGAGACCCAACTGTTGAAACAAGCACCTATCAATGGATTAAATGTGATCCATTTGAAGAAATTGATGGGGCGACTGATCAAACCTTTACAGCAATAGAAAATGGTTCTTATGCGGTTATAATAACAGATGGTTGTACGGACACTTCTGATTGTGTTACAATCGAAGCAGTTGGGATTGATGAATTTGAAGCAAATATCATAGGTATTTATCCAAATCCTAATAACGGTCAGTTTACTGTAGAATTAGATGAATTTAAAGGAGAACCGGTTTCGATTCAAGTTATAAATAATCTTGGTGCATTGGTATATGATTCTAGATTAACGCAATCGAAAACATTAATTGATCTAAACAACATCTCTGACGGGATTTATATTTTACAAATTATTGATGGAGAAAAGACCTATAAAGAACGCCTTGTTATTCATTAATAGCTAAGGGAATTTCACTTTATTCTTGCAACATTTGATCCCAGCCTTTAAAAATAGGCTCGTAGCCTTGTGCTCTAATTGCTTGAATAAAGTCTGAAGTTGAGCGCTTGTCATGAATCTCAAATTGCTCAAGATTAGTGTTTGGATTCGCATACCCGCCTGGGTCCGTCTTTGAATCTGCACTAATGGATGTAATACCAAGCTTTATAACATTGTTGCGAAATGTTTCTGACTCTCTGGTTGACATTGAAAGTTCAATCTCTTGATTAAAAATTCGGTAAGCACAAATCAATTGAACCAATTGTTTATCCGTCATCACAGACTTTAATTCTACTCCTCCTGCACAAGGTCTTAAACGCGGAAAAGAAATTGAATAGTTCGCTTTCCAATATTTTTTTTCTAAATAATCCAAGTGCGCAGCAGCAAAGAAAGAATCTGTCCTCCAATCTTCCAATCCGATCAAAACACCAACACCCATCTTATGAATTCCAGCACGGCCCAATCGATCATGCGTATCTAATCGATAATTAAAATTGGACTTCTTTCCCTTGGGGTGATGTTTTTTATAATTGTCACGGTTATAGGTTTCTTGATAAACTAATACCGTATTCAATCCTGTTTCGATTAATCGTTCATATTCGTTTTGTTCTAACGGTTGTACTTCAATTGAAATATGAGAAAAATGTGGTTTAATCAAACGAATGGCATTTTCAATATAATCTACGCCTACTGTTTTGTTTGCTTCTCCTGTTACGATTAAAACATGATCGTACCCGTATGATTTAAGCACCTCGACTTCGGCCAAAATTTCTTTATCTGTTAATGTTTTTCTTGGAATTTTGACGTCTAAACTAAATCCACAATACGTACATATATTTTGGCATTCGTTCGATAAATATAATGGTGCATACATCTGAATTGTTTTTCCAAAACGTTGTTGCGTCAATGCATGACTTTTTTGTGCCATTTCCTCCAAAAAAGGTTCCGCGGCTGGTGAAATCAAAGCCATAAAATCATTGAGTGTAGGCTGTTTTGAATCCATTGCTATTTGCACATCATTCGCTGTCATCTCATAAATCCGTTTTGAGATGTCATTCCATTTATATTTTTCGAATTTCTTTAAGTAACTCATGTCGTTTTAGCTTAAAAAATTCGTTAAAGGACTGCTTGCTTCTGCCTGATTTGAAATTGATCCAAGTTGCGCTTCATATGCTTTTCTTCCTGCAATTACTGCAAGTTTAAATGCTTCTGCCATAGCAATTGGATTAGGAGAAACAGCTATTGCTGTATTAACCAAAACAGCGTCTGCTCCTAACTCCATAGCATAAGCCGCATGAGATGGAGCTCCAATACCTGCATCAACAATAACAGGAACAGTTGCTTGCTCAATTATAATCTGTAAAAAATCTTCTGTTTTTATTCCTTTATTACTCCCAATAGGCGACCCTAAAGGCATTACAGCTTGAGTTCCCACTTCCTGTAATCTTTTTGAAAGAACTGGATCAGCATGAATGTATGGCAAAACAACAAAACCTAATTTCACCAATTCTTCAGCTGCTAATAATGTTTCGATAGGATCGGGCATAAGGTATTTGGGATCGGGATGAATCTCCAACTTTATCCAGTTTGTTTCAAGTGCTTCTCTAGCTAATTGCGCTGCAAAAATAGCTTCTTTTGCTGATCTAACCCCTGAGGTATTTGGTAGCCAATTGAATTGATCAAGGCTCAAATGTTTTAAAATATCGTCATTTTCATCTTTAACATCTACACGTTTCAATGCCATTGTCACCAATCCAGATCCAGAAGCTTTGAGCGCTTTCCCCATTTCTTCGTTCGACTTGAATTTTCCAGTACCTGTAAATAAACGCGAATCAAATTCGCGTTCTGCAATCTTTAATTTCATCCGTCTATAATTTATTTCCAATGGTCAGATGGAACTCGCAAATCACACCCGTTCCGTTATCTATCAAACGTATTGTCATACTCATTTTATTTTAATTCTTGAAAAGTGCTTAGTTAATTCTTTTCAACCATTTCTAAGCTTTTGTTAATTCTTTCTATTAGTTGTTTCTTTTCTTGCGATTTCTCAATCAAACCTGCTACTGCTATGCCAAAAATGCTTGTTTCTTTTACTAGAGTCTCAATATCATCTTCTTCAATTCCTCCTATCGCGATTACTGGAACCGATATTTCTTTCGCTGATAAAATATCTTGATATCCTTTTAACCCAAGAATTGGACTCAGTTTTTTCTTTGTTGTTGTTGTACGATAAGGTCCTAAACCAATATAATCAATCCCATCATTAATCCGTTGAAAGCAATCCTCTCGTGTATTCGCAGTTCCTCCAATTATTTTATGTTCTCCCAATATGTTTCTTGCCTCAGCAATAGGCATATCCTCTAAACCTAAATGGACACCATCAGCATCAATTTTTTTTGCAATTTCTACATGATCATTGATAATCAGTTTTGCCTTTCCAGCACATTTTTCTTTAACTATTTTAGCAGTATCTAGAAAGTTAATATCCTGTTGTTTAATTCTTAATTGAATCCATTTTCCACCAGCCTTTATAAACGTATCAACTTGAAGAATTATTTCATCAACCGTAGTTGCGTTAGTGATATAGTGTAGCCTATCTATCTTCATTCCCCTCATTTAAATCGTCTAAAATATTTGGGTTAGATTCTGGCAATGTTCGGTCTAAAACAAATGACAACAAATAGCTTAGTAATACCATGCATGAACCGACCAAAAAGAAAAAAATCACATAAGGCCAATGCATTATTTTAAACAAAACACCTAAGACTATAATCCCAAAACCAGCATTAAAAAGCATATTGGTTATTTTATTTTCTCTTAGCGGATCTGAAACATTATTGGCTATTTCAATCCAACTTTTAAGTCCATAAACAACCACCAACACTATCGCTAAATGATACACTTTTATTGGATTAAGAAAAGCAAACAGGTGCAAAATCTTAACCAAAAAAACAACCATTAGAATTCCATTCAATAGGTTTAAAATTTTAATAATTAGTCTTGGATTTGTCATAGCACTCTTTTCTTTTTTATATCATATGATATCCTAGTAGTCCTGTATTGCTTTTTAAAAATTGCTCAATGTATCGTTTCGATCGAAGAATTGCTTTTTTTTCAGGGTAACCCCGTGCTAAATTCGCTGCTAAAGCAGATGAAAACACACACCCGCTTCCGTGCTTATCAGAATAATTACCCGGTTTCGGATTAAACACATTTATTTGCTTTTCAACAATAAAATAATCTTTCCCTTTTGCCTTTAGATTATGCCCTCCTTTAAGATATACTTTGGTCAACTGACTTAACTCAACTGCTCCTTCTAGTGCATCTGAATTTTTAGTTAGCTGAGTTACCTCATTCCAATTTGGAGTTAAGATGTCTATTCCTTTAAGTACGCTTTCTAAATCGTCAAGGTTTTGATTAAAATCAAAACCGGCACTTGCTGATAAAACCGGATCCCAAATTATTTTCAAATTTGATTGCTCACTTTTTAATCGCTCAATCAATTCGAACAAAAATGCGGTAGATTGAATCAAACCAATCTTAACCAAAGGGATTTTGTACTTTTTTAGTAACAAGGTTAGCTGTTCAAAGACAAATGTTTTGTCAACCCAACTTGTATTAAGGAATTGATCTTCTACTTGAATCGTGTTTGCCGTAACAACTGCTAAACCGTTACATTTATTTGCTTCAAACGTTTTTATATCTGCTAAAACGCCTGCACCTCCTGAAGGGTCGAAACCAGCAACTGTTAATATGTTGTTTCGTCGCTTCATTGAATGGTCTCTACAAAAGTGAAATATTTGTTCCAAATATGACCTAAAACAGCATACCCATCAAACCCTAGCGTTTTGCACAATTCCATTTTTGTATTGTCTATTCCTCCAAGTGCAATAATTCGTTGCTTTGATGTATTTAAGAATGTTGTGAGTACTTCAGTGTCTTCAAAAGCTGATTTATAACCTGTTTTTGAAATACTATCAAAAATGGGACTTAAAAAAACATAATCTGTTTTAAAGGGCAAGCCTATAATTTCATTAAATCCATGCGCACTATATGAGACAAAATCGGGCTTCTCTCCAAAAACATATACATTGTTATCGCTCTTAAGTTCTAATTCTCGAATATCACAAGTACTTGTTAATTCATCTGAATACGATAACATAGCCATACTCTTCTGATTTAAGTTAATTCCAGCGACATCAAATTGCCGAATTAACTCGTAATGACTATGTAACACTACTTTATGATGATATTGTGGAATCATTTCAAGAAAGTTAATCATTTCTTCTTTTGAATAATCTGGTTTTCTTACGTGTAAGAAATCCCATTCTTCTTCCATCAAATTTGTAAGCAATATCGTTTCATGTGGCAATGCTTCTGGATATGTAAATAAAGCACGAATCATTTCATTATTCCTGAATTTTTTCAGGCTCTAAATAAACATCTCCTCCTTTATTCTTAAATGTCTCAGCCATTTCTTGCATTCCTTCTTTTAAGGCATCTTGACCATCTAAACCATGTTCAGCAGCATAATCACGCACATCTTGTGTAATTTTCATAGAACAGAAATGAGGCCCGCACATAGAACAGAAATGCGCAACTTTTGCATTTTCACTTGGCAAAGTTTCGTCATGATATGCTCTTGCGGTATCAGGATCTAACGCCAAGTTAAATTGATCTTCCCAACGGAATTCAAAACGCGCTTTGGACATTGCATTGTCTCTGTGCTGAGAACCTGGATGACCTTTTGCTAAATCTGCTGCGTGTGCAGCTAATTTATAAGTGATCACCCCTTCTTTAACATCATCTCTATTGGGTAACCCTAAATGCTCTTTAGGAGTTACATAGCAAAGCATTGCTGTGCCATACCACCCAATTTGTGCTGCTCCGATTGCAGATGTAATGTGATCGTATCCCGGTGCAATATCTGTCGTTAATGGCCCCAACGTATAAAATGGTGCTTCAAAACAATCTTCCAATTCCTTGTCCATGTTTTCTTTAATCATATGCATTGGAACGTGCCCTGGGCCTTCAATCATTACTTGTACGTCATGTTCCCATGCAATTTTTGTCAATTCACCTAATGTTTCTAACTCTGCAAATTGTGCTTCATCATTTGCATCTGCAATTGATCCTGGTCGCAATCCATCCCCTAATGAGAATGCCACATCATAACGCTTCATTATTTCACAAATTTCTGCAAAGTGCGTGTATAAGAAATTTTCTTTGTGATGAGATAGGCACCATTTTGCCATAATTGAACCACCTCTCGAAACAATTCCTGTCAATCGTTTTGCAGTCATAGGAACATAACGTAATAAAACACCAGCGTGAATCGTAAAATAATCAACGCCTTGTTCTGCTTGTTCTATCAATGTATCTCTAAAAAGCTCCCATGTTAAATCTTCTGCTTTACCATTCACTTTTTCTAGTGCTTGGTAAATTGGAACTGTTCCAACTGGAACTGGAGCATTTCGAATAATCCATTCTCTGGTTTCGTGAATATTTTTTCCCGTTGATAAATCCATTATAGTATCTGCTCCCCAACGAATTCCCCAAACCATTTTTTCTACTTCTTCTTCTATTGATGAAGACAGAGCTGAATTACCAATATTAGCATTAATTTTCACCAAAAAATTTCTTCCAATAATCATTGGCTCACTTTCAGGGTGATTGATATTGTTTGGAATAATTGCTCTTCCTGCTGCAATTTCTTCTCTTACAAATTCAGCCGTAATTACTTTCGGTGTCCTTGCTCCAAATGAATTTCCTGGATGTTGCGGTGCAATTTCAGTTATTTCCTGCAATTTTTGATTTTCACGAATAGCAACATATTCCATTTCAGGAGTAATGATTCCTTTCTTAGCATAATGCATTTGTGAAACATTTGCTCCTTCTTTTGCAATCAATGGTTTTTTCAGGTGTTCGAACCTTAAATGATCTAAATCTGAATTATACAGGCGTTCTTTCCCAAAATCTGAAGAAATTTCATCCAACTGCTCTACATCATTTCTTTCTTCAATCCATTTTTGACGAATTGCAGGAATTCCTTTTTTAACGTTAATTTCAATATTAGGATCTGTAAAAGGACCTGAAGTGTCATAGACAACAACAGGTTCATTTTTAGGCTTAATAAACTCACCTTTCGTAAACATAGCTTGAGAATCAGACAATTTAATTTGCCTCATTGCAACATTTAGATCTTCGTGGATCTTCCCTTTTACATAAATTTTTTCTGAAGCAGGAAAAGGGTCTCTTGTAATTTTTGATCCAGCGTTTGGTATTTTTACTTCTTTTTTACTCATAATATGTTATTGAATTAGAACTTCTTTTAAATCAACCTCCAGCTGTTGCTGTAATAATGAACATTTTATCGTTTTCATTTAACAATGTAGATGCCCATTTCTGTTTTGAAATAACAACATCATTTATTGCCAAGGCAATTCCATTTGTATTTAACTTATTTTTAATCATGATTGATTCTATCGTTTGTGATGAATCAATTTCAGTAGGTACGTCGTTTAAATAAATCTTCATTTTTAAAATTACTTCTTTAGATAAACTGGGTTTAGATCGTAGACAGACACCTTTATTTATCTTAAAATAATTCAAGAACAAGGGGTTAATTCTTGTGAACTAACACTTTTATACTGTCACTTCCCTACGCAGGTTCTAACCTGATCAGGTCAATGGGTATAATCTCAGTCGGCCATTGGCAGACACCCCTTAGAGACATTCAATCAATTGTCAATAGTTAAAATTACGGTTTTTTTCAATAACCTGAATTAAAATTGAGTGCTTAAAATCGTTTTAATTTCAGGCACATCTTTTTTTAAGTTTTCTTCGGTCTTAAATGACTCATTTATTGTCATTCCATAAATCGAAGCTACTGCCACTAATTCAGTTAATTGAGAAACCGAATAAATGCCTGTTGCAAAAACAGGAATATTAATACTTGCTACCATCCAACCATACTCAACCTTTTTAGGAATGATATTTTCAAATCCCTCTGTTCCTAAAATAGGATTGGGTGTATTTTTTTTAGTGTTTTTTTGCGCATCAAGGTGAATGTAATCTGCTTTAAAGAGTTCCCAATTTTTGCAATCAGCTAAGTTAAACGCAATTCCTCCGACAACAAATTGCGCAAGGTCTTCCGTTGTCATATTTTCTAAAGAATGAAGTTCAGAAAAAAGAACTCCATGTGCCCCAATTTCTTTCGCTAATGCGATATTATCTTTTACAATGATTTTAACTTTTGATTGGATTCCTTTAATCAAAGTCATTTCATTTTCTGTGCATTTTTTTTCACTTTCTAAGATAATAGTATCAATACCAGCGTTAATTAGTTCATCTAATTGTTGCTGGTTAATTTGTTTAATTGAATAGTGTATTTTAGAAGCATTTTCCATTTTCTTGAGTCTATCAAAGCTTTAGTAACTCCAATTGAATATTACCTCCGTAAAATCGAGATGTTGATTCCTGAAAGCTATCAGTAATATCTGAAACATAAAAATGATTTGCTCCCTCTTTTTTATTACTCAAAATATCTTCTGATTTAAAGATTGCTTTCATTTTAAGTGCAACAATATCTGTCGAATCATACAATTTCACTTTACCTTCAAAAAAATCATTAATCTCATCTTTAATTAAAACATAATGGGTACAACCCAAGATTAGTGCATCTATGCTATCAAAAATTGGATTACTCAAATAATTTTCAATGACAGTTTTACTAATTTTATCTTTACTAAATCCTTCTTCTATCATTGGGGCTAATAGCGGCGTTGGTAAAACTTCCATTTGAATGTCTGGATTACGTCTTTGCATTTTTTCTTGATATACTCCTGATTGAACTGTTGTTTTTGTTGCAATTAATCCAATTTTTTTATGTGAACCATCTGCAACAATAGCTTCAATAATTGGATCAATAACATTAATGACTGGGATAGCTCCTTTGTGTTTGTCTCTTAAATAGGGATATGAAATTGCTGAGGCCGTGTTACAAGCAATTACAATTGATTTACAATTGTTCGCTAAAAGAAACTCTGTAATTCGTTTAGAGTATCTTAAAATGGCCTCCTTTGATTTATCGCCATACGGCAAATGTGCTGTGTCTCCAAAATAGATGAATCGTTCGTTGGGCAAAATTTTAGATATTGCTTTCGCAACTGTTAATCCTCCGATACCTGAATCAAAAATACCAATTGGCTTTTTCACGTTAATGGTTCAATTAATGTTTTAAAGGATCATAAAGGTATAAAAAAAGGCCGCTCATTGGCGGCCTTTGCAATTTTCATTCAGATTCCTCCTTATTCTCCAGGAACACCTTTTTCTTTTTCAATACGAAGTACTTCTTTCATTACTTCTACAGTTACATCTGTTGCTTTATCAGGATTTACCCAAAAAATTGAATTTTGCTCTTCATAGTACATGATGTAATCTAATCCTTTGCTTTTTCCAATAATTCCTACAGCTTCTTTTAACCATTCTTCAAGCGGTACAAAGTAACGTTGATTTAAAATTTGCTGGTTATTTTGAAGTTCAGCTTGAAGTTGTTCACTTGTCTGTTGAATTTGTACTAATTCTTGCTCACGCAATTGACGAATAACAGGAGATAACGTTTCAGCTTCTGCTTGATATTTTTCAAGTTTTGTTTGATAATCTTGTTGCAACGCCAACATTGTTTCTTCAAAAGATTTTTGAACTTCTTCACCTTTTTGAATTGCTAACTTATATGTTTGTGTTGTATCTAGAACTTTTGCATAATCAATATGTCCTATTTTCTGTGCCGAAGCCGTTAGGATTCCTAATGCAAAAACAGCTATTATTGTGCTTAATAATTTTCTCATTTTTTATTTATTTCTTGTTTCTAGTTTAGTTATTATCAATTTTGATGCCCATTTTTCGAATCACAAGATCACTGGCATCATATTTATCATCTGCAAACAATAGATTTGACTGATTTGCTTTGTCAAAGATAAAGGCATAATTTTTATCAGAAGCCACTTTTTGAATTGCCTCAAAAATCTGATCTTGAATGGGTTTAATCAACTCTTCTCTTTTCAAAAAAAGATCTCCACCAACACCAAAACGTCTTTTTTGCATTTCTTTTGCTCTAGCATCTGCTTCTGCAATTTCTTGCTCACGTTGTTTTTTTATCTCTGCTGGCAATAGAATTGCTTCAGCTTCATAATCTTTTATTTTTTTCTCAACATCTGAAAACAATTGTTCAATTTCTTGTTGCCATTGCTCAGATGCTTTATTTAATGTTGTTTGCGCTTCTGCATAAGCAGGAATTTGCTCCAAAATATATTCTGTATCAACATAAGCATAACGCTGTGCATCAGCCCAATTTGAGAAACCAATTAGAAGAAAGAATATGAAGATTATCTTTTTCATTTATTTTGTTTTTATTTACAAACGTTGTTAAATCGTTTGGGAATAATTGGCGAATTTAATACTTTATCTTATAAATCCCCTATACTCATCCCAATGATTGGAAAGAATCCAAAAGTAAATCCATTTGGATTGGCTCCTGGATCAGCTTCTGAAGACCCAGCTCCGAGTGCCCCAACATCAAGCGGATCAAATCCCCAAGCAAAGTCAACTCCTAACATACCAAAGGCAGGTAAGAATAATCGTGCTCCAAACCCAGCTGATCTTTTCACATTAAATGGATCAAATTTATCAAAGCCTTCCCATGTATTCCCTGCTTCTGCAAATAAGAGGCCATAAATTGTTGCACTAGGATTCAATGATAACGGATATCGCAATTCAACAGAATATTTTGCAATTACTGTTCCTCCCGTTTCTGCTGAAACAGGTGCGTTTCCACTATAACCTCTTAATGATATAATTTCTCGTCCATCAAATTGGAATGTTCCTTGTAAACCATTTCCTCCTAAATAGAAGCGTTCGAATGGTGAGAATCCTTTTGCACGATTATAAGCTCCTAAAAAGCCAAAGCCAAATTTAGGGTGAAGAATTAATTTTTTGTTTTTTGTTAATGGTGCATACCATTCTCCAGTAAACTTGATTTTATAATATTCAGCAAATTTGAAACGTTCCTGGTCCGTTAACCCTGCATATTCATCATCAGCAATTCCGTCAAATAAAGAATATGGTAATGTGGCTTTTGCAGTTAATGTAAATTGCGATCCAGATTTTGGATAAATAGGATCACCAACAGAGCTTCTTGAAAGTACCCCTTGAAGCGAAATATTATTTGAAAATCCATCTCTAAAGTTAAATCCAGTTGCATTAATAAGATCGAAGTATTGGTAATTTAATGATCCTCTCAAGATGAAGAAATCATCAGGCCATTTTAAACGGGATCCTATCTCAGCTCCAACTGAGGTTACAGACGTTCTATCAAATGTAGGAGAATCTCTATTAAAATCTCTTGAAAACAACGAATGAGAAGCAAAAACAGTGAATGAAGTTGGTTTTTTTCCTCCAAGCCAAGGTTCAGTAAAAGAAAGGTTATACGATTGGAATCCTCGTCCGAAGGTTTGTCCTCTTAAACTAAGTCTTTGTCCATCTCCAGCAGGCAATGGTTGCCATGCCCCTTTTTTGAAGAAATTTTTTGTTGAAAAGTTCGTAAATGATAATCCAAGCGTTCCGATTAAAC
>CAYPZN010000007.1:0-81425 GCA_964415335.1 uncultured Crocinitomix sp.
TAAACATGTGGCTTAAGGCTGTTCTTTTTTGTCCTATTTTTGGGGGTAACTCCACAATTTCATAATCCCCCTTTTTACTACACTAATGAAGCATATGGGCTTGGCTATGGCACCATTAAAAATGAAATTATTCACCAATATTAAACTTTCCTCAAGTTAATTTTTCTTAAAAAAAGAATCACAGCATTAAAACAGGTTCTGCTTCTGCTTTAATCAAGTTTAAATTAAAATGAATACTGATTTATAACGTAATATCAAATCATAATGAAAATCACCTCCCCCGAGTAAATCAACAGAATTCACTAGTTAAGAATCCAATTTTAGTTAAATAAAGATTGGCATTTTGAAAATTAATTTAGATATATTGTTTTCACCCTTTGACTAAAACTAAGGATTTGTGACCAACCATGAAATATTGTCTTTTATTCGCTTTCTCATTCTCACTAACTATAACGTTATTTTCTCAACCAGGAGGAAGCGCTTCGCAGCTAGAGTTATGGTTAAAAGCTGATGCTGGGGTTACTGGTACCACTGTTACTGCTTGGGCTGATCAAAGTGGAAATGGGAACAACCCGACAATCAATGGGAATCCAACATTAGTTACCATAAACCCTGTTCGTTTTAATTATAATCCTTCAATTCAATTAGATGGTACTGGTGATTTTTTTTCATGGGTTGGATTAACAACAGGAAACACCGAAGGAGACATTTTTTCTGTTCATCATTCGTCTTCAGCATCTACTACGCCAAATAGAGAGTTATGGGATTTCGACAATGGCATCAACGGTTCTAGTCACCCTTTTAATCTAGATGGAAATTATTATGATGATTTTGGCGGAACTGCAATTAGTACAGGAGATTTATCAACTCTTGTTGATGTTACTAGTCAATACATATATAACACAAACGTAAGAACGGCAGGAGGAACTTCAACTAAAACTAATTTTGTGCAAGGAGAAATGACAGATGACTTGACGATTGCTGTTGGGTTTTCTACAGCTCCAACAATTGGTAGAGGAAACTTTACTGGATCTGGTGACTTTTTGGGAGAGTTTGGAGAAATTATTCTATATGACAGAGACGCTAGTTTAGCAAGAAGACGAAGAATTTGGACATATTTGGCAGTAAAATATGGTACAACACTTTCTAACGCAGGTGGAGGTGCAAATGGAGATTACAGATCTACTGGTAATACTAGGATATGGGATGCAAGTGCTTCAGCAGAATATCATAATGATGTTATTGGAATTGGAAGAGATGACGCTGAAGATTTAATTCAGAAACAATCACATACACTTGACGATACGACACGTGTATACATTAGTGCATTATCAACAAGTAATGCTGGGAATGTTGGGACTTTTACAAATGATGAATCTTATGTTATGATTGGCCACAATACTGGAAGAATGTGTGCTAGTGCCGCTTCAATTGTTGAAATTCCAGGCGAAACTTCTGGGTGTCCATTGTTTTCGCGAATTGAGCGCGAGTGGAAAATAACAAAAACTGATTTTTCACAGAATTTTAATTTAGACCTTACAATGAGTAGTTGTTCTATTCTTGGATCAATAGATCCTTCTGAATTACGTTTAGTAGTAGATGATAATGGTGATTTTTCAGACGGTGGTACAAATTGTTATTTTAATGGTGACGGAACGGGAATTGTCATTTCCTATGCAAGCCCCATTATTACCATTTCAAATATTTCTAGTACGCATATTACCGATAATGCAATAACTTATATGACAATCGGATCAATCAGTGGCTCAACTCCTTTACCAATTGGATTAACTAATTTTGATGCTACGCCAGTAAACAATTGCTGTGTTCAATTAGATTGGACAACTTCATCTGAAAAGGACAATGATTATTTCATAATTGAACGATCTTCAGATGCTCAAAATTGGCATTTCTTTGATGAAGTTCAAGGAGCAGGAACTAGTAGCACTGTTATTGACTATAGCCTAGAAGATAAAAAGCCTCTCCCAAACACTTCGTATTATCGCCTAAGTCAAGTTGATTTTGACGGCACTTTATCTGTAGAAGGTATTAGAAGTGTTGTTTTTAATCCAGAATTAAATAATAATCACCTTGTAATTTATCCAAATCCAACAACCAATACAATTCATGTTTTAGGTGAAAATATCGCTATCGAAAATCTAACTTTATTTAATTCATTAGGGCAAATTGTAACCATTGAAATGAATAAAACAGAAAATGGAGTTATTCTTATTGACTTATCTATACTTGTTCCTGGAATCTATGTATTAAAAGATTTACAAGAATCGTATCGAATTGTGAAAAATTAAATAAATTCTTAAATCACACTCTTATTGTTGAAAATAATTGCTTAATTTCGTTTTGAGGTAATTGTCCATTAAAATTCGATTTTTTTACGCTTATCATAGATAAAGCGCATTCAGCAAAAATACAATTGCCTAAAACGTTAAAATATTAATCTTTACTGTAGGTCTTTATACGGATAACTTTTAATACATTTTTTGTAGAAATTGTTTTTGCAACCATGAAAAATTACTTTTTACTGATTCAGTTCTTTACAAGTGCACTATTATTAGCTCAACCAGGAGGAAGTGCCGCAAGACTTGATCTTTGGTTAAAAGCTGATGCTGATGTAACTGGTGTAACTGTCACTGCTTGGGACGATCAAAGCGGTGATGGAAATGATCCAACAATTAACGGAAACCCAACATTAATTACTATAAATCCTGTTCGTTTTAACTACAATCCTTCAATTCAATTGGATGGTATTGGTGATTTTTTTTCTTGGATAGGATTAACAACAAGTTATACAGAGGGGGATATTTTTTCTGTCCATCATTCATCCGCTATCACCTCACTTCCTAATAGGGAATTATGGGAATTTGACAATTTAGATGCTGGTTCTAGTCACCCTTTTGATGTAGATGGGAATTATTATGATGATTTTGGAGGAATAGCGATCTCCGTTGGAGATTTATCGACTCTAGTAGATGTTAGCAGTCAATATATTTATAATACTAGTTTAAATGCTTCAGGAACTGCTGGAGTTAAAACTAATTATGTGCAAGGAGAGTTAACTGCAAGTGAATTCATTTTAATGACGGGTTTTTCTACCGCTCCCACAATTGGCAGAGGAGATTTTGCTACTGGATCTAGTGATTTTTTAGGTGAATTTGGAGAAATCATACTATACGATCGTGATTTAAATTTGGCAAGAAGAAGAAGGATTTGGACGTATTTGGCGGTAAAATATGGTACAACGCTTTCTAACGCTGGGGGAGGAGCAAACGGAGATTATAGATCAACTAGTAATGCATTGATTTGGGATGCTACTCTTTCTCCAGTATACCATAATGATGTTATCGGAATTGGAAGAGATGACGCTGAAGATTTAATTCAGAAACAATCACATAGTCTAGATGATACAATTCGCGTTTATATTAATACGCTAGCAACGAGTAATATTGGAAATGCAGGAACCTTCACTTTAGATGAGTCATACGTATTACTAGGGCATAATACTGGAAGAATGTGTGCTACCGCGGGTTCAATTGCAGAAATTCCTATCGGATTAGCGGATTGCGATATTTTTTCTAGAATTGAGCGTGAGTGGAAAGTGACTAAAACGAATCATTCGCAAAATTTTAATTTAGACCTTACCTTAAATGACTGCGCAATATTAGGCTCTGTTGTTACAGATGAATTACGCTTATTGGTAGATGATAATGGTGATTTTTCAGACGGTGGAACAAGTTGTTATTATAATGGGGATGGAACAGGAATTGTCATTTCTTATGCAAGTCCAGTAGTTACCATTTCAAATATTTCAAATACCCATATTGCTGATAACGGAACAAGCTATATTACACTTGCATCAATCAGTACAACACCTTTAAACATTGAATTGAATAGTTTTAATGCTACACCAGTAAATAATTGTTGTGTTTATTTAGATTGGACAACTTCATCCGAAAAAAACAATGATTATTTCTTAATTGAACGATCTTCGGACGCCAAAAATTGGCATTTCCTCAGTGAGGTCTCTGGTGCAGGAACAAGTAGCAATCCTATTGATTATGATTTAGAAGATAAAAGGCCGCTTCCAAATACTTCATATTATCGTTTAAGTCAGGTCAATTTTGATGGCACATTAACTATAGAAGGTGTTAGAAGTGTTGTTTTTAACAAAGGTTTAACTTCTGACAAACTTACACTCTATCCCAATCCAACAAGTGATATTATTCATATTTCGGGAGAAGAAATTGATGCTAAAAACTTAACCTTATTAAATGCATTAGGTCAGATTGTTTCCGTCGAAATTAGTGAGGATGCAAATGGAATCGTTCTTATTGATTTGTCTTCGCTTGCTTCAGGAGTATATATTTTACAAGATTCAAAGCAATCGGATTCCTATCGAATTATTAAAGAATAAAGGAAAGCTTAAATAGCCTTTCTTTATCTAATTTATTTATTTTTTTTACGCCCTGAAAATTGATACCTCAAACCAATACTTGTTGTTAGTTTGAATAAAGAAATTTTTCCACTTGGATTAGTTTCAGGGAAAACGTTTAAATGATCAACTCTATATGACTCTTTGAGGAAAATCTGTGATCTCAGATTACCGACAATTGCAGTATTGATTAAAAAATGGTTGCTGATCTTAAAATCAGCATTAAATCCTAATCTAAGCGAAGGGTTTAAAAAATTATTTTTCAAACGCGAAAAGTTTTTAGGCCAACCATTTCCTAGAATCTTAGGTTCTTCAACCCAGACATCATTAACAAGAATCAATTTCTTGTTTCTGTATGTTTGATACTGATTTACATAAGTTAAGTTCAAATCAGTAAGAATAGAAAAAGGACTTTCTCTTAGTTGACGTTCTAACCCAACCTTAACTCCAAAATATTCTTCTATAAATTGAAAACTTTGAGTAACTACTGCATTATCACTTGCACTAATAATTATTTGGTTGAATGAATCCGGTCTATACGGTGTACTACCATATTGTGTCCCAACTTTGAATCGATACTTTTCACCTAAAGAAAGTCGATATTCTAAAGCTATTTTCGACTGATTACTTGCTGAAAAAAGCACACCTAAATCATGTTTTCGTTGACTAAAAGAGTGTGTACCAAAGATAATTAACACTGCACAAAGCAGTCCTTTATTTAATGCGATCATAATAACGTTTTTTGGTTTTGTACGATTACCTAAACGTCAAGAATTTGTCTTTATTATTTTTTGAGCGTGAATAATTCTTCCGACCAAACGGGCTTGGCCAGAAGAATTTTCGATTAATAGATGAGTTTAGCGGCATCTACCAACCGAATAAACTCTGCGCGATAACCATTCTCATCTTCTCCTTTTGCACTGCTTGCCAGTTCAATTACGCGATCAAAAAGAAAGTTTTCGGCATATTTCGATTCTCTTAAAAGCATTCCAAACCCAGCTACTGCCGCAGAAAACTTAAAATTATCCGATAATTTATTCCAAGATTTAATCCGATTTTGAAGATTTCTTTCAATTAACTTACTGACCTCTCCATCAGGCGCTTTATATCTGAATTTTACAGTTAAAAGTTCATCTCCAAATTTACGCTCATCTATTTCATTTTCTTGGTATCGCAAAGGGTCTACTGTTGGTGTATCTTGATCGGACTCACCCTTCATCACAACTTCATATAAAGCAGTTACTGAATGACCTGCTCCTATTTCTCCAGCATCCTTTGTGTCATCATTAAAATCTTCTTCATTTAACAGCCTATTTTCATAACCTATTAGCCGGTATGATTCTACGAGACTTGGGTTAAATTCAACTTGAATTTTAACATCTTTTGCTAGTGTTAAAAGTGTTGCTCCTATTTCTGTTACTAGTACTTTCTTTGCTTCTAATAAATTGTCGATATAGGCGTAGTTTCCATTTCCTTTATCCGCTAAAGTTTCCATTTTAGAATCTTTCAAATTACCTGTTCCAAAACCTAAACATGTTAGAAAAATTCCTGTTTCCCTTTTTTTCTCAATTAACGATTCCATGGCACTATTAGAACTCATTCCAATATTAAAATCACCATCTGTTGCCAGAATAACTCGATTGTTTCCTCCTTCAATAAAGTTTTCCTGTGCAACCTTATATGCTAATTCGATTCCTTGCCCACCAGCAGTAGATCCGCCAGCTTGAAGTTTTTCCAACGCTGCCAGAATTTCTGGACTTTCATTTGCTGCAGTTGATTTTAAAACAACTCCTGCTGCCCCAGCATAAACTACAATTGCAATTCTGTCGCGTCCATTAAGTTCATTTACCAACATTTTGAAAGATTTTTTTAAAAGTGGTAGCTTATTTGGGTTATCCATTGACCCAGAAACATCTAATAAAAAAACAAGATTACTTGCAGGCAAATTATCCTTTTCAATGTGTTTCCCTTGCAAACCAATATGTACCAATTTATGTTTACTCCATGGTGCATTTCCTACTTCTGTTGTAATTGAAAAAGGATCTTCTCCCTTTGGTTGCGGGTAATCGTAATGAAAATAGTTAATCAGTTCTTCTATTCGGACAGCTCCTTTTGTAGGTTTTTGCCCTGAAAGAATAAAACGCCTTGTATTTGAATATGAAGCGGCATCAACATCCACTGAAAAAGTAGAAAGAGGATTTACATTAACTAATCTAAATCCATTTTCTTGGATCACATCATAAGATTCAGTATTGTGATAAACAGATTCTTGATGAACCGTTCCGATCGAGAATGAATTTCTTCCAACATCCTTTTTAATCCTTGAATATTGTCTATTTGAAACATGAGGTGCACTAATTTTCACCTCCTCAGCATATTCTACAACATTAACTTCTTCGATTTCAATTAGAGCAGGCGTTAATTTTATATTGATGGTTTTAACCTGACCTAAGGTTATTTCAATTCTATTTTTTTGGTATTTTTCAAACCCAACACACTCAGCAGTTAATTGATACTTTCCTGTTTTCAAATTAACAAACTGATAAGCTCCTTTTTGATCCGTTTTAGTATTGAACACTTTATTTGTTTTTTCGTTTTTCAATATAAGACTAGTGTTTGAAATTGACTTATTGTTGTTTTGATCAGTAATCAACCCCTTAAGACTAATTCCATTTTTCTGAGCGAATGCTGTAGTCAAAGAAAGAAACAACAATAGTGCGGTAGTTTTTAAGAAAAAAGATTTCGTTTTCATAATGTATGTTTTGCTCTCTGTAAAACTTACTTTAAAAAAGGTTCAAAAAAGTCACCTTTAACCAATCAGGTAATGTCAATTTTATATTGTTTAATATTTTAAATCAATCCCAAACAGTAAAATATAACTTTGATTCTCTCAAAAATCACTTTAAAAGGGTCCGAAAAAAATTGTATCTTCACTCAAGAATGAAATCACTTTTTATCCTTTTCTTTGGGCTAATGACCTCTTTTTATGGTTTTAATCAGAGCTCTTCCATTACAGATTTAGAAATTGAATTATCCAAAGCAAAAACTGATTCTGCGCGTGTTTGGATTTTATCTGAAATAAGTCTCTTTTACAGAAGTAATGACATTGATAAATCGGAAGAATTTGCTAATCAAGCATTCGAAATTGCCACTGAATCTGGGAATAGAATCTTACTTGCGAAAACAATTATTTCATTTGTCAGGATAGATACCCGAAAGGGAAAATTGGATACTGCGCTTTACAAGGGACTTAGGTTACTTGAAGTTTTGAATGCTGATACGCTCAATTTTGATAAAAATTCCGATTTAGTAAACTTACTATTGTCAAAAGCTTATGAGGGTATTGCAGGAGTTTACTTTTCTAAAGGGAATTTTTCACAGGCTATTCGATTCAATATTAAGTCAAGAGAAACTGCTATTGCGGCAAAGTTTGATCGAGGAATTGCTGTTGCCTATAGCAATTTAGGAAGCGCGTATAATAAAAGTAATGATTATGAAAATGCCGTTTTAAATTATAATAAAGCAATCGAAATGCTGTACCAATTTGAAGATACGTTAAGTGCTATTCAAATTGAGTTAAACCTCATGCTCATTAATTATTATGACGGCGATTATGAAAAATCCAAGGCATTGCTTCGAAAAGGTGTAACTTGTATGCGCAATAATAATCATTTACTTGCTGAAGGACTTTGTTATACACATTTAAGTCGTATTTGTACAATATTGAATCAAGCAGACTCTAGTATATTTTACATTCAAAAAGCAATTGAAATTCATTTAAGATTTGAAGATAAAGAAGTCTTATTTCTCGATTACCTATCTCTGGCAAAAACTCTTGAAAAACAACAGAAAGTTCAGACAGCAGAAAAATATTTGCAAAAAGCATTGCAATTATCAATAGCGATTGAAAGTAAACCGCAAATTGCAGAAGTTTATGCCAACTATAGCGATCTCTACAAAAATTCAGAAAACTACTCTAAAGCACTTGAATATTATGAACTATCCCGTATATATACGGATTCTGTAAACACTGAAAACAATTCGAAAGCAATTGGCAAAATAGAGGCTGAAAGTGAATTCAATAAAGAAATTGCAATTCAACGAAAAGAAAATGAACAGGTACTTAAGATTGCTGATGAAAAACAGAAGCAGCAATCTCTTATTATTTATTTTTCAATTGGAATAATTCTAGTAATTCTATTCTTTGTATACATGGTTCTTAAATCTTTACGTCAAACCAGAGAGCAAAAAGAATTAGTTCAATTAGGGAAAGATGAAATTGAAATCAAAAATAGAGAGTTAACGGACTCTATTAAATATGCGAAACGAATTCAGTTTGCATTGCTTAAAGAAACGAAGCAAACTTCTTCTGGTATTCCGGAGCACTTCATTTTATTTGAACCAAAAGACATCATTAGTGGTGATTTTTATTGGACTTTTAGTAATAAAAACTATTGGTATATAGCTGCAGCAGACTGTACAGGTCATGGTGTCCCAGGAGCAATGCTAACCATGCTTGGCACAGCATATTTAAATGAGATTTGTTCTATTGGAAATGAATTAAGTCCTGCTGAAATTTTAGATGCTTTAAAAGATAAAATTACCACTGAATTGAGTCAAACCGGATTGCAAGGAGAAACCAAGGATGGTATGGATATTTCAATTATTCGAATTGATTTAAAGACGAATGAAGCCATTTGGGCAGGTGCGAATAACCCTCTTTACCATATAAAAAACAATGTCTTAACAGAAATTAAGGGAGATAAACAGCCCGTTGGTTATTCAGATAATGTATTTCCGTTTACAAATCATCAAATTCAATTAGAAAAGGGAAATTCAATTTATCTGTTTTCTGATGGTTATGCAGATCAATTTGGCGGCCCTAAAGGAAAGAAATTGAAATACTCAAACTTTAAAAAATTACTACAACAAAAAAACAATGAATCTCCTCAAAATCAAAAAGCTAGTTTAAAAAAGATTTTTCATGACTGGAAAGGCGATCTAGAACAATTGGATGATGTCTGTGTTATCGGGTTGAAGTTTTAATTTGTTTGCTAAAAACTATTTTTTTCTAATTATAATTTATTCAAAAAGGTACTTAATTGTGACCCTCTTTATGACTTTAATGATGAGCTGAAGAATGAGAATCACCAAGCTAAGGCATTGTCATTAATCCATCTTTACTTCGACAAGGAAAAATAATCGGTTCAATACGCTCACGAATGCGCTTTTTATATTTGTTTACGTTGATCCGTTTCTGATCTTTAAAGCTTCGTTCTATAAATTTTAATTCACTTCCCATATTTGCTATTGGAGATAGTGATTTTGCAATATTGTGATTGAATTCGTTCAGAGTGATTGGTTTTAAACTTATGCTATGCACCCCAGGTTTCGTTTGTTTATCTTGAAAGAAATAAATGCTTTTTTCAGTCCAAGCCAATACCAATGTCTGGTATTTGATATCACTGTTTAATTTATACTCATATTTTTCGTTTTTTGGTTTTAATCGTAAATAGCTATTTATTTTTTTAGGAATATTATAAACATTTACCCGATCATAGCTGTCTTGGTTTACAATGTTTGCTTCCCAATTTTCATATGTTACACTCGATTCACTTTCTTCATGTTTAAATGTTGTACTTTCTCGTTTAAATGTTGCTTCGTTCACTTGTTGGTCAATGTTTTTCCATCCTAATGTAGTGACCGTAACGTTATACGTTAGTCCTATTTGATCGGAAACTCTTTTGTTTAAGCCAAGTTCCTTCTTTACTTTTTCCAAGTTTAATTCAAATTCCTTTGTAAAAATAGCTCGCTCATTCGTTGCACTTCTATTTGTTGACATTACCCGATTTTTTTGATTTTCGTTATCAGCTTCCTTTTGTTTTTCCCAAAAAGACTTTTGGGTATTTGTTCGTGCTTGAGTCAAGGCCTTTGTCCTTTTTTCATAATAATTCGTTAACTCAATAAGATGTGAGAGCGATTCATTTTTTTTATCAGACAGAGTTTTTCCTTCGTTTCTTTCAGAAAAAGTAACGAACTGTTCTTGAATTTTTCCAAAAGTTAAGGTTATTGCTATCGAATCCGAATATGCTATGGGTTGGTTTAAATTTCTTGTATAGGCATTTAACACTTCTTGATTTGCCGACTTATGAATCCAAGGCATGCGCTCCTCAAACTCTTTTGTGGCGAGTATCGTTCGATTAAAATCAACTGTCCAAAAGGCTTCAATTGAGGCAGGGTTTATGCCGCATTTTTCTTCAAGGACTCCTACTTCCATAGAATCCATTTCCGCAAATTCCATGTTGGATAAAAGATCATCAGATACTTCATCTAAAGAAGAAACACTTTCTATGTACGCAAACACATGATCTATTTGCTGATTTGTTAAAGGTTGAGGAGTCATTACAGTTCCCCACTTGCGATAAAGCTCATTTGCATAAAGATTGCCACTAATAATTACTTTTTGAGAATTTTTAATCCACTCATAAAAATTTTCTTCAGATGAATTATCAATCCAACGTTGACGAGCACCTTGAAGTGCTGGTCCTGTCATGGTTTTATTTGGAAAATGACAAGACGCACAGTTTCCATTGAATAATCCTTCTCCTATTATAGGGTCACCCTCAAAAATTTGATTACTAGCTATTTCTGGGTAGGTTGTCCAATCATAATATAACGAAAATTCATTCGCACTGCATAAACGCAATGCTTCATCATATGTCATTAACATATTAATCGGTCTATCATCATTGTAGAGAAAATCTCTTTCTTCGGGAGTAATTCTTCTCTGTGGAGGACCATTTATTTGTAATTTCTTTTCGCATTCACTCAAATCGGGAAAATCAAAAGCAAACGAGAAATACAAACTATCACGGTATTCTTTTCCATAAAGCCCCCAATTATCTAGGGCAGTTTCGTACCCCGGAGGATAAAAATCAAGACTTTTAATATTCACTAGATTTAAATAATTTTCGATCGGTTTTGGAGCAACCCAATTGACTTCTTTATCGGCTGTAATTTCTCCTTGATACAATTGCATTTCTGGTTTTTTCATATCCGTAGGAAGGCTGATTGAAAGTTCTTTTTTGAGCCCCACTCGCTTTGTATCGTCATAAGCGTCAATAAAAAACATTCCTCCTGTTTCAAGCGTATTTCCATTGGATTCTGTTGACAAACCAGATAAAATAACATCTTCAGTATTTACGGCTGTTTGCATTAAAAGGCCTACTTCTTTGCTCTCCGTATCAAAAGCATCTGCAGGAATGTAAACAACAACACCATCTTCGGATTCGATAACAGTATCCTTTTCTGTATTGATTTTAAAAATTTCTTGTGGTAAATAATCATTTGGATTAGCACTTAAACTATCATTTTTAGGAAAAACAATTGGCTGCGAAAAATTCACTTCTTCAACTGGATTATCTGCTTGAGAAAACAAATTCATTCTTCCTTCTTTATTTAAAAGTTGAAATGCTCCTACAGCAATTGCCCCAATGATAGCAGATGTTAAAGCAATCGTTTTTATCCATTTTTTTACACGATATTTTTTATGTGCACTCTGGGTTGAATTTTTTAATCCATTATAGACGATCGTATTCATTACTTTTTTCTGTAATTGAACATTAGATTGTAAATTTTGATTGCTTTGTAACTCTGTTTCAAAGGCAATTTTATCATTATTGGACAATTGATCTAATAGATAATTTTCTATTCGTTCTATTTGTTTTAGTTCTTTTCGCATGGCCTTAGTTTTGAGGATTTAATGTGCTATCTTCTGTTTTCCCAAATTCTAACGCAAGTTTTCGTGCTTGTTCCATACACTTATACTTTTTTGTCTTTGCAGATTGTACTGATTTATAGCCAAACTGTTTGGCTATTTTTTCCATGGAAAAGGACTTGTAATAAAACAATTCCAATAAGTCCTTACATTTTTTTCCTAGCTTTTCTAAAATTTGATTGATTATAGAAAATTGATTTTCTTTCAGCAATTGAATTTCAATTTCATCTTGATATTCAAGGTTCAACAACTTTTCTTCTCCTGTATTTTTCCTTACTTTTTTCTTTCTAAGTTCATTACTCCAAAGTAGTTTACATGTATTAATCAAAAAAACCCTCAAGCGTAAATGATGGTTTACCATCAATGGTTTGAATTTTTTTAAACAATACGATAAGTGCTTCTTGAAAAATATCCAGTGCTTCTTCTTTTGAACCAGAATTAATGCAAATGTATTTTTCAACTTTAGGGTAAAATTTATAGAGTCGTTCAAAGGCACGCTCTTCCTTGCCATTTCGTATTTGTTCAACTATTTTGGATTGATTCATATTTTCTATTTCCCTAAGATGTAATGAATTCGATTAGGTAACCTAAAATAAATAATTCTTGTTGCAATATTCGCAAAAAGTAATCTTGCCTTGCGCGATTCAATTGTTCATTGGGAGTAATCTACTCTACATTTGAAGTATGAAAAATATATTCTTAATTATTACAATCATCTTCTGCCTTAATGCATGTCAGAAAGAAGAAATTCCCACCAATTATGTAGGAACTTGGGTTTCTATTACTCCAAGTGGTCCTAATGAGTGGTTTCAAACAACACGCACTTTAAGAATCCCTCATTCTGGTCAAGGAAATTATTCCAAAAGTGGTGTGTTTGGTACCTCTACTCCGGGAGAAATTCAAATTAAGGGGAATACCCTAACAATTAATTCAAAACAATTCACGATTAATCAAACTCCGAAAAGGGAAGGATACGGGAGTTTTCATATGGTTTTAAATGGCCTTGATTTTTATAGAGAATGACATATTTTATTGGTTGTTGAACACCGTAAAATGAATTTAAATTGAAAAAGTCTCTTATAATTTGTTTTTACCTTAATTCATATTATAAATCTTATCTCTGATGAATATACAAATTACTGGTACGGGTTTTTGCATTCCTAGTTTAGTTGAAAAAAATGATCGTTTTTTTCAACACAATTTTCTGAATGCTGATGGTTCTCAAATCAATCATACCAACGCGATAATTATTGAAAAATTTAAGGCGATTACTGGTATTGGAGAACGTAGATATCCGAACCTCATCTTGTGTCTTCAGATTTAGCATTTTTAGCTGCCGAAAAAGCTATTTTAGATGCTAAAATAGATCCTGAAACAATTGATTATATTATCGTTGCGCATAATTTTGGTGATGTAAAATCAGATACCATACAAAGTGATATTTTGCCTTGTTTAGCATCACGGGTAAAACATAGTTTACGAATCAAAAACCCAAAATGCATTGCTTATGACATATTGTGTGGATGTCCTGGTTGGATAGAAGGTATTATACAAGCAAAAACTACAAGTAGGTATGGCAAAAAAGTGTTTGGTTATTGGATCAGAGGCCTTATCTCGAGTTGTAGATAAACACGATCGTGATTCAATGATTTACTCAGATGGTACAGGTGCTTCAATTTTAGAATATAATTCTAAAACCAATAAGGGTATTTTATGTCATGAGTCAGCATCATTCACTTATGAAGAAGCTTATTATCTCTACTTTGGGAATTCAAATAATCAAAATTTATGTCGAAATACCAGGTATATTAAAATGCACGGACGAAAAATCTACGAGTTTGCATTAAATAATGTTCCTCAAGCCATGAAAGATTGCTTTGATAAAAGTGACTTAAATATTTCAGCAGTAAAAAAGATACTCATACATCAGGCAAATGAAAAAATGGATGAAGCTATCGTTAAACGTTTTTATAAACTTTACAACACTCCTGTCCCTAAAAATATAATGCCCATGAGTATTCATAAACTCGGAAATAGCTCTGTTGCCACAATTCCTACATTGCTTGATTTAATTAGAAATAATCAACTAGAAAATCAAAATCTCAATAGTGGAGATATTATCCTATTTGCAAGTGTTGGGGCCGGAATGCATATTAATACTATTGTTTACCGGTATTAGATAAGATTGCATTATTTTCCTGCCAATTTATTAAATGAAAACTTAACCCCTAACAAAAAGTAACGTGCTAAGGTTGCTGTTCTTTCTTGCTCAAAGTAATTCAAATAATACGCTTGATTAATTCCAGTATTTTGATTTAACAAGTCATTTGCGGCAAGGTAAACTTGCAGTTTTTTTGATTTTAATAAGTTTCGTGCAATGGAAGCATTAATTATAACCTGCTGACTATTCGCTTCAAAATCTGGATAGAAAAAATGATTAACGTCAGATTTTAATTCCCATTTATCTTTCAATTTAACAGTTAGTCCTGCTAAGTAATTCCAACTGAAAACATCATTATTGAAAGCCTCATTTTCACTATATACACTGTTTGTATAATTACCTCCTACTCCAAGTTTTGCATTAATCACTTTCTTTTTTGTGTTTTCCACAGTAAAGCGGACATTATTTACGAAAGAAGTATAACTATTTTCTATTCCATTAAGCGTCAATTGACCTTGAGAAACTGTTGTGTTATTAGTAATATCAAATTTAATTTTAAGTGGGTTTATATTTGATCCAAATGAAATAAAACTGCTCAATCGATCTTCTCTCCCATTATTTTCTGGGGTAAAGATTCGATTCAATCCAGGATCAATAAACTGAGAATAATTAATCTTATTTTCTGTTCTTGTTACAGAAATTCTTGCTAAAAGGTGTAAAAAATTGAACTGATTAAATAGGTTATATTCTAATGATAAATCATGAATATATTCGGGAGTTAATGCGGTATTTCCTAAAACAATTTCTGCAGGATTTGTATTATCTGGTATTGACTGTAATTGCGTTAATTGAGGCGCATTTGTTCTTGTGCCATAATTAAGTCGTAAATCAGCAGATTGACTAACATCCCAATTTAATCTGAAAAAAGGCAAAACATAATTAAATCTTGGGTTTGCCTCAAAGAAGTCTTCGCTAAACAAAACCAATTGATTTAACCCTGTTCCAACAGTTGTTTTTAATTTTTTGGATAAAAACTTATGAATAAATTGTCCTTCGTTTGAATAATTCCCATAAGTAGCATTCCCAGAGAAAAATGGATTAAATGTTAAATCGTCTGGACTCAAAACATCATTTACCTCTTTGTTTCTTGCTTCGTTTCTTCTTACATGAGAAACACTGAATTGTAACAAGTGTTTTTTTGAAATTGGTTCAGAAAACAACCAATTTATTGATAAATCACCGTTGGTACGATCATCCAATTGATTTTGACTTATTAATGCCGAAATTGGTGTCGGTGTATATGCAATATTTTCATAGGAAAGCCCGCTTGTTATCCCTCTATTATCAAAAGCATAACTAATACCACCGCCTGTATAACGTCTTTTCTTTTTGAATTTTTTTCTGTATTCGGTACTTGCATTTAAATGGTAATTTACATTTTTTTGATCCAACTTTGTTGTATACTGATTTCGCAATTCTCTTAACGGATTAAGATTGGATAAGTCATTGACATTATCATAATTTGCCAAAGTCCATTGTCCACTCAAGTCAACATCTAAGAACTGTGTAGAATCAATTTCTTGCTTGTAGTGAATATTTCCGCGATTGTTAAACGTATTGCTATTCTGGAGAGTTCTTTCTTCAGAAAATAAGCTCGAATCTTGGAAATAGGTTGTTCGGTCAATCTCACGATCAAACGTTTTATTAAATACATTCGAAAAAATATTTGAACTAAGTGTTCCTTTTTCAGAAAGTTTATAATTAATATTTAACCCCAATGCGTTGGTTGTTAAAAATCCACTTTCTTGTCCATTACTAATTGGAAGGCCTTGATTACCGTCTAGATTAAGGGAAGCTGAACCATTTGCTAAATTTTGAATTCCGCCAACAAACGAAATGTAATCGTTTATTGAAAATCCTGTTTCATTTACGTTATTCGCTAATCCGACTCCTGAGATTTGCCATTTATTTTTAAAGTAGTTTAGGTTTCCTTTGGCCTTATATCTATTCTGATCTCCATAAGCAATATCTAAGTTTCCAAAGTATCCTTTTTTCCTGTCTTCTTTAAGCTTAAGATTAATTGTTGTTGCTTCATTTCCGTCCTCAATACCAGTAAAAGCAGCTGCATCAGATTCTTTATCAAAAACTTGTACTTTTTCAATTGCATCTGCTGGTAAATTTTTTGTAGCAATGGTTGGGTCATTTCCAAAAAATTCCTCTCCATCCACTAAAATTTTCTGAACGGTCTTTCCTTTTACACGGATGCTTCCATCAGATTGTACTTCTACTCCAGGAAGTTGTTCCAATAAGTTTTCTACTACATCATGTGCCCCTGTCTCAAATGCCCGAGAGTCATATTCAATGGTATCTCCTTTAATTTGAATCGGAATATAGTCAGCATCAACTGTTATAACGTTTAGCAATTTTGGTAAAAGGGTTATTGTTCCAAAAGCTGTATCACTGCTGTTTTCAGTAAAGACTACAGTTTCTTCATACGGTTGATAACCGTAAAAATTTATCTTAAAAAGATATGCATCAGGTTTAACATTCTTTAAAATAAAATTCCCTTCCTTGTCTGCAATTGCAAATGACTTTAAGATTGAATCTTGCTGCCCAATAAGCATTACTGTACTCCCCGGCACGGGTCCAGATATTGAATCTGTAACTTTTCCATAAATTTTAACCGATTGCGCATTTATAACACTTGCAAAAATTAGGGAAAATAAGAAAAAGAATGTTCTAACCATGATGATGTTTTTTTAATTAACTAGCGAATTATTATGCTTGTAGATCCATTTCCTCCACCGAATTGTTCTTCCATCTCTTTCATTTTTTTCATCTGAAGAGCATTAAAATCTTCTTGTGAAATGGCTTTCCCCTTTGTCGGTTCTTTAATTTCTTTTTTTCCGATTACACGCTTGTCAATATCTGTTGCCGTAATTTGAAAATTACCATGATTCATACTTACATGAACAATTAAACCTGGTAATCCAGTAAAGCCAGAAGGACCTGCAGAAATTGGAACCTGAGCAGTAAACCATGCATTCACAGTATCTTGATCTGTTGTTAATGTTGCTTTTTGACACAATAACCCTGCAAAAGATTTTTGCTCATCTAATATTTTCCATTCAGATTGTCTAAGCGTGTCTTTAATTAAAAACATTTTTCCCATTAAGTCAGTTTGTTGGGTGATAATACCTGTTTCTAAGTTTGTGTAAACTTGACTTTCATCTGAATTCATTTCAATTCTGATATTCGTATTTCCTTCTTCAATAATCTCTTCTTCCGCATTTGCACTTTTATATAATGATTCTGTTTCAGTAAAAAGTAATACGTTTTTCATGGTTTGAAATTCAGGAATCATTTTTTTAATCATCTCTGAATTTTCGTTGTCTGGAAGTTCAGCATGCATATTGATTTTAGTAGCATACTTTATTTCTCCTTGTACTTGTCCATTAATTGTCCAAACAGAAAGAAAGGACAGAGCAAATAATATTTTTTTCATAATCTGATGTTTAATTTAATTTGAAGCAAAATTCGGTGAAATACTTCCTCAAAAAAGTTAACGGTGGGTTAAACGAGGTTAAAAAAGGTTAACAGTTCAGCTATTCGTTTCGCGAAAAAGAATAATCCTATAAAAATTAACCATCTAATTAACAATATTTTACAAGTAATAATTACAAAATTTAATTTGTTAATCTCTGATTTCTGGCATAACCTTTGGAATATAGCGAAACTTTATTACAAACAATTTAAAACAAAAATTATATTAAGAATTTACACCGTTATTATTGCATTACTACTTGGTTCCTTCGGAGTCTTTTCTCATGGTAAAAAAGCAATTTTATCAAAAGGGTATTACGAAGCAAGAACACTCGAAATGGAAAAAGGTAAACCACAAGAAGGTTATATCTATCTCAATTATACTCAGCCAAGGTTTTTTCAAGGTAGAGTGCGTTTTGGAGAAAAGAAAACGTATGAAAAGTATATCGGTAAAAAATTAAAAAACAAGTTTGTTACGGACTATAGTTTATTAAAAGTAGTTGGCTTTAAACTAAAAAACGGTCAAGTTTTTAAAAAGGTAAAATACGTTAATATTTTAGCAACTAAAACAACAGATATGCTTCCTAAAAGTATCATGGTAGAACAAGTAGCCTTTGGAAAAATCAACCTGTACAAAAAGCACTATAAAACAACAAATGGGTCAATTTATAATGCCGTTATTGCTACTAAATAAGGAGGTGTTGACGAATTTGATATTTGGATGCGTTACAATTTTGAATTGCATTTATCAAAAAAATAAGGAAAAAGGGGCAAAAAATATGGTAACAGCAAATCTTAAAAATTATTAACTGACTACAATAACTAGACTCAAGCTATGAACTAAAGGGTAGTCAATTCAAATTGGCTGCCCTTTTTGATTCATAAAACAATTTTTAGTTAAAATTTGGTGAAATCTACAATGGAATATTACCATGTTTCTTTTTAGGCAAGTTAGCCACTTTGTTTTTTAACATATCAAAAGCACGAATCAATTTTTTTCTTGTTTGTGATGGTTCAATTACTTCATCAACAAACCCATGCCGAGCAGCATTATACGGATTTGCAAAAAGATCTGCGTATTCAGCTTCTTTTTCTAACCATTTTCCTTGTGGGTCTGCTGCTTCCTTGATTTCTTTTCTAAAAATAATCTCAGCCGCTCCTTTTGCTCCCATAACAGCAATTTCAGAAGTAGGCCATGCATAATTCATGTCTGCACCAATGTGTTTTGAATTCATTACGTCATATGCTCCACCATACGCTTTACGTGTAATTACTGTAATCCTTGGAACCGTTGCTTCGCAAAAGGCATAAAGTAATTTTGCCCCATTGTTTATAATTCCATTCCATTCTTGCTCTGTTCCAGGTAAAAATCCAGGAACATCTTCTAATACCAATAATGGAATATTAAAAGAATCACAGAAACGAACAAAACGACCTGCTTTATTAGAAGCATTGTTATCCAAAACTCCTGCTAAAAAAGCAGGTTGATTTGCAACAATTCCAATACTTTTTCCCGCTAAAAATGCAAATCCTATAACTATATTTTCCGCGTAGTTTTCTTGAACCTCATAAAAAGACCCTTTATCAACCAATTCATTAATAATTTCTTTAATATCGTAAGGCTGATTTGGGTTTTCAGGGATAATTGAATCTAAATCTGCCCTTAATTCGTCAGCTGCATCATACGCGTAACGAGGTGATTCTTCTTCGCAATTTTGAGGCAGGTAAGACAATAGTTTTTTAATGTCATTAATGCATTTCAAATCATTTTCTACAGAGAAATGAGCTACTCCCGATTTTTGCGAATGTGTTGAGGCTCCTCCCAATTCTTCAGAAGTCACTTCTTCATGCGTAACTGTTTTAACCACATTTGGCCCTGTTACAAACATAAATGATGAATCTTCTACCATATAAATGAAATCTGTTAAGGCAGGAGAATAAACTGCACCTCCGGCGCATGGTCCCATAATCGCTGAGATTTGCGGTACAACACCGGAAGCAAGTGTATTTCGATAAAATATATCTGCATAACCTCCAAGGGAAACTACACCCTCCTGAATTCGTGCTCCTCCAGAATCGTTTAATCCAATTAATGGAATTCCATTTTGAATAGACAAATCCATAATTCGCACAATTTTCTTTGCATGAATTTCAGCTAAAGAGCCACCAAAAACGGTAAAGTCTTGTGAAAAAACATAAATCGGTCTTCCATGAACTGTTCCATAGCCTGTTACTACACCATCTCCCAAAAATTGTTGCTTATCCAAACCAAAATTTGTTGATCGGTGTGTTGCAAGCATCCCTATTTCTTCAAAACTTCCCTCATCCATTAACAGTGAAATTCTTTCTCTTGCTGTTAATTTACCCTTACTGTGTTGTGATTCAATTCGTTTTTCTCCACCACCCTTTAATGCTTCCTCTTTCTTTGAATTTAGTACCTCTAATTTTGATGCCATTCTTACTTTTTTTGTAGAAATCTAAGTTAATACTTATTTTCCGGAAGGCTGATTATATATTTTTAAAAAAGTGTAAGAATTTTAAGTATGGAGTTGATTTTTCTAATATACATAGATAAATCGATAGCATATGTGATCGTAACAAAGCAGGTATCCCGTTTATTTTTAATCAATACTCTTTTTAGTAAAAAGGAAGTTCATTTAATCCTAAATGAAAATAAAATTCTGAAGGTTTAATCGTTTGATTTTCCTGATACAAATATTGTTTTCCATCAGTTGTTAGCATTGGAATATGAGGAGGTTTTCGTTTAACTAAACTTATTGGAAAAAAAGGTTGATCATGAATCAATTTGTTTTGCATTCCATTTCTGAATTTTTCACCATTAACTCCAATACTCAAATTCGCCTTTTGACGATAAGGTAAATTTTGACTTATTTTTAGACCAAAAACTCCTAAAGAAGTATTTTTATCCTTAGGCATTTCATCTTTGTAATATCCAAATCGAGACCATTTTTTAGTGCTTTCGTCATCAATTATAAGACAATTGGAATAATCATAAGTCCATAACAAAGCATTAATCCCAATTTTTGTTCGATTGTATTGATATTCTATTAAAAAAGAACCTGTCCTATACCTATCGTGTTGATGAATTAAATTTCCAAATAAATCATTTTCTGAACTCAAATTGAAATTTAAAATATTGGTATTTATAATTCCCGTAGATTGCGTTGTTCCCAATTGGTCCCAATAGCGATTATATGAAAACCCTATTGCATAATCACGAAAAGTATTATTTTCGGTTAATCCAATAAAATCGTTTGGTATTGTATCAGTTTTTCCAAACCCCAGTTGAATTCCTGCTCCTAATTGGTATTCCCACCCCTTTTGTTTTTTTCCAAGCGATTGAAAATTATAATACAAGTTTGTTTCTAGATTGCCTTGGATATTATCATTATTAATAAAAAAAGCATTGTGAATTCCTATTCGGTTTGTTATTGTACCAAACGAAAAAGCAAAACCAAAAGTATATCCAAAACTCAATGTTTGCGAATAAGATCCAAACCCATTTAAAAATAATCCTAAAAAAAGTATCTTTTTAATAATCATTCCGTTTTTAATAAAAGAAATAATAGTAATTATCCTTTTAAATCGATTTGGACTGAAAAGTACAAATTTAAATTGGTATAATTTCTGTAACTATTCATGTATTAAGAACTATATTGAGCGCATGCGACTTTTGTTGAATTTTCTATTTTTATTTACTATATTTGCCTCAGCTGGTCAAATTACCGCCGAAAAAACGTCATATAGTTTTGGAGACCTTTATCCCAATGCGCAAACATATGTGGACATTAAGTTTACCAATCATACTAATAAAAGGCATTTTTTACTCAATGTAGATAAGCCAAGAGATATATATTACCTATTTTCTGGAAAGACACTTCTTCCTGATAGTTCGATAATTTTACGATTAAAAATTAATGATGGAAAAAAGGGACGTTTTAGTAACAAAGTAGATGTTTATTTCAGTGATTCGTCAAATCCAACGACGATACAACTTTCAGGAAACGTAAAGCAAGTTTCAAGAAATCCATTAACAGGTTGTCCTGACTTTAGTAGTAGTCCAAATAGAGGTGGTAACGCCTACGAATTTGCTGTTACGGTTAAAGTGATTGATTCGTTGACACTAGAACCTATTCGTAGATCTAAGGTTTACTTTGTTCAAAACAACTCATTGATTGGTGAGTATTATACAAATAAAGATGGGATCATTCACAGAGAAATGCCTTTGGGGTATTATTACATGACTGCTGAAAAAGAAAATTATTTTAGCAATCATAAAGAAGGTTATTTAAATTTCCAGCACAACTATGTCGAAATAAAATTAAAACAACCTATTTCCGAAGTTGAAGAATACGCCGAAATAGACGACCCTATTATTGTTAACATTGATCCTGAACCTTTAATAGAAGAAGAAATTGTTATTGACTTATCAGAATCTGACCCAGAACCAATTGAAGAAATAGAAGAGATTGATTCTGTAACTATTGTAGAGATTTCAGAAGAACCAGAACCATTTATTATTGATGATACTCCACTAGAAGATTTACCAGATTCTCTTTTTGATGATGCACATTTTAAATTAAACAATATCACCTTTATATTGGATGTATCTAGTTCTATGAACTCATCTGGAAAGTTGGATTTGTTAAAATTATCCATGACAGAATTAGCCAAAGTATTACGCCCTGAGGACGCTATTTCAGTGATTAAATATTCTTCAAGTATTGGTGTGGTTGTAGAAAACAAAACTGGAAAAGATCAAGAAGAAATTATTGAAAAAGTAAATTCATTAACAACAAGCAGTTCTACTGCTGGTGGTGATGCGATTAAGGCCGCATACCGAATGAGTAATAAAGCATATAAACCGGGAAGAAATAACATTGTTATTATGGTAACTGACGGTGCTTTTAATAAAGGAAGTAAAGATTATCTCGAAACAATTGCTAAAAATTATAATGAGAAAGGAATTATTTTTTCAGTTGTCGGAATCAAAACATCTTCATATATCACTGATCATATGGCTAATATTGTTCATCAAGGAGGAGGAGATTTCATTGAAATCCGTTCAATAGAAGATGCTCAAACTAAAATCATCAAAGAAATTAAACGTACTTCATTTAGAGGGAGATAAATTTGTTTTACCTTTCGTTTTTCATTATATTTATTATCCAAAACTTATTCTAATTAACCCTATTTATCTTCCTAGGTTTTAAACGGGGGTCAATATGTTTTAGTGGAGAAAAATTTAACCCGAACACTCCATAATCCAAAGTAAGGTATCATTAAAAATAATTCAATATGAAAAAGATTGAAGTAAAAGGTAAATTGTCATTAAACAAAAAAACAATTACTAAGTTGAACAATGAAGAAATGGATAGCCTCAAAGGAGGTAGAATCAGAATTACATCAATTGGAAAATTTTGTACACGTTTAGCCACAGGTTGTGGTGTTTCTGAAGGTCCAGTTAGATCAAGAGGTTTATTCTGTAATCCATAGAAAAGTAATTTTTCTTATAATGTATTTCGCCCAAATAGTTATTTGGGCGATTTTTTTATAAAAGAATTTAGGCTTCAATAGAATTATGAATCTATTAAAAGAAATGGCTCTATTGATTTTTTAGAATTTTACGCTAAAAAACCAGAAACCACTATAAAAGCTAAAAGCACCAATATGATAAGTTTTGTTCTCAAAATCTGTGTCTTATATATCTAATAACGTGAAAAAGAGGTAATCCTTATCTACATTAAAATTTGAGTTACACACAAGTTTTAAACAAAATCAGTGCCAGCCTTGCTTTCGAACAGGAACAAAATCATCTTGACTATTCGTTTTCCAGATTTCAATATATTCATTTCTATTTCTGGGGTTTAACCACCTTAAAAAACGATCAATAAAACTTGGATTGCACTGTTTTACTAATTCCATTTCGGGGTAAACTTCTTGATACGATCCAACACGGTTTTCAAGTCTTTCCTCTCCACAAAATAAAATAAAATCATAATGATAATTTGGATGGACGCTGAGCATTTCATCAGGCGAACTCCGTGGAATTGTCCATAATTCCCAATTCGCACTATAAAATGTTGGAAGCATGCTTATTGGTGTTTCTCCCGTTGATTCTTGTAATATTCGATACCCTTCACTTTCGTTTTGATAAAAATAATACATGGTTTCTACACGTGACTTTTTCGAATAGGTGAACGAAGCAAGCAGCATTAAAGGAATATTTAAAATCCAAAATGATTTCCAAGAAAAATTCCAAAACTTTTGCCAAGCCTCTTTTTCTTTTAATGTTTCGAAACCAATAATTCCTAAGGTAAGAAATAGCGGAAGAACAGGTAAGATGAATCGCTCTTGTTTACTTGGATATATAGTATGAAACAAAATAAAAAGAAGAACAGGTATAAATAAGGTGAGGTATTTTTTCCACGATTTAAAAAATCCAATTCCTAATACGACTCCAAATGGAACCAAAAACGCACCCATTAAAATTAAATAATACATTAGATAATTATTGTTGGGAATATATGCGGTTCCTTCATTCGTATTATAAGTAAAATAGGCAATAAACTCAGCAAATGGTTTCTTCCAAATCAAATAATCTACAAGGCCTTGTGTAACTGAAAAAGTTATTAGTACTCCCAACGAAAAATGGAAAAACGCTTGAAACCTTTTTTGAAAAAAATATACAACAGCCATTCCTAAGGCAAAAACGCCCAATTGATATCGAAAAGAAATTGCCATTCCAATAAGTAATCCCGCCCAAATAAACCGAGAAGAACTCTCATTTTTTATTGTCATCCAAAACCCCCACATTAAAAATGGAATACATGTAATTTCAACAAGATTTCTGACGGATAAAAAAGGAAGAATCCAAAGCAAAGCTAGAATCCAACCTACTGTTATTGCATTCTTTTTATTGGATAAGCGTTTTGTTATTTTATAACCATGAAAAACAATAAGCAAAGAAAACAAGCCATGAATTAGTCGATTAATCAACATTAGAATTTTAGGATCTACGATCCCAATTGTTTTTAACGCGCTAAAAATGAAAAAATTGATTCCTACATAGGTAAAACTGTGCCCTTCAGGTCCTCCTCTATTTTCAGGATCCCAAGGTAACCAGTGATTGTAATCATATCCATCTACCCATGAACCAGAGGATTCAATGATTAAGAAATGATCATCATGCATTCCATAACCCTGCGAAAATATAGCAGCGATCAGGCGGATAATCAATCCAGCAAAAAGAATCGTCCTTAATGAGGAAAAGTCAATCCTTTTTATCATTACTTCTTAATATCTTTCAATACTCTGTAGGAACTTAATTTTCCTTTTTTATCGTAAGATTCACTACGTACAGCACCAATATTTTCAGTCATCCAGTCAATTGACTTACTTGTTGTTGATAAAAAACCTGTTTTTACAGTTGTTGTTGCAATCATTTTATACGCTTCAAATGAACCAGCATTTGTTTCTATTTTTTCAAGTGCTTCTACCTTTCTATCTGTTACATTAATTGTCAAACTGATAATTTTAATCCCATTGGAAAGGACATTCATTTTCATGCTACAGTCTGGTAAATCCATTCCAACATTCAATTCTGCAGGAATAACCCAAGTACCATCTTCCATTTGAACTTCCATATCTTTATATGCTTCAAGCATTTCTGGATCAAGCTTTGAAGATAAAGAAAAGCTAAATGTTCCGTTTTCACAGGTATAGGTAATGTCAATGCTTTCTGTTTTTTCACCTTTTTTGTCCTCTACAGCAGAACTAACTTCTATCACCGTTCTTGCGTCTTCTTGAATTACTTTATTCACGGTCAAATAATCAATAGACTGTAATTTGTCTTTGCTATTGAAATTTTCATAAGACAATGTTGTCCCTTCTTCTATCGGGAAAAAAGATTTGCAAAGCGATTTTCCGCCGTCTTGCACTAAAGTTGCAAAGCTTGTCGAAAAACCTAGCAAAGCAATTAAAAAGGATAGTGTTGTTTTCATATTATTTCTTTAATTTTTGTTCTTTACTTAATGCAAATAGTCTTTGAACAAGTAACCACTTTGTTTGAAAAAATATAATTAAAAGCTTTATTTTTACGAGTAAAGATAAAATTAAACTGTTCGTTTTCAAAAAATAAGAAAAGTTCTGCAAAGAACAACTTTCATTTATTAAACGAATAGTGGTAAATTTGTTAAAATTTAAATACTAATTATGGCTACGATAACAGTTGAAACAGAAATCAAAGAGATCCTTTCTCAACTAGGCATTAAAGAAATAAACAGTGGTGCGTCTACTGGAAAACACTGGTTTAACACGCGAGGAGAACAAATTGACTCTTATTCTCCTGTTGATGGAAAATTAATCGCTTCAGTGCGAAGTGCAACAGAAGCAGAGTATGAAGCTGCCGTGCTAAAAGGACAAGAAGCCTTTAAAGAATGGCGAAAAGTACCAGCACCGAAAAGAGGTGAAGTTGTTCGTCAATTGGGTGTGAAATTACGCGAGTACAAAGCCCCGCTGGGAAAACTAGTTTCGTATGAAATGGGAAAATCTTACCAAGAGGGATTAGGTGAGGTTCAAGAAATGATTGACATCTGCGATTTTGCCGTTGGTTTATCACGACAATTAAATGGTTCTACACTTCATTCTGAAAGACCTGTTCATAGAATGTACGATCAATATCACCCACTTGGAATCGTTGGAATTATTTCTGCTTTTAATTTTCCTGTTGCTGTTTGGTGCTGGAATACAGCTCTTGCCTGGATTTGCGGGGATGTTTGTATCTGGAAACCTTCAGAAAAAACACCGTTAACGGCAATTGCTTGTCAAAATATTGCTGCGGCTGTTTTCGAAGAAAATGATGTTCCAGAAGGTGTTTCTAGCGTTGTTATTTCGGGAGCTGAATTAGGAATTGCAATGTCAAATGACAAAAGGATTCCTCTTGTTTCTGCTACAGGATCTACTAGAATGGGAAAAGCTGTTGGTGAAGCTGTTGGTAAACGATTGGGTAAATCATTATTAGAGCTTGGAGGAAATAATGCAATCATCATTACACCTTCTGCGGATTTAGAATTAGTAATTCCTGGTGTTGTATTTGGAGCTATAGGAACTTCAGGGCAAAGATGTACCTCAACAAGAAGGTTAATCATTCATGAATCTATTTACGAAAACGTTAAAGAGATTTTGGTTAATGCTTATAAGCAAATTAAAATTGGAAATCCATTGGATGAGTCGAACCATATGGGGCCATTAATTGATCAAGACGCAGTTGAAACGTATCTCTCCGCCATTCAAAAAGTAAAAGATGAAGGTGGTAATGTTATCGTTGAGGGTGGAGTAGCAAATGTTAGCGGATACGAAAATGGATCTTATGTAGCTCCTTCAATTGCCGAAGTAGAAAACAAATATGCAATCGTTCAGCACGAGACATTTGCCCCATTACTTTATTTGTTAAAATACAGTGGTGATATTGATGATGCAATAGCTGTCCAAAATGATGTTGCACAAGGACTATCCTCTTCAATTTTCACAAACAACATTCGTGAATCTGAACAATTTTTATCGGCAGGAGGATCTGATTGTGGGATAGCGAACGTTAATATTGGTACTTCAGGTGCTGAAATAGGCGGCGCGTTTGGTGGTGAAAAAGAAACTGGTGGAGGTCGTGAATCTGGATCTGATGCTTGGAAAATATATATGAGACGTCAAACAAATACAATTAATTTCTCAGCTGAATTACCATTAGCACAAGGGATTAAATTTGATTTCTAGAGAATTGTTACTAAATATTTAGTTCAAAACCACTTGTAATAAAATACAAGTGGTTTTTTTAATTTATATAGATTAAAAGGTCATTAAACTGTTCTTGACTTAAATTGTCATAATTATGGGTCCGCGTATATCCTTCATTATTCCATTTTTTTTGGAGAAGCAAAGTATAAGGTTCTTTTGCATTGAGCAGTGAATCTTGATTAGTTAAATAGTCGAAAAACCATTCTTGATAAGGTGCTCTATATAATACACCAGACGAAGCTGGCCCTGTCATATCTTTATGTAAAAAATGACATGAAGCACAGTTAGAATCGAAAACAGTTTGGCCTCTGAACTGAGGGAGGTTTAAAGGTTCATATTTAGAAATAACCCCGCAGTAACCCATATTAGAAGGTTCATTTATAGAATCTTTAAAAGGTTTAAAAGAAAGAAGCAAAAAAATAAATACGACAAGGCAAATGATAATAACACTTAAAGAAATGATAGCATTTGTTAATTTTCCAATTACCTTATATACCTCAGAATTTTTCATTATTATCTTCTTCTCCAAACTTCGAAAAAGTAATTCACACTGAATTGAAGATAATTATGTGTCTTTCGATCTAAAATTGAATTGGTCCTGAATTGATTAAGTCCATAGCTATAAAATATATTAGCTCCAAAATTATCTGTTTCAACTCCGATTCCAGCTTTGATTCCAAAATCGAAAGTATTCAATCCATTTTTAGAACGACTCAATACAACATTTTCGGTGTGTGAATTTGGTAATAAATTAGAAATAAATCCAGTTGGGTCAAACGTTGAAAAATCAACAGCTTCTAATACTGGAGTATCTGTTATTGTTAATTCACTTGAGCGAGCAAAAACCATATAACTAGCATAAGGTCCTAAAAAAGCACGAAATTTTTCATACTGATAAGTCCCCAACAAAGGGATTTCCAAATAGTATTGTTTAATCTGTCGTTCTTTTCGTTCAAAAACACTGAAGTCTAGCACATCAGCCAAAGGTCCAAGTTGATCTTCAAGTCCAAATAAATTAAGTGTTCCTGTATCAGCGTTTATTGTGAATTGGTTTTTTTGTGTAAAATAAATCCCTGAGCGAATTCCAAAACTTTTATTGAAACCATACTCAACAGCAATTCCATGATGATGGCCCAGTTGATAATCTATTCCCAGATCGTCCTTAACAATTGGAATTAAATTTCCTCCTAGTTCAGGTGCAATTCTTAAATTTTGACTTGTACCTAAGAAAGGAATGAGAACCAACGCAACTGTCAGTACTAAGGCTTTTTTTATCATAGTTAAAAGTTAGTTGTGTCTACAAGTCTTAACGCTCCAAACCATCTTAATACCTTTTCTCCAACCCCTGGTACATTAATATGAATAATATAAACCCCACTTGCAATCGGAATATCTTGGTGATTTTTTAGTGTCCAATCAACAAATGTTAATGCATTATCCTTTGTAATTGTTTTGACCAAAGCACCATTAATACTGAAGATGGTAATCTCACATCTTTCAGGAAGGTTAGTGATCTTAACTCTATTGTCTATTCCGTTTGCCTCATACTCAGAATAAGCATAATAAGGATTAGGCACTATATTAATTTTATCTAATGCTGAAACAGCTACATCATTTCGATCAAATCTAGTTTCTATACCATTTGTAGAAAAACGATAAGCTGGTAAACCATTGTTAATTCCAGTATATGTTTCTGTTTGATAAGGGTGATTGACACGAACTTGAATCCGCACATCTGTAGCCATGAACTCTTGATTAGGAACTGCTAATGGTTCCATTACCCAAAGGCAATTTTTCCAAGAATTAATATAGCTCGCACTGGTTTCATTCATCAATTGTTCATGCAACCATTGTCCGTTGTCGTAAGCTGGCATATCACTATTGTTAACCCCAACTCCAAAAACATAAACATAATGTCCGCCTCCAAGAACTGGTTCTCCACTAACTCCATTTACAATTTCGTCTGTAGGATTCCATAACATATCTGCAGCATTAGAACCGCTAAACCATGAATTTTCGCCAAAAGCCATATTTAATCGCTCACCTGTTTCAACGTCGATAGCATAGCCTGGAAACCAGCTCATCCCAGTAGTTTCTAGCTCGTTTCCATCAATGTCTTTTGAATTTGATGCGCGTAACTTCATGATCGAAGAATTTCCAATTGCCTGACTTGGAAGGTGCCCTGTCTCTATAACCGGACATTGCGTCCAATTATTCTTATCTGAGGTAATAACAATATCAACTCCGTGAAAATCTGCAAAACTGATTCTCCCTTGACTTGTTGTCGGATTAAACCAAGAACTTGGCAGGCCTGTAGTTGGATTATACGTTACATCTGGATAACCAATAGGCATTCCTATAAATTCACTTCCTGCAAGTTTATACGGGCCTACAATTCCTTCTAAAAGCCTTTCATAATTCTCATCAGGATCACCAATTTTATCTCGATAGTAGCAAGGATTATTTGGCACTGTTCCGATACAATCTTCATCTTCAGAATCATCAGAACCAGACCTTATCCAGTTCGTTGCGTTAAATTGATCAGAATCTCTATTCCCTGTTAACCATGCCTTCGAAGAATCTGCAAATCGCATTGTTGCTCCAATTGGATCGGTTCTTAAATTAAGATAAGATGGCGGAATAGTTGGTGCATCTGTCGTGTAATTTGTTTGCAAAATAGAAACAGAAATTCCCCATTCCGGAATTAGTTGCTCATTGGAAAAGTCTACCGCATGATCGGAAAATACCGTGTCCCCTGTTGTAAGATTTACAATATACCAACTTGCCGTATCCAAATCTTCTTCATCTTCGGAAGTAAAATAAAGTTCAAAATCGTTTGCATTAAGGCTCAATGGATCAATTACCATAATTTTCAATGGGCTTGCTCCAGAAGTATATGTCAATTCATTAATACTATTGTTTGCTAAGATATCAGCTTCGCTTTGAGCCGAAATATTTGTCCAGTTACCTCCATTTCCCCAGCCATCAATTCGAGTAAGTGGGAGTTCATGACCATAACCAACGCTAAAAGAGGTTCCACCATTTTCGGGATTTGGAGAATGTGGAATTCCTTCGTAAGAAATTATTTCCCCTATCGCTCCTTTTCTGCTTGCAAAATAAGGTTTCTTTTGACCATCTAGTAAAGCTGGATCATTGGGGTCAAATGGTTTAAACTCGTTTGATGCATATGAGATAGCCATATAATAATATCGCTTGAAGTTAACCAACGTTCGATCGCCATTTGCAAATAAATCTTCTGTTATACTCAATGAATGACGGATTCCGTTATTTTCTCCTTCAACCATAACTTGAGGAACAGAGACACCTATTTCCTCATCAAAATTATAATTTACCAAACGACTGATACTGTCCTTGACATCAGATTGAAAAACAAGTCTTGCTCTAGATAAGTCGTTCAAATCTGCAGGGGATACATTGGCATCAACTAACTGATAAATTTGATATCCTTGAAATCGATAAACGTTATCAAAATTAGGATCATCATCAACATTGATAATAAACGGATCTAATTCTTCATAATCTTCATTTTTATTGTTCGAATTCGGTCCATTAAAAATTGAAATGATCAATTCATTTTCTAATTCTTGAATTGAAAGATCTGGTGCATGAGGTCCATCTAAAACTTTAAAGCAATTATCAAATAAAGCTTGTGCTTTATCGTCTGCTTTTTGTAAGGCGATAACAGATTGAAAGGGATCTCCTGAAGAAGCTCTTGCCCAAACAATTCCTGTTGTAATATTGTTTACTGCACCAGGGCGCAAAATAAATGGTCCAGCCGATTGCGCAAATCTTCTGTCAAAAGGAACATTTCCTGCTGTTTGTTCTGTCCAATTTTCCTGTGGAGTTCCGCCTGTACCCCATCCGATTGGGTCAGTATCTCCGGGAAACATGTATCCTGCTTGAACGGAGCTAATTGCTGCAGGATCTGCAACATGGCCGCTTCCTCCGTAAACAAATGAGGTTCCATCTTTCCAAAACCCTCTTAAATAATTGTAATAATCTTGTCCGGATTGAGGGTCTGTTTGTGCAATGTTTCCACCTCCACCAAGGTTATTATAATAAAGGAAACGACGCATTCCTAGTCGCTCGTTATCGACGATTCCATCTCCATAACCTATTCCTAAACCTGAATAAGGAATTCCATTTTGAGCTACTGCCAAACTAAAATCTTCTGTTAGTGGATTATCAATATTATCATTATCCGCAAAAGGGCCTTCAAAAAAATCAACTCCAGCTGCGGGTGGGTTTGCCCCATAACCTAAATAACCTCCATCTGTTTCATCAATTTCATTTCCGTTGTACGTATAACCTAAACCTCTACTTACATCACAACCAACATAATCATCATTTGGACCACCTAATGCACCATCAACAAAAACACCAAAATAAGTATCAAAAAGTGTTTGAGTGGATTGATTTACAAGTTCATAATTATAAAACGTCATATTATTGATCTCGTCGTTTGTCGCAAAAGCAAAAGCTTGACATCTAATTTCCATTCCTAAAGGTTCTCCTCCTGTTTCGGTATGAATATTTCCTTTATCATTCATAACCCACCAAATGGTTTCATCTCCAAAAAGTGTGACGGTTCTATCTACTTTACAATCGATTTCTTTTTCGATATCATACCAAGGGTAATCTCCATTTATCGGTTCATAAATTCCATTTTCATCACGGTCAAAGAAGGGAGCTAAATAAAAGTTTTGGCCAAGACTAGGGTCTCCATGTGCTGGCCATTCTAAGATAGAGAGCGGAATTTCATAATCAGGAAACTCAGTGCTTTGAATAGATGTTCCATTTTCGGCATCTTCTATTCCTGCTTTGAACCAAGCATCAAATTCTCTCACTTCATCTTGACTTATTACAAAATGTCTATCAAATTCTGTACATGTTGCAGGTGTAATTTCGGCATCTCCTGTTTCGGTTAATGGGCCTGTCCAGTAATCCTGTCCTTGTCTATAACGCACTGCTGCAATTTTAAGTTGTCCGTTTACATCAACTCCACCCAACCATAGCGCAGAAGCAAATAACGCTTGAATTCCTGAGCCTTTAGGAACCTCATATTGAGAAAAGTTTTGCCCAGAAATTTGCCACAAGTTACCCCCAGTATGAATAAGGGCTTTTACATTATTAAATTCTAAAAATGTAGAAGCTGAGGCTGGTGAACATCCAGCTGCTCTTTCGGAAGGTGTTGGCAATTCAACGGTACGTCCGTTATTTAAAGGTTGCGCATAAAGCCCTAAAGATGTCGTAACAAATATGAATAATGATAAAAATCGCATTGTGCAATTTACAAAAAAAATGATGAGTTTTTTTAGCGTTTCTAATATAAAAACGCTGATTTTTATACTATTCTATAATTTTAATCGGTAAAATTTATGACGCCTTTTTAGTAAAAAATCAACGTACCAATTGAACGGTACCTTGCCCACTGAAAACAGTACCATTTGTAGAAACAGACTCGTAGGTATAAAAATAGACGCCTGCAACGCAATCATTTCCTTTCTTATCAGTTCCATCCCAAACATCTGTTATATCATTTAATTCTGTTATCGTAACTCCCCATCTATTTACAATAGCACAATGAAATGTTTCGATTCCTTCTGCTCGATATTCAAATGTAAATTGATCATTTATTCCATTACCAGGAGTAAAGATGTTAGGAGCAATAAAGGCTGGTTGAACATGAACAATAATGTCTTTACAAGTTGTATCAGAGCATCCATTTTTATTAATTGCCACTAAGCAAACTTGATAGATATTTTCTCCAGTATAACTGGTATCAAATTCTTCAAAAAAACTATCACTTGTTACCCATGGTGCATTGCCTGTATCCAAATTCCACGAAAAAGTTGTATCTGTTAGCAAGTCATTGGGATTAGAAAAAAAGGTAGATTGATTAATAAACTTTGCTTGTACAAGCTCTGTTCCTTCACAATTTTCATCCAATTGAGTAGATTCAACAGTAAATGCAGCTTTTGGTGAAATGGAATCTAGGAGAATTACTTCTGTCAAAGTACAACCATTTTCATCTGTCACATTGATTTGATAATTTCCTGGATTTAAGGATCCCCATGTTGAATTTGTAGTCGTTTCTCCAGTCGTTAAATTTTCCCAAGAATATGTATAATCTGGAACACCTCCAATTGCTGCTGCAAAGACTACTCCATTTCCAGATTGAAAATCGTATAAACGACAAAACGCAGGTTCAAAGCCTAATTCTATAAAAGTTAATTCTTCTGGTTCGTTAATCGAAAAGTCAACGATATAAGCACACCCTAAATCATCATTAATTGTAAGCGTATATTCTCCAGCAGGCATATTGTACGAAGAATCTGCATTAAGTCCAGAAACATTTGAGGGATCTGGCGACCATAAATAAGTAATATTATTTAAATCTCCTTGCGCATTGAAAAGGCTATCCACATATGCTATTCCAGAAAAATCTCCAAAGCATGTTGGTTCGATAATATTTAATACTGCATAAATAGAATCGGGTTGATCAATTGTAACGGTTATTGTATCACGGCAATCATTTGCATCAGAGGCAATGATTATATACTCTCCTGCTGGTAAATTATTATATGTTCCTCCAGGAATAGGGTTTTCTGGAATCCATGTATAATTAATTGGATCTTCTCCTAAAGATGTACCTACTGTTATTGATCCATCTGAAAAACCATAACATGTTGGATTACTTTGAGCTAACACTTCTAATCCAATTGTAAGGCCTGTTTCAATAACAATTGAAGTATCAAATGAACAACCAAATACATCTACTACTGTTATCGTATATAAACCTATACATAAATTCGTGAAATTACCTGTTGTACTAGTGTCACCATTTAAGATATAAGAATATGGAGCTTCACCACTTTCTGGTGTTAAAATAATAGTTCCGTTACAAGATCCAGGGCAAGCTTCGTCTGTTTTTTCCAGTGCTACAGTAATTCCTGTTTCTTCAATAATTTCAATTTCATCAAGAAAAGTACACCCTTCAGAATCGGTAACAACTAAGCTGTATGTGCCTGGGCAAATATCTGTGTATTCTCCTGTTTCATTGACATCCCCGTCGAGGTCATAACTGAAAGGTGGATCTCCTCCTTCAATTTCAATTTCTAGAGAGCCATTGCATGTTCCTGTACAAGACACTCCAGAAACAATCGTATTTAAATCACCAGGAGCACCTAAAACGACTTCAATAGAATCTGTTCTCCAAAGTGTGTCTCCGATTGTGTTTGTCCAACTGATTTCAGCAGTATACCAACCAGCACAAAGATCAGTTGCTGTTGTTGTTGTCATCCCTCCGGGAGACCATGTAACACTATTAAAATTCATTTCAGGACAAATTGATGTTGTTTCGATTGATACTGTTCCATCACAGGTTCCGCAAGTTTGAGCGGTGGAAGACAAGGAAGCACTAACTAAATCAAAATCATATGCCTGAACAAATGTACTTCCAGAAGCAAACAATTGTTCTTTTGTAAAGCGAATATCATAACAAGAATCTGGAACTGGATAGGCCTCAACAAAATCTAATTCTCTTGTATAAACACGAATACTATCTAAGGTTCCTACATAAACATTTCCACATGGGTCTGTATCAATTCCGCCATTTGTAAACCGTTCTTCTGACGATTCAATTTCAACGGATCCAAGTTCTGCACCAGTATCTTTATCCCAGCGAAAAACGAATTGCCCATCATAAGTATAAAGATCAAAGCTACAGGCAATTCCATTATATCCATTTGGAGCAAACTGTGCTGGTCCTGTACCAGTTGTAACTTCATAACCTTCGTATAAAATACTTGCGATTTCCTGGAAGCCGTGTATTGTTGGAACATCCCAAGCAATATCTTCAGGGTCGGATTGTGAAGCTTTGAATAGACGATTTGCAGCAGCAAATCCAGGATCACTAGAAGGCAAGAAATAGATGTCTTCTCCGAGCGGATCTATTTCTAATAAAGTTATATCTCCTAATGCGGGTGGTGTAAGCGGATAAGGCATAAACCCTAATTTTGTGGTTAGGTCTGCATCCAAAATCATAATTCGTTTCAATCGAGGAAGTCCTCCAACTCCAAGAATGACTTGATCTGTAATGCGATTATAACTTAGACGCCATAATTCACCTGGATCATCATCTGCAGGAAGCAAGTAAATGTTGGCTGTTACTTCTCCATCCAAATTTAGTCTCCATACATCCTGAATTCCTAAAAACAAGCCCATGAACATGTAATAAGTATCTCCATTATTTGGATTCATATCCATATCTCCATAAAACTCTTGCAAAGATCCTGGGCTGATCCAAACCCATTTTAAAGCACCGTCTGAGTCATAACCTGCTACTTCATTTCCATGCTCTCCTAAAACGGAACAATTTCCTTCAAAATCTCCAGCGACTTCGTATCCTTCTTGATTTTCTGTAAAAGGCAATGTTGTTACAATCCAAGGGTCTATTCGCAAAATTTTCTCGGGATTGCGATCGGCAACATAAATTGATACTTTATTCCCTGTCAAAATAAATTTGCTTTCAATTTCATTTTCCTCACAAAAAGAAATTGGTTTATGGTCAATGAATTTTCCCCAGTCATTTTCAACATTTAAATCACCGTTCTCTAAGATGTTTAAGTTCGCTCCGGTGTAACTGTAAACTATGTTTTTAGAATCTCCTCCTGATTTAACAAGAAAATCATACTTTAACCCTCCTTCTTTTGGAATTGTAAATTCTAAATCAATGTTAGGATAAATATTTTGGTAGGTTAATCGCTTAAAAACTTTTGATTTTATGGTTTGATTTAAATTTTGAGGATTTTGAAAGTTAACGGTAAAATCTTCTTGTTCTATTGTGATAAAATCAGGGATTTTAGGTGTATTTTCGAATTCTATTTTGATATATTTCCATTCAATTGGCTTTATGTTTTCTCCGTGTTCTAATTTTTCATGACGCTCGTAACGTTCATTTTTGGAAAAGTTTTCAGGCTCCCCAATAAAAAAACCGTTTGCCGTAAAAAAGAAGATTTGTTTTCCACTTTTCAAATAAAAATGAATTTGCTCATCATCAATGGGAGCGTATCTTCCTTCGTTTTCAATAAAACCAGTATATGAAAAAGGTTTATTACTCCATTTAAGTGAATTATGCTGCCCAAGCCCAATGAATGAGTACAAGAAAATAATTATGACGCAAATTGATCTTAGCATGGTTTTCACAATTCTATGCTTTTAAAACGTAAATGATGCATTATAAGTCCCTTAAAACATATTTTATTTTGACTTTCTTCTTTAAAATACACATTAAAATATACTCTTGTTAAAAATAGAATTATTCTTATTCCAATATCTTCAAAAACAAGTGCTTTTTTTACAAAATTTAATTTACGCAAAATGACTGCGTAGTGTCTCTTTTACTTTGGAAAATCAAATAAGAATCAATTGGGTGTTTGATTAACGCTTGTTGTAGATTATGGAAATTTTATTCTAAAACGATCAAATGGTTACTAAAGTGCTAGTCATAACATCATAGTTAGAAACTCATTTGATTTTAACTTGTATGCAAAACATGGAATTTAACCTTCAAGACTTAATTAAAAAAGTAGAATTCGAATATGAAATAACCATATTATTGGCGTGTGAAATAGGTGCAAAGGCACAGGGATATCCATCTTCTGACACAATACGCACTATCCGATTAATTTATGTTCACAGGCAAGACTGGTACGTCTCGCTATATGAAAAAAGGGACGAATTGAACTTGGTCATAGAAGCACAATCCTTGCATGTTCAAGGGTGGGATATTCGAAAAAGTCTACATGCCCTTTATCGTTCTGAAGCGGAATTGATTGAGTTAATAAAATCACCAATTGTATATCAATGCAATGATGCATTTATGCGTGAAATTAACGAATTATTAGATGAGCTCTATTCTCCAATAGCGCTCCATTATTATTATTCATCTTGCGCCCAAAATATTATTGAGGAAATGGAAAGAGTGTCGCTAAAAAAAGTACTTTTTGCACTACATTGTTCACTCACTTGCTTATGGCTTTCTACACGTAAAGCTAAACCACCTATTGAGATCATTAAGCTTTTAGAAAATGATAATGTTCCAATTAAGTTGGCAAAACGAACTCGTGATTTAATTCAATTAAAGTCGATTCAACCAGAATCATATGAGCATCCAAAAGAAACGGAATTGCTAAAGTTTATACAATCTACAATTAATCAGACAGATCGAAAAGCAAAGGATCTTGCTGTTCCAAAAAACAAAGCAATTGACTTAAATGAAGTCTTTATTCGTTGGATAAATACGGTATGATAAATTTGGTTTAAATTTGTGCTAATGAAAGTTGCCTATAGCCCTGTTTATACTTATCAAAGACTTCCTGATGGTCATAGATTTCCAATGGAAAAATACGATTTAATTCCAGCTCAATTGGTTCATGAAGGGTTATTAACAGGCTCAAATTTTTTTCATCCTGAAGCACTAACAGATGATCAAATATTAAGGACGCATGATTCAGCTTATTGGGAAAAATTGAAGACTGGAAGTCTTTCACGTCAAGAAATTCGGGCAATGGGTTTTCCTTTTCATGATTCATTGGTAACACGCGGCAGGCATATTTCGAAAGGAACATTGGATTGTGCCTATTTTGCGTTGGAAGATGGAATAGCATTAAACGTTGCTGGCGGAACTCATCACGCTTTTAGCGATAGAGGGGAAGGGTTTTGTATGCTTAATGATTTCGCTATAGCCTCTACTGAACTTTTACACTCTGGTAGAGTTGGTAAAATAATGATTGTAGATTTGGATGTTCATCAAGGCAATGGAACGGCAAAAATATTTGAAAATGAATCACGTGTTTTTACTTTTAGTATGCATGGAGAACATAATTATCCATTAAAAAAAGAAACTTCTGATTATGATTTAGGAGTTAAGGATGGGATAAAAGATGATGCATATTTAGAATTACTTTACGATATTTTACCAGGGTTAATAGAGCAAGAAAGACCTGAATTAATTTTCTATTTAAGTGGAGTTGACATTTTGGAAAGTGATAAATTAGGTCGGTTAGCTATAACAAAAGAAGGGTGTAAAAAACGAGACGAATTTGTCTTTAAAACATGTCATTCAAAGGGCATTCCTGTTGCTGTAAGTATGGGCGGCGGTTATTCAGAAAAAATCAGTGATATCATTGAAGCACATGCAAATACTTTCCGTGTTGCGCACCGCATTTATTTTTAAAATCAGTACTGTATAATTCAAAGAAAAATTGAGGATAATAGCTTGCAGAGCTATACTTTCTTGTACTATAGAAATAACTCAATTAATTTTTTTGACGAATAAAAAAGCCACCATTTTAAGAAAAAATGGTGGCTCTAAGAAAAAGTTATTTTTTATTGTTTAAAACTGAACTTTTAATTCAACTCTTCTATTCTCTGCACGTCCTTCTGATGTTCCATTATCTGCAACCGGTTTTGCTTCTCCATAACCTTTCGCTTTCAGACGACTCGCATCAATACCATTATTAACTAAGTAGGTTTTTACTGCGTTTGCTCTTTTTTCTGAAAGGTTTTTATTTAAAGTGTCATCTCCTTGACTGTCAGTATGTCCTTCTATTAGAAGGTTATATGCTGAATGTGCATTCATAATCTTAACAACTTTATCTAAAATTGGATAAGATGATTCTTCTATTACACCTTTTCCTGTTTTAAAATTAATCCCGTGTAATGCATCTTGAAATACTTTTATCTCATCTGCAGTAATTTCTGGACATCCGCTATTTTTAGCAATTCCCGGAGTATTTGGACATTTATCATCTTTGTCTGCTATACCGTCAGCATCTGAATCCGGACAACCTTTGGTTCCGGCAGTACCCGCAACATTTGGACAATAATCGTCTTTATCTGCAATACCATCACCATCCGAATCTGGACAACCGTTTGTCTCAGCAGAACCTGCTTCTCCTGGACATTGATCAACTTCATCTGCAACCCCATCATTATCCATATCGTTTTTCGTTTTACCAAAATTGAATGATAAAGCAATTGAATGTTGTAAGTAACTATCATTTAGATCTTCACTTGGATCACTATCGATACGATCAAAATCAGAATAAATGAATGTGTTTTGTAAACGCAATGCAATATTTGGTTTTACTTGGTAAGTTAATCCTAATCCATATGGAATGATTGTATTTGCCTGTGAAACACTTCCATCTGCGAAACGCATATGTCCATAACCAGCAAAAATATATGGTCGTAACTTATATTCATCTGTTAAAATATTAAACCTTCCTTGCAAACTAGCTGTAAACATGTTTCGTCTTGTGAAAACTACGGGATCAACTTCATTGTCATAACTTATATCTCCGTATGTAATTCCTCCAACCAAATCAAATCGAGGGCTTAAGTAACGGGAAACAGATAACCCGATAAAGCCATTTAAATCTTGTCCAAATCTATAAAATCCAGATCCCAATTCACCTTTGTATTGTTCAACGCCAACTTGAAGGTCAGCCCCCCATTTGTATTCTGAATTTTGTGCCCACGAACTGCACAGTGTGCCAAGTCCGACTATTAAAATTGTAAGTATTTTTTTCATAATTGAATATTAAATTTGCATCTAATATATATTCAGACATGCCTGACAAACCATTTTAATCGATCAGTTTGATTTTTTCTTCGATTAAAGAATCATTAGTGGCTAAATCTGTTATGAAAATTGAATATTCTTTATTGACTATTGACAATACTGTTAGCCTACTTCTTCTTCCTCTTCTCCTTCTTATACATTTTTCGTTTTGCACGATAGGACTTTCTTATTGCCCTTTTTGCTTTTCTATATGGAATAGAAAGTGAATCCTTAAACACCTTTACACTATCCAATTCTATTTTTTTATTTAAGCGAACATCTTTTGTTGAGAAAAACACTTCTTGCTTCACTGTATCTTTTATAAGAGGAGGAACAAACAAGGGTTTCGATTTGATGGTTAATCTATTTGCATAACCCGCCCGAACTGAATCTGATTCTTGATTTATTATCTTAATTTGGTATTGATAATCTCCAGCATTTAAGTTATTGCTTTTAAATGGTGGAATTATAAAATAAGCTAATTTATTTACTGCATTATTCCAAGAAATAAACGAAGAATCAACATATATAATTTTACCATTTTGTTGATCAATTAAATTAAGGTATATAATATCATTTGATTGATAAGCTGTTTCATAATTAATTGCAATTCTAAATGTATCCTCATCCAAATATGTGCTGCTAATTCCTTGAAATTCGGAAAATTCTACGGTTCCATTCGCATCCAAATCACCACTCCAAATATATGGGAAAGCAGTTTTGATTCTGAATTTTTGAATGTTAATGTCGCTATACAATGAATCCATAGCCTTTAAATCGTATAGCAATGTATCTGTACTGTCAACTATTGTAGTGTTTTCAGACCAATTTTTTGAGTAAACTGTAGGCTCATGAAAATAGGTTTTACTAAACCCAAAGCCTAAAATTCCTAGCAGAACAACGAGTATAATTATTGCTTTCATTAACTTCCTAAATTTATAGTTTGCTGACCGGGATCTAATACTTCAATAACTCCAGTCCAAAGACAAGTATGAATGCTATCCTTGTTAAGTACTCCAATTCCATTGATTTTTACTGTTGTCGAACCCGGTAACCAGGTAGGACTGATCATACCTGTCATTGGCGTGCACGGTTGAGGAGCACCATATGCGGCAATGACAGCAGGGTTACTTGGTGAACTGCAAGAACCAAAAGGAGCTATATTTCCGCCCGGAATGACATCTGTAATTATCCCAATTGTTTTTGATTCTCCCTTTTTTAAGCGTGTTGGATCAATAACGGAAAAATTACTTGGAGCTGTTCCAAAAGAACATTTTAATTTTGCCCCCATACAGACACATAAACTCATATTTTACAGTGTTTTGTTCAACTTTTTATATTCTCTTTGAATTCCAGATAACACATCAGTAATGGTTATTTTCTTTTCGTTTCGCTTTGCCGCTCTTATAGCACAGTACCTAAGAATATTGATTATTTCGCCCCCGCTTACATCATATTTTTCTATGATTTCATCTTTCGGGAAATTTTCTTCTATTTCAAATCGATCAAAAAGGTAATTGTCCCACAATTGCTTTCTTTCTTTTGGCCCTGGACGTTGAAATTCAACAGCAATTTGAAATCTTCTTCCAAATGCTTCATCAATATTATCTTTGAGGTTTGTTGCCAAAATAACTAGCCCTGGATAATCTTCGATCCGTTGTAATAAGTAAGATACTTCTTGATTAGCATGTCGGTCGTTGGCACCAGAAGTTTGGGTTCTCTTCCCGAAAAGAGAATCTGCTTCATCAAAAAATAAAATCCATTCTTTATTTTGTGCAATATCAAATAGATTTCCCAGGTTTTTTTCTGTTTCTCCAATGTATTTAGAGACGATCATTGACAAGTCAATTCTAAAAACTGGTTTTTTAGTTGATTTACCAATTAAGGTTGCTGCCAATGTTTTACCGGTACCAGGGGCACCATAAAACAATGCTCTAAAACCATTTTTTAATGAATTTCCAAAGCCCCATTCTTGTAAAATTAACTTGCTGTGCGATAGCCATTCTTCAATCTCATTTAAATCTTCCTTCACACCTAATCCAACAATTAAGTCATCCCACTCTAGTGCTGACGTTATTTGTTTTGCCGGGAACGACGAACCATATTGTGGTAACTCTGATTGGCCGGTGAAAATAAATCGAAGTTGTTCGCTTGTAAATCTTAACGGTTGATCTAGGCTTGATTCTACCTCATGATCTCTTACTAATATTCCCTGTTTAAATAAGGGATGATCAAAAGTGAAATTATTAATAAAGGCAAGACGATCTTTAACTGATGCACCTGTTAAAATAAAACATGCCGTTTCTAAGGTTGGCGTAAAACCTACTTTTTTCCCATTTTTCACCCCACCAAACTCAGAAAATTCACAGTTTAAATTTTGATTTTTAATCATAAAAACATCCAAACTTTGTGGTCTAAGTTGGGCGATTAAGGCTAAAATCAAAATTAATCGTTCATCAAATCCAAACTCATTTTGGAGAATTAGTTTTGCATAAGTTGTGTTATCATTTAGTGTTTCAAGGCCATGATCATAAATCGAATTAATTGCTGAATCATTCTTAAAATAATGTGTTAAAGCGGTATCAACGACCTTATCAAACCAATTAATTTCATTTTCTAGTTCTTCCCAAATTATATTTTCGTTTATTGTTACTTCCATTCAACGATAATTATTTTTTTCATCCAGCTTAACTTTATTCTTCCAATGCTCCAAGGCAATTGATCTAACAGCATATCAAATGATTTTGGACTGACGATTAGTCGATAAGATTCTTCTTCCTCAATTAGCTTTCCTTCTCTGATTAAAAACGATTCTCTCAGCCCTTTAATTGAAGTATTTTTAAGAGCAACCCATTGCTGTATAATAGCTTGCAGCAAACTTTCTCCAATTTGTTTTTCAGCCTCTGATACTTCTTTAATTGTTTGGATAGGTGTATTAAGATTTAAGCCACAAAAGAGTTTATTTAACATAAGATCGTTTTCATCTGTTTCTTCTTTTCCGTCAACTAAGTATTGCAATAGGTTAGCCGCTTTCATCTGATCTTCTACTGTGCCAAATTTTCCGTTTTTAGTCAATCCAATTCGTTCGAAATAGCGCGAAAAAAATGGTGATAGTATGACAAGACCTGCGTTATTAATATACACCCCTTCTTTTGTCATTTCTTGTTTTGAATCATCATTTTCAACCTTTCCTTGTTTTTCTGATGTTTTCAGTTGAATGTCAAACTTTTCGGCTTTTATAACTGTCAATTTTTGTTCAAGATTAATTTCATCCTGAATAAATAAATCTAGCTTTTTGTTTTCATGAATCATCTTATCAAACTCATTCACGCCTACTTGATCATAAATCAAGGTATACAAAACAGAAATCCATTCTTCTCTGTTCATAGACCGTAATTTCCCGACTGCAAATAATTGCAATAGGCGATTAAAAAAATCAAATTGAAGCGTTTTAAATTCTTTTTCTGTTAATTCACCAGATAATAATTCAATGCGTTTAGTTAGTGCATTAAATTGCAGTTTACCCGTTTGGGTAAGCTGCTGGGTAATCATTTCATGCAAATGAAAATCATTTGCATGTTCCAGCACTCTTTCACGTGTTAAGCGATTTAAGATTGCTTTTTTAAATGCTTCAGATTTTCCTAATAAGTATAAATCAGAGGTATTAACTAGTGTTTCGAAGATTTGCTTTTGGTGTGCATTAAAAACTGTATTTTCAAATAAAAGATGTACAATTTTTTCAATGTGTCTAACGGAACTTAAATCATCCGTGATTTTTTCAGAAAGTTCTATTTTACTTTCAAACTTTCCTTGCCAAAAAATCAACGTTTTAGTTGTTACTTCTAAGCTATTAATTCTGAAGTATAACAATTGTTGAATTGTCTCTTCAGTCACTTTAAGTAATTTTGACGTTACAAAAACAAATCGTTTATAAAATGTTTCATTGTCTGATTTAAAAGAAGTTTCAAAGCCAAAAATGAGTATTCTTCTCCTTATTTCTTGCAATACATTTTTACTAAAAACGAACAGTTTTTTAAGAGTATCTTGCATAAAATTTTCTATTTCAATAAAATTTGAATAGAATCTTTTTAAAGGCTTTTCGTCCAAAGCAATGATTAGTTGCTCGTAGTTGTCTTTTTCATAAATTGTGCTTTTTTGATTTGAATTTCGCAATAGTCTAATCAAAAAATCAAGCTCATTTTCGGCAGCATTTTTTAAAATTTTAGCAATGTATTGCATTGAATGATCTTCTAACCAATCTGGAAGTTCATTGTATTCAAAATAATGGGAAAGAAGTTTATTGCTAAATCGCGATAATTCGTTTTCAAGATTAATTCGCTTTTTTGATTCTTCCATCTGCTCGGTAAGCGTATTCATTATTCTTTCTTCAAATGGGTTTAGTTCGTTTCGCGCACTTAGCACATCAATCACATGTTTTTTTATTTGGCTTGCCGCGACATTATAATTTGCTGCAAAAATCTCAATAGCATTATATATTTGTCTTGAAAATTGATTTAAATGTTTCCATGTTTTAAACTGATGTTCAAGTTTAATTAACCAGTGTTCAATTATTTGAATTTGAATTTTCTTGGGTTTTTCTTCTATTTCATTTTCTTCCTTAAGGTCGTTTAGATCAAAGTCTACAATTATTTCTGCAAACTTTTCCATCAAAAAACTTGCTGCAATATGTTTTACAGATGCATTTACTAATTGATTAATTTCATACTGACCTAATGCGGGTAAATCACTTTTTAATTCGTTTATTTTTTGAGCAATCGTTTTCAATTGAGATTCTTCAAAGTTTTTGAATTTTTTACTGCATTCTATAATTATCTTAAGTTTTGCACGTATTATTTTTTGAATACTCAAGGGGTAATCTACCAAGACCTGTTTGAAGTTATAATTCTCAAGATTTTCAAGATAAATCTGCTGAATTAAGGCTGTCTGATTGGTGCTTTCTTTTGCTGATAACAAAAGTACTTTTTCAGTCAATTCTGCTTTAAATGAAGCTGAATCAAAGTTATCAGGTGTAAGGCTTATTCCAGACAAGAATAGTTTTGATTGTTGTTTCAATTTATTCAATTGCACTGGAGTTTTTTGCGGCTTGAGTTGGATTATTTCAAGGCCATGCTGCATTAAAATAAATTGGTGGACTCTTTGCTCAAAGTGTTTTAGAAAAGAAGGTGAAACAGAATCGAATTTATTCTTTAACAGGTGAATTTCTTGTTTTAAAAACGATTGAATTTGTTTCTTTCCAGTCTTTAATTCTTTTGCTCTATTGAATAGATTTTCTATAAATTGAAAAAAATCTAAATCCAACAGAGGAGCTTCTACAAATTGCGTTGACTCAGTTACTAATTCATTGAAAAAAGTAAATATAGAAGCATGTTTTAACAAATACCGCTTAAAACCAAAAATACCTGATTTGTCTTCTTCATTCAGCAGTTGTTTAAATCGAAAGGTTTCACTTTCAAGTTTCTCCTGGTCATTAGATTCGTTTTCATTTGACTCTATTTTTGCATAAAAACGGTGAATTGTTTTTTGATAAATGTTCTTTTGATTTAAATCAATAAATTGATCATTAATTCGCGCCAAACTAGTTTTATATTTTGCAGTAAAAACAATCTGATCGATATCATTTAAAGATAAGTCAAAAGGTCGAAGCAAATCTGACAAAATGTCCTTTAGATGTTCTATTTCAAATTGATTCTTTTGAATTAATAAAGTGACTTTTTCTAATGCAAGAGAAGTTTTTTCCGCTTTATCTGATGCTGTTTTTAATTGACTTATCAAATCGTCAATCCATTGTTCAAAATCAATATTATTTATTTCAATTTGAGTGGCGGAATTGCCGAGTACTAAACCCTTGTCTTTTTCAATTTTTTTAATCTTACTTTTTACCTTAATATCAACCCGTTCTTTGATCAAACCTATAAAATCATAAAATTGAGCATAACTAATACTCGGAGAATTCTGTAGGTGGATTATTAAGGTTTCAACGATATTTTTTTCATCTATTGAGCCTAGTGCCAAACGACCATAAAAAGATTTTATTTGAGGGTATATACTGTATTTAAAACTTTCATTTTCTCGAATTTGATCCAAAAGTCGCTTTAGCGTTTTAACATTTTCAATAACGGAAATGTCTCTTGAAAATTCAGCTATATGATTTAAATTCTTATTTGATAGAAAACGAAGCAAGCGATTTTTTTTTGATTTGTCTCTTATGATTTTGTCAAAATAGACTTGTAGCAGTTCCGTTGGTTCTAAAAACTCATTATTTAACTTTTCATTTAGCTTACCAAACGATTGTATTGTTGCCCTTGGATGAAAAAACCCATTGGTTAACACAAAATCAATTAATAATTCTACTGAATTGTTTTTCGATAAACTGCGATCTAAAATAGCGTCTTTACTAAATCCTAATTCTTCACGAACTAAATCTTTAATTATTTTACTGAAGTCAACATCTTGTTTTAACTCTTCTGGAAGACTAGAAGCTGCAAAATCGAATGCATCTAATAGGTCAAAATAATCTAGGTTATAATTTGCTGCTACTCGTTTAAAGTAATACAATAAAAAATTCTTTCTGCTATAGTAGCTTTTGTTTTCATAAAACAAATACGCTAAAACGATTTCCCAAAGTGCTTGCTTGTAATTACTGGGGCCAATGTCAATTCGATTGTTTCTACGTTGGTCATGCTCAACTTCTAATTTGTATTGAATAATCTCTTTTCCGACATCAGGTCGAGTGATATGGATCAATTTATTGATTGTTTGATCATCAAATTGAAAAGCAATACGCTTCCTTACTTTCTCTTGCTTTCCAATTTCGAGAATTAATTTTTTTACCTGCGCAGGTTTATCTTTGATTAGATTTAGTAATAGTTCAATTGGTTTTTTAAATTGATTATTGCCCCAATTAATGTGCCCACTTGTTAAGAAGGTTCTAATTAATTCTATTTCTTTCCCAATTTTTGAGATCCACTTCCCCCTTTTCAATTCACCGTCTGGAGCAAATGTGTTTTGAAAAAACGCTGTTAACTCTTCTTCTAATTTCCACTCAATTTCTTGTTCAAAATTATTTGAATTAACGGTACCCAAATCTAGTTCAATGTGTTCAAATGCTAGTAACCTGTCTGCTGGAGTATATTTTTCGAATATGACTGCCATTTTATCAGATAATCTTTCATAAAAAAGGGTTTTAATTTTCCTGAAAAATAGTTCAGCATTTGCTCTTTCATCTGATGTAATTTCAAACCCTTGGGAACGGACTATATGTCTATCAACGCTTTTCATTTTTTAGCTTGATTAGAAAGAAATAATGCAAAATTATAAGCTGTTCGATCAATTTCAACGCTACTGTTTACGGTTAAACTTTCCAGCCATTCAAAGTAAAGTTGTTCGTATTCTTGCATCTCATTTAGGGTTAACCATAAAATGTCTGCAACAAGATGGATAGGGATTTTATCATAGACCGTGTTGCTCAAGATTTCTTTGAAATTATCGTCCTGAAAACGGACAGGCCAGGTAGGCAATACAAATGATAGCTTTGAAGAAAAAAAAGTTTCCTCGATCATCCCGTTTTTAAAAGCAATTGATTTTTTATGATTCTCAACTAATTTTTTTACCTGATCTGGCGTTATTTTTTTGGCACATTTTAGTAAAAGGTCAACTTGTTTGCATAAGTCATCAAGTTTACTTGCTGGAAATACTTCTTGACTTATTGCAAGTATTTTTCCATTTAAGATTACTTCCATATAATAATTCTCATCTTTCGCATTTACACCAAAAACAAGTTCACTTTCATCAAAACCTCTAAATATCTGTTCTAAAATTCCATCTCGTTCTTGAAGTGAAAGCGCCTCTTTATTTTTTATTGTTAGATGAATTCTTTCGTCAATTGCGTCAAGAGAAATAGAAAATGCAAAGTTTTTTTCATCAGTTTTTGGCAATAATGATATGTGTTCTATCAGGAAAATTGCCTCCGATTTTTCACTTACCTTCCGTAAAACGTTTGCACATGATTTAATATGGTTTAATGCTCTTGTATTGTTTGTTGCTACATGAACTAATTTTGTAGTTTTTTCTAAACTCAACCAAACCTGAACAATTTTTCGCCCTTTTGATTGGTACGAATTAATAAAGTAATTGTCTTGATGGATTCCCTTTTTTAACGTTTCTTTTAACACCTCATTTTTACTGCTCGTAAAATAAAAGGCATTTCCCATGTTTGTTTCGGATGGTAAAAAACTTGGGTAGTCCTTAATTCGATAAAAAACTTCTTCTACATTTTCAGCACTCAATTTCTGAACGAGGCCTTCGTGATCATTTGATTTTCCATAAACGGTAACATTTGAGGTATAAACCTCTTTTGAGACAGCTCGAATCGAAATGTTTTTAATTGCTGTTAATAATGCTATTTTTTTGACGATTCCGGACAAAAATTTATTGGTTTCATCTGGTTTTAAATTATTTTTTATGCTTTTTGCCAATTCTACATAATTGCAAGCCTTGTTTCGATTATAACTGATCTCGTCATAATTTCTGATGTAATTTCGCTTTGCACTCAATATTTTCTGATTAACAGATTCCGAATTCAAAAAGGGATAGGCTTCAGTATAAGTTTTCGTTAAAAAATAGGATGGAAACGCTTCGCTAAAACGACTTAGTAAATCATCTGTGATTCGCTGAAGTCTTTCATTACTATCCGTATCAAAACGATTATCTAATTGCGCTAACTTTCCTCTCCACTCGTAGATTCGCTCTTTTAGTTTGTTTTTTTCATTAACATCTAATAATTCGAGAGTACTCTCAATATCAGGTAACGCTGAATTAAAATAGGATGCGTTATTCTTTTCAGTGACATCATACAAATCATATAGGTGTCTCATTGACGCCAACATATTCATTAAAACTTGATCTATTGGTAACAAAAAAGATTTGAGTTGTTTTGCCTGAGCATATCTAATTTCTGGAAGATCTGAAATAAGTCCATTCTCACCTACACCATATATATCGGGCAATTGGAAACGAATAGGATGATATTCTTCTATATCTAAATAATTTCCTTGTGGAATAGAAATATCGTTTGGTGTCTTTCGTCCGGACATTGAACTTGAGTAAGACATGGAATCGAGATAAGCTAATTCATTAAGTACCTCTTCGAGATCTGCTTTATACTTCAGTCCATTTGAACGAAAAACAACTGCCCCTTCTTTTTCCGGTAACCGAAGTGTAGGGAAAAACTGATTTGGAACAAGTAATTTATCTAACGTTAACGTAATAAATTCAGCTGGATTTGAAGGGTTTTGATGCAATAATTTTAATGAAATTACACTTATAACACCTTCTACGGCCCCAATGATATTAATGATGTCTAATGTATGAACTTCTGCCCTTCTTTCTTTAAGTGATGAATCCATAATGAATCCATTTTTTAATCGGGGGCCATTAAAAATTTCATTCGTAGAAAATCCTTCTTTTTCTAATTCCCAAAGTGTTTTAAAAGTCACTTTTTGTAAAAGATAAGCATTTATTTCATTGATTACTTGAGCTAAAACTCGCTCTCCCAACACCGTTTCTTCAATAGATAATTCTAGCTCAAACGTAATCTCATACGGATCGTATATTATTATTTCATAAATGTCTTCACAAAGGTTTCTATTGTTGTAAAATACTCGCTCTACTTCTTTGGATAATTTTTCTTTTTCGATTTCATAACCTTCACTTAAAGGCAATGATTCGATTTCAACCGAAATCGAATATAAGCCATTCAATTGAAAAACAGAATAATCACTTATTGATGTTTTATATGGAGTAATCCATGCGTTTTTTACATTTGGAATTTGATCAATTATTATTTTTCGCATATCATCTATTGTGACTGGGTTTGTAGTCAAAATAGCTGCGCTTTCAAATAAGGCATTACCTCCAGAGTTTAATTTCGTTCCTAAAGTGTTTACCAGTAAATCTTTTACTTCAAAATTTGATTTATAATCGAGTTCGGTAATTCCATATATAATGTTTTCGAGCAATGTTACCCCTGGATCATGCGTATTGTAATCTGTCCAAAGATCGCCTGATAATTTTTGAATAATATCAATGCCTTCTTGAAATAAGTCCTGAAAAATTCCAGTACCTTTCTTTTTTCGTTTTATGAATGAATCAGGCGTTTTCATTGTTTTTATTCTCCTTCATCTTCTAAAAACAAACGCATAATATCGTTGTCCCATAAAGTGGAAATACAATACTTTATTTCTTCTTCAGGACCATAATTTGTTCCTGTTTTCATTTGTAAACCATAATCAAAAGTGTCTCCTGTCCAACGAATTCTTATTTTATTCCACCACCATCCATAATGTGCTTGGGTACGACGTATTCGATTACGTGATTTTCCAAAAGTAGACAATGCATTTGCATGCAGTAAAGCATGTTTTCCTGATTTCGGTTTTCCGACATGCGCCATCAATTCAAATGCATTGCTTCCATTTAAACCTTCCAAAACATCATGCCATAACCCATCAGCTGGGATTGTACCCATTTTATAGGTTCCTATGCGGCTTTTTGTTCCTAAAATGCCATTTACATCTAATGTAGTTTTTGGTGTATTTGTGGAAACACCAACGTTTCCTGATTTTCCTAAGTAAAGCCTAGAAGTTACTTTTCCGTCTTCGTCAATTCCTTGAAAATTAAGCCCTTTTTCTTTGTCTTTAATGTCTAATGCTACGCTCCATTCAGGTTGATCATCATCTATTAATTTATAAAAACTAATGAGTTTATCTGACACTTCTTGATCTGGAACAAGGATCATTCCATCTTCTTTTGTCTTTGAAAAACCGTCATCCAGACGATTAACAAAAGAATCTATTAGGCTTTCAAAATTACTTTCGTCTGGCTTAGTACCATTCGTAAATAATGCTTTTAAGCTGTTTCGACTCAATAGCCGTAGTTTATTGTTCTCCGGCATTTTTGGTTTTATTTAATTTCACGATTAATAGCTCATTATCCCCAAAATCAGAAACTTCTTTCCTTCTGTTGATTTTTTCCTGCTGCAAATGCTTAGATTCTGTTTTGGGTCCTTCCAATATACGCAATTCTTTACTTTTTTCGATAATAAGGTCTTTTCCGATTTGAAAATGACCAATCCCTTCGGAGATATCTGCACCAATAACATCTATGTTATGTTCTTCCATTGGAATAAGTAGTCCACATGGATTTGTGGTTTCTATAAAAGCATTCCCTTGATAAATGTCCAATAAAAAACGATCTTCTCCTTTTTCAATGATGTGTTCAATACTCAAATATTTGCCTGATTTAATAAAAGGTAATTTTTCCAAATAACTCATCAAAATCATTGGAGAAAACATACCACCAATCCCGCCAAACCTCTTTTTAACTTGATTTATTGGGCTTAAAAAACGGTTTATTTCTGTATTAATCTGACTAATGTAAAAGCCTACTTGCTCTGTATCCTTTAATACCAAAGAACAATTGACTAAAAGGTATTCAAAAATTGGGTTTATAACCGTTATTTTAGCAAACGAATTACTTCTTTTAGCAAGCATAATCTGCATTTTGAGTAATTCATCATGACTAAACAAATGATAGTCTTTTTCATTCCAAAGTTTACTCAATACGGCGATTCGAATTTGATTTGGCTCAGGCTCGAACATTTTATTTTTATTGGTGCATTTTACAACCTCAACTTTTTCGAAATGATCGAAAATGAGTTGTTCATAGTCCCAATGTGTAATCGCTCTGTCTTTATGTCTTAAACGGTTTGCCACTCTTTTATAATAAGCTCTTTCTGTTTCGCGAATTTCGCCACCAAAAGATGAATTTGGCTGTGATACACGTTGGATATCAGGATATGAACCAATGATGTTTGTTATTTCGGCAGCACCTATTAGATTACCTTTAATCATTGGGTCATTTTCTAAGCAATGTGCTTCTATTGCATTAAAATAAATCCCTTTTAAATAGGGATACTTTAATGCTTCTTTTTGTGTTGAAACTTTTAGCCAAATTGCATTTGAATTGTTTTTCAATTTAGGCATTGACATTTCGATTATTCCCGCTTTTCTAAATGACATTGTACCATCATTAATGATCAATCTATCATCTAACAAAAACCATTGATTGTCATTCAAATAGTGAACAAAAACATTGTTTTTGGGCAAATCCCTAACGGATAATGTATCATCCAAATCAAAATAAACACTTAGATTTTTTGCCTCATTTACATTTTCAATCCGCATATAAAGTTGGCCTTCACTTCCAAAATCATAAATCAATTTATCACCCAAAACTTCTTGATTTCTAATTACCGGAGTCCATCCTATTGGTGAAATATGATAATATTCTGAAATATTATGTGATGTACTTTCAAAATTCGATTTTGTATCTGAAAAACTCAAAGAATCCTCTGCTTCATAACTCATCTCCAATCTAGAAACTGTCGGCACAAATGGTTTATTTGGGGGCGGAACACTTCTTTTTTTTTGCGCATTATGCATGGAAACTTTGGAAACTAAATCTGGGTAAACCTCATCTCCAAAACCTTCTTCTGGCCCGGTAAAGGTAAGCTGTATAAATCCTTCTAATGAATCAATTGTATATTCGAGCGGATCTTCTAATCCATAATTCTTTTTTGCCAAGGCAACTTCTCTAAATTTTTTAAATTCCAAAGTGGAACTTGTCTTTAGCACTTCAATTTGATATCCTTCGGGAGAAGTTTCTTTTTTGGTTTCAAACAAGCTTTCTTCTTGACTTATTTCATTCTCTTTAGGAAGCCATTTTCCTTTATTTAATACTGCAAAATTAACGCGGTAATTTTCGTTTTTCACTTCGTTTGGATAACGATCATAATACGCTTCGAAACCTCCTTCTTCTTTTGGCAAATTAGCCCAGTTGACATTTAGATTTAGTCGTGTAATATTCTTCTTGAAAATTTCACTTTTCCCTATATTAACTTGTGTTCCTAACTTTGGCCAAGGGCCAAAAAGATCAAAGTTACTATTCAAATCAACCTGTCCGAGTTCATTATAGACACTCAAATTTCGAATTTCACTCACGTTTGTTTTAACTCTAATTGTTGCAATTCTCAAATTTTGCAAAAACGAATACGCGAAAATAGGAGCGTAAGGGTTGAGTAAAAACTTAAATGCAGGCCATCTAAGTCGTTCAGTTAATAATTTTGAAATTGGAGGGTCTTCAAGGTTCAGGAGTACATGAATACTAAAACTATTTTCTTCTCGATTTAGTTCTAGGCGATAAGATAGGATTTTCTTCCATTCTTCATCTGTTGTAAATTCTAATTCAAACGCTTCTTTAAAAACCTCAGAAAAGATTTCTTTAAGACTCGTTTTTTGTTTATCCGCAATCTCTCTAAGCAGCTTCCAAAAAGTACTTTCTGCAGACTGCTCTTCAAGCACGAAATTAAAGATTACTTCTCTTTTTCCTTCTGCTAAAAAGAGTACCGGAGAGCTAATTACAAAACCTATTGTACCTAAACTTTTAGGTATAATAGAAGAATGATTGATTTGATTAGGGTCAGCGCCAAACAGCGGCATTTTTTTATTGCTAAGATTAATTTCTTCTGTACTATTAGAAATTATCTTCGTTCGAAGCACATCCGAAATAATTGGCTTTTGAGTTCCAACTTTGAGGTAAGTATTTCTCTTAAGGTAAACTGAAAAAAGGTCTGTCAGTTTTGCTGAATAAGCATGAATGGGTTTATTAATTCCAAATACAAGATCATTTTCTAAATTAAATTGCTTTCCGGCTGATAACTGAATTTTTGAATCAATTATACTTTTTGTTACGCCATCTTTTAAGTCGAAATTTACAATTGCTTTAATGGGTTCTCCTTCTTTTGGACTTTGATGGAGTACTTTGGCATAATAAAACGCTAAATGACGTTTTGGAAATGTATTTACCTTTTTTTGAATGTGCTCAAAAAGTGTTACAAAAGAAAGGTAGAGTGCATTGTTAGGCAAATGGTTTGCCTTTGAAAAAAAGGCTTCTTTTAAATTTTCTTTTGTTAATTCTTGAATGTAGGTGATTATTTTTTGATATGTGGCAATTGCCTGTTCCAAATCATGCTCTCCAATAGGGTTAATCAATAATGCTTCTTCTTGTTCAAGCGTATTTCTTAACTGTCGAATTTTTTTCAAGTGTTTATACATTATTCCAGCTTGAATTCCATCAATCTTATCCGCGAGTTTTAGTTCTCTCAGTCGCGTTAAGTCATCTACCCAAACGCCTACTTTTTTATACCATTTTTCGATTGAATTGATTAGGATTATTGTTTTTTTTACCGAAATTTTTTCTGCGTTATACTCGAAAATATCTCTTTCAAGACCTTGTAACGAAGCTGTAATAATATTTGATTTATAAAAGATCGGGTCTTTTAACAAAATCGTAGCCCAATTTCCCTCCACTTCGTTTTGTGCATTGTAAAACTTGACAAATTTCATGTATTCAGTCATATAAGACAATACATCCCATTTTTGTCTTTCATCAAAAACAAAAGTATTATCTAATGGATTAGGAATTGATAATTCCTCTCTCAATCGACCGATATTTCTTTCTTTTCTCATGGATTATTTGATACTGCCTTCAAGAGTGCTTTTAAGCGCTGTTGGCAAGGAAGTGCCCTCTGTTTTATAGTATGGGAAAACAAGATTAAAACGTGAATTTGTAGCTACGATACTGTAATTTACTTGCACTGATATAATTCCATCTAAATACTGAGAGTGATCAATTAATATGTCGTGCAATTTAATTCTTGATTCGAAATTTATAAGTGACGAGCGGATCAGTTCCTTCATAAAGTGAAGTCGGGACGTACTGATTGATTGAAATAAAAATGTTCTTAAATCACAGCCAAATTTTGGTTGCATTACCCGTTCGCCTATAGATGTATTTAAAATGATCTCTATTGATTCGGCAATGTCTTTTTCATCTTTAGACATTACAATACCTTCGCTTTGGTTAAATGTTGGTGGAAAGCTCCACCCATTTCCTAAAAAAGAACTTTTTTTAGCCATTTTAATTCAAATTAATTTGTGTCCCTTTAACTGTCATTGTTCCACTTGCTTTTAGTTCAGCAGTTCCTTTACTGGAAATGGCTACTTTTCCTCCACTTGCTTCAAAGGAATCACTTCCAGAAACAGTCACTTTTTTACTGCTGATTTCAACTTCATCTTTCGCAGAGATAACCAATTTAGATTTACTTGTAATGGTCATCTCTTTTTCTGCCATTTTTATTTCATTTCCGGTTTGATCTGTTATTGTTAGTGTCTTTTTTTCTTCACTAAGTACAATACTATTTCCTTTTGGCGTGTTGATTGAAAGGATCACTTTTTTATCTGAATCGTCAAAAGAAATTTCAAGTCCACTAGTTGTTTTTATCGTTTTTATGTCAACGCCTTTTGTCGGCGTATTCGGAGGAGGGATTTTACTGCTGTAAAGTGTTCCTAAAATTACCGGAGAACTTGGATCGTTATTGATAAATGCTAGCACAACTTCAGATTCTTTTTCAGGCATAAAGTTGACTCCAAATTTATTCCCTGTATAATATGATGACAATCTTGCCCAAATAAGTTGATCTGCTTTATCTAAAAAAGGAATCTCAACTTGTACTCTAAAGTTATTATCGGGGTCATCTAATATTTCTTTTACAACTCCAATTTGTAAGCCCTGATACGCAGGGATTGTAGATTGCTCAGATATTGGATTTAAATCAGTGGTTTGACCAAACCATTTTTCACTTAACCCAATGGTCATGGTTGTTGTCCATTTACCATCTTCATATTTGTGGTTAACACCTGAAACGTAACACACACCATCAAACCTTGTCCCAAAACCAGAAATAGAAATGTACGTATTTGGTTTTATTTCTGCATTTCCTTTTATTGTCAAAGAACCTGAATAGGTTGACAACCTAGATTTAAGCAAAACTGCATCTGCCCATTCTTGCATTATTTTGGAATCAACAGCTGCCGCATACGTCAAATTTTCTTTTGCGTCTCCAAGAACTTTTGACAAGTCTTTTCCTAATAAATCTCCTTGTTTATTTACTTTGGGCTCAGCAGCATTAACTTCTACTAATTTTTGATTATCAATGTCCCAAGCGCTTCCAGAAACAGATTTAAATTGATTTGAAGCATCAACTTCAAAATTGAAATCTAGAATTTCTTCACCTATTCTTATTTCGATTGCTGGTTCATAATTTGCATCCTTTATAATTTCAGCGTTTGGTTTCGCTACAATTAGTTTTCCATTATCCGTTACCACAATCATTCCTTCCCGTTCAGCTAAACTCACGATAAGATCCCAATCACAACTTTTATACTGCAATGTTTTTGGCTTTTCGTTTTTTGTTGCCGTAATACCAGAAAAGTCACTCGCATAGTTTTTAGCAATTTTTTTAATAATTGCACTTGTCAGGCTTTTATCAGCAAAAGCAACTTGTTTTGTCCCTAAAGTTGACTTTACCCAAACATCTTTGCAATCTACGGTTAGGATTGTACCTTCTCCTCGCATTCCAATCGTTTGTTTAACAACAATTCCTTCAAATACTGTCCCACTTGAATTATCATCTTTAAGCTCGACAGTAATCTTAACTCCAGGAGCAAAGTCATCAGAATTTGCTACAATAAAAGCATCATCAACATCAGGGCTGTCTCTAAAACTAAGTTCTGCAGAAGCAATTTTATTGACTGTTTTAGTTACAGAAATACTAATTAATTGATACGTATTATCAATTGCATTACCATTGGACGTAATTGTAAAATCCGTTACAGAAAGATCCGCCATAACTTATTTTATTGAAGGTAAATGAAGAACTGTCCCTGGAACAAGCTCTCTAAAATTGATCAAATTATTAAACTTTGCCACTTCCAAATAATAACTACTATCTCCATAAACATTATAGCATAACAACGGCAATGTATCTCCCTTTTTAACTATAATTTCGTGTGTTAAATCAGGAGATTTAGGATCTGCAGCTTTTGCTATTTCGGCATCATCCAATGCTTCTTGAAAATTAACCGTTGCCTTAGCACGAAGTGGAGTCCCATCAGGTTTAAAAAGTGAATAAGTCAAATCGAGGCTAGTTAGTTTTGATTTGAAAACTAAAGATCCCCATGAAACAATTAGATAATTGGGTTCATGCAATTCGTCTTGATAATCAAAGCATACCTTTTTAAATGTATCAATTTGATCTTGAACAGCTGTTGTTTCTCCACCTACTGCTCCTGTGGCATCAAAATGAATATCAAACGAAATAGTTTGTGGGTCAATCCCTTTAAACTCTAATGTTGCTCCTGAAGCCCCAAGTGCAACACTGCTATCATAGTTTACCTTATGGTTATGTGTATATGAGCTTGGATTAATTTGAACTGTACATTTTTCCCCTTCGTTGAGATAGGTTGAGTCATCATATGCTATTATTGACAATTTTTCCAGGGCCATATCCTATCGTTCACCTAATTTCCGTAGTTGTTTTTGCATTTCATGTCGTACTTCTTTCATAATATCATTTTTCAAAGATTTTGTATTAATTGAAGTATCATTTTTCTTTGTTGAATCCTCAACACGAACTTTTATGATCAATTCTTTAATTTCTACAGGCATTGTCTGTTGTTTTAAATTGATTTAAAATAAGCATAAGCAAATTCTACGCTTTCCATTACAACCTCATTTTTCTCAGATTCAAAAGCAGATAATTCCCATTTTATAGGCCAGGCATTGTAAAAAGACCAACTTTTTAATGGCTTTCCTTTTTCATCCAATAATTTTACTGTGATTGTCTCCGTTGATATTGCTTCTGACAATCCACCCATTATGGTTTTCTCACACCATTTGGTTAAGGCTTTGTCTTTAGAATAACCTCGTTTTAAAACAAGGTTTTGGTGTTTTCGACCTGTCGGAATTTGATGTTTATAATCATTTAGTCCGCCTTCTTCTATTTCGTCTGTACCCATTTCCATATTAAGACCAGAAACCTCTTTAAAAGAGGTTTCTGAAACACCGTTTGAACCCTTAAAGGCCAAACTAAAATAAAAGCCAACTGCTGGATAATCACTCATGATTATTATCCATTTGCAATGGTAATTCCTTCGTGGGCCAGTTCTATGCTTTCAACTGCAACTTCATTGGAATCTGATTTTAGATCTGTTCCTGAAATTTTCGTTGGCCAAGCATTTGCTAGTGTCCAAGTCATTGTTGGGCTACCTGATTCATCCAGTAACTTAATCACGACTGTTTCTCTTTTAATGGTGTTCATTTTTATTGCTTCAAACCATGTCCAGAAATTATTGTCATCAACAAAAACACCTTTTTTAAGTGTTATGTTACCGCTTTTCTTAATTCCTGGCATTTTTATAGTCGAAAACTCTGGACTATCACCATGTCTATATTCTATTATTTGTGCTTCTACCTCTAATCCGCTAATTTCTTGAAAAGAGGTAGTACTATCTTGTGAACCTAAATCGACCGTGAAGTAAAACTTCGGTAAGGGCCACACATTATCTTGAGCTGATCCATCTGCCATGTCTCTATTTTTTTAATGATTTAAAATTATGCTTGCTGTTGTTGTTGTTGGAATGTAATTTCGATAAATTCTGCTGGTCTTGAAACAGCAACTTTAACCGTTACTCTCATTATTCCATTTAAAATATCGTCACTACTCATTGTGTTTCCTAATCCTACTGAAACACTAAATGCTGTATCTGGAGAAGGTCCAACTAAACCTCCTTGTTTCCAAACACCAACAAGGAAATTACTGATCATACTTTTAACACTCACCCATGTTCCTGCATCATTTGGTGCAAACACATATGCTTGTGCAGCTTCTTTTACGGACTGCTCTAGGTATATCATTGTTCTTCTAACATTAATATATCTCCAGTCATTTGAATTTCCATCCAATGTTCTTGCCCCCCATACAATTGTTCCTTTTCCTGTAAATGCTCGAATGGCACAGATTGATTTTCCGTTTAACGGAACGTTCAAATCTTCTTGTTGTGCATGATCGATTTTAATTGCTGGTGTAATTACGTTTTGAACAGCAACATTTGCAGGTGCAATCCAAACACCTTGTGAATTATCAACAGCAGTATAAAGGCCAGCCATTGCAGCACTCGGAGCCATCAAGTTTAATTGCTTTAAAATAGCGTCGTTCATTAAGCTAAACATTGTGCTCAAATTTCCAAGGACTGACTCTGCTTCATCCATTTTTGCTTTCTTTCCGTCTTCAGCCGAAAATGCATTATAGTAAAAATCCATTCCTGCCACACCTGCAAACTCCGAAGAGAGCATATCGTGTATAATCGTATATGACCCCTCATCAATGTTTCCAGAATTTACACTTGACAATGCTTGAACATTTGTGTGTAACCAAGGATAATAAGCAGCTCCATAACTATTGTATTTAGCAATACTTGGAGCAGCCCCACTTCTGAAAGAAGTTACAGGATCTTCTCCAAATTTTTCTCTAAAACCACCCGGAACATCTAAAACTGCTATTCGGTTTTGAAATTCACCACAATGGTTCATCATAGCACTTTGCACACTATAACATCCCGCATAAACTTCTCCTAAATCTGTTTTATTTTTGTCTTTAATCTCAACCGCATCAGGTATTACCACCATAGTCGGTTCTGATTCTTTTTCTAGAAATTTTATTGCATCTATGAAAGGACCAGCCTCTAATGTTTTTTCTGAATAATCATATTCTCCAACTGAAATAATGTAACAATCAGCACCGCCATTGGCATAAAAGAATTTTAGCGCACTATAAAGTCGGTAATTAACCGTTTTACAATCCAACAAATATCCCATTTCTTCGGAAGCAAAATCAGGAATTACCAACGCATATGTTTCTGCTAATTCTTCATAAGCTTTCTTTTTATCTCCAACATCATCAGCTTCGTCTTTTCTTGCTTGATCCCACGCATCATAAGCTTCTATTAAACTTTTCGTGTCATCTGTATTACTACCTTCAATGCTCGCTTTTAATGCCTCCGCCATTTTAACGGCCGTTTCAGCACTTGCTTTATCTTCATCACTTGCATCATCTGCCAATGCGTCTAATGCAGCAGTTGCATTTGTTACCTCAGCAGTTGCCGCTGCTAAATCAGCAGTATAACTTTTTAATTTAGACAGTAGAGGTTGTTGAGAAATACCAAATTTCACAGCAGGAGGATTAACTCCAAAAATTCCTGTAAAATCTGCTAAAGAAGAAATTTTTACTGGGGTATTGATCAAGTCTTGACCACCATAGGAAATCTTTTCTGTATATCCAATAAATACTGGTACTGCAGTAGGTACTGGAACCACTGAATTTCCAAAAGCATCTTTTTCTTGGATATAAACACCGGGTGTTTTCATTGTTGCCATATATTTTACTTTTTATGCATTAAATATTGATAAGGGTTGATGCATAATGCACCGAATTATTATTTACTTCTATCGTTTCTAGTCCTTTTGGGTCTGAAGCTGGAAGATTTACAACCATTTCAGATATTCGCTCGGAATGAAGGTTATTGTACTTCAAAACCAATTCTAATTTTTCAGTTAATGTATCACGCAGCATATTTTCAGTAGTGCTTGTAAATACATTTACTTTCATTCCATTACTCAATGTTTCTTCATGGGCATCTTTAAATTCCAATTCACCACTTGTTTGGATTTTCATCTCAATCAAATTGATTTTGTATTCAATTGGCACTAAAATTTTATACCTCCAAAAACATTTTCTTGCAGCAAAGTTTACTTCGTAATTAGCAATTCCCTTTTCTGTTAATTGCTGAATTATGTTTTTTTCATTTAGGGTAACAATTCCAACATAATTTTGAGGAATTGACCCTTTTTTCGAAAAAAAAACCTGATCTAGTTTGTTGTTTATCCAAAGTTCATACTTCCCTTCCTTAAAGGTGTTTAAGTTAAATTCTAAGGTTGGAGGAGACTTTTCATTAATGGGTATTTCTAAAAGAATATCTCCGTTGTGTGTTTTTACTTGGGCTAATGTATCAGATTTTGGGTTAATGTTAATTTCAAACCTATTTGATTGATTAACAATGCTGTCTTGATCACCAACAAATCGGTTCTTATGCAGATTCGAATTATCTCCTCTGTGGGTTAAATGTAATATTTTTTCTTTATGTTTTGAAATTTTTATAGAAGTATAATTTTCAAACAGTGCATCTTTTAGAACTAAAAAAAAATTCAGTTGATCAATTCCTTTTAATTCATTTTGAGCTAAAAGTTCTTTTTTTCGAAGTCCTGTAAAAAACTCAAATTGACCTCCTCGATTTTTAATAAGAATGTTGAAATTTTTTAACCTATTTTGTGTATTTGAAGTAGGAATTAATTGGAAAATTGCCTTTTCTTGTTCTCCAAAGTATTGATGATTAAATTCAATTTGAAGGAATTTATTAAAAAATTGTTCCATAGTTTCTTATTCATTCTTTGTAGCACTTGTACCTAAGCCTGTTATTTCTGGAATTATTCCGTCTATTTTGTTCTTTTCAATTGTAACGAGTCGTACTTTGTATAAAATCGAAGGCATATACTTTGTTCCAACACCGCTCCAGAGACTACTTAATTCTTTTAAAGGGACATTAACTATTTCGAGAGAAAGCTTATCCAGACTTGCGTCCATTTGTGGATTTCCCGAGCGCTCAAAAACATTTGTCGCTTGAAAGATTCCAATAGAAGAGCTTAACATTTTTAATCCCTCCATATAACCTGAGGTATCATAATTTGCGGCTAACAAAATGTATAAATTCATATTAACGGGTGGTGATTTTTTTTCAAACCCTCCTGCCGAAAGGCCCGATCTCCCACCTTGATTACTCAAGCTTGTTATGTGCTCTAAATTAATTAAACTGAGAATGAGGCGATTGTTTGTAGCAGCTGAAAGAGTTCCTCCAAGATCATTTAAACTTGAAAGAATCACTTTGTCTTCATCTATTCCAAAAGAAAGACGAATCTCTTTATTTAAAAAGGAGGAAAGAAATAAAAGTGCTTGATCAATCATTCTTCTGGGTCTTTTTGTACTAGTACTTTTATTGAACCTGCAATCATTCGTGAAAAATAAAGCCCTGCTGCGGAAATGAGGTAAATAATTACAAAAGAAGTGCTGCCTCCTCCTTCGTTTGTTTGTCCTAAAATTTGTTGAAACACAATTCCTGTATCTCTTTCCGCACTATGTGCCATAATATACGCAACCAATAATGCTACAGGAAAGGCTGCAGCTAGAACAACAATAAGGGTCAAAAATTCTTTTGCCAATGCTTTTTGGACAATTCCAGCGAGTTTGGCTGCTCCAGATAATTCCTTGGGTATTAAACTTTGTTTTTTACTCATGGCAATTGATTCTTTTTACGTTTAATTCTGTTGGTTATAAATACATAAGATGCAACTCCTAAGAGAAAGCCTACAATTAGCATAAAAACATCATCTGATCGGTCACTCCCATCACTTTTCATTGTTTGTTCTAAATCCCAAACAAGAATCACTAGAATCGCAGAGATCAAAACCAAAGCTGTAAATCCCATTCGAATAAACCGATTGGTTGTAAAAAAGTCTCTCGTTCGGTGATCTACCAAAGAGATTACAAATCCAATTGCACCAAATCCTACGATAAGCATCAGCATCCATAGAATTAATTGACGTGTTTCTTCAGCTCCATCAAATACAACATCAATATAATCCCTGAAACCTGCCCACCAACCAACTTCTGCTTCTATTTCTGCAAGCGTTTTCTCACGCGGTTGCTGTGAAAGTTCGCTTGCTATAACCTCCCAAAATAGTGGGCAGTCTTTCTCATATCCTAATGCCCATAAGCCTAGTCCTCCTAATTCATTTTCTTTTAATAATTGGATTTGATAAAACAAACTCACTTCATTATTGAACCAAACTTCACGCTTAATAGCTGGATTATCTTTTAGATTAAATGAAATATATGCTGCCTTAGACAACGAGTCAATTACTGCAATTCCATTGATGTTTGAATTAATATAATTAAGTGTTCGATAACCAACAAAATTTGTTGTTGAATCTTCTTTTACGTCCCATAGCATCCCGTAAACAGGAATTGCCAAAAGTAAACTCCGACTATCTAAATGCCCCGTGTAATAATCAACTGTTTTTGTTAACGAATATCCATCACTTTTTATGGGTGCATTTGGTTTAGGATAATCACTCCATTTTCCTGCATAGCCGTAAGCCATTATTACGGATTTATCAATCATTGGCTCGAGCTGCGCAAAATCATAAGCCTCATTGTGATCGACGCTAGGAAGTGCAAGGTAAATTTCATACCCTTTTGTTTTAAACAGACTGCTTAATTCTTTTACAAATTTTGTGAATTCATCTCTTTCTGAATGTCGAATATTTTCAAAATCAAGGCAAACGCCATCTGCTTCTTTTCTTGATTGAAGTGTTACAAGTAATTCTTGCGCCATCTGTTGAATGGCATTTTCATTGTTCAAAAAAATGCGGTTATTTTCTCCTCCAAAAGAACTTACAGTAAGTAGAATTTTACACCCATTAGCCTCTGCAGAATCTATCATTGCTGTAGTTTCCCAATTATGATCACTTATTTTTTTCCCTGTTTGAGGTGAAAACTCATAGGAAAAGTAGGAAATCGTTGAAATTTTCGAGTAATCAATGTCTCGATAATAATCAGGGAACCAATGTGGATACCATCCAAAAACTTCATATTCATAATCTACACTATCTGTTAATATAAAATCTGTCGTTTGAGCAGGAACAGCTTGATAACCTGTTGTGTTTTTTGGAGGAGTTTTCTCTGCTAAAGTGTCTATTTTTGCGTTTGCAAAAGGATTATCATTGTTCGGTAAAGATTGATTATGGTCAATATGAATACTCGTATCTTCATCCAAGAATTTAGGGAAATAAGGAATCATTTCTGTAGCAGTCACATGGGTATGACTAAAACAAAGGAGCATCCAAAGACAACACTGTATTAATAAGTTATAATTCATAAAGTATCCCTCTAGACAAATTTTGGGTTAAAGGGCTTCGAAGACAAGTTAACGATCAATTTCTAATGGAAATCAGACTGCTTAATTTGTCAAATAGTAGCAGTAAAGTTAACAAAAAAAGAGAATTTCCCAAGTTCAATTTTTTCGTCTTAAATGAATCCATAATTGCTGATTTTCAGAATCTTTTAGATGAGTTTTGTAAAGATTCTCTAAAAAAGAACTATATTGGGTTTGTAAAATTAACCCAATAAATTTTCAAGCTTACTAGTTAAGTATTTACTCTTATGAAAGCGCCTGTTCAAAAACAAGATAAAACTCATCAATCTGAAGATACTAAGGAAGTAACTCAGGCAAAAATGCAGTTGTATGAAGACAGTCGCCCTCAAACTGAACGCACAAAACAACTCCAAACAATTGCGAATGCTTCTAAGGCAAAACAACTTAAAGAAAATAAAACTGGGCTCCCTGATAATATCAAGTCGGGAATAGAAAACCTTTCAGGAGTTGATATAAGTGATACCAAGGTTCATTATAATTCATCCAAACCTGCACAGTTAGGAGCACATGCGTATGCGCAAGGCACAGACATCCATGTTGCAAGTGGACAAGAAAAACATTTGGCGCATGAGGCTTGGCATGTTGTCCAACAAAAACAAGGGAGGGTAAAACCAACGACTACTGTAAACGGATCTCCAGTCAACGATAATAAAAATTTAGAGAAGGAAGCAGATGTGATGGGAGCAAAGGCCATTCAAAAAAAAAAGTAGAAAATCAAAAAAAGAGATTAGCTAACTCAAATTATGTCTATCAGCGGGTTACAATTTATGAATTAGCATTTATTGAACCTACTGCCGTATCAGGTGCAAAAGCGAGATTTGCTGACGAAAATTTTGATCTTTCATGGCGAATAGGATATACTTTTGAAGGGTTAAATGCCCTAGTTCAGGAAGAAAAACTTGGAATTAATGGAAGTATTCAAAAACTAATTCATTCTGTATGCAATCTTGAAACAGATGCCAAAAAAGTAAGTGAAGATTTAAGTGAATTAGAACATATTGTCGATTTACCTGCTTGGGAAGATATTGAAGGACAAGTATTCGTTGGAGCTGAATCAGATAGCCCACACCAGCATGGGAAACTACCCCCACTTGGAATTGAAGCACTTGAGGTAGATGCGTATTATATTGGTACAGGTGGAGTATTGCATATTGACGAAATTAAAGATACTCCATCCGCTTTTGCTCAAAAAACTAAAGCTGGAAAACAAATGGCAAGACATATTGCATGGCTTCAGCAAAAGACACCAAAAGATACTGAAGATCCATCAAAAGGAAATTATATAAAAGAAGTAGGGTATTATGTTAATAAATCGGGAAATGGTTTTGATCAATTATTAGATGAGGGGATTGTGGCAGCATTAAAAGCTGTTGCAACAAATCAAGCATATAAAGGTTTATTAAACGTCAGTTTAATTGAGATGTCAGCAGATCGATTAGAAGAAATAATGAAAGCAGCACATAAACATTTAATGGCTGATAAAAAAGTCAGAATGAAACCTGAATATTACACTAAGGCATTTGCTTCTTATGAATCAACAATGGCTACATTAGCAGAATAAATTCACATTATGAATTCAACTATTGATCAAATATTATTAAACCCAAATGCGTATTTGAGTATTTTGGATAAAGTGATTTCCAATACGGATAATCCAACTAATGAGTTAACCGACTTACTCAAATATCTATTAGACAATTATATTTTTCCTTCGCAAAAATTACTAATTAATGATGAAGGGCATTTAGAATACAATTATGAAAAGATTGCGAATCAAAGTATCCATGGTTTACTTACTACTGGGATGTCAGATCAATTTACAAGTCTAACTATTTCATCAAGCAATGAAAAAAAGACTGAATTGCTAAGGGAAATAAATATCATACTCAATCACCCTGAAAAAATAGAAGATTTTGTAAATTGCTGGAACTGTTGGCGTATTTCTCAAATAATTAATCGAATATTAGAGCTGATGAAAACTCTGTCGCTATCCCAAAAGCAAATTGACTTTTTAGGAACTATTTCTATAGAAAAAATACCAACCTTCACACATCTATACTTAAAACAAGTAATAAACATTAAATGACTTCTCAATATATAGAAAAAGAACATATTCGGGAAGAAGAATCGATTCAGTTTCATGAGAATGATATTGCAAATTATTCTTTTAATGATAAACGAGAAGAAGCTGAAAAGACAAGTAGTTTAAGAGACTTAATGAACAATAGTCCAAGGCATCAAAGGGTCAGTCAATTGCAGGAATTAGCAAAAAATTCAACTAATAGGTGGTTTGATGATAAAAGAGAAAATATAACTTCTACTTTAAAAATTGATCGGCTTGCCAATTCAAGACAAGAAAAGAGTATTGGATCTAAGAAGGAAGCAGTAATTCAAGGAGATACACTTATTACACAAACACCGGGATATGTTTCTTTAAATGGTTTTGGGGGACAAGGTGTAAATACTAGCCATCCTGTTGGAAAAAGAATGAGGGCTGAATTAGATGTAGACGATCCAGTAATTGGGAGTTCTACTGGTGTCAATTGGACTTGGATGCAATATTTACGTAATCAATACCCAGCTGCAAATGTTGTTCGTGGGCACCTACTTAATCATGATTTAGGCGGATTTGGCGTATCTCAAAATTTATATCCAATCTCTACACAAGCCAATATGAATCACTCCTTGTTAGTGGAGCAACGTGTAAAAGATTTATTGAATATTGAAGGAGTTAAACCTTACGCAAATAGAGAGATTGTCCATTATGATTTAGATGTATTGGAAACAAATGCTGGAAATCCTACAAACATTTCTTTTAGTGGGCATTATTACACAAATAGTTTGCCTCGAATACCATTTAATATTCCTTCGGATTTGGTAGGTAATAATGGTGGATATGGAGGTGCTGGTGCTAACGGTATTTTAGCTCATAAAGATTGGGCTCATGGGAAACGAAGTGGAACGGAAGATTTTGACAGTACCGTTCAAGGAGGAAAAGTTCAGGTTACAGCACCTGATCAAAATCAACCTGTAAATTATCAAGATAATGTTGATGCCGAATACATTATAGGAGCAGGGCTTGACGCTCTTAATTTGTTAAATATAAATGAAGCTACACAACAATATCTTCATGAAGGAACTTGGGCAACCTACGGAGTGAGAATGGTCCAATACGGACGAGAAGATTTTATCACTTTCGAACATCATAATGAGCTAAAACAACAAGCATTAGATCAGGCAAAAAAATCTGATGAATTTCAGGGGCTTGAAGAAATTCCGTTTTCAATAATAGATAAAGCCATTGAAGAATTTAAAAGTTTCAATCAAGAGGATTTTGAAGAAGGAATTGATGATGAGATGGATTTCTAGTAAGTTGATAATTATACATTATGATAATGCTTTTAGTATTAATTCTTTGTAAATCTTTTTAAAATATCCTTTATAAAAAACTAGACATTAAACTCTATACAAAATAAGCTATCCAAACAAAAAAGAAGCAAGCAGATTTTCGAAGAATTTCATTCATTAACCCAAAACTTATGAAAAAGTAAAATATTACATCTTCTACTCTGTCTGCTTGCACTACAAATATAGGTGTTAATATTTATTATGCATGCATAGTTTTGATGAATCACCATTTTTATCCGATAAGAGGCAGTTACTATGCAATAATTACTATTTTTTCAGTAATAAATGATTGAATTTGTTTTATTGTCCTAATCATCAAATCGTTGAAAAAATTGCTATAAACCTGAGTTCGATTCTAAAATAGTACAATTTGATTCGAATTTTCTTCTTGAAATTTAATAGCAGGTTTCTTATTGAAAAAGGAATATGCTATTAGAGCGAATAGTGACAAACCACCTCATACAATCAGCGCACAGAAGTTTAATGACTATGTGAAAGACTTAGCTGAATTAGCAGGACTGAAAGAGGATATTACGCTTTCCTTTACCAATTCTTATGGTAAGAAGGAATATGAAGTTAAACCGTTTTATGAGTTTGTGACTTCTCATATTGGGAGGCGATCATTTATTACTAATCTGATTAACTATATTCTTGTTACGATTTTGAGCAAGATTACGGGGCATTCTTTAACGAATAAGAATGTGATCTTTTCTTATAATAAGATTTCGTTGTTGGATAATGCGGTGATGTTTGTTAAGGAGTTGAAAAGGGTGCAGGAGAATTATGGGGAGGAGTTTTCTATTGGGTTGGTTTAATTGAGCTTCATTTGTACGAATAAAATAGAGAAAATAAATTATCATAACTGAACACATTCTGAAGATATGTTCAATTATGATAAAAAAATGAACATATCACTTGTTTCTATCAAAAACTGGACATATATTTGCTGTATGTTCAAATAATCGAAAAAAGTGAACATATAGAGCTTATGTTTGATCGCACTAAACCATATAACAACTTACCCGAACTACCCATTTCTGAGGAAATCATTGATACGGAGGTCTTAAAAAAGTGGGGGATAACCTCTCGTACATTAGCAGAACTCAATAGAAATATCCTTCGTATTCCGAATCCATCAATGCTCATTAATACGCTTGCATTGCAAGAAGCGAAAAGTTCGACAGCAATTGAAAACATTTTCACCACCGAAGATGAACTTTACAAAGCTGTATCTGATTCGTTAAAAGAAGGTGAAGCTAATCCTTCGACAAAAGAAGTGTTGCGTTATCGAGAGGCCTTATGGGAAGGCTATAAAAACTTAAAGGAAACACAAGGCTTTACAATGGATACAATTATTCATGTATTTCAGAAAATCAAAAACACAACTCAAAGTTTACGTCCTCCACAATCTCAAACGGTAATTAAAAGAGGACAAAGCGAATTTAGAGCAGGAGAAATAGTTTATACCCCACCAAGAGGCGAAGGAGTTATTCAAAAAAAATTGGATAATATGATTCAATTTTTGAACGAAGACCAATCAATTGACCCACTCATAAAAATGGTTATTGCTCATTATCAATTTGAAGCTATCCATCCTTTTACTGATGGGAACGGAAGGACAGGGCGTGTAATCAATTTGCTTTATTTGGTAGATCAAAAATTACTTTCTCATCCTGTTTTATATTTGAGTAAATATATTATAGAAAATAAGGACGATTATTATTACAATCTCGCAGGTGTGACACAAAGACAAGCATGGAAACCTTGGATTTTGTACCTATTAACAGCAGTAGAAAGTACCGCCCTACGAACCAACCAAACCATTGATGACATTCTTGCCCAAATGGATGCTACTTATGAGTTTGTCAAACAAAAACTAAAGTGGTATAGCTTTGAATTGAATCAAGCATTATTTTCTCAACCATATATTAAACAAAAATTGGTTGGCGAGATAACGGGGTCAACAAGTCGAACGACATTGACAAAGTACATGAAGGCATTGGTGGATTTGGGGGTATTATCGGTTAATACAGATGGGCGTGAAGTGTTTTATGTGAATAATGATTTGGTTCGGATTTTGGAGGGATAGATTTAGCTATTTATACACAACTCAAGGATATACACATTATATAGTTCTATATCTAGTAACCTGAGTTCGATTCTAAAATAGTACAATTTGATTCAAGAATGTTTAATGATAACCGAACTTTACCTCTAGCCTTTACTTCCCAAAAAAGCTCCAATACAAGTTCAATTAATTCATGTAATTTTGCTGGATTTTTGAGTAGATAACTAAACATTTCTTCGTTGAATGTCCCTATCTTTCCTTTGACATTAGACCGTCTAGGTGATTCTCCTTTTTTTAAAACGATATTCGTATTCCATATTAAACTGCTACTTAAATAGTAGAAAGGGTGATACGTGCTTTTAGAATCTGTTCGGTCAATTTTATTCCGTTGGAGCAGTTTTTGCAATGGAATATCGATTTCCTCAAATGAAAACTTATTAGAAGATTTTCCATTTAAAACACTCTTAAAAATTAAAAGAAGTAATAATGGTTTGTGTTTAGAAGTAAGGTTTCCATTTGTATGCACCTTAATACTGATTATCTCTCCTTTGATTTTTTCAATCATTATTAAGTGTGATCTAAAATTAAAGCTACAAGGTTATCAAGTGGTTTCCCTGAACTGTCAACTAATTCATTATTAATTATACGAATTCCAGCGTTAGCATATTCTTGAACAATCTTGAGTGTTTTTTTTGAGTCAATAACATCATTCAAATCTTTGTTTCGTTGATAAGCTAACGAAAACATTATGGGAATATCAACCTCTTCATCAAAAACATCAGAACCAAAAATAATTTCATTCGTTTCAATTTCTTCATAAGAATCATTTTTTGCACCAAGACAAGCAGCAGTCATAAACAAGTCTTTCATAGATTCAAAGGGGAATTGGTCTGGATGTTCTACTCCTCGTTTCGTTAAAATTTCATAAATATGATGTGTCGCTTTTTCAATAGAAATTCTTAATCCTTTCATAGTTAGATAATTTTATCGATTGATGTTTGCCTATTTTTTTCATCAAATTCTATTTTATAAATAGAGCTTGCATAAGGATTTAGTTTTGATTTAGTTTTTTCGTTCCATTCAACATCAGGTATGAGAAACAATATTGTTTGTTCAGATATTTTTGGTAATCGACTTGAAACCGATTCATGAACACTTGAATCTAAACGACTAAAAGGCATATCGATAACTAATGGAGGGTGTTTTTCCGAAACTCTTGAAATTGCTGTTATAAAAGCTAAACTTAAACATTGAGATTGCCCCATAGAAAGTCTTTGTAATGCTCGATTTCCATTTGAATCGCATACTTCCAACTCATACTCCTTAGTTAATCGGACTTGATATGAAGAAGAAGAAAAAACGAATTTTTGAAATTCACTAATTGTCATTTTTTCAACCGCTGAACGACTCTCCTCTGCAAATTGTTCGTAAAGTGATTCAATGGTTTCAGCAGCTTTTATTGCTAGTTCTTCTTTCTCATAGAACACGTTTGCTTCTTTCTGTTTTTTTCCCAAATCTTTACGATCACTCTTCAAATCCTTAATTCTTTTTTTTAAATTTTCTAGTTCAACATCATAATCCTTTTGGTCTTTCGTCAGGTTTATTAATTCATCTTCTCTTGTTCTGCGTTTATCAATCAAAATCGCAATATCTTCTTGAGGTAGATTTTTTAATTCATTATCAATTTCTTGTTTTTCCAATAATAACTCCTGCTCATCATCTTCAATCGTTAATAATTCATCCTCAATATTACCGACGCTATTCTTAGAATTTGTAATCTTATCAATAACTTCTTTCAATTGGTAAGACAACCCTAAGAGCTTCTTATCCTCAGGTGATTTTTTTTGTTCATTTATAGATCGGGCAATTAGCTTATCATAAATTACATCTCCCTCTTTTGGTGCAAAAGATGTTCCACAAATACATTCTTCTAGTTCAAATAAATCTTTAAAAAAAGCTTCTTGAATATGTTTTGGAATTTCACCTTTATTTCTCTTACTTTCTAATACACTTTTTAATTGCTCAATCTGACTAGACGCAAATCCTAACGAGGCTCTATATGACGCTTTCTTTAACTCCTTAGTCTTATCTTTTCTAGTTATTAAGATATTCGTCAAATCTTTATTAATTTGACTTCTACGAGCTTGAAATTTTGCCGTTTCTTCTGTGTTTAATAATTTCTCGTCCAATAATTCAATTTGACTTCTAATTGCAATCTCATTATCTCTATTATCTTTTTCTTTCCTTTTTATTTTGCTTACCTCTTTTTCAGTTGCCTGAATATCTTCAATAATCTTTTTTAAATCTCCTTTAGATGCCTTAGCAGCATCTTTTGTATACTCCTTTGACAGCTCATTTAAATGTTTTCCAGCATTCCTAATGATTTCCAAATCCACAACACGGTGAATAGCAGCTTGTACATCTTTGCTATTTCCTGGTTTAGCCAAATTATGTATTCGATCTCCATCAAATAAAAAATAACTTTTCACATTATTTGGAAGTATTTCATCCAAAAAAATCTTATTGTAAGGAATCGATTCATGATCACCACTAGACAAAATCTCTCTTAGGTTTGTAATTCTTTCTAAAAACTCGACTTTTAACTCTCCTTTATTCTCTTTCGGAATAACAACTAGTTTCTGAGTAATATAATAATGTCGTAAATTATGTTCAAAGTAAATAGTTACTGCCATGTTTACCTTTTCAGATGCTTCGCTGGCATCTTTAAGTGCAGTTTCATTCACATAATCAATAATATTTCGATCCTTATTTAGTTTTAAATCCTTCTCATACTCTTCTCCATACAACCCCCAATTAATAGCGTCAAACAAAGAGGTTTTTCCAAACCCTGTTCCTCCAATAAAAATAATAAGAGGTTTTTGATCATTTACTTTTAAATCTATATCAGGAGAAGTTTTACCATAATAACTCGAAAAATTTTCGATTTGGATCTTTTCAAATTTCATACGTTATTTTTTCGAATTAGACTTTTGATCAATGTGAATTGCGTCAACAATATTTCTTATTTTTTTTCTTGGAAAATTCTTTTTTTCAGTTGAACGGTAACTGATTTCAACATCTATTACTTTTTTTACAATTTCTTTTATTGTTGGATCATCAATTTTATCTAGTACCTGATTTAATCGACCTAATGAATTTCCTCTTTGCATAGCTTATTTTTTTATGTCGAGTACATTTAATTGATTCGCAATCTCGAACATTTCATTCAGTGAATCATAATTATTGATTGCTGTTTCAGAGAACTCCAAAACCCGCTTGTATTCTTTTTTAAAAGCACTTTTAACTGCCTTGTAATATTGTCCTGTGTTTCCTTCATTAATAAATGATCTTGGGGGGATAGAAATTAAATCATAGCATAATCCTTACCTTCTGATAATCTTAATACACGCCCTCTTCGCTGAATAAACTCTCTTGGATTACTAGAACTTGCCAAAAAATAAGCTACTCTAGTAGGAGGAACATCTACACCTTCGTCCAAACATTTCATAGCCATTAATGACTGAATTTCTTGATTTGAAAAATCAGTTAATAATTTTTTTCGTTGCTTTCTGTTTTGCCTTGACGTAAATTCGTGAATTTTAACCCCCAATTCTTTTCCTAAAATTTGCTTCGCTTTTGTGAAAATTTGATCTCCTGCATAAAACAAACTATAATCTAAAGGTTTATCCTCCAATTCGGTTTCTAACCACCTTAATTTATTTTCGGAGTTATTCTGAATTTTCGCTCGTTTTATCAATAACATTTTGACTCTTTCTCTGACTTCGGGTGTCTTAGCATTACCTATTTGCATTATTTTTTTTGATAGGTCAGCATATTCATCAAATTCCTTTGCTGTTAACTCTATTGGAATGGGATAATAATAATATTCAGTTAAAAATTCACCAATAGCTTTATCTAAACCAAGTGTAAAAACAACTCTTTCAAAATAATCCAAAATTGCGATTGTTCCAAGTTCATCTCCATGCCTTTCAGGAGTGGCACTTAATCCTAATCGATAAGGACAATTTGGTAATTTATCTCTCAAACCTGTTGCCCCAACATAGTGGGCTTCATCCACAATTATTAATGTTTTATCAATAGACGGAGTGATGATTTTTTGAAATGTATCCGACTTGAAAGAAGCATTTGTAGTAATCAATACTACTTGATCGATTTTTTCTCGTTTAAATAACTTTGCTTGACGTGCAGCCTTGTCCTCCCATATCTTTCTTGACTCTCCTACCAAAATAGCATTATCAAATCCAAATTTTTGAGCCTCTTCTACCCATTGCTCAGCTAAATGAATAAAAGGGCAAGAAATAATAATTTGCACCCTATCCTGTTGTTTTTTTAATTCACTGATTGCCGCTAATGCTGTAAAGGTTTTCCCTGTACCTGTAGCCATTTCCAGCATGCCCTTAAAGCTATTATTTCCCCATTCTTTAATGGCTTCTTCTTGATAAGGTCTTAATGAAATTTTGTTCTTATCATTTTCAGCCTTAATTGGCGTTTTAGCCTTTTTTGTTGAATATTTCTTTTGTAACTCTTTAAGTTGAGTTTTTGTTTTTTCTTTTGTATCTGGATCGTTTAACAAATCATTAATCAACTCCATTTCGACCTTTACTAAATCATCTAAATCTTTTACTTTAAATTTTTTTTGAATTGCAGCCTTGATTTCCGTTAATGGAATATGAACAACGGCATCAGATGTTCCTTCCCAAGCTTTTGTTAATGTATTTTTAATACCACCTATTTTATTTTGCACTCTCTCAGACGTGTCCCAACTTAATTCGGTGGATAGTGCTTCAACATTATTCTGCAAAGCATACTGAGAAAAATTTACAGAGCCTAAAAACGCTAAGCGATTCTTCTCTGAATCTGTAAAATAACCCATTTTATAATGAACGATTCCTCTCTTATTCTTAGCAGGACGAACAGCTTTTATTTCAAGTGTTCCAGTTGAAATCATCCACGATAAACAATTAAAAAAATGTGCATCTCTTTTTTTTAGAACTTTTTTCAGTTGATCTAAATCATTCAATAAATCTTCTTCAATTAATTCTTCTGGAGACCTTTCTATTCCTTTTAAAAGTGCATCTTTATCTTTATGGTAAAGTGTATTATTAATCAAAAATCGCATTTTTCCACCTCTACAAATGAAATCTGCAAAACCAATAGCTAAAACACCAAAACCCGTTGAACGGAAATAACCTAAGCCCAAGTCAAATTCTTGGCTGTTCATCAAACCAGTTAAAAACAAATCTCGAGGTTCGTTTTCGCCAGTCGTGTAATAGGGATGAATTTGGGCTTGGGTCAGCATAAGTTTTGGGGTAATCTACTTTAGTAGTCTAATTATATCATCTCTTTCTTCTTCATTTTTGATTTGATCCAGTTCCATTAATCCATTAGCAACAAACAAAACCCTTTTAATTCGAGATTTCCCTACCCCAGAGGCTTGAAAATAATTATCAGAAAAATCAACTTCTTTAACATTTTCTAAAAAAATGTCAAAATCATTGTATTCAATTCCTTTTACGTGAAGTACTTTTTTCAACAGATCAAAAAGAGCCTGAATACCAACTGTTTTGATAATATATGAATTGTCTTTAGCTACTTGCCATAAAATGGAACTCACAGATTGAAAAAATTCCTTTAGAATAATATAAATTCTTTCATCTTCATTATCCAAATATAAATCCCTAAGCGGAGAGGAATCTCTGAAATCACGGATTAACTTTCTCGTTCTTCCCTTAAAAATATGATTTTGTCCCATTTCTACCCGATCCCTTTTCGGGTTCGAAGATATTAAACTTAAAATACCGTCTACAATTGTTGCTGTAGAAACAATGAAATTATTCTTGTCTACATTGATTTTATCATACTTCGGAGTAACTTTAATTAATCCTTTGAGTGGTGAATCCTTAAAGTTTAATTTCCTTGTATAAAAAACCGCAAATTTTTCTGGTGTCCAAGAATTACTAGGTTCCTCATTTAAATTAAAACCGAATTGCTCCAAGGCAAGGCTTTTATCCACCTTTTTTTGATTTCCATTTATTGTAGCAAAGAGAAAGGCCTGATAAGAATTAGAAAGATCGAAGAAAATTGCGCAAACCAACTCCAAACTGTTTCTCTCTTCTTTAGAAACGTATTGGAAAGCTCCTAATCTATGCTGTCCATCAATAATTGAAGCAAGTTTAGCTTTTGATGGCACATCAATTTCATAAATATCAGGTGCTATTTGTTCTACGGACCATCTCGCATCTTCATCATCAATAATTTGACCTAGATCTTTGTCATAATTAGCAGCGATAATAATAGAATTCGGAAAGGACATTTCAACCGAATCAATATATCGCGCTATGCTTGTTAATCTTTTTTCATCTTTAGGCCTTTGATGACCTTTAAGCACGCCATTTTCGTTAGTATACTGTAGCTCCTCAGAAAATGCTACTTCAAGTAAATCATCCGCTTTTATTTTCGTGACATAAAAATCGGCAAGCGGTTGATTAACCTTAAAAGCCTTTAATTTTAAATAACTCATAATTTATCCTTTAAGGGTTACCTCCAAGAGCATTACTCGGATTAATCTGATCATTATTCCAATTTGAGACCCACCATAAGACCCATGCAGTAGCGACACCAGAAGTTGGAATCCAAAATGCTAATAATTCCCATTCTTTTACTATTGCAATACAGCTAAATATCACAGCGAGCATGGAAACTACTATAATTAGGATTAATAATAAGATGTAATTCATTTTAAAAACAATTGTGCCTTGAACTATCTTGCTTGTTAAGCTCAAGCTTGCTATTATTATTAATGGTATAAAATACGTAGTGCACTTTTGGTATAAACCATATTCATTAAATTCATTCCCTATGATTAAATCGATAACGGCAGGCACCCAAATACCTGCGGTACCGAATAAAAGTATGACAAGAAAGAAATAAATCAATTTCCCTAAAAAATTCCCCATAAATATTTTTTCTAATTGGCAATTAAATTCACCACAAAATCAAACCCATCCAAATTCGATTCTTCATTCAGCTCTTCGTTTAATAATTCTAACCCATCATCCACATGCATTTTCACATATTTAGAAATTGAGTTATTCCCGCTAGAATAATGCATCCCATAATGAGTACATAACATCCCTAAATAAACATCTTCATGGTCTCCAAATAAAACGGATTTGGCATATTCCTTTCCATTGGAGTCTTTGATATCTGTTAATTCTAATTTCCGATCTTTAGACAAAGAATAAGTAAATGCCATTTTAGCAATAGTGTTTTCTTTCCCCAAACTCAACTTTCTGGTGAGTTGAGAAATAATTTCTTTATTTGCTTCACTTGTCTTAATTCGCTTGAACATGGGGTTGGATAGTTTTAAAAATTTGGGTTAGATCACAAGGTTCAATTGTAGAACCATTTACCTTATTTTTAATAATAAAGCTTTGATTTAAATTTGGTTTTAACAATTCAAATTCACTAAACGTTAATTCTTTCTCCAATAGTGGTAATAGCACAACTTGATCAGAAATTTGGGGATAGAATTGTTGAATAATATTTTCTGAATGGAATTTATCAAACTTTTGTAATGGACTATCAATAAAAACAGGAAACTTAATTCCTGATTCATCTACCAAAGCCTTTAATAGAGCCGTAGCATATAATTGTTGCTCTCCTTTGGATAACGCATCTTTATTGATGATGTTCCCTTTAAAATCAATAAGGTTGATATCCATAATATCACCTTCAATATTCACTTTGACATCTCCAATAAAATCTTTTTTATGCATCAATTTTGATAATCCTAATTTTAAGGATTTTTGTAGAGCATATTTTTTTTCAACTTTAATGCGTTGAATCAACTCATTGATTTTGGTCAATAGTTTTTTCGTTACCTCATACTTACCTCTATCTGTTTGAATCAGTTTTGATTTATTCTCAACGGCAGAGAGCATAGATTTAACGTTGTTCTGTTCTGTTTTACAACTAGCCGTCTGCTCTAATATTTTACCTAAATCTTGATTAAGTATTCCTATATCGGCATGAATACGTTTTCTATTTCCACGGATAGTGTCTGTGATTTTATTATTTTTCCTTGCTTCGGCTTCTTTAATTTTTTTAGTAATTGAGGAGAGCAAAACGCGATTCGATTTATCTTCTTGTACAATTGAATCAAGTTGTTTGGTAAAATCACCCTTCAGATTTGCATACAATGCTTCAAACTTTATATATTGATCTTTACTAAAGTTTAGAAGAGTTGCAGTTCCATCTTGTTTAATTGAAACATCTTTATTCACTTCCAAAATAGCTTCCTTAACAATATTCCTCGTTTCCTTTTGAAGATTAGTTTTTTTAAGCTTATCAATTATTTTTTTGGAAAAATTTTCTAACTCTTCCTTTAATAAATCTTGGCTAAATTTACTTTCACTATTCTCTTTGTCAAGTTGAAATTTTAGTTGATTTAGTTTTTTTCCAGCAATCAGTAAAGGAGCTAAATCCATTAATTTATTTAATCGTGCCTTAATATCTGCCTTTTGCTTACCTAATTGTTCTTTATCTTTTTTGAACTCGCTAAGTTGGTCAAGGGTAATTGCATTTCCTTGACGTATTAGTTCTTCTTGAATTTGATCTGCTTCTTTTTGCTTGCGCTCTAAATCATTTTTAATTCTTTCTTCTTCTTTATCATTGAGTAGAATTAATCCTTTCAACTCCTCTAACCTCTCCTCTAATTCAGCAATCTTAGATTCCTCGGTATCATCCACACCATTCCTTCGCAATTTGCTGAGTAGCGTTTCTAAGTGTCGCTTTAACTCCTCATACTTTTTTATCCCTAATACCTCAGAATAGGCTTTGCTCAACCCTCTTAATTCATTTTTCGTTTTAGCTTCTGCCAAAGAGACAATTTTTTCAGCATCAAAAAAGAAGAACTTTGCAATATCTCTAGGCAAAATAAAATCATTGATAAAAACATCATAGCCAACATTTTTCGTCAACTCATTTTCTTGCCCATCAATTCGAATTTCGATTTCTTCTTTTTTATTATCAATAGAATAATGTCGAATGATATTTACACGTTCACATGGTATTGATGGAATAATTAATCCTGTTAATTCAACCTCAACCGAGAATGAACCCGTTTCAATTTCTTGATTTTCATAAGATCTTAAAATATCACGATTCAACATTGAAACTAAAAAATTATCATACCCCCCGTAGCTTTTAATATCTCTTCGATATTTATCTTCTACTTCTGCCATCATCTTCCCATAGAAACTCCAAATTAATGCAGTTAAAAATGTTGTTTTACCAAATCCGTTTTTCCCAGCAATTATGTTGATGTTTTTATCTGTACTATTCCCAAATTCAATAGAATTATCGCCAATGTAAGTCCTAAAATTTGACAGGACGATTTTATTTATCTTCATGCCTTTTTAGGATTAGGGTTTACAAATTCCTCTATGCGTTTTTCAACATCATTATGCAATCCATACTTCGAAATTAATAATGATTTTGTCTCTTGCAAAGTGATGAGATTATCTATTAATTCAACATATTCAGGCTCAGTTTCACACACTTCATTCAAAAGCCTATTTTCAGTAATGCTCAATGTTTTAGGACTACTATCGTTGAACTTTTCATTGTAAACAGATTCGTAAATCTCTCCCACTTTACGTTCAAATAGTAAATCTCTATTCCATGTGACTTGAATAGCAACCAATTCTTGGTTTGTTATTAACGTGACATTCGGTTTTTGTACCTGTACTTTCTTTTGTAATTGCAGTAATTTTTCTAACAATTCAGCGCGATACTTAAAAGTATAAACACCTCTATTATTATCTTCTTCATCAACAGACTCTTGCCCATTTCGCCTGTAACGTGAGCGATTCTCACTTTTATTTCTACCGTTTAATAATTCATCTCGATATTCCAGCAAAGGCTCTAGCCATGGTTGCCCGTTTTCAACTAAGGCAGACATGGACTTATCCTTTTTGACAACAGTACATGTCCAACAGCCGAAACGGCTTTGTCCACATGATTTATGATCTTTACTTGTTACTACCGTAGGACATTCATAATCGTCCGCACTGGCATCCGAATATATTTTGACTAAAATAGAGTTATCAAACCCCCAAGGAGATTCAAATGTGTTAATGATATACCATACATCTTCCAACATTAATTCTTTTATCGGAGCATAAACCCAAGTATTTATATCAGTCGTATGACGTGCGAGTCGCTTTCCTTCGCGCTCATGTTTCCGCATAGAGTCTTCTCTATTCTTACTTTCATCATAACGCGTCCCTAACAAAACAATAGCTTCTCCTGCTTCATCAATTTGTTCATGCAAAAAACTTGAAGTTGGGCGAATCTTAAGTCGGTCAGTGCACCAACGAAATGAGGTATTAGGAACGGGATAACCTTTACCAATAACGTTAATCCAAAAAGTTTCCTCCAACTTAGGAGTCGTTTTCTTAACTATAATTGGAATATTTTGTTTTGGAGCAGACTTTTCAATTTTATCCAATACCTCTCCAATATATTCAGCAATAACAGGGTTTTCAACCATTGTATCATTACAAACTACATAAACCTTCCGTTTTAGTAGATTTGAAAAGGGGTTTTCACACTCTATTTTTTGCAATGCTTGCCATACAAGAGTTAGTAGCACTGTAGAATCCTTCCCTCCACTAAACCCAATAATCCAAGGTCTATCTGAACTGTCGTCCAAATATTGATGAGCTATTTCTTCAATTATTTTATCCGTTTTCTTAGGCATTAATTATTTATTTATAGACTATAAAAATACATTATAAATAGCAGACACTTTTTGCCAATTAGTCAATCCTACAAATTAAATGATTAAAGTCAAAATTTAAAACAGTATTTATACCCAAAAATTGGTTTTAACTATCGCTTTTAAATTTTTTCTGCTAAGTCGTCCTTAAAATTGTCCAAACACACTTATTCTTTCCCCTTAGAAATATGTTTCGTAACTTTTTTGAAAAGCTAAAAGATAAACTATATGAAAAAACAACTAAAAACTTATGAGTATTATAACAAACGCTATGATAGGTTCGTCATTTCAGTCCTTGAGGAAAAAGAAATGGAACAAAAAGAAAATGAATATAATCGTGGAACCGTCGAATTTTTAATGCAAGAACATATCAGGATAGTTATTTATTCGCATGAAAAACAAACCATACTAAATAACAGAGATTCAACTATAAAAAGTTGGATGGAAGAAGACAAAAAGTTAGACAGACAAATCGCTTTATCACCGCCCGCCAGTTATTTGTTTTGTACAAAGTGCAATGAACAAATGGATGCAATAGACTACGATATCCCTAAGAATGACGGTAGAATTCGTTACTTATATAAATGTTCGTCCGATTCTTGTAATTCTGTAAGAAGTGGACCTAGTACGATAATTCGGACATTGATTTAAGTTATTAAAGAACAAATAATA
>CAYPZN010000008.1:0-62342 GCA_964415335.1 uncultured Crocinitomix sp.
TTCTCCCTCAAAACTCAAACTTTTTAATTACTTCGACTCCCCACAATTTTTTTAATTAATGATTCTAGCCCTTCACGTTTATCTGGACGACATTTATTTAATTCTTTTTTCAAATAGGGCAAAGCTAAATGGTCTAATAGTAAAATAGCGTCTTTGGCCAACGTGTTAAATTGATTTTTTTTACTCTCGAGTAGGGGAAGTAACCTAGGAACTATATTGGCCTCCTTTGCGAAAGCAAGGGTCTTTATAACTTGTCTTAAAATTCCGATATCCTTATGATCAAGTAAGGTTTTACAAATTTCCAAATAGGTTGATTTTTCGAGATGCTTTTTTAATTCTCGTAAGCACAAACTTCTAATTTTTGATGAGCCGTGTTTATGGAGTAAACTTTCAATCAGATCGGTATATCCGTCAATTTCATATAGCCTCATACTTTTTATAATGGCTCTGAGATAAGCTTCATCATTAATGGAAAAAAGGTCTTTTCTTAAGTTCTCAAAAAAATGATTTCTTTTTTCTTCACTCAAAAGTGTTATTATCTGATAATCTGTACCAAATAATCTTAACATTCCTTCATGGCCCCTCTCCTCCATAGACGGGATATCTAACAATTCATTATAAATTTCTAATTGCATTGCGTTTTCCAATTCCTCAATCGAATCCACCAATTCTTTCATCAATTGAGTTGTTAAGGAATTTTTTGAATGATTGAGATAACCCAATAAGAAACTTCTATCTGCTTTTTTGTTCAAGTTAATAGCTTTCAAAATACAGCGAGCCGCTTTTGATTTTAATGCCGCATTACTGTCACACTTTAGTAAAAGATTTCTTGTATCATTAGCACATAAAAATTTGTTTGGTGCCTTTTCAAGCATTAAGTCCAATATTAAATGTTGCCTTGCTTCTCCTTTATTGAATAATTGATTTTGAATGAATTCGAAAATTGATTGATGGTATGACGAATCATAGCAGCACAATTTAAACATCAGTTGAACACTAATGGCCACGTATTCTTTATGCTCCTCTTCTCTTATTAACTGAGCAAACAAATTAGGGAAGTAAATGGTTTCTTCATCATAAGAATTTAACCATTTTAAAATGGCAGTATTTCGTTCTAAGTTCCAATCCTCCAAAAGCTTTAAAATATTTTCATGAACAGAATTATGTCTCTTTAGAAGATTAAGTAAGGCATAATTACCAGCTCTTAAGTCTGGATAAATCATATTCCAAATTCCTTTTTGATTAGCTTCTTTTATGAATTGAATCAAATCAGTACACTCTTTTTCAAATAACAAGCCTGTCTCGCACATCTTGCTAAATAATAGATTTAATACAACTTGATCATTCTTGAAATGATTTAGGCGCCTTTTAAGCTCTTCTCGTCTTTCTGTGAATTCCTTTCTATTTAAGTCAAGTATTTTCAGAAGTGCTATTTTTAACTCATTGTGATTCGCTAGCGATAATTCTTCAATCCTGAAATGCTTCCACCCGTTATCAATTAAAAGATGTTTTTCTTGATTTGTCAGCACTTCAAATCCTTTTTTCAATGCAGCAGATTCAAGAAACCTTAATTTATTTTCCTCTTTCAAATTTCTGTAAAAGTAATGTATAGGATAATGCATTCTTTTTAACTCGTCATTGTTCAAAGAGAAGATAAAATCAAACTGTTGTTGCTGATGCAGTTCTTGAAAAATGAGTGAATTGAACAAATCACAGTTGAAGAATTTTAATTGCTTTATTAAGGATGGTTTTAAATCCGAGACTTCTGACGTTTCTGTTATCAAATTTGCATATTCCCAAGACTCAAATTGATTAATCAAGTTACAATGTGCTAATTTTCTGGGATTTTCTTTTAACCAATCAAGAATTTTATTCTTTTCTGTTGGGTAGAAATAGTCAATGACGATTTGAAGTTCTGAATCATCAAAACCAATGGTCATCCCTTCTTTAAACGATTTTTTATGCTGGACGAGTTCGGCAGCAGCCCACTTTCTTATAGCAGGGTTATTTGCTCCTATACCTTTATAGGCAATATCTTCTGTAACTAGCCCTTCACAATCGTAAAGCACTTGCAATAAAAATTCAACAGGTTTATCCAATTCAACTAGTAATTCTCTTAGCGCGGGTAAAATTAGAATAACTTCAGTCTCATTTAATTCATTTAATGCTTTCTCGAATTTGGTTTGCGTTAAAACATCCTTTGTTACTTCCATTAATTTTAAAAGAACATCATCTATTTTCTTTTTTCTAAAAGGTTCAAAATCTTCTGTTTTAAACGTTTCTTGTTCCGCAAAGTAACCTAATAATTCTTGATTATTTTCCTGTTCGCATATCCAAATGGCTTTATCTTTTTCCTCAATGGTAAAACAAGAAATGAGTAATTCTTTTTCCCTTTTTGCCGAACAATCCAATAAGGAATTGAATAAAAAGGTAAAATAGCGTTCTGCTAAAATTGATTTTAGCCCTTTGATTGAATCTTTTCGAAGACCTGGATTATCGTTTGTTTTTAATAAATGAAAGAGCGGTGCGACACTTAAAAAACTACCTGACTTTTTACAATAATCTACGGCCGCTTTCTTTACGTTCATATTCCTATGCCCTAGCAATTCAAGTATTTTAGATTCAAATACTGAACTGCCACTTTTTTCTGCCGTAATTAATGCCTGCCTCAATCTGAAAATATCTTGATTAAAATTTAAATAAGGAATTAAAAAACGATACCCTCTCTCGGAACTCATATTTCCAACCAATTGAATAACCAATTTTTCAATGTGTAAATTACCAATTAAGAATAATTCAGGTAACTGCTCTAAAACCTGGATCTCATCTACTTCTAACAAGAGATAATTCAATATAATCTCTTGCTTAGTAAAATCTAGTCCTTTGTTGGCTAAAATCGTTAAAAGAATTGTAGTTTGACAACTTAAAACTGCCGTTTCCCTATCAAAAAACAACAGTTGACGTTGCGTTAATTTTCGATTATCATAAAGAGACCTAATCAATTCATTCATTCCTGAAAAAGCAGAGTCACGAATAGTTTCGTCCTCTTGGATCAATAATTCTTTAAAGAACGTTAGTCCTCTTGGATCTTTAAATTCAACTAATTTGTTTATTATTGATTTTAACTCGTACACCGAAACAACTTCATGATTGTAAGATGATACTGAATCAAAAAAAGCAGTATCTGCTTTAGGATTCAACTTAACTAAAATTTTATTCAAATAGGGAACATTCCATTCGGTAAGACGTGTCAATAGTTGATTTACATCTGTTGATATTTCAATTAAAAAACGAACCGCTTCAACCTCCCAAGAATAATAGTTTACCTTTTTGTTAGCAGGCGTATTAAATCCTAATTTCTCTTTTAAATAAATCTCGGTTTTTTTTCCACCGAGAAAATAAAGGGCATTTGTGCTTTGTTCGGGAAAGGAATCGAATTGGGCTATGATTTCATTCTCAGCCTCAATACAATTCATATTTATAAAGGCATTCAAGATACGTAAATGAGTAGGTTGGTTCTTATTATTTTTGAAATACTGAATCAATAACCTTTTAGAAACCTTTGTATTTAGGGCTTCAAATAAATCGATTACTTGGCACCATTCTATGTTTTCTTCAAAGCAAATTTCAGTCAAATCGGCCTCGTTCAGTTCTCTTGTTAGTTCGGCTATTTTTTGTACTGAAATAACTTTATTATTCATCCAAAAGCGGAGTAATTGCCTCTGTTTTTTTTGAGTGAAAGAGATCCCACTTAGTTTATAAGTATATAAAACCTCAAGAATTAATGGCCCTAATTCGATAGGATAGTTATTCAATAAACCCATCAACAAATTCGCATACGCTTGAGACGGATAAGCTGCTACGTGCTTAACGATTACAAGTTTCAAGGGGATTGACCAACTATCTCCTTTTAAAACTCGTGTAAACAAAGGATTATCTCCCCAATATTTCAAAATAGAGAAAAACGTTTTTTGAATAGTCTCACTACGTTCACTTAACAACCAAAATTCTTTTTCAGGAAAAGATTTATAAATTACTGGAAAATCTGCAATGATTGAAATAGCTCCTATTACAATTGCGTCACTTTTAGAATGTAATAAAATGTCAATAATTCTCTTTGCTGAATCAAATTTGAAATAAGATTCGAATAGCGCTTTTTTCAAAAATTGAACGGCAAATTTTTGCTCTAAATATAAATTAGAATTTGCGAGTGATTCGACCAATTTTACAGAAGGATGTATTTCTTCTGTCAACATTGATTTCAGTACGTTCGTGGTAAACGAATGGTCGATTTGTTCAAAATAGTATTCATCAGGATTATTCAAGACGACAATTTTTAACCATTCTGCTTCTATTTTTTTTGATGGTGATTCAATAGGCCTATTTTGAATTTCAAGCATCCAATAATACTTCTTGACAACCTGGGCAAGTAATAATTGTGTTTCTATAGGATAGGCTAATTGTTTCGCAATCGTTTTTCTTAATTGCAGTTGTGTATCTTCCGACAATAAACGTTGTTGACTTTTCAATAAAGTAGTAAGCCAAAAATGAGTATTAAAAAGTGTTTCTAGGGGTACCTGTGAAATTGAATACATAAAACAACATTTAGAACAAAAAATATTTGCCCAGTTTAATAAAAATAGGAATTATCACAAATGTTGCGCTTCTTAACATTCGCAAAACAATAAATAGACTTATCTCAATATTCTCTCAATGTCATAATTCAAATATAATATGAATTTTAATTCATCTCTATCAAAGATTAACCTTTTTAGATTTCAAATATTATAACAACTGTTTCGAAATAGATATATTAGAAATAAATCTTCCTCAATCACTCCAAATCTGCCACACCTCCCCTAACCTCTCCAAATCAGCAACTAATTCCCCCAAATCGAACTCAACAAAACCATCATGCTCATCTACTTCGGGGTTCGATAACGCTCTCGTTGTCTGCACAGAAAACCTCAACTAATGAAAATTTAGTTGGGGTTTTATTTTAGGTTAGTAGAATTCTTACGTAGAAACTAAATGAAATCATGTTCAAAATAGTACTCACAAGAGATTTTGATACCTTTACAAAAACTTGATTTTATCGTATTAAAGTATTCAATGTCTATTCTACTTAAATCCTATACCACAACCATATTAATGGTATTGTTATTCCATTCTGGCTTTAATCAGGATAAAACATTCATTCTTGATTCTTTAAACAGCGTCATTGAAGATGAAAACAGTCATGATACAAGTATCGTAAATTGCTATCTCTATATGGGTACTTTTTTTGTAGATCAAAATCCTGACACGACGTATTACATGATTGAAAAAGCACTGGTTATCGCTGAAAAAAACGATTACAAATTAGGGTTAGCTGATTGTTATGGTTGGTTGGGATATTTAAATGATATAAAAGGAAATATTTCTGAAGCAATTGATTATAATCTTAAGAGTTTACAAATTATTGATTTATTAGATTATGATGAGGGATATCCTACGCCATTAAATAATTTAGGTCACCTTCACTCTAGCCTTCACAACTATGATCAAGCGATTAAATACTACAATGAAGCCATTGTATTCAATACAAAATTGAATCGAGAAAAAAGTTTAGGTAGTAACTATAATAACCTAGGTTTAGCCTACAGAGAAATGGGTAATTATCCGAAGTCACTAGAGTTTCATCATCAAGCTATTCAACTAAGAACTAGAATTAATGATAAAAAAGGACTCACGCATAGTTATAGCAATATTGGAAGTACATATGAAGATTTACATGAATTAGATACTGCGCTTTTTTATTATTTGAAAGCTTCTAAATTAAACAGAGAAATAAATCATAAGCGAGGATTAGCAACAACTTTATATAAATCTGCAAATATTTATCTTGTAAATGAAAAAGATGAAACGGCTAAAAAACTGGCTTTAGAAGCTTTGGAGATTGCAATAGAAATAGATTATCTCTATCAAACAAAAGAGTCTGCAAAAGTTCTCTACAAATTGGAAAAGAGGAAAGGAAATACAAAAAGTGCATTGTCCTATTTTGAAATTTATTCTTCATTGCATGATAGCCTAAATAGCTTAGATAATCAAAAAGCAGTTCTTAAAAGTCAGTATCAATTTGAATATAACCAGAAAGCATTAATCGATAGTTTGGAAAAAGACAAAATTATTGTTGAAAATCAATTATTGGAAGAAAAGAACCGTTTAGTAATCAGCAAAAATTCAATCCAAAAACTATGGTTGACAATTTCTATTTTAGGGTTAATCATTTTGATTAGTACCCTTTATTTTTATCGCAAAAGTACGATTGCAAAAATGGAAGGTTTTCGCAGTGAAATTAAACTACGATTAAATGAAACATTATCATTAAAAAATGAAATTGCAAAGCGTAATTCTACGAATTCCTCATTTAATCTTTCGGGTTTAAATGTTGTTTTAGAGGATAAACTAAGTACACGTGAACAAGAGATTCTCGACTTATTAGTCACTGGATTATCAAACAAAGAAATCGGAGAAAAACTCTTCATTTCGGTTAATACGATCAAAACTCACCTTCTCAGTTTGTACAATAAATTAGACGTAAAAAACAGAACTCAAGCTGCCGTAAAGGGAAACATACTTAAAATTCAGGAAAATCAGAACCTTATCTAAGGTTAGGGAAATTAATGTGAATGAACCTTGAAACAACACATTTTCAAGTTATACGCTCTTTTTTAGTACTTCTGACTTAAATTTATTTAGCAGAACTTCTCTCAAAAACTTAAAAAGGGTAACTGTTATTTTTTTACTAACTTAATTGAATTCACTCCATTTTTTCCAATTAACTCAATAAAGTAAACTCCCGCAGGTTCATTTAATTCAATTTCTAATACATTCTTATCCAAAGAAGTAATAACTTGAATCAATTTTCCTTCGATTGATCTAATAATTACTTGAGAAATAGATTTGGTGTCATCTAATCGAATTCGAAATACTCCACTTGTTGGGTTAGGGTAAATCAATGTTTGATTCAGTACCTCTGCCTGAATGCTTACTGTTTCAATACTAAAACATTCAGATTGACCATTGCATTCTTCATCTGTAATAATTACGGCATAATTTCCATTATCAATAGGCGTAAATGTTTGATTTGTTGCTCCTGAAATTGGCTCAAACCCGTTATCACAGTCTACCCATTGATAGGAAACACCAGTTGCAATTGCCCTTAATTCCGGATCCATATTCTCTACACCTAAATCCAAATCAATTTTTGTCAAATTAATTGTAATCACACTATCACAACCTGCTGTATTCAGAATAACATCTGTAAACACACCTGTTTCTGAATACATTGCTCCACTTGGAGCAGTATATACATCACATGTGATTGCATCAATCTCAGCACTTGAACTTTCGTTCATGCTTAGATTAATGGTTAATATACTATCACACCCGAAAATTGTCGAAATTGTATCTATATATACTCCAGGAATGGTATAAGTCTCATCTCCACTTGGAACAGTATAAGTAGCTTCACAAGTTGTTACATCAATCGTTGCCATTTCAGCTCCATTGATAGACAAATCAATAATTAATATGCTATCACATCCGAAAACGGTTGAGAGTGTGTCCATATAAACACCCGAAACTGTATGCGTCTCATCTCCACTTGGAACGGTATAACTACCACAAGCAGATACGCTCATTTCAGATTCGACCTCTGCCCCATCAAAACTTAAATTTATCGTGATAATTTCTGGGCATCCTACATCTGCTATCAGGGTATCCATATAAATTCCTCCAACAGTATATGTTTCGTCTCCACTTGGGACGGTATAGCTACCGCAAGCTGCAATGGTCAATTCAGATGGAACTCCTCCATTTTGAATTAATCCATCTACCCCGAGCACCCAGTTCGATTCATCTCCATCTAATGAAAAAGTACTGCTTAAAATTCCGTTATTACCATTTCCAGAAAAATCAAAAGCAATTGAAATTCCAAAGTTAAAAGCTCCAGCTACACCTTGATCAAATGGATAATACAATTGTAACCCTTCTAGAGGAAGCGCAGATGGACAATAAGTATTTTCCATATCGATTAGGATTTCTGCAGCCGTTCTTGCTGTATTCCAAATTTTGACTTCATCAATTCTTCCCGGAAATTCACGTGACCCACTTGAATTATCTCCAATGGTAAGATTTTCCGTTGTGTTTGCTATTACATTTGCATTTGCCATTTCAGCAACTAAGATTCCATTGATATAAATTTTCTGACTCACTCCATCATAGGTAGCTGCAATATGTTGCCACTCATTAAGAACTAACACGGGAGTATCTGTATTTAATTCATTCCAAGCTGTTGTACTTCCGAAATTAAAGTTTACGCGCCCTCCATCTCCACATCTAAGCATATAACCTTGTTGAGGAGCAAAATTTTCTTTATCAATTATGTTGCCTTGCCAAATATTATCTCTCCAACTAGTAGGGTAAACCCATGCCTCTAATGTAATATTTGTTCCAGTAATTTGAACCGTTTCATTATTTCCACAATTCAAACGGTCATCAATACCATCAAAAGAAAGGCTATTTTGAGAAATCCCAAAAAAAGGAATTCCAAAGAACAATGTGATTAAAATTATTACTTTTCTCATATTTCTAAGCTTCGTTAAAACTCTAAAATACAAAAAAAGTTTAAATCGATTTAAATCATGTATAATGCATTAATCATTCCAATCGAAAAAAATCATGCAATCGGCTGGATTTGTACTTTTTATTCTTTGAGCCTCCTATTTGGTCTTGAAAACCATCCGACCCGAGATAAACTGAATCACAACCTCATATGAAATAACTTCGGGTAAAAAGGTTCTTTCATTTTCTAATTGCCATCCTCCAATTGGGTACCGATTTCCTTTGAAAAGATTTACATTATTTTTTTTGTCAAAATGAAGCAATTTTCGATTTGCTCCTGAGTAATACAGTTTATTTTTATTTGAGTCAATGCAAACAATTGAAAGATCAATCCACGGATTATCAAAAGAATCAATTTCATTTCCTTTAAAACTTTCAATAAAGCGTTTATCAACTTCTTGTAAAATTCGATTTGTTTTCTTAATGCCTTTATTCATAATAGCATATTCGAACAAATTCATTGCAAGTACTGATAATAAAGCCGCAGAAACACCGTGGCCTGTACAATCGCCTACTACAAGGTATTTTAAATCATTTTTTTCTCCAACCCAATAAAAATCTCCAGAAATAATATGTTTTGGAATATAAACACTAAAAAAGCGATTAAATAATCGTTTAAAATGCCATTCTTTGGGTAATAAACCTTGTTGAATTATTCGTGCATTTCTGAGCTCTGCATCTTGAGCTTCAACCTCAATCTTTTCTATAGGTTTCAACATTTTGGTTAAGTTTGCTTAGTGCAAAACTACCTTTTAATTTTCCGTTAAAACAGAAAGAAATACTACCAAAACATTAAATAAAAACGCTGTCAATTTATATTAAATTCTAAATAAATTAACGTAAAAACAACATACTATTTAGGCCTTAAATGGATTACGCATCAAATTGCTCTAGATGATAATCAATGTGTTTATAAAACATATTATTCCATTCTTGTTCAGACAATTTGCCAAAAGCGAAAGATTCTTTATTGTTAAAATGACTTCTTCCTAATCCTTGAGTTTTATTTAAGTAATCAATTAATTTCGCTTTCTCTTTTTCAAAATCTTTTTCTTCTGTAATTAGGAATTGAGGAGCTGTACGTCCATTTTTTTATAAGCTTTATCCCCAACAACGTAACCTTTAACAAATAGTTTAAGCATGAATTTAGCAAAACCTCCTGGAGGCTTATGTCCGTGATTTTCGTCATAGACTAAATCATATGCAACACTAACATGTGCAAGCATTTGTCCGGCCTCCATTTTCCCCATAAGGATTTAGATTCTGGAGTCAATTTTTCAATTCATTCAATTACTTCTTGCGTAACAGTAGCGTCAAAAATGTTTTTCATAAATTATTCAATTGTCTTTAAACTTACTGAAAATGAAATTAAGAAATCCATTTGGTATCCTTAAAATCAGGTTTTCTTTTTTCTAAAAAAGCATTCCTACCCTCCTTAGCCTCATCTGTCATATATGCTAAACGCGTCGCCTCACCTGCAAAAACTTGTTGTCCAACCATTCCATCATCAGTAAGATTCATTGCAAATTTTAGCATTTTAATTGAAGTTGGTGATTTAGCAAGAACTTCTAGTGCCCATTCATAAGCAGTATCTTCTAATTTATCATGAGGAATGACCGCATTTACCATACCCATTTCGTACGCTTCTTGGGCAGAATAATTTCTTCCTAAAAAGAAAATTTCTCTTGCTTTTTTCTGACCAATCATTTTCGCCAAATAAGCAGAACCGTAGCCACCATCAAAACTGGTTACATCAGCATCAGTTTGTTTAAAAATTGCGTGTTCTTTACTCGCTAAAGTTAAATCACACACAACATGTAAACTATGTCCTCCACCTACTGCCCAACCTGGCACTACGGCAATAACAACTTTTGGCATAAAACGAATCAGGCGTTGAACTTCCAAAATATTTAAACGGTGTGCACCATCTTCCCCCACATACCCTTGGTGCCCTCTTGTCTTTTGATCACCTCCACTGCAAAAGGAATAAACACCATCTTTTGTTGAAGGTCCTTCTGCAGACAATAAGACAACACCTATTTCTGGATCTTCTTGAACATCATAAAAAGCACGATACAATTCACTTGTTGTTTTTGGTCGAAATGCATTTCTTACATCTGGCCTATTAAATGCAATTCGTGCAACTCCTCCACATTTTTTATAGGTTATATCTTCAAATTCTATTGCTGTTTTCCAATCTGCTTTTGCCATGTTATTATTTTTTGTAAAAATACAAAAGCATTAATTTGATTGATCTATTCACTGCATTTTTTTATGCTTATGATTTTTTCCATTGACTAAAATAATACTGAAACTGATCACACCCCCTTAAAGCCTCATAATGCTCAGTATATTTATTCTTAAATCGCGAACGATATTTTTTTAATTTCTTCAAATTATAGTTTTCACTATAATTCATTGCCAAGCATTTGTATTGTAAACGATAACAAAATGCAGAAAAGGCCTTGTTTCTAGATTTTTTTTCAGCTAATTGATAGTACTTTAAAGCTCTATTTGCTTCAAAATAGTCATCATTTTGACCACTTGCTCCATAATCTTCATCCGCAAACCTTAAAGCGTATTCAGAATAATACCAAGAATTTCCATCTACCGTCATATTATAATATGCATTTCCAAGTAGCATGTAGTAATAAGCCTGATTTTCTGTGTTGGTTGCAACTTTTTCCTTTAACCGAATTAATTCTTTCACAAATTCAGGTTTTGTATATGTCTTTGAATGATCATCATTATCGCTTGAACGTGTAAACCTTGTTTCAAACGGATTTGCATCTAACTCTTGTTTATAGTAATAATGCAAATCAGCATTATCAGAATTCCAAACAGAGTCCGGTATTAATTCATAAATTGTAAGTGCTGTTTCCAATTTGTCCTCACGCAAATAAGTCGTTGCCCATAAATCTGTGAAGCGCCATTTTAAAGGAGTTAAATTTTCAAATAAGTATGTTTCAAGTGGTGTCTTATTCTCTTTATTCCATAAAGTGAAAAAATCATCCATTTCAGTAGAGCTTGCATTGGTATTCAGCAAATCAAAAACCTGATATGATTCATCTCCCCAAAAGCGGTGTTCTTCAAAAAAATTTCCTTTTACTTTTCCTTCAAATAATGCTGCCAAAACAATATTTCCTTCTTTCAAATATTTCCGTGATACAGCGAGCATGACCTGTCCTATCGTTCGTTCAGGATTATACAATTCATTGCTATACTTTTTAAGTGCATTAATTTGATCATACAATTTTTCTTGAAACGTTATGTCCCATTCTTTTGCAAATTTGACATTTGACAAAAGTTCAATATTCGCAATTTGCGCCATTTCTGATTGATTCGGTGCGTTTTCTAAGGCCAATTTTAAGTTCCGTTCAACCAAAGTTTCGTCATCTAACATATAACTCATATAGGCGAGAGAAGTATACCAAAGTGATTGATTTGGAATTCTTTTTTCGAAAACAAGTTTTTCTACTTTTTCATAAACTTCTATCAAATAAGTTTTATCAGAATTGAAGTTTTTTTGATGAATAAAAGTGAAATCATTTTTATTTTCAGACCAAATGTAACTTTCTATTGCCGTTCCTTGTCCTGTATACAGGTCAGTAAAATACCAATCTTCTATTTTATTGATTTCTCTTACCAGAAGAATATCCAATAATGTTGTTCCAGGATTCAACTCAGCTATTTTTACAATATCATTTATTGCTTTTGAAGGCTTTTTAAATGCCAAAACGCTTAACACATTGGATTTTTCGATTTCATTCTCACATTTCCCCAGTACCTTTTCGACGAAGGCAGAATCTTGTGAAAAATGATTGAATATATATTTATTTTTAGACCTTGATTTATCGAAGACAATTGCATGTAAACGACCTCTTTCTATGAGATCATCTATCATATTTGCTTTATGAAATAATGCCCAATAATAGATTACGCTTTCCGTTTTTAGAGGTTTTATTAACTCATCAAATACAGCTATTCCTTCTGGATACCAATTTAAATAGTAAGCCAATACGATCGCTTGATATGCATATCTCAATTTTAAGGTTTCATTTTTCGTTTTTTTCGAATATTCTACCGCTATATTAAAGGCTTTTTCAGAATTCGCAACATCCATTACTTTCTTTGTCCAAAAATCTTCCTTTAAAAGGTATTCTACTTTTTTTGCAAATAAAATGTATGCCCCAATATCACTTTCTTTGCCGCTTTGAAAATGCTGGTACAATTTATTTTCAAACAATTGTTTTCCATGAAAATCAAAGGGAATATCATAAATAAGTTCATCTATTGTATTTTGATCAAATTTATTTTCGAAAATTACATTCCATTCAGAAATGTTCTCCTCTGACCCGCTTAATGATTTTGACATGAACGTATTAAAATAATTTGCACTATAAAATAATGCTTCCATATCCACTCCTTTGCCTAAATCGGATGAGAATAAACTGAATCGAATATCTTCTCCTAAAGGCTGGTAAGAACAACTATACGTTTTTTTTGGAATGCTATTCAAAAGCATTAAAAACATCAACAATTTTATCCCTTTCATTGTTATCAATTGAGTTTAAGTCAAAAATAATAATTCGTGTACTTCTTTGATTAATTTCATTTTTTAATAAATCTACGGCCTTTAGTAATTCTTCTTTTGGACAAAAATCATAATACAACTCATCTCCATACCTTAAATAAACATTATCGATCAATGTATCTTGCTTTACCGTATAAATGTATTCTGAATATTTTTCAAATAATTTTTCATTTTCAAGTAAATCAGTATCAAAGCTCCCTAATAATTGAGAAAATTCACCATACCTAAACAACCTTACCCAAGAGAAGTTTGGTAGCGCAAAATCTAAATGCATTGGATAATTTCCAAAACCTAAATACTTTTTCCCAATTGAATTATTTAAGATTGTGCTTTCTTCATTATACAATCGAAAACTACCCATATTATAATACATTAAAACTCCTTTATCAACAGGAGGGATTCCCGATATATTTGGGTATTTGTATTGATACAAGCGGATTGTACAGGTTAAAATTTCCGATTCTAATTCTTCTCCTAATTTTTCTAAAAAATAGAAATAGTTATCTTTAATACTAGCAGTCCAATCACAATCAATTTGAATTTCATTCAAATTATTCTTTCCGTGCAAGTTCTTAATTTTTTCTAAGGTATTTGTTGCTAAATTTTCAATTTCTGATTTATCAATATCCTTAAAAACATTTGTTGTAATATAGACAACTGGAATTATTTCAACCTCACATTTTAGTCGTGTTTGAAATTGAACTTCTGCCACAGGGATTATCTTATTTTCCTGATTTCGTTTTAAGTCAAAGTATTTGACATAGATGTAATTTGTATTGATGCTATCAATGAAATCAAGCTGTTCTTTTTCTGGATTAAAATTCGTTCGCCAATGATAAAAGCTGGGAAGTGTTTCGGTCTTACTTTCACAGCTAGAAAAAATAAACATCAGCACTAAAGGAAATAAACTGATTCGCATAGATCAAATTTATAAAACATGTTTGTAGAAGGTCACCTTAGGTTTTCAATCTAGTAGTATAAATTATTATCTGTAACGTTCTAATTATTTTTCGTTTTTCATTGTTAAAAATAACTACGGACTTTAACTTAAATAGTTGAAATAAGGCATGATTATTGTAATTTTTGTTAAAAAAATAAATTTTTCAGAATAAGCTTCACAACTATTTTTATATATTTTAGTGAACCTTCATAAACACTAAAAAAAATGTAAGGATAATGCGTTGAATGCATCTATTTTATGAAAAAGATTTTTCAACTCCTATTAGAATAAAACGAAATATACAAATGAAAAAAATTCTTATACTAACAACTCTTTTTGCTTCTATTCAAGGCTTTAGTCAATACAATGAAGAAGAAACAACAATAAAATTTGAAGAAGTTTTTGGTTATTTAAAATCAAACTATGTTGATGATTTCAATGGTTCAAAAATAACAGATGCTGCGATCGTTGCTATGCTAAAAGAGCTCGACCCGCATACTTATTTAATTCCAAAAGAAGATGTTCAGCAATCAAATGATCGAATTAATGGGAGTTTTGTTGGTGTTGGAATTCAGTTTAGAATTCAAGATGACACGCTTTCTGTTGTAAATACAATCGAAGGAGGGCCAAGTGAGAAAGTCGGAATAAAAGCAGGTGATAAAATCGTTGTTATAGATGATGAAAATGTTGCTGGAGTTGGTCTTCAAAATTCTGGAGTCCGTGAGCGTCTATTAGGAGACAAAGGATCTTTAGTTATTTTAGGAATTAAACGAAAAGGAGAAAAAGAAATTTTGGATTTTGATGTTAGAAGAGATAAAATTCCATTATTCAGTGTTGCTAGTCATTATATGGCTACAGATAAGACGGGTTATATAAAAGTAACCAGCTTTGCTAGAACAACTCCTCAAGAATTAGTCAGTGCTATTGGTAATTTGAGAGATCAAGGAATGAAAAATTTGATCTTGGATTTACAAGGAAATGGAGGTGGTTTACTTCATGTTGCTAAATTTATGGCAGATGAATTTTTGTCGGATGATAAATTGATTGTTTATTCTGAAGGAAGATCACAACCAAGAAATGATTTAATTGCAAACGATATGGATAGCAGAGGAAGACCATATCACAAAAAGAAAAAAGGCTCTTTTGAAAAAGGTAAGCTAGTTGTACTAATTGACGAAAGTTCTGCTTCTGCTTCAGAAATCGTTTCGGGAGCACTACAAGATTGGGACAGAGCGTTAGTTGTTGGAAGAAGGAGTTTTGGAAAAGGATTGGTTCAACGACCATATAAGTTATCAGACGGATCGGAAATACGGATTACAATTGCACGTTATTTTACTCCTTCTGGTCGATTTATTCAAAAGCCCTATGATGATGGGGTTGAAGAATATCGAGATGATTATGCTAAAAGATTTGCTAGTGGTGAATTAATGCACTTAGATAGCATCAAATTCCCTGATTCATTAAAGTTTGAAACTTTAAAATTAAAACGAACGGTGTATAGCGGAGGTGGTGTAATGCCAGATATTTTTGTTCCATTGGATACTACAGAATTTTCGCCACTTTATAGAACAATTTCAAGAAAAGGAATTATTAACACATTTACGTTTTCTTATGTTGATAAAAACAGAGAAAAACTAAAAACCAATTACCCTGAATTTGAGGATTACCTAGAAAAATTCAGCGTCGAAGGAGAAGTTATGGATGAATTCTGGAAATTAGCTGCTGAAGAAGAAATTGAATTCAATGCAGAAGAATATGAAATTTCCAAAAAACTAATTCACACTTTATTAAAAGCGAGAATGGCTTCTAATCTATGGGATTCTTCAAAATTCTACCCTGTTTTTAATCAAAACGAAAATGAGATTTTTATTAAAGGTTTAGAGTTGATTGAAGGAAAAATGATTAGTGATTTAGGTTTAGATTATTAATTTTGTAAAAAAAAGAATACAATGAAAAAATATTTTGGCTCTGTTTTTTTAATCACCGTTTTATTATCATGTGGTGGAGAAAGCAGCACAGTTGAGGCGAATGAAGGAGAAAGTTCTATTGTCGCTACAACAAACCCGGTTCAAGGCGAAGTAATTAATCCTAATTCTGGAAATGCTAACCCAATTACGGTTAGTTCTGCTCAAGGCACAACAACAATTGAATATATTGAAAGAGAATTTGCTTTTGGAAATGTAACTTACCCAAGTGAAAACTTACACACCTTTAAGTTTAAAAACACTGGTGATGTTCCTTTGATTATTGAAAGTGCTACAGCTTCATGTGGATGTACTGTCCCAAATAAACCTGAAGAACCTATTATGCCAGGTGAAATTGGTGAAATGGATGTTATTTTCAGACCAAAAGAAGGACAACAAGGTCAATTGGTTACTAAAAAAGTAACAGTAACAGCAAATACAGAACCGAAACAAACTTACCTTCAAATTTCTGGAAATGTAATGGCCGCTATGCTAGACAAATAAGACAAAAATCATATTATACTGAACCGAGATGTTTGATACATCTCGGTTTTTTTGTTTTTTTTGAAATCAATATAAAACGTATAAATCATACTTATCCTGACGATACAACCGTTTACAATAAAAAAAACCTCTGTACATCATTTCATTATTGGTTTTATCGGTTATCACCGAAATTTGTAATACTCAGAGCATTTCTTAACGATTATGAAAAAAAATTACTCATTCTTATGAGCTTTATCCTAATAAACTCATTGGCAAGTGCACAATATTGTACAGTTGTAGAGCCATCCTCAACTGCTGATACAAATTTAGAAGGTGTAACATTAAATGGCGAAACAAGTACTGTTGATTTTATTGGGACTTATCCAGAGATAACCGGTTTAGAAGATCAAACTACAATGACCGTTGACCTTGTCGCTGGAAATGAATACACTTGGGACATTACATGGGGAACCTGTGGAGGTGATTTCGATAACTCAGGTACTATTTGGATCGATCTCAATGGAAATGAAATTTTTGAAGCTTCAGAAGCAATTGGAGAAATCAATTATCCGGGAGGTACAAACCTTCAATCTTATACTTTTACCGTTCCTGCTGCTGCTTTTGACGGAGCTCACAGGGCTCGTATTATGCAATGGGAAGGCGAAGATTTACCTTTAGACCCGTGCGGAACGTATACTTGGGGAAGTGTTGTTGATTTTTCTGTAATTATTTCTGGTGGGTCTTCTTGTTCTTCAATTATGGATTTAACATTAGATTCTTTTGATGTCGAATCTGCTGATATTTCATGGACACTTGGAGATAGCGAATCAGAATGGGAAATTAGTTATGGCCTAGAAGGTTTCACTCCTTGAACGGGTGATGCTTCAATTGTTTCAATGACATCTGGATCAATTACAGGATTGGTAGACAACACTATTTATGACATTTATGTTAGAGCTGTTTGCGGTGTAGATGATACTTCAGGATTCACTGGAACATTGACATTCAATACACTTTGCCTTGCGCTTGATTCAGAAACTTTTTGTGAAAATTTTGAAGATACTTCTTCCTCCGAAGCATGTTGGGCTGTATTTGATTCAAATGGAGATGGAGAGACATGGAATATTAACAGTACTTTAAATCCATTTACAGGAACGCGATCTGCCGAAATAAATACTGATTTTAACGACGGTGCAAATGATGACTGGTTAATTTCTCCAAACTTAACAATTGGATCAAATCAAGGTTTAAACTTCTAGTACCGTGTTCAAAGTTCTTTCGAGCCGAATGATTTTGAAGTATTGGTTTCTACAACAGGAACAAACCCTGAAGATTTTACTGATACATAAATGTTCTTAGCCGAATATGATAATATTGAATATTTAGACTCTACGTTGGATTTAACTGCGTATGAAGGACAAGATATCTTTGTTGCTTATTATATTCCTCCTGGTGGTTTAGATGGATGGAGATTATTTCTTGATGATATTTGTATTGTTGAATGTGTTCCTAATGCTGGCCCTGATGAAACGACAGATGTTTGTAGAGCTGACGGTGAAGTTGATTTAGATTCAACAATTACTCCTGTAAGTACGACTGTCGGAAATTGGAATTTTGAAGCAAATCCATTCCTTTTGGATAGCATAATTTTAGATTTTACGACACTACCTGTTGGAGCATATGAACTAGAATATGTTATTCAGGCTGGTTGTGCAAATGATACAGTAATTTCTATTGTAAATGTTTTTGATACACCAAATGCAGGAACAGATGGAACAATTACAGTTTGTCAAAATCAACCATTTGATTTATTGTCAGGACTTTCTGGAACTGTTGACTTAGGTGGAACATGGATAGATCAAGATGGAAATGAACTTAGTAACTCATCTACAAATGCAGGAAGTGAGGCTGGTACTTTTACATTTACGTATACTGCATCAAACCCTGCTTGTGATGATGTAACTACAGATGTTACGGTTGAAGTTACAGATTGTGATTTCTTGTCAATTGATGAAGAAAACACAACTGAAATTAGCGTTTACCCTAACCCAACTACTGGACTTGTTTCATTAAATATAAATAATATCAACACAGCGTTTAATTATAAAGTAATTGATATTACAGGTCGTGCAATTGTATCAGAATTTAATGTTTCGAGTCAAAACACGCAGATTGATTTGAATAATCAAGAAAATGGAATCTATATGATTCATGTGTTCAATGAAAATATCGAAAAGACGATTCAAATTGTAAAAAAATAAGAATCAATCAAATCAAAATTGGAAAAAGGCTTTCACTTATGGTGAAAGCCTTTTCTTTTTGCCTTAATCTTAATTATACGATCTCCATTTTCTTTAACAGAAAAGAAGCATTCATATTTTTACAAATTCCGTTTTTAAACTTATAGTCAAAAAACAACTCGTCATTTACAATTTCTGCATCAAAGTAACGATTCGCTACTTTTGAGATACTTTCGGACAATTCACAAAGACTTAAATCATGCGTTGCAATAATTCCCGTTGAATTTGTTTTAACCAGTTTTTCTACAAATTTTTTAGAGCCTTCTGCTTTATCTTTACTATTTGTACCCTTAAGGATTTCATCCAAAATCACAAAGTACGTTTCTTGTTTTAATTGATCAATAATAAATTTAAGTCGTTTTAATTCTGAAAAGAAATATGATTCATCATTTTGCAGCGAGTCACTGGTACGCATACTCGAGATCAATTTAATTGGTGAATAAACAAATGTTTTTGCACAAACAGGAAGCCCTATATTGGCTAGAACAATATTCAAGGCAACTGTTCTTAAAAATGTACTCTTACCGGCCATATTTGCACCAGTAATGATAATAAAGTCTTCTTTTTTAATTTCGAAATCATTTGTAACTCTTTGACTATCTTTTAACAACGGATGTCCTAAATCTTTGGATTTCAAAATTTCATTTTGATTCGAAGTTAAAGTCGGAAAGACATGATTTGGATAATTAAAAGCATAATTACCCAATGAATTATAAGCATCAAAAAATTCGATTGCATCAAACCAATTATGAACTACTTTCTTATAATCTTTAATCCACTTTTCAATACGACAAGAATAGCGCAAATCCCATAAAAAAAACCCGTTTGCTATAAAAGCAAAAAGAAAATTGTTTCGCTGATCTAAGCTGTTCAATTCTTTTGATAATTGCTTTAAAATTACAGAGGCCCTACTTTTTTCCAATTGGATTTTTTGCTGTTGTTCTTTCAATAAAGAAGCTTCAAATTTGCAGTTTTCAATTTCTTCTAACAATTCTGCATATTGCCTAAAGGTATCCATCATCTTTCCAGAAGATTTATACAATTTTGAGACGCGCTTAAAATAAATTCCAGAAATACCCAGCCCAATAAAAAACCAAGTTATAATTAGTGAATCGGAAATAAGGGATAGTCCGTAACTGATAAATAACAGCACAGAAATAGAAGAAAAAACAATCGTGAAAATATTGAAAAAATTTGGAATCCCGTTTGTATAACTTGATAACCAACTTACAATTTGACTACTTTCAATTTTAGTATTAATCAAAGCGGAAGTTATTTGAAAATTTTGCCGCCATTCATTCAAAATACTAAGTTCTTTAATTGCTTCTTGTTTTTCCGAAATACGATTTGTCCCATTCGAATTTAACAAAAAAGCCAAATGTTCTTCTCCTTTCTTAATGCTTGTTCTATTAATGTATTGGAAAATAGATCCAATTCCAAAAAGATCAATGTCTTGATTATAAAAGTGATTTTCAGAAACATATGCTGTTCCACTTGGAAGGTTCTCTAAGTTTCCTTTTAGAACATTCATTTCTAACTCATTTAACTCCGCTAATTTCTCTTGTTTCTTCTTTTTAAGTTTGAAATCTGTATTTCTTGAAACTAAAAACAAGAATAAAGCTAATCCTGCTATCCCTGTTATAACTGCTAAATTAATTTTATCTGCTAAAAAGTATATTGCTCCAATTGTCACAAAAAATACACTTAAACGTAGCATTCCTAACCAAAACAATTCTCTTTTTATGGTTTTTATTTCTAGTTGACAGCGATTGAATTGTTGTTTGTAAAATAGACCGGGTTCTTTTTCCATACGCTATAATAAAGCAACTGAAATTTAAGTTGCGTTTTGTTTTTTTATAATTTTCCAAAAAAGACGTGGAAAAAAGCGTTTAATATGGACCGCCCAAATTTCTTTATTTCCAATTAAAATTGATTTTTTCTTCTTTAAAACTGCCTTCAATAAAATCTGAACACATTCTTCAACAGACATTCCCGTTTCTTGATTATGATCCATTTTACCATGCTTTTTTCCTGATGCATTTAAAGCTGATTTTGAAATTTCGGTATTAATTTTCCCTGGAAAAGCAATGGTTACATTGATATTGTTATGCGCTTCTTCTAAGAGTAAACTCTCATAAAAACCTTGCAAAGCATGTTTAGAAGCAGCATAAGCCGACCTCAAATAAAAACCAAACTTCCCGGCAATACTGGATATAACAACTATATGCCCTTGTTTTTTGTCTCGCATATATGGCAAAACAGCTTTTGTTAGTGCAATGTTTCCAAAATAGTTAATTTCCATAATTCTTCGATCCACCTCTAACGGTGTTTCATATACTTCCCCTCGTTGACTCAAACCTCCATTGTTGAACAAATAGTCAATTTTTCCAAATTTTTCTACAAGGGTCTCCGCTTTACTTTGAAATACTTCCTGATCTTCCAAGTCCAACGGAAGAATACATGCATCATCAGAATTAGCTAACTGTGCTTTAACAACATCTAGTTTTGCTTCATTTCTTGCTGAAAGAATTACAAATCCACCACGTTTATTTATCTGTTTTGCAATCTCCTCTCCTATTCCTGAAGAAGCTCCAATAACCCAAACAATCTTATTTTCAAATGTTTTTTCCATTCTCAAAGCGAAAATAAACAATTCCAGAGAGAAGATTGATTAGAATGTAACAATAATCTCAGTTAATACGTATCTCTTTTCACCCTGCTATTAGAAATTTGCCATAAAACTTGTTAATGAAATTAACACCAGAAAGCACGTATAAGGATCCATTTGATAATTCTCGATTTGACCTTACTTTTAGGATCAATTTATTTTTAGGAATCGTACTTATACCATTAGGAATTGTTGCATATATATTGGATCAACCTGCCTTTATTCCAACATTAATTGGATTGATTTTTATATTGATTTTCACTATAATTTTATATGTCACTCGCCAATTCAGAATGGTTGCGACTGCTTTTTCTTTTTCAGGTATTTTTCTCTCTTCAGTCACACTTATTGGTGTTCCTGATGCGTATCATTTTGTCGATACACTTTGGATTATGATTGTAATTTTATTTGCCTACTTTACATTAGGTAAAAAATGGGGATTCTTATTTTTATCAATTGGATTCACAGCAATTATCTATTACCTTTTTTTCCAATTAAACATTAACTTAGAAAATGTCAACACATTATCTCCCTATGAAATATATGCAATAAGTTTGAATGCCGCAGGATGCGGTATCATTATCGCATTTTTAATCAATCAGTTTTTGAATCGTAACAGGCTTGCCGTAGATGGTTACAAAGCACTTGCAAATGAATTAAAAGAAAAAAATCAACTGATCAAAAAACAAAACGATCAAAAAACAGCCATGCTGAAAGAAATTCATCATAGGGTAAAAAATAATTTACAGGTCATTACAAGTCTTTTAAGACTTCAAGCAAGAGACATAGGAGATACAGAAACAACACAACACTTTAAAGAAGCAACAGATCGAATTGCCGCAATGGCTCTTATTCATAACAAGATGTATCAGTCTGAGGATTTAGATGAAATCAATCTTAAATCTTATTTAGAAAATTTAAGCCAAAATATAATTGCTTCTTATGCCACAAATACGATTGTAAAGAATGAGTTTCAAATTGAAATTGAGCATGTAAAAATAGACACAATAATACCAATAGCACTCTTATTTAATGAGTTAATTTCAAATTCTATAAAACATGGTTTTGATAAAATGGAATATGGAAAAATTACAATCAAACTAAAAAAGAACAGTGATCATTCACTATTATTAGAGTATTCGGATAATGGTTTTTGGAAGACACCAGACCAACAAGATTCTTTTGGAGCTGAATTAATCGAAACCCTGGTTGAGCAAATGAATGGAACATATAACCTCTCCACTGAAAATGGAACATGTTACTCATTCGAACTTAATCTATAATCCAAAAGAAGTTTAAGTTTCATAAATCACCTAGTTTTCATACCTTTGTATTGTGGGAAATTTAACAATAGCAATAGACGGTTATTCTTCTTGTGGTAAAAGCACTTTAGCAAAAGAAATTGCACAAGCTTTAAATTATATATATGCTGATAGTGGTGCAATGTACAGAGCTGTCACACTCCATATGCTTAATAAAGGTATTCTTAAGGATGGCGCATATATTGAAGAACTTGTGTTAAATGAATTAAAGTCCATTAATATTTCATTTCGTTTTGATGCTAGAAATCAACGTTCAGAAACGTTTTTAAATGGATTAAATGTTGAAAAAGAAATTCGAAGTTCGAAAATTTCTAGGCAGGTAAGTATTATTAGTGCAATTAAGGAAGTTCGAGAAAAGTTAGTTAACATTCAACAAGAAATGGGGAAAGAAGGAGGGGTTGTTATGGATGGGAGAGATATTGGTACCGTTGTCTTTCCTAATGCAGAAGTAAAATTATTTATGACTGCATCAAATCGTATTCGTGCAGAAAGAAGATTACTTGAATTACGAGATAAAGGTGAAAACATCAGTCTTGAAGAAGTTTCTGAGCTCCTTCAAAGACGTGATTATATTGATGTGAACCGAGAAATTAGCCCATTATCAAAAGCGAATGATGCAATAGAAATCGACAATTCTGACTTAAGTCGTACTACACAACTCGAATTAGCGCTTGACATCATTGATAAAAAAAGAAAACTTGAACGCGAAAAAGTTTAATTTAACTTGAAAACGTTCATCTTTAATTAAGTTCCCACCTATAAAATGGACGCAAAATATAGTGTATTAACTGGAAAGTTTTTTTAATTTTGCGCGTTCAATAAAAATTAAAAAATTTAGAAATGGCTGCGAATAAAGTTGTCGAATTGTTGGGTAAAGAGGGAGAAGCTCTCTTACAACACGAGTGTAAAACAATTTCAAAGAATTTACTTCACTTACCAGGAGCTGATTTTGTAGAACGTTCGTTTGGACCAACAAATAGAAACCCTCAGGTAATGAGAAGTCTAGAAGCACTTTATAATCATGGAAGACTTGCTGGAAGTGGATATGTTTCTATTCTACCTGTAGATCAAGGAATCGAGCATTCTGCAGGAGCTTCTTTCGCTCCTAACCCTATTTATTTTGATCCAGAAAACATTGTTAAACTGGCAGTTGAAGGTGGTTGTAATGGAGTTGCTTCAACATATGGTGTTTTAGCAGCATGTTCTAGAAAATATGCACACAAAATTCCTTTTATTGTTAAGTTAAATCACAATGAATTTTTGTCATATCCAAATACTTTCAATCAAATTGAATTTGGTTCTGTTGAAGAAGCATGGAATATTGGTGCGACAGCTGTAGGTGCAACAATTTATTTTGGATCTGAAGAATCTGAAAGACAAATTATTGAGATTGCACAAGCTTTTGAAAGAGCGCATGAATTAGGAATGGCAACGATATTATGGTGCTATCTGAGAAACTCTGATTTTAAGAAAGATGGAACAGATTATCACACTGCTACTGATATTGCTTCTCAAGCAACTCATTTAGGAGTTACAATTCAAGCAGACATTATTAAACAAAAATTACCTACCTTAAATGGAGGGTACCCAGCAATAAATTTTGGTAAAACACATAATAAAGTATATTCCGAATTAACATCAGACAACCCAATTGACTTATGTCGTTATATGGTTGCCAACTGCTATATGGGAAGAAACGGATTGATTAATTCTGGAGGGGCTTCTCTTGGTGATGGCGCAAGTGATCTTCAAGAAGCAATAAGAACTGCTGTAATTAATAAAAGAGCCGCTGGACATGGTTTGATTTCAGGAAGAAAAGCTTTTCAAAAAGAAATGAGTGAAGGAATTGAATTGTTGAACGCTATTCAAGATGTTTATTTGGATCCATCAATAACAATTGCTTAAAATAAACGCTTAATTATAATTATTCGATACTATGGGATGGTTTACTAGAAAAAAAGAAGGAATTTCAACCTCTACTGCAGATAAGAAAGAAACCCCAGAGGGATTGTGGTATAAATGCCCAAAATGTAAAGCTGTTATTACTTCAGAAGATCATAAAGCGGCATTATTTCTTTGTAAAAATTGTAATCATCATGAACGCATTGGTTCTTCAGATTACTTTGAAATATTATTTGACAATAAAAAAGGAACTGAATTTGCGCGCAGCTTAAGTTCGGGAGACCCTTTATCTTTTGAGGATACGAAAAAATATACTGACCGTATAAAAAGTATCCAAGAAAAAACGGGCAACAAAGACGCAATAAAAGTTGCTCACGGAAAAATAAATGACAAAACTGTAGTTATTGCTGCTATGGATTTTAATTTCATTGGAGGTTCTATGGGATCTGTTGTTGGTGAAAAAATTGCACGCGCAATTGACAAAGCTATGGAGCTTAAAGCTCCCTTTATGATTATTTCAAAATCTGGAGGAGCTCGAATGATGGAAGCAGGTTTATCCTTAATGCAAATGGCTAAAACATCCGCAAAGTTAAATCAACTTTCAGAAGCAAAACTTCCATATATTTCTTTACTAACAGATCCAACAACAGGAGGAGTTACAGCTTCTTTTGCAATGCTGGGAGACATTAATATTGCCGAACCAAATGCGTTAATCGGATTTGCTGGACCTAGAATTGTAAAAGAGACAACAGGAAGAGATTTACCAGAAGGATTTCAACGTTCTGAATTTCTACTTGAGCACGGTTTTCTTGATTTAATTGTTGATCGTAAAGACTTAAAAGATAAGTTAACTCAATTGTTTGGCATGTTAGAGTATAAATTAGCTGAAAAGGAGTAATTTAAAGATTGATTCATTTTTAATGCTAAAAAAGAACCTGTTTCGAAATTAGTGTTATCTTTGCCCCCAAATTACATAAGAATCATTAAAATTAATATTGGCATGTATTTATCATCAGAGAAAAAACAAGAAATCTTCAAAAAGCACGGTAAAGACGAGAAGGATACTGGAAGCGCTGAAGGACAAATCGCACTTTTCACATATAGAATTGCGCATTTAACAGAACACTTAAAAGATAATCGTAAAGATTTTGGAACGCAACGTTCGTTACAACTTTTAGTAGGTAAAAGAAGAAGTTTATTAGATTACCTTAAAAGTAAAGATATAGAACGATACAGAGCAATTGTTAAAGAATTAAAACTAAGAAGATAATAGCTTTAACATACTTAAAATATTGAATACTGAGAGCAATTAAAATTAAGGTTTTAATTGCTCTTTTTGTTAATAGTAAATTTATCATTAACAAGACTTAAAGATTTTATAAAACAAATAAACAATGAAACGGGATAAAAGAAGCCCCCGTTTTGAAAAACACACAATTATGAATGTAATAAACAAAACAATTGATGCCGGAAATGGAAGAGAGATTTCTGTAGAGACAGGAAAATTGGCAAAGCAGGCTGACGGATCAGTTGTAGTAAGATGTGGAGGAACAATGATTCTTTCTACAGTTGTTTCAAACAAAGAGGCAAAAGAAGGCGTCGATTTCTTACCACTTACGGTAGACTATAGAGAAAAATTTTCTGCAGGAGGAAAAATTCCTGGTGGTTACTTAAAAAGAGAAGCAAGACCTTCTGATGATGAAATTCTTGTAATGCGATTAGTGGATAGAGCACTTCGCCCACTTTTTCCAGATGATTACCATGCAGATACACAATTAATGATGCAGCTAATTTCTTTTGATGGTATTAATATGCCTGATTCTTTAGCTGGATTCGCTGCTTCTGCTGCTATTGCTGTTTCTGACCTTCCTTTTAACGGACCAATGTCAGAAGTTAGAATTGGTAGAATAGATGGAGAATGGATAGTGAACCCTACTTTTGAAGAATTTGCTCAATCAGATGTTGATGTTATCATTGCTGGAACAGCAGATAATATTGTTATGGTTGAAGGTGAAATGCACGAAATTTCAGAAGCTGAACTTGTAGAAATTATTAAAGTAGCACACGTCGCTATTCAGAAACAATGCGAGTTCCAAGTACAACTTGCTGCTGAAGTACCGAAATCACAAACGAAAAGAGAATATTCTCATGAAGTGCATGATGATGCGATTAGAAAAAAAATCCATAATGCTGTATTTGAAAAATGTAAAGCTGTAGCAGCACAAGGTTTAGCAGATAAAGCAAAAAGAGGACAATTATTCGGAGAAATTAAAGAAGAGTATATTGCTTCACTTTCTGAAGAAGAATTAGAAGCTGAACAATCTTTTATTGGCGTTTATTATAAAGCGGCTATGAAAGAAGCTGTTCGAAGTGTAATGTTAGATCAAAGCATTCGTTTAGATGGAAGAAAAATGGACGAAATTAGACCTATCTGGTCAGAAGTTGATTATATTCCTTCAGCACATGGTTCTGCTGTATTTACAAGAGGGGAAACACAATCATTAACGACATTGACCCTAGGTGGGAAATTGGATGAACAAATGATTGACACAATGGCTGATAAACGTTTTGAGAAATTTTTACTCCATTATAATTTTCCTCCATTTTCTACAGGTGAAGCACGGCCTATTAGAGGCGTTTCTCGTAGAGAAATTGGGCATGGTAACCTTGCGCTAAGAGCCTTAAAAAACATGCTTCCTTCAGGAGAAGATAATCCATACACAATTCGATTAGTTTCTGACATCCTTGAATCAAATGGTTCGTCTTCAATGGCAACTGTTTGTGCTGGTACATTAGCATTAATGGATGGGGGAATTCAAATGAAGAAACCTGTTTCGGGAATTGCAATGGGATTAATTTCTGGTACAGATGGAAAGTTTTGTGTGCTTTCAGATATTTTAGGAGATGAAGATCACTTAGGTGATATGGATTTTAAAGTAACTGGAACTGCTGATGGAATTACAGCTTGTCAAATGGACATTAAAGTTGATGGTTTATCTTACGAAGTGTTAACGCAAGCATTAGAACAAGCTAAAGCAGGTCGTTTACATATTTTGAATGAAATCTTAAAAACATTAGATGCACCACGTTCAGAAATGAAACAAAATGCCCCTAGAATTGAAGGATTAATCGTTCCAAATGAATGTATCGGTGCAATTATAGGACCTGGTGGAAAAATCATTCAGGAAATGCAAAAAGAAACAAATACAACCATTACCATTGAAGAAAATGAAAATGGTGAAGGAAGTGTTCAAATTGTTGCAACCAATGGAGAAGACATGGAAAATGCATTAAAACGCATTAAACTAATTGCTTTCCCTCCTACAGTTGAAGTTGGACAAGAATATGAAGGAAAAGTTAAATCAATTCAATCTTATGGTTGTTTTGTTGAAATTTTACCTGGTACTGATGGTTTAATTCATATTTCTGAACTAGAGCACCGAAGGCTTGAAAAAGTTGAAGATGTTGTAAAAGAAGGAGATGTTTTAAAGTTTAAAGTTATTTCTCAAGATCCAAAAACAAAGAAATATAAATTATCACGTAAAGTTTTACTTCCAAAGCCAGAAGCTAAACCTGCAGAGTAATTTAAATTCTCATATTAATTAAAAAAATCCCTCAACTAGATTAGTTAGAGGGATTTTTTAATTTTATATCAATCTTTAAGAAACGAGATGACAAAACTGAACCAATTTTACTTTGAACAAAAAGAACCAATTGCAGGATGTCTTCTTTCGATACGCGAAATGATACTTGCCTATGATGAATCGATTTCAGAACGTTGGTATTATAGACTCCCTTGTTTCTTTTTTAAAGATAAACTAATCTCCTACGTCTGGATTGAGCAGAAAACTTCACTTCCATACATTGCATTTTATCCAGAAAATCGAATTGACCATCATTTGCTGGAAAAAGGAAATAGAACATCTTCGAAAATAATGCGAATCAATCCAGAAGAAGATATTCCAATTGAAGCTATTTATGAAATAATTAACCAATCTATAACAATTAAATAATTAACCGTTTTTATTTTAACATATTTATCAAATATTAAGCCTCTAAAAGATTTAGGCATCAATTTTGCAAACCACTTTTCAAATTCGGAAACAAAGCATTATGACTTATCCGATTAACCAATTAAACGCAAAAACATGAAAAACAATTACCTTTTAATTTTAGCCTTACTTAGTTTTCTTGTTTCATCTTGTAAACAAGCAGTATTTTTAACTGTTAATGAACCTCCTGCAGTCAACTTGAGTAATCAATATAAACGTGGAGGATTTATTAATCGAACTTTTCCAGAAGAAGGCCTTGGAAGAGTGCTTGAAGTACTTGATAAAGGACTGACGCTCGAAGGGAACTTGGATGAACGTGGCTCATTAGCTGCTATTCAAGGAGCACATGATGAATTGAGTAGAAAATCACGTTTTGAACATCTTGTAATACTAGATAGTATGAAAGTAAAAGGAGGTGGATTAAATGCTTTTCCAACTGCAATTGAATGGAGCGAAGTAGATCGTTTATGTGCAGAACAAGATTTAGATTTTTTGATTGTTCTAGAAGTATATGATACAGATACGGACATTAATTATTCTACTGGAACTTCTACTCGAAATACTCCTCTTGGCTCAGTTAACATTCCAACACATAGAGCTACTGTAACGACAAATATTAGAACAGGATGGCGAATTTACGATCCAGCGAAACGACTTATTTTGGATGAGTTTTTTGTTCGCGATCGACTTAGAAATTCGGGCGGAGGAATTAACCCTATTGCAGCAGCAGCAGCTCTTTTAAATCGTGGAGATGCTGTAGAGAACACCAGTAATCGAATTGGTCATTTTTACGGTGGTCGTGTTGATCCACAACAATTTAGAGTAAATAGAACTTATTTTAACAAGGGAAGCAACAACTTGAAAATTGCAAATCGTCGAGCTGAAGTAGGAAACTGGGAAGGTGCAGCTGAAATGTGGGAAAAAGGATTGAATAATTCAAAGCGAAAAGTAGCCGGTAGATCTCATCACAATATGGCTATATATTATGAAATTATTGGGGATGTAGATAAAGCTTTAGAAATGTCACAAAAAGCATTCTCTGATTATAACATTAAGGAATCGCAAGGGTACTCAAATATTTTATTGGATCGAATTAACCGAAGAGAACGTGATAAAATTCTCAGAGAAGAATAAACAAACCAAAATACACCAATCAAAAACACGTGATTAAAGTCACGTGTTTTTTTTATGCCAGACCTTATTTTATCTTTTTAACATTTTTTAAAATACAATTCTGAAACTTTTCATTCTTCAATCGTTCTAATAAAGTAGAAAGGAATGTTAAACTAAATTTGAAGGATATGAAGAGCACATTTTTAAAACTAATTACAACATCTTTTATTGGCTGCCTTACTGGCGCTTTGGTTGTAATTTCATTTAATGAAAATAATAGTTCAAAAGGCGAAAATGCAAATGTTAAGTTTGAGAACGCAAATAATATAGCGCAACCTGTTTCACTTGCCGAAGATCATGCAAATACGGATGCCGATTGTGCACTATATGCTAATCTAACTCCCGCTTCAGAAAAAGGAGTAGAAACTGTTGTTCACATTACAACTGAATTTATTCATGAAGAAATTACTTATGATCCTTTTATGCGTTTATTCTATGGTGAAGAAGCATATAAGACAAGAAAAAGAAGAGGAATGGCTTCTGGATCTGGAGTAATTGTATCTCCCGAAGGATATATCGTAACAAATAATCATGTTGTTCAAGATGCTGAAAAAATAACTATTTCAATTGATGGCAATAAATACGAAGCAGACTTAATTGGAACTGATCCTTCTACTGATTTGGCCGTTATTAAGATCGATCAACATAAACTTCCCTATTTAGAATTTGCAAACTCTGACGAATTAAGGTTAGGGGAATGGGTTTTGGCAATCGGAAACCCTTTGAACCTCCAGACAACAATTACTGCAGGGATAGTTAGCGCTAAAAATAGAAATATCGACTTATTAACTTCTAATTATAACCCTGAAGAAAATGTTTTTCCAGTAGAATCATTTATTCAGACAGATGCTGCCGTAAATTCTGGGAATAGTGGCGGTGCCTTAGTTAATCAAAAAGGAGATTTGGTAGGAATAAATACAGCAATTGCTTCTGGAACGGGATTTTACACAGGATATTCATTTGCAATACCTTCTAACATTGTAAAAAAAGTTACACGTGATTTAATTGAATATGGTGAAGTAAAACGTGTTCAATTGGGAATTAACATTATGCGAAACAACTCAGAAATTGCAGATTACAATCATTTAAGAACAACTGAAGGGATTTTGATTACAGGAATTTTAGAAGGCGGAAATGCTGCTGTTTCAGATCTTAAATTAAATGATGTTATTCTTTCGGTTGAAAACAAACGTGTAAATTCTGTTTCTCAATTGCAAGCCGAACTTGCAATTCATAAACCAGGAGATCAAATAAAATTGGGCGTTATGCGTGGGGCTGAGCAACAATACATAGATGTGTTATTGAGGTAAGATTTAACGACCAATATTATAAAAAGCATTATTCATAATGAATAATGCTTTTTTATGATCAAATCTGTTTTTAATGTTTACAAAAAATCCATTTTGATTGCATCAAAATTTTCTTAACCACCTTATTTATAAGTATAAAGAGATTTACTTAGCTTTTTTTATTACTTTAAAAGAATATTAACCCATACTATTTCCTTAAAATGATTTTAAGGAAATTCTAGCCTCGATATGCAAGAGAACATTCATAGAATAGAAAAAAATGAAAGTGATGTAACCAATGAGATTGCACCAACTATTTCAGAGAGAATTTTGCCTCAAAATTCGTTTTTTGACAATAGACAGCAAAAGAATAGAATTACTCAATTACAGCATATAGCAAATCACAATTCAGCAACTAAACATGCTCCATTTCAAAAAAATTATAACGTTTTAAGTATTTCAGCTTCTTCGTTATCGACAATTCAGCAACAAATCAATCCTTTTCAGTCTGGCAACGAAAAAAATCATTCAGTAATAGGTAACACAACTCAGCTAGTGGATTACTTTGTTGAGCGATTTGGTACTGATATAATGAATACACCAATTGGGCTGTTAAGAAATGTGATTGACGATACAAGTGTTAATGAAGAACATAGAATAAGGGCTGAAGCAATTTTAATCGAACATGAACCCCTCTTAGCTAGGTATAGGCAAATACAGGTTCAACAAGCCTTAGCTTTAATACGAGCAGGAAATTTTGATGTGGCACTAAGGTTTATTGTTGGAATGATGGGAATTAATTTAAATGGTGGTGTAATATCTTCTGTTGCTAAATGGACAGATGTAGTAGCTGCAGATCAAGTTCCTAGAGGTGGTGGACTAGGCTTAACCCTTCCAGGGGCAACTGCACATGATCCTCCTCGAATTTATATAAAACGCTCAGTAATGCAACGTTGGGCAAGTACAATGGAATTTGGGAATCTTGCTGCAACCATTGCACACGAAGCCATTCATGCAGGGCAAAATGCAAGAGGTGAAGCTGCAGATGATAGCGATTATAGAGAGTTTGAAGCCTACGCAAACGAAATATGTGATACACATTACCGAATATTGAATAGTGACAAAGAATTTTTCCCTTCAGGTTCACATATGCTTGCTGCTCATAGGGCAGCAACGGGCCATTGGGATGGAATAAATTTTGATACACTTGCTGCTCCACTAAGAGATAAATCAAGGGCATTAAAAGAAAAAATGGACAATAGTTGGAATGTTGTTCGCGGGTTCACCAATAGAAATGACGCTGAAAATGGATTATCCGATTCTAAAGTAACTGGTTTTAGAGTCGTTAAGGATCGTTTAAAAGTTGTCTATGATGAAGCACGTGAATTAGAACTTCCAGATGATCGAGAGCGTTTGACTGTATTAAAAGGTATTGCTTCTGATTTAGGCGTTCAAACAGGTAGGTTACGAGGAGATATGAATGAAAATGAACTCAATTTGATTGACCCTATGGAAGAGGAACTAGATACATATACCAGTTATTTCAATCGAAACATGAAATTTATGGGATTATAAAATCAAAATCCCCTTCTGTTAGAGAAGGGGATTTTCCATTTTACTTATTAATCGTAATTTTTCGGGTAATATTTGCTGTCAACGTTTTTATTTGAATAAAATATACACCATTTTCAAGGGCTTGTAAATCAAGTTCCTCTGATGTATTTAATGCTTTTCTTTTCAACAAGACACTTCCTTTAATGTCTCTTACAACAATTGTCAAATCTGTCAGGTTTAATGTAGAGAATGTTAGGTTAACCAATCCATTAGATGGATTTGGATAAATTGTGACTTCAATACCTTCAAGTTCATCAATTGCATCAAATCCAAAAGGAATACATTCCGAAGTTTCAACACAACCTGAATCATTTATAATCATAACGGCATATTCGCCTCCTTCCGTCGGAATAAACGTTTGTTCTGTAGCCCCATCAATTGGTGTTAAACCTGGACAAGTAAGCCATTGGTAGTCTGCACTATCTTGTTGTGCAATTAATCCTCCCCCTGGTTCGGTTGGCAATATTGTTAAATCAATCGGGTTTTCGTTTTCAATGATAAAGTCTCTTTCTTCTTCACATCCATTTTCATCCGTGACTAAAATCGTATAGGTTCCTGTAAACAAATCCGTCAAGTCTTCCGTTGTTGCAAAGTCTCCTGATTCATCATCCCAATCATATGTATAATCACCTGTCCCCCCAGTAACTGTTATATCAATCTCTCCTTCTTCTACCCCGCTACACATTGCATCTGTTATGACTCCAGAAATGTCAATTTCATTCGGTTCGTTAATTAAAACTTCTAATTTACTCGAACATCCAACTTCATCTGTTACGGTAAGTGTGTATGTTCCTTCTTCCAAATCTTCTAAATTTTCTGTAGTTGCAAAATCACCAGACTCATCATCCCAATCATACGAAAGCATTCCTGTTCCTCCTAAAGTACTAATATCAACACTACCATCTCCCTCTCCAAAACAACTGATGTTTTCAAAACTTTCTAAGGAAACACCAATAACTTCTGAATCATCAATGATAATTGTTGTTTTACAAGAATCAACATTTCCATTAACATCTGTAGCAAAAAGGAAAATTTCATTTAGTCCAGCATCTGCACATGTAAAATCAGTTTTAGAAAGAGACATTTCACTAATCTCACAACCATCAACTGTACCATCATCAACATCTGAAATAGCTAATGTAAAGCTTCCTGTTTCATCCAAAGAAAAAGTCGAAACTTCTTCTCCTATACAAGACATAACTGGAGCTAAAGTATCTATCAAAAACACATTTGCTATACACTCAGCTGTATTCATATCGGCATCAGTTACAGTTAATGTTACTGGAACACCTATTGTTGGAGCAGTAGTAAATGTTCCTATAGGAATTGGTGTTGCAGCTGTTGCATTTGTCAATTCTCCATCAAAAACATTTGTCCCGCTAAACATCCAATTATCAATATCAAATATATCTCCATCAGGACCTGTATTTGAAACGCGATAAGCCCAGCCATCTAAGTATTCCCATAGTGTTCCTGTACCATCCATATCAATCTCTCCAAATACATCTGAAACTTCTCCATCTTTAAACAATTCAATAGCATCATCCCCATTAATAACCATTGCACCTGCCGTATAATTGGGAAAAAAATCAAACCATTCTTCAAAACGAACGGAATCAGATGCTACATAAATATACGATCCAGTTGTAGCAGAAACTGCGGGAAAAGTAAACTCTTGTCCATCCGTTCCTCCTCCATTATTTGCTGAACCTAAGCCATATATACTTAAATCAGAAATATCATTGACAACATACAATTCGATACCTTTTGGGAGTCCTCCTGGAAGCGGTCCATCATAAGCACCACTGATAATTAAACTTGGGGGAATAGGTCCAGAAAAAATATCTTCGCAATCAAAAACAGTTTGAGAAGCAGAAAAAGAAAGCGGGCCTGTACCGCAAGTTAACTCAGAACCTCCATCCAAATCGGTGTCAAGAATTGTTCCTTCTCCAGAATCATTCAATCCAAGTGTAATATTTTCACAAACCGCTATAGGTTCACATTGTGCTTTTATAGCAAGCGTTACTAATAAAAAACTTCCTAACGCGAATAAACTCTTCATACTTGTATTTTCATTAAACATATCAAATGTATTAAAAAATATCCTTGCCACTAGATTACCAAAATGTTAAGTCCTATATATTACAATAAAAAACCATCAGCTATAAACTGATGGTTTTAACATTAAATCTAATTGTATGCTATTACGATTTAAACCCGACTGCTACTGTAGCATTCGAAATTGGATCAACCAAGATAAAATAACCATTCCCTTGATTTTCTGAATAATTATCCATGAATAAAGGTGAAGCACTTCTAATTGCAACCTCATTGATTGAATTAACATTTACATCTTCAGGATTATTTTCAAAACTCAATGATTCAAACTTTAACTGAGAACGTACTTCCCCAATTTTTATTTGTGTGCTGAACGCACCTTGTTTGAGTATATATTTTTGATTCGGATTTAATTTTGTTGTATTTAGCCAACATAAACGAGATTGAATTTGCTTTTCTCCAACTAGCTTATTCTTTGGTAAAGTCAATAAATCTCCTCTAGAAATATCAATATCTTTTTCTAATTCGATCACAATTGAATCTCCTTTTTTTGCTCTTAAAAGTTGATCTTTATAACGGTGAATTGTCTTTATTTTTGAGCTTTGTCCAGAAGATTGAACGACCACCTCATCTCCAATTTCTACTGCTCCACTTACAACTTTCCCAGCATAGCCTCTAAAATCGTGAAATTCATCAGAATGCGGGCGAATGACATATTGGACATTAAATCGAAATTGATCATTTTCTCCATTGTCTGTTTCAATACTTTCAAGATAATCCAATACCGCAGTACCTTTATACCAAGGTGTGTTTTCAGATTTTTTTGCAACATTATCTCCTAATTTCGCGGAAATTGGAAAATAATTGAGGTTACGATCATTCAGATTAAACTTTTCTTGTAAAACCTCCAACTCTTTTAAAATATCATTGTATTTGTCTTCGCTAAAATCGACCAAGTCCATTTTATTAATAATGAATACAATTTCTTTGATTTCCATCAAAGAAGCAATAAACAAATGACGCTTTGTTTGCTCTACAATTCCATTTCTAGCGTCGATCAGAATCATAAATACTTCAGCGTTTGAAGCACCAGTAATCATATTACGTGTGTATTCTACATGCCCTGGTGTATCTGCAATAATGTATTTTCTTTTTTTAGTAGAAAAATAAATATGTGCGACATCAATTGTAATTCCTTGTTCTCTCTCTGCTGTCAGACCATCTGTAATTAAAGAAAGGTCGATATCACCTGTTCCTCTGTTTGCAGAAACACGCTCGATACTTTCTATTTTATCTTTTGAAAGCGATTTTGTGTCGTATAATAATCGACCGATAAATGTACTTTTTCCGTCATCTACGCTTCCTGCCGTTGATAATCTTATAATATTCATGTCTTTCTTTCTTAATTAAAAATAACCTGCTTCTTTTCGTTCTTCCATTGCTGCCTCAGAACGTTTATCATCTATTCTTGCTCCTCTTTCTGAAATTTCAGCTGCTTCAATTTCTGCTATAACTGTATCTAAATCTTCCGCAGTAGAATCTACAGCTGCAGTACATGTCATGTCTCCAACTGTCCTGAATCGAACTACTTTTTCAAATACTTCTTCACTCTCATCTTTGTTTATAAAATCTGAATCAGACCAAATCATTCCATCTCTAAGAAAAACTTTTCTTGGATGTGCAAAATACACAGAAGGTATTTCTATTTTTTCACGTTTAATATAGTTCCAAACGTCTAGTTCTGTCCAATTAGAAATTGGGAAAACACGAACGTTTTCTCCTTTATTTATTTTTCCATTCAAAACATCAAAAAGTTCAGGACGTTGATTTCTAGCATCCCACTGACCAAAATCATCTCTTACCGAAAAAATACGCTCTTTCGCTCGTGCCTTTTCTTCATCTCGACGAGCTCCACCAATACAAGCATCAAAACCAAACTCTTCTATCCCTTCTAATAAAGTAACAGTTTGTAATTTATTTCGACTTGCGTATTTGCCCGTTTCCTCTTTAATGTTATTATTCTTGATCGAATCTTCAACATACCTCACAATTAAATTAAGCCCTAATTTGTTACAAAGTTCATCTCTAAATTCAATTGTTTCAGGAAAATTGTGTCCTGTGTCAATGTGCATGAGCCTAAAAGGCACTGGTGCAGGATAAAAAGCTTTAACCGCTAAGTGTACCAAAGTAATAGAGTCCTTTCCTCCCGAAAATAGGAGAACAGGATTTTCAAATTGCGCCGCTACCTCTCTCATGATGTAAATCGACTCGTTTTCGAGTTCATCTAAATAATCCATTCTTTTCTATTTTGATTGATGTAATCCACATTCTTTTTTAGAATTCTCCCACCACCATCTGCCTGCTCGCTCATCTTCACTTTCAACAATTGCTCGTGTGCACGAACTACATCCTATGCTCGGGAATCCTTTTTTATGTAAACTGTTTACTGGAACATTGTTTTCTTCAATATATTCATCCAATTCGTTGCTCGTCCAGTTGAACAAAGGATGGATTTTAATAATGTTATTGCCGCTATCCCACTCAACCTGCTCCATATTTCCTCTATTGGCAGATTGTTCTTTTCTTAAACCTGTAATCCAGATTTCTGCGCCCAATAATGCTCTTTTCAGTGGTTCTATTTTACGGATAGAACAGCATTCTTTTCTATTTTCAACCGAATCATAAAATGAATATGGTCCTTTTTCTGAAACAAGATTTTGAACACGATCTCCTTGTGGGTAGAATGTTTCTATTTTTATATTGTACTTTTTTACTGTTCGATCAAAAACAGCATACGTTTCTTCAAACAGTCGTCCTGTATCTAATGTGAAAATTTGAATTGCTAATTTTGATTTAGCAATCAAATCCGTAATAACTTGATCTTCCTTTCCGAATGAAGTAGAAAAAACAACCTTATCAGAATGTTCTATACTTTTCTCTAATGCAACAACAGCTGTTGCTCCACTCAATTTTTCTTTTATTTCATTTGGTTCTATCATCTTAAATGAATTTATTCCAAAGTCTCTCATGTAAATAATAAAGTACCATCTTTGTAAAAACTTCTACAGATCCTATCTTAGCCGCAACTGCAACTTCACCTGTCAAGAGATAAGCAATAACCATTGTATCAATGGTTCCCACTATTCTCCAGCTAATCGTTTTTATAATCGATTTAGCATTCGAATCTCCCCTTCTTACTCCTCTTTTATGTAAAAGAAAATCAAATATCATCTTTCATTTTTTTGCAAATATATATAATCCATAGTTTTTATAGATTAATTTTACAAAAAAACTTCTCTCAAACCAAAATTACACTCCTTTTTTAGTCAAAAATTAACAGTTTATTAAATTTAAAACGAAGTTTTAATTTTTTGAAGCCACTTTCAAGTGTTAATTAAAACTAACTTAATAGTGGTTTTTCCGCACGAATAATGTCCGCAAGAGATTTGTTTTCTAGCACTTTCAATGTTTCATCTCGAACCTCTGCCATCATTTTATTTAATCCACATGTATATTCGTCAGAACACTCATCACATGGTTCATAATAATTAAGACTAGCACAAGGGAGCAAAGCAATTGGCCCATTAAACATTCGTATTACGTCAGCAAGTAATACCTTTTCGGAATCTTTCAACAAATAATATCCTCCACCTTTTCCCATTTTACTATTTAAAATCCCCGCTTTTTTAAGGTCAAGTAGAATACTTTCAAGGAACTTTTTTGGAACACTTGTTTCGTCGGCTACTTCACTAATCAATACAGGAACTCTTTCTTCTTGTTTACCTAAGTAAATAAGAGCATGAAATGCATATTTTGTTTTTTTCGAAAGCATTGAAAAAAAATTAATCGGCTAACCGAAGTTTAAATTCTGTCTACAACAACAGGTACTTATTGATTGTAAATTTAAGGTTTGTTTAATAAATTAACAAAGTGATAGCCTTTTATTTCAAAGTCCATATTGTAATAAAATTTATGCGATCTTGTATTCCCAACATAGGTATTTAATTCTAAGATTGAGCGCCCCGTTTCTTTCGCGTATCTTATCAGCCAATCAATCAACATTTCGCCTATTCATAGCGCTTGAAAATCAGGTTTCAAAACAACATGGTCTAACTCAATACTTCTTCCACCATAATGCCTTGTCATAAACCATAATCCACAAATTCCAATGAGTTCGTGGGATTTGTAAATTCCTAGACATTTGTAATTTTGTTCACACATTTCTAAAACTCGCTCTTCAAGTACTTCTTTAGTATCATTTTGACTAATGATTGTTAAAAGAGGGATAATGGACAGAATCTCACTTTTTTGAATAAAGTCGATTTTCACTTGTTCTTTCATCAAGTCAGTTTTTTTAACAGAAGTTTTACCGTTTAAACCTTTACAAATTGATTTTTTTTTCTTATATTATAAAGAAATTCTGAGTATTGGTATGTGTTTTGCTACCAACCTTTCTGACAGTTTACACGTTTACAAATATAGTATAGACCAACAATTTACAGCAGCATGAGACAACTAAAAATTACAAAACAGGTTACCAACAGAGAAACCGCATCACTCGATAAGTATTTACAAGAAATTGGAAGAGTTCATCTTATAACGGCAGAAGAGGAAGCGGAATTAGCAAAAAAAATTAGAGATGGTGACAAAGTTGCCTTAGAGCGGTTGACCACAGCTAATTTGCGTTTTGTAGTTTCTGTTTCTAAACAGTATCAAAATCAAGGTTTATCGCTACCTGATTTGATCAATGAAGGAAATTTAGGATTAATTAAAGCTGCGCAGCGTTTTGATGAAACAAGAGGTTTCAAATTTATTTCTTATGCTGTTTGGTGGATTCGACAGTCTATCTTACAGGCTTTAGCTGAACAAGCTCGTATCGTTCGTTTGCCTTTAAACAAAATTGGAATCATCAATAAAGTGAATAAAGCCTTTTCGAGTTTAGAACAAAATTTAGGTAGAGCTCCTACAATTGATGAATTAGCTGATGCTCTGGAAATTTCTACAAAAGACATTCGAAATTCAATCGAAAACAATGGTAGGCATATCTCTATGGATGCTCCATTAAAAGAAGGGGATGAGAGCAGTTCGAGTATGTATGACGTCTTAAAAAATGCTGAAAACAATAACCCTGAACACGATCTTATTCTTGAATCATTACGAGGTGAAATTGAGCGATCACTAAGTACTTTAAAGCACAGAGAAGCAGATGTTATTCGTCTTTATTTTGGTTTAGAAAAAACACCTCCTATGACACTCGCTGAAATAGGTTTGCGTTTTGATTTAACACGTGAACGTGTTCGTCAGATTAAAGAAAAAGGAATTCGTAAACTAAAAAATACGTCACGCAGTAAAATGTTACGTGCTTATTTGGGTTAAAATTTAACTCAATTGAATATTATTGAGCTTATAATAAGTTCCACTTTGATTTGCAATTAAATCGTCGTGTGTTCCTTGTTCCACAATTTTTCCATTTTCCAAAACAAGAATGTTGTCTGCATTTTTGATTGTTGACAAACGGTGTGCAATTACAAAAGATGTTCTACCTACCATTAATTTCTCAAGCGCATCTTGTACTAAACGCTCCGATTCTGAATCAAGTGCGGAAGTAGCTTCATCCAAAATTAAAATTTTTGGATTTTTAAGAACTGCCCTAGCAATTGCAATGCGTTGCTTTTGCCCTCCAGACAATTGAATCCCCCTATCCCCTACTAATGTTTCCATCTGATCTGGGAATCCTTGAATGAATTCATATGCATTTGCTTGTTTTGCTGCCGCAATGAGATCCTCTGAAGAGGCTTCAGGATTACCATAGAGAATATTTTCCTTAATTGTACCTCCAAAAAGAATCACTTCTTGTGGGACTATTGCTATTTGGCTTCTTAAACTCTCAATTGCAATAGACTGTGCAGATTGATCATCAAAAAATATTTTCCCTTCAATATTATCATAAAAACGCAATAGTAGAGACGAAATTGTCGATTTACCAGCACCTGAACTTCCAACTAAAGCTGTTGTTTCTCCAGCCTCACATGTAAAAGATATTTCATCTAAAACTTTGATTTCCGATCGCTGTGGATACGCAAAAGAAACATCCGTAAAAGCAACCTTACCTTTAAACTTTATTAAATCTATCCCTTCTTTCTTCTCTTCTTCCTCTTCAATAATATCCATTAAATGTTCTGTAGCCCCTATCGCTTTTTGAATTTTAGCGTAAAGGTCTGGAATAGCGCCGAAAGAAGCACCTAGAAAAATAGTATACATTATAAATGCAGTAAACTCTGGGCCTGTGATTAAACCTTCTCCTTGCATCACTTTTGCTTTCCATATGACAAACGCCACACCTCCAAACATTCCGAAAATGATAAACGAAACAAATACTCCACGCATTACACCACTTTTAATATTTAACCGCATAATGTTTCCTATTCGCTTAGCATAGCGATTAGATTCATATTTTTCATTGGTAAAAGCCTTAACGTTAACAATTCCGGTCAATACTTCTTCTAAAATAACATTTGATTTGGCTGATTCATCTTGAGCCGCTTTTGACAATCCTCTAATGTATCTTCCAAAAACTATTGCAATGATTGCAAGAACAGGGACAACTGCGAGCATCCATAATGCCAGCTCCCAAGAAACGTATAAAATAAAAACCAAAGCTATTGCGATTGTAACAAACTGTCTAAAAAATTCAGCAATAGTCGTATTCAATGTTTCTTGTAATAGATTGATATCAGTTGCAATTCGTGAGGTTAACTCACCTACTTTATTTCGGTTATAAAAATCAAGTTGAAAATTAACCAGTTTATTAAAAGCTTTCCCTTTTAAATCTCTTAGTGCTCGTTCTGTAACATTACTAAAAATGACAATTCGGAAAAAAGAAAAAAAAGCTTGTGCTCCGAAAACAATTAGCATTACAATTATTGTTGTGTTTACATTATTTAAGTCTAAATTTGAAATTTCAACAATTGGTTTATCACTCTCATTAGCACCTAAAAGTTGCCCCATTAATGCAGGAAATAACATAGCAGTTATACTTGATAACGCCAAAAAAAGCCAACCAACCAAATAAGTGCCTCGATATGGCTTTATAAAACCAAAAAAACGTCTGGCTTTTTTAAAGGCATCTTCTGATAATTCTATTTTTTCTCTTTTCTTTCGATTCCCAAACATATTCAGGTAGTATACAATATCCGGCGAAATTAACCTGATTAAAGTGATAATTTGTCATAAAAAGCACATATTTTTGAAAATTGTATCTCAAAAGATTTGAACTTTATTTATTTGTTATATCTTTGCACACCCTTTTGGGATAAAGAAGAATTTTAGTAGACTATATATAATATTTACAGAAATGAGTAAAAGAACGTTTCAACCGTCATTAAGAAAAAGAAGAAATAAACACGGATTTAGAAGTAGAATGGCGACTAAAAATGGTAGAGCTGTAATCAATGGCAGAAGAAAAAAAGGTAGAAAAAAACTTTCTGTTTCTTCTGAAAGATTGGCAAAAAGATAGTCTTTCCCTATACAATTTTATAACAGAGCTTCTCGGTTTTTCCGAGAGGCTTTTTTTGTTTAGAAGATATTTATTTCATTTTTTAAAAGAATATTATTTTTGTTATTATGAAAAGTAATTACCATTCTGGACTAAACATTGGTATTTTAGGAGGAGGTCAACTTGGGCGCATGTTCATCCAAGAGGCACTTAATTATGATATTATTGTTGATATTTTAGACCCAGACCCTAACGCTCCTTGCGCTACCATTGCTCGAGATTTTAAACTTGGAGATATTAAAGATTTTGAGACGGTTTATAATTTTGGTAAGGATAAAGATATTGTTACTATAGAGATAGAACATGTAAATGTAGATGCACTTGAACAACTGGAGAAAGAAGGAATTAAAGTATACCCTCAATCAAATGTTATTCGTTTAATTCAAGATAAGGGCCTTCAAAAAGAATTTTATGAAGCCAATGCCATTCCTACAGCTCCTTTTAAATTAATTCCCTCTTCGGATGAATTATCTGAAAATTTAGATTTTCTTCCTTTCATGCAAAAATTGCGTAAGGGAGGATATGATGGCAAAGGAGTTCAAGCAATAATAGACCAGAAAGATTTTGATAAAGCTTTCAACGCTCCAAGTGTTTTAGAAGCCTTTGTTGATTTTGAAAAAGAACTTTCGGTAGTTGTAGCTCGAAACGAGAATGGGAATATTGAAACCTATCCAATTGTAGAATTGGCATTTAATTCTGAAGCAAATTTAGTTGAATTTTTGTTTGCGCCGGCTTCAGTAAGTCAATCCATAGAAGAAGAGTCAAAACGAATTGCAGAAACAATCATTGAGAAATTAGATATGATTGGTTTACTAGCCGTTGAGTTATTCCTAACAAAAGAAGGTACTGTTTTGGTTAATGAAATTGCACCTAGACCACACAACAGTGGCCATCAAACTATTGAAGCTAATTACACTTCCCAATATGAACAGCATTTACGAGCTATTGTTAATCTACCCTTAGGTTCGACTGAAGCACTTAAGCCTTCTGTAATGCTTAACCTACTTGGAGAACAAGGACATTTTGGAAAGGTTAAATATGAAGGTATTGAAACCGTAACTTCTTGGAAAGGTGTTTTTACACATATCTATGGAAAAAAAGAAACTAAACCATTTCGAAAAATGGGCCATGTTACTGTATTGAATGATACATTAGATGAAGCAAAATCGATTGCCCTAAACGTAAAAAAAACACTTAAGGTAATTGGAGAATAGAACTTACTTAAATCACATTGAAACTATTCGTGGTTTAGCTGCACTTTCTGTTGCTATTTTCCATTTTACAAATTATTATAACGGACAACAATTTTTACTAAACAGTGAAAAAACACGTTCACTTTTTGTTTACGGAGCGCAAGGAGTTGAAATGTTTTATATCATCTCTGGATTCATAATTTCTTATTCTTTATTTAAATCGAAGTATAAGATTAAACATTATTTTCATTACCTAGGAAAACGACTTTCTAGACTTTTTCCTCCTTACATAACAACTATTTTCTTAATTGTACTGGTTAGCTATGGGTTAACTACATTCATTTGGAAAGGGACTTATGACTTACAAATTAAAAACATCATTGCTAATAGTTTTTTTGCCGTAGACTTCATTAATTCTTCTGATTTTTTGAACACATATTTTCCAGATAATGCATGGATCAATCCAATCTTTAAAACCTTAAAAGTTGAGTTTCAATTCTATTTATTAATTGGCTTAATATTTCCATTAATTAATAGAAATAGAATTGTTCTCCTTCTTTTTTGCTTCTTATTCCTTGGACTCGGTGTTTACACTAGAAACATGGACACTTTCCTGGTTAATTCCCCTTATTTCATTATTGGAATTGCCTTATTTTATGTTTATGAAAATGGATGGAAATGGGAATTGACATTATTATTACTAACTTGTTTTTCGGTACTTTTTTACACCTATGAGTGGCAAGACTTAATTGTTTCAATAATTACATTATTCCTTCTTTTAGGGCTTCCTCAAAAAACACGGCTGTTGCGTTTAACAGGAAAAATTTCTTACTCTTATTATCTTATTCATGGTTTAACAGGGGGATGGTTTCTTTATTTCACAAGTGAAACGTATTTAGCCATTAATTATCCTGTTGTTCTTATCATTTTAGCATTATCAATTAGTTGGGCAGGTGCATTTTTAATGTATTTTTGTATTGAAAAACCAAGCCTTATTATTTCAAAGAAAATTTCATATAAACCTTAAATAATTCAAGCAATGATTGAAGTGGGAATAATCATGGGAAGTAAATCTGACCTCCCGGTAATGCAAGAAGCAGCCGACATACTAGAAGAACTAGGAATTAAATTCGAAATGACAATTGTTTCTGCACATAGAACACCTGAGCGTATGTTTGATTATGGGAAAGAAGCACATCAAAGAGGATTAAAAGTAATCATTGCTGGCGCTGGAGGTGCTGCGCACCTTCCTGGAATGATGGCTTCAATAACGCCTCTTCCGGTGATTGGAGTTCCAGTTAAATCAAGTAATTCTATTGATGGTTGGGATTCTATCCTATCTATATTACAAATGCCAAGTGGAATTCCTGTCGCAACAGTTGCGCTTAATGGTGCAAAAAATGCAGGAATTTTAGCCGCTAGTATAATTGGCTCTTCTAACTCATCTGTTTTGGATAAAATTATTTCCTATAAAACTTCTTTAAAGGAAAAAGTACTAGCAACAGCTAAAGAAATTGAAAACAAATAACTATTTAAAACCCTAAAAAACAAATATTTAAATATTAAATTTAAAAAAATATTGATTTACAAGTTTAAACATTTAATGTTTTAACATATATTTGCTTCATTATTATTTAAACATTAAAAAAGAATAAAATGAAAAAACTAATTTTAGGACTATTATTTGGAGGAAGTACTTTAATTGCAACAGCTGGCAATTGGATGGTCGATTTATCTCACTCAAACATTGATTTTCGAGTAGAACACCTTGGTATTTCATGGGTAGCAGGAAGTTTTACAAAATTTAGCGGTACGGTAGAGGCTGAAAAAGCTGATTTTTCTGACATGTCTATTGCACTTGAAATTGATCCAAGTAGTGTCAACACTAGAATTGAAGATAGAGACAAACACTTGTTAAGCAAAGACTTTTTTAACGTTGCAAAATACAATAAAATAAATTTCAAAACCATGAAAGTAATGGCTGGAGAAATGGGAAAATTAACGTTAAAAGGTGAACTTGAATTTCTAGGAGTTAAGGCACCTATTAATTTAGATGTTAAATATAACGGTACCGCTAAAGGGCCTTACGGAGCAACTAGGGCTGGTTTTACAGTTTCAGGAACAGTAGATCGTTATGTTTATGGAATGAAATACAATGCTCCTGTAGAGGGAAGTAAAAATACAATGATGCTTGGACAAAATATTAAATTGACGAGTTCAATTGAATTAATTAAGAAATAATTATTATAAATCATAAAAGTCACCTTATTTAAACTGAATATGGTGGCTTTTAGTACTTGCCCCAATGAAAAAACTATTTTCAATTTCCATAATGATTCTCTTAATTTTTACTATTCCAATCTCAGGAAAGACACAAGAAGTTAAACAAAGTAAATCAAGTTATATCAAGTTTACTTCTTCAATTGGCGGAATTTATGCAGAAAATTCAAAAGTTAAAAGTACTTTAGATACAAAGAAAGGAACCATCTCATTCTCTCTTGCGATTACTGATTTTATCTTTAGAAATAGCTTAATGCAAAAGCATTTTAATGAAGAAGATGTGATGAATTCCGAAAACTTCCCAAAAGCCAGGTTTAATGGAAAAATACTTCAGACCAATACAATCAATTATACAAAAGATGGTAAGTACAAAGTTGATGTCCAAGGTAAACTGACTATTAAAGGTGCAACGAAAATGATTAAAGCAAATGGAACGATTGAAATTAAGAGTGGCAAAATTAAAGTCAATTCTACTTTTTCTTTAGATCGGCTTATTTTCGGCGTGGATGGAAATGAGGAATCAGTATCCAAAGAATTAGAAATACTTGTCAAAGCCTCATTTTAAAAATCACAATTACGTATAAAAAAATTGTTAACCGCTTCACAGAATATTCCCAAGCGAACCAATAGAATCATTATTCATTCTATTTTTTTATCTTAGCCGCATGAAAATTGAAGATGAATTAAAGTCCAATTTTAGCAATGATTACCAGAAGTTAATTGTCAATTTATACTTGACACACTCAAGAATAAATGAACCTTTTGAACGATTATTTAGACAACATGGTCTTACCCTCACCCAATACAATTTGTTGCGCATTCTGAGAGGGCAAAAACAAAAACCTGTGAGTATAGGTATTATTAAAGAGCGGATGATAGAGCGCAACTCTGATGTTAGTCGAATTGTTGATCGCTTAATTAAGAAGAAATTAATTACGCGAACAGAAAATAAAGTAGATCGAAGACAAAAAGATATTGTAATTAACAAAGAAGGATTAGCCTTAATCGCAAAGTTAGATCAATATGAAATCGATATGCATAAAAAACTAGAACAGCAGATCACACCTCAAGAAGTTTTAGTGATTAACGACTTGCTTGATAAACTTCGATCTGGGAAACCGAACGAAGAATACTAGTTGCTTTTTTGATAAATCTGGTGAATAATAAAGTTTTAACCGTATATTTATTAAACCAAAGTTTCATTAAATGATAAAAACCAATCTCGGATTGCTCCGTATTATTGGATTACTGGAAGGAATTTCTTACCTCATCTTATTAGGGCTTGCAATGCCTTTAAAATACATATGGGACAAACCTGAATTCATTTACTCTACAGGGATGGCACATGGCTTACTTTTCACACTGTATATTTTCTTTGTGCTCCTTGTAACCTATCAACTAAAATGGTCTTTGGCAAAATGTTTTTGGGCACTATTGGCTTCGTTAGTTCCTTTTGGAACCTTTATCGCGGATAAAAAATTATTTCGAACAGTATAATTTTCATTAGAAAAATACAATTAAGGAAAATATTTCGTTTTAAATGGTGGGATTGATAAAGTCAATCGTCTAACTTATAAGAGACACTATAGTTAAATGAAAAGTTTTTGGTTACTATTTGTATTAATGTTTACACAATTGGGGTTTGCTCAAGATGTTGTTACTATTAGTGGATATATAAAGGATCAAAAAGAAAAGCTTTTATACGCCAAAATTTTTATTCCGGAACTCGAAAAAGGAGTTATCTCTGATGAAAATGGTTTTTATACTATAGAAGTTCCTAAAAAAGATCACTATACTTTTGTTATTTCATATTTGAATTATAAAAAAGTGAATAAAATTGTTCCAGCACTTGAAAGTTCTTCCGTTGATCTGCTCTTATCTTCTTCCGCTAAAGTTTTGGATAAAGTCGAAGTTAATGCTGTAAGATCACAAGAAAAAGAAGACCTTGAATCTACAGAAGTAAGTGTTGTTCGTTTAAATATTCGTCAGGCAAAATTACTTCCTTCCATTGGAGGAGAAACAGATGTTCTTAAAATTGCACAACTTTTACCGGGCATAACTCGTGGTGCAGAAGGAACAACAGACTTTTTTGTCCGGGGTGGAGATGGTGATCAGAATCTTATTATTATTGATGATGCAACAGTTTACAATCCTGGGCATCTTTTTGGTTTTTTCTCAGTTTTCAATCCAGATGTCGTAGAAGAAATTAAAATCTATAAAGGTGGATTTCCTGCAAATTATGGCGGAAGGTTATCATCTATAACTGACATTCGTGTTAAAGATGGAGATGCTCAAAAATTTCGAATTGAAGGAGGGGTTGGTCTGCTCTCTTCGCGAATAACAATAGAAGCTCCTGTATGGAAAAATCGACTCTCTGTATTAGTCTCTGGAAGAAGAACATATATTGATCGTGTAGTTAGCGCAGTATCTGATCAAGAGCTTCCTTACTATTTTTTCGATTTGAATGGAAAAATTGATTTTAAAGCTGGTAAAAAGGATCGTATTTTATTGAGCTCTTATTATGGTGATGATGTATTGGATGTCGCAGATAACGGTGATGGTGATTCAACAAACGCTTTTGGGTTTGGATTTAACCTTGGAAATTTCACGCAAACTTTACGCTGGAATCATATTTATAATCCGAAGTTCTTTTCTAATTTATCATTAACTCATACAAGATTTCAATACAATATTAGGGGTAACTTTCCCGGGAATCAATTGTTAATTCAAAGTTCTGTTCGTGACTTCGGAGCTAAATACGCGTTTACTTATTTGAAAACAGATAAAACACAAATAAAATTTGGTACAGAGCTTATTAACCATAATTTCAGACCAAATGTTGTAACCACTTCTGGAGATATCAGTCAATTTTTGGCTTCGACTGAAGGAGAATTAGACCAAACATTTGAAGGTGCCATTTATGGAAATGTCGAACACAGCTTTACACCCTCTGTAAAATTTAATGGTGGTCTAAGACTTTCAGGAAGTGCTCCTCAAAACGCGTTTTACGGAGGCATAGAACCAAGAGCAAATTTGACGTATATCTTCCAAGAAAATCAATCACTCAAATTCTCTTATGCACGTACAACACAATACCTGCATAGGGTTTCAAGTTCTACGGCTACTTTACCAACAGATCTTTGGTATCCCATTTCAGAGAATATACGTCCGCAAAGTGCCGATCAAATTGCTGGTGCGTATAATCTCTATATTCCAAAAATAAATACTTCTCTAATTATAGAAGGATATGGAAAATTACTTCGTGGATTAACGGAATATAAAGAAGGAAGCAATTTAATTTTAAACAACGAATTTGAAGAACTACTTCTACAAGGAAGAGGTTGGAGTTATGGTACGGAACTCTTATTAAAACGAGAATACGGTCGCTTATCTGGCTGGCTTGGTTATACACTATCATGGACTAAACGACAGTTTGATGAACTAAATAATGGAGAACCGTTTTTCGCTACATACGATCGAAGAAATTATTTAACCGCAGTAGGTACATTTGAAATTACACCTAGGGTTATTTTTTCAGCAATTTTTGAATTCGCAAATGGCTCTAGATTCACCCCTATTATTGGCCAATTTGCACAACCAAACCCAGGATTAACGGGTATTGAAATTGTTCCCATTTTTGCCGAACGTAATTCATTTCGATTATCCGCTTCACACCGTCTTGATGTAAACCTTGTTTTAAGATCGAAGCCAGAGAAAAAATTTCAAACAGAATGGCACATTGGTGCTTACAATGTTTACAATAGAACAACACCATTTCAAGTTCAAATTGTTGAAGGCGAAGATGGCGCATTAAAATATACTCAACCGGGCTTGTTTGGATTCATTCCTTCAGTTGCCTTTAATTTTAGATTTTAAATGATGAAAAAAAGGATTTTATTTTTTCTTGGCATCTTAATTATTTTCAGTTCTTGTAGACCTGAAGACATTGACATTGATGTTCCAGCTCAAGAACCAAAATTAGTTGTGTTTTCTCATGTTATTCCGAATAGCGCAATGCTGGTTTCATTGACAAAATCTTTTTCTGCATTAGAGCCTCAAAATGAAACAGCTATTGAAGATTTATTGGTTGTTGATGCTAAGGTCTATGTCACGTATCAAGGAAATCAAGTTGAACTATTTGAACTAGGTTCAGGACTATATGGTAGTTTAGAAACTCCAACAACTGCAGGAATTGAATATGAATTATTGGCAATAAAGGACAATGATACAATCACGGCTAAAAGTACAATGCTAGAACAACAAAATTTTGATCTGGTTCTTCCTATGGTTGCAGAAGAAAGCACTGATACTACAATTGCACTTCAAGTTGAGTTTACTGATAATCCTGCTGAGCAAAATTGGTATCTGATTAATGTCTATAAAAAAGCTACCTTATTAAACAATGCTATTGATGGGGTTAATTTTTTTAACAATGGATCAAACTTTTTACTCGAAACAATTACAATAAATGATACTGAGTTTTCTGAAAAATATAGTCAAACCGTTTTCTTAGAGGATGTAAATTCAACAGATAGCATAGCTATTACATTGTCAAATATTAGTGAAGAATACTACAACTACATTGATGTACGACAAAACTCTGGAAACATTTTTACTAGTTTAAATCTTGAACCAATCTCATTTCCAACAAATATCAACAATGGATTTGGTTTTTTCAATACCCACTCACCATCCATTCGTTTCTTTGATTTAGGTGAATTTTAAACTTAATTTGATTCAAATTGTTTTGCTTAAAACATTCTGCCATTGAAACGTGATGAAAAAATAGTATCTATACGACCTAAGCTTAACCTAGAGCTTAATGAAATCGACGTGGAGGTTGCTTTATTTATGCACAAAACTATACGCCCTGTTCTAAAGTTTCAACATAATTCTATCTGCTCAATAATAGAAAACACTCAGCATTTTAATCTTTTGAAAATAGGCGAAATCACCCCTTCCAAGCGCTTGTCCGTTTTCAATCAATTTATAGGTAAAAATCAATCTTTAAAAAATCGCCTCATTGGTACTACAATTGGACTATTTACTACTGAAGAAATAGCTTTCTACTTTTTGAATGAAAAGGCATTAAACAAGCGAATTATTGACATGACTATTACTCGTTTTTTATCTACGATTGAATCGAATCATTAAAGAAAGTGATTCAAGCCTAAATCATACGATTTTAACCCAAAGCCAAATACACACCCAACACAAACAGGAGAGATAAGTGATGTATGTCTAAATGATTCACGTGCTGTTACATTTGAAATGTGAACCTCAACAATTGGAGTTAAAACGGCACTAATTGCATCTCTAATTGCAACGGAAGTATGCGTATATCCTCCTGCATTTAATACAATCCCATCCCATTTCTCTTGAATTTTATTTACCAATTCTCCTTCCAAATTAGATTGAAAATAACTGAGCTCAAGTTTTGGGAATTTTGTTTTCAATTTCACAAAATAATCTTCAAAACTTTCAGTTCCATAAGTTTCAGGTTCCCTTTTTCCGAGTAAATTTAAATTCGGACCATTTAAAACTAAAATTCGTTTTGCATTCATCTTGGCTCAAATATAAAAAGGATTATCAAAGTTATCTCAAAATAGAAAAATCTTTATCTGAGAATAGCATCTTTGCTTATCTAAGAGATTACGATAAACTTTTGCAATATCTTGAGATCTTTAATTCAACGAAAACCCCAGAGCAAATCGAATTGAATGACTTACAAGAAATGATTCATTGGATTAGTGAAATGGGAATCTCAGCGAGATCTCAAGCAAGAATCATTTCAGGATTACGTAATTTTTTCTTTTTCTTAATTCTTGAAGATTTAATTGAAGTTGATCCAACTGAACTTTTAGAACTTCCAAAAATTGGAAAAAAATTACCCGAAGTTTTAGAAAAAGAAGAAATTGACCAGTTAATTTCAGCCATTGATTTGTCAAAAAATGAGGGGCATAGAAACCGTGCAATTATTGAAACACTTTACAGTTGTGGGCTTCGTGTTAGCGAATTAATAACATTAAAAATTACTAACCTTTATTTTGAAGAAGGTTTTATTCGAGTTATTGGAAAAGGAAATAAAGAACGATTGGTTCCTGTCAGCGATTCAGTTGAGAAAGAGATTAACCTTTACAGACAACACATTCGTGTTCATCAGGATATTAAGACAGGGCATGAAGACATTCTTTTTTTGAATCGAAGAGGAAAACAACTGACACGGGTGATGATTTTTACCATTATTAAACAACTTGCTGAGAAAATAGAATTGGGCAAAAACATCAGTCCTCACACATTTCGACACTCTTTTGCAACACATATGGTTGAGAATGGTGCCAATTTAAGAGCTATTCAAGAAATGTTAGGTCACGAATCAATTAGTACAACAGAAATTTACACCCATTTAAGTGATGATTTACTAAGAGAAACAATTGTTTCTTATCATCCTCGTAATAGAGTATAACACCCTGTTTTTTTCAGTAAATTTGCAGCATGCACACAGATGAAAAATTCATGCAAAAATGCCTTGACCTTGCCAAGCAAGGAAAAGGATATGTTGCACCAAACCCTATGGTTGGTTCTGTAGTAGTGCACAACGGTAAAATTATTGGAGAAGGGTTTCATCAAAATTATGGTAAAGCACATGCCGAAGTAAATGCGATAAATGCAGTTGAAGATAAAAGCTTATTGTCTCAATCAACAATTTATATCAACTTAGAACCTTGTGCTCATTTTGGAAAAACTCCTCCATGTGCTGATTTAATTGTAAAATCAAAAATTCCGAGAGTTGTAATTGGTTGTATTGATACTTATTCTGAAGTAGCTGGAAAAGGTATTAAACGTATGATGGAAGCTGGAATAGATGTTAAAGTAGGTGTTTTAGATCAAGAGAGCTTTACACTGAACAAACGTTTTTTTACATATCATACAAAAAAAAGACCTTACGTTATTTTAAAATGGGCTGAATCCTCAGATGGTTTTATGGATATTGACCGAAGAAATAATGAAAAAGGTGTTTTTTGGATTACACAACCCGAAACAAAAACACTTGTTCATCAATGGAGACATGAAGAAGCAGGAATTTTAGTTGGAAAAAATACGGTTAGGGTGGATAACCCTTCTTTAACATGTCGTGCATATGAAGGAAACTCACCCACTCGATTTGTAATTGATCAAAAAATGCAGCTGGACTACGGTGCGTTCAATATTGGTAACCGCAAAGTTCCAACTTATGTCCTAACTGAAAAAGAAGTCATTTCTAAGGGGAATCTACAATTTATAAATCCAAAAAATTTCTCTATTTCTGCAATCTTGGAAAGCATTTACTCTGTAGACATTCAATCAATAATTATTGAAGGAGGGAAAACAACCTTAACTCATTTCATTGATAGTGGAGAATGGGATGAAGCCAGGATTTTAATTGGAGAAAACATAATTTCAGACGGCTTAACTGCCCCAGATGTGGAAGGAAAAACTGTTCGTGAATTTGAATTTGGTAAAGATCTTGTGAAAATTATTGAGAATGATTGATCTGGCCTTAGGAATTTTATTTTTCAATGTAATTTTAATTTTATTCAAATTATTCGAGCGATACAACGTCAATAACCTTCAGGCCATTGTTGTTAATTATCTTGTTGCAGGATCATTCGGACTTTATTTTTCTGGTTTAGCATTGTCTTTCAAAACAATCATTTCTTTAGAATGGATTCATTTAGCAATTATAATTGGTCTCTTTTTTATTGTTGTATTTACGCTACTTGCACTTGGAGCGCAAAAAGTGGGTATCTCAATTGCTACCATTGCCAATAAAATGTCCGTGGTACTTCCTGTTATTGCCAGTTTTTTTCTTTACGGTGATTCAGTATCTTTTCTTAAAATACTGGGTATAATACTTGCCTTAATTGGTGTTGTTTTAAGCTCAACAAATAAAGGAAAATTGAGCTTTGATCGGAAATACCTTTGGCTAATTCTAATTATTTTCTTTGGGCAAGGCATTGCTGATATTCTGTTCAATTATGCACAACAAATTTATGTCAATGAAAATCAAAAAGAACTATTCATAGCTGTTCTTTTTCTTTCCGCATTTCTGTCAGGATCGCTTATTATGTTCGTCAATATTATTCGAAAGAAAATGGTTTTTCAACTTAAAAGTATTGCCTGGGGAATTGCTTTAGGAATTCCGAATTATTTAACAGTATTCTTTTTTTTTAAAGCTTTGAACAACGGATTTATGGAAAGTTCTCAAGTATATCCTATATTAAATATGGGAGTAATTGTTTTATCAGCGCTTTCTGGGTTATTCTTTTTTAGAGAAAAGTTAACTTTCTACAATTGGGTTGGAATTCTACTTTCTATTTTGGCAATTGCTGCCATTGGTATTGGTTAAATGATAATCACTAAATTTATAAGACATTCAATTTTTATATTATGACTAAATCTATTTTACTTTCAAGTTTGTTTTTGTTTGCCATTGCTTGTGCCGAGGCTGGATCTGTTGACGAAAACCAACAAATAGTTGTTTCTCAAGAAATAAATTCAACTGATAAAAACACTGTTGAGTCTGAATCTATTACAGCAGATGAGAAGTCAATTAAGGAACCTGAATTGGTTACCTTTCCGTCTTTGGATGAACTCACTATTTCTGGAATTGTGTATGAGGTTGATCCAACTGCCCCAACGATCGTATTATGTCATCAAGCAAGTTATAACAAACATGAATATGATGAGATAGGTCCTAAATTAAATGCTTTAGGATATAATTGTCTTGCAATTGATCAGCGTTCAGGAGGTGTTTTATTTGGTTATGACAATGAAACGAGTAACCGAGCGAAAGCAAAAAAATTACCAACGTCTTATGTCGACGCTGAACAAGATATTAGTGCAGCGATAAACTATGCACATGATCGCTATGGAAAAACTGTTATTCTTTGGGGGAGTTCATATTCTTCTGCCTTAGCACTTCATATTGGAGGCGAGAATGACAAAGTTAGTGCTGTTCTATCATTTAGCCCTGGAGATTATTTTGGTGACAAAAAACCACTATTGAGTAAGGCCATGCAATCTATGAAAATTCCATTTTTTATTACTTCTTCTAAAAGTGAAGCTTCTGCAGTAACGGCATTTTTAGATGGTATTCAATTGGATAAAAAACATGTTCAATTTATTCCAAACAAAAGCGGAAAGCACGGTTCAAAAGCACTTTGGGAAGATCATAAAAACAATGAAGAGTATTGGTCTGCAGTTAAAGCTTTTTTAGCAAACCTTTAAACGCTTAGTACGACCATTCGTTCGTAAATGAGTTAAAGAAATCAAAACCAAACTTAAATCGGAAATCTACTATCGAAATGTTGTTTTCGCTAACAGTATAAAAAGCTCCTAGCTTAAACAACTGTTCTTTGATTTTGAATTTTCGCTCTATTCCTCCGTAAAATTCTATATGTGCTAGATTCGCTTCATTAATAAGTAATACGCCGCCGCCTGCGACTAATTCTAACTTAAGTTTATTAATCAATGGGATTTTACTCATAATTGCTCCGTTAAAATGATGAATCCCATATGCCTGAAAGTAAGGTTGTGTTGTATTAAAAGTTGAATCTAAACGTTGTAGTGTATTTAATGGGTTAGAGAAAAAGAATGAATCCGATCCACGGATAAATTTTCGCTCTACAAACTGAACTTCATCTGATGTTTTACCGAAGAAAGTTCCAGCTTCAGCACGCCATTTTAAAATCCCAAATGATCCCAAGGTTACTTTATCTGATGCGGACAGTTCTAAGAAATTGAAATCAACATCACTTCTAAATAAGTTAGGAACTCCTTTTTTATAGTTCAATCCTATTTCTGGAAACTCGGTTCCCACAATAATTTTCTTATTCCCCTTAAGAATATATTTCTGTTTGAATCGATACAAAAATTGAAATTGAAAAATCGATACCGTATACGTTTCAAATGGATCGGGTTGTTGCCAAAATCCACTTTCGATTAATTGGTCTGTCCAAGGTGCATAATTTAACTGAGAAATATCTCTTCGCGTTGAATAATCAAAATGAAATAAACCATATAAACCATTAATCAATTCATATTTCTGCGTAATTCCAAAGAAAGTTTTACGCACTTGGTTTTGACGACTAAAAAAACCTGTTAACGATTCATTAAACGTTACGAAATCATAAATATCTCCTCCCCTAACTTCTAAATTTCCAAAATGCTTTGGAAAGAACGTATAACCTACGGTTAGTTGTCCTTTAAAATCTCTATTTGCTCTACCATAACCTAAATCACCTCTTATCCTAATGTCTTGTGCGTTATTGAATTCTTTTGAATATGACCCACCAATGGTATGTCGATATCCCCCAACCCCTAATAGTTGTATTTGACTAATCAATGAATTAATATAAATTTCTTGCTTTTTTTCTCGATTTCTAAACCCGACACCATTTAAAACGATATCCCAAAACTTAATTTTATTGTATGCAGTATTAACGCTATCAACATAAGCATCACTTGTCAATACTTTTTCAATACTATCTTGTTCTTTAATAAAATTTAATTCTTCTTTTTTTAGTTGAATCGGTCTAACATCTTTCCAATATGAAGAATCTTTGTCGAAAGCATCTTCTTCGTATGAAAGCAAAATGTTTTTGAATGTTTTTGAATCAAAATTGGGTTCAAAATTATAGTTGGAATGCTGCACCCTTGTGTTTCCAATAACAATGTTTGAACCATCATTAATGGTATAATTAAACTCTCTTCTTTCAGGCACCCAATTTTCATTAACTTTCACAAAATCCTCAATAATTCTGAAGTCTTTGAAATATTCCATTGCCGCAGAATTCACGGACAAATCCATAGACTTTATCACCCATAAGCTATCAATAATAAATAGGTTTCCTGAAAAAAGTGCAGCTTCTTTAAAACGTGGTTCTACGGCTATTTCATAAATTTTTTGTTCATTTTCGTAGAAAATAGCGTTGAGCGTATACTTATAGTTGACAAATGCATTAATTGCCAATGGGGAGACAAGGGGTCTTGAAGAAACTTTTGGTAGTTCAATTAAATTTTGATAAAGATCAAAGTCTCCATCCTGCACTTTTTCAAAAAAGATGTAAGGATTATATTCTATTACTTGTGTTGGTAGAATTGCATCTCTCGAACTAAATTTTGCTCCAAACGTAACAGTACTATTACTTTTTTCTGAATAGTCATGATGCGCCAAAACAACTTCTCTGTACGTGTTTTTTCGTTGAAATTTTGTGATTGAATTCGATTCAATAAAATTCATTTTTTGTCTTCCAACAGGCTCAAATGTTTCCCCATTATTATTAACAATATTTCTACCGTTAAAACGAGGTTCCTTTTCTAAACTAGTTTTAATGTATGTTTTACATTCGTATGTCTCAAATTGATTTCTTAAATTCTTCTTATTGTCAATGACATGATTTATAACTTCCTTTGCAATATCTCGTTTGTTTGCATAAATCTCGACTGCATCCAATTGTGTCGTTTTTTCAGATAATTCAATATTGTTTACTAAAACCGATTTCGTTAAAATTAATGTATCAATAAATGGCACAAAACCGGTCATTTGATATTTAACTATGACTGTATCTTTATTTCCTACTTCTAAAAAATATGCTCCTTTTGCGTTTGTTGCAACACCGTAAGTCGTATTCTCTAACGAAACTCTTGCTCCTGGAAGCGTGTGTCCACCTTTATCCTTAACAACTCCTTTAACAATATTTTGAGTCATCCCCAATAAAGGCATTGACAATAGTAAAAGTAAAATTGTCGTTTTCATAGTTTTATATAAGATTTATAGATGGGACGCAGCTGAATAGAATAAAGTTACAGTTTATTCAAAAAAAACTGCAACAATGACCAGGAGTTCTTTGTTGCAGTTTCCAATCACCAGTTTTAACTGGCTAACCAAATAATGTTGGCAAGTTACGGAAATAATATAATTGCCTCCAAATTTTTTTTCAGTTTAAGACTCCCAATTCAAAATTTCATCAATCGTATTAAACGAAATAGCGTGATAATTAGGTCGAGCTTTTTTATAAATTTCTTTTGCTAAAGACATTCCTTCTTCGGTTTTCGCAAGTTCAGTATAAATTGGTTCTAAAAATTTTCTTCTCCCAACATTGACTAAAAATTGTTCCATGTCCGCATTAATTCCTTTATAATCATGGCGAATTGATGTAACATACCACTCTGCCATAATTTCTGAATTACCACATGACTTAAACGTATATTCTTCATCTAGGATTTCTAGATCAGAAGCGGAAGCTTCTGCAGGAATTTGACGAATAAAATGCATCCATTCTTGTGTTGTCCAATCTTCTTTTTTTATTTCAAGTGTTGCTGCATCCTCAAGGTTTAAAACTTTAGCAGACTTTTCCACAACTAGTTCAAACCGATTTGATTCTACAACAACTGCATTTTCGGGAATTCCCTGTCCGTAAATCCAATCATCCGTATTAAATTCTAAATTGTTCGGTTCAAGTAATTCATTATTTAAATAAGCTACAAAATCTTCTGTTGTTAATGTTTGAAATTCGTTATCTGAGAAATATTTATTGAGGAAAGCATCAAACTTTTCTCTTCCAGAAGCGTTTTCGAGTGTTTTTAGAAATAGAGCTCCTTTAACATATGCAATAGATGTCATTCCTTCATCTGGATCTCTTCCATCTAAGTCTAATTTTAATTTAGTGTCATTTGGATAATCTCCTTCTAAAATCATTTCATTTTCATGCTGTAGTTCAGCATATTCAATTGAAAAGAGCATATCTGCACGTTCTTTGCCATAAAGCGCTTCCATAATACGATTTTCAAAATAAACCGTAAAGCCTTCATTTAACCAAAAATCATCCCACGTAGCGTTTGTTACTAAGTTCCCAGACCAAGAATGTGCCAATTCATGTGCAATAAGTGAAACTAAAGAACGATCTCCTGCTAAGATCGTTGGTGTAGCAAAAGTAAGTTTAGGGTTTTCCATTCCTCCAAAAGGAAAAGAAGGAGGTAATACAATAATATCATATCTTCCCCATTTGTAAGCTCCATAAAGTTCTTCCGCAACTTCAATCATATTTTCAACATCAGCAAATTCATAAACACTTTTTTCCACAATAGATGGTTCAGCATATACTCCTGTTCTTTCTCCAATCGCAGAAAATTCAAGATCACCAACAGCAAGTGCTATCAGATAGCATGGTATTGGGTTTTTCATTTCAAAATTATAGATTCCATCTTCTCTTTTTTCTTTAGGGTTATCAGCACTCATAACAGCCATTAAATTCGAAGGAACTTTAATTGAAGCACTATAGGTTATTCTATTTCCAGGAGTGTCTTGACAAGGAATCCAAGTACGTGTCAATACAGCTTGTCCCTGTGTAAACAAATAAGGTTCTTCTTTTCCAGCTGTTTGCTGCGGTAAAAGCCATTGTAATGCCTTAGAATCAGCAGAAGTAGAGTAATAGATTTTTATTTTTTCGGTTTCCTCAGTAATTTCAACGGTTAAAGCACTTCCCTTTAATTCATCAAATTCTCCAATATTAAAATCGGTTGATTCTCCACCATCTAGTTCTACTTTCTCTATATCTAATCCATAAACATCAAAAATTGCTTTAGAAGAACCGCTTTTATTTTCAATTGCATGTTCAACACTTCCTCTCAATTTTCTATTTTCAAAATCGACTTCTAAGTCAAGATGTAAATGAGTAGTATGTACTGATTCAATATTTGCATAAGAGTGTTGATCAACGATTTCCGCTGGGCTTATTACTTCGACTTCTTTGTCCATTTCATCCTTTTTCTCTTCAACTCCACCACAAGAAACAAGAAGAAATAACACTGATATTCCAAATATTCTTTTCATAGCTCTTAATTTGATTCAATTATAATTAAGATGCAAAGATACTTGTTTAATAGATTCATTTCCTTTTTTTTATACCAATACATCCGTTTAACTGTTAAATATTTAATATTCATAGTTTAAAATTCAATACAACAATTAAATTGATAAACGGTTGTTATTTTTAAGTTAATTTAACTAATTTCACAGGTTTTAAACATTCTATAACCATGAGTTCGAATTTACCACAAAATGACGCGTCATCTAAAACACTTTTTGGACATCCTGTAGGCCTTTTTGTACTTTTCTTCACAGAAATGTGGGAAAGATTCAGTTACTACGGTATGCGTGCATTACTTGTACTATATTTAGTTGAAGAAATAAACAGTAGCAATCCTGGTAGAGGCTGGACAGCTGTTGAAGCAGGAGAACTATATGGTTGGTATACAATGCTCGTTTATATTACTCCGATAATTGGAGGAATACTTGCCGATAAGTATTTTGGCTTTAGAAGGGCGATAACAATGGGAGCAATTTTAATGTCTTTAGGACATTTTGCTTTAGCATTTGAACCAATGCCCGCTTTTTATTTAGGACTTGTTTTATTAATTATTGGGAATGGTTTTTTCAAACCAAATATTTCGTCAATTGTTGGTCAATTATACCCTGATGGTTCTCCTAAAAAAGATTCTGGATACACAATTTTCTACCAAGGAATTAATGTTGGAGCTTTCTTAGGTTCGATTCTTTGTGGATATTTAGCTGAAACGTTTGGCTGGCATTATGGATTTGGTTTAGCTGGAATTTTTATGGTTATTGGAATGATTCAATTTCAATTGGCGCAAAAAATGTTCGGACAGATTGGACTACCTCCTTCTGCTTCAAAAGAAGATTTAAATGCACCTGAAAGAATTCTAAATGACGAGGTAATAGATGAAGTTGATGATCTAGTAGTTGATAATGTTTCAGAAGTAGAGAAAAAACCAACTAAAAAAGTTGAAAGAGATCGATTAATCGTTGTAGGTGTTTTAGCATTTTTCTCCATTTTTTTCTGGGCAGCATTTGAGCAAGCAGGAAGTTCAATGAACATTTTTGCAAGCGACTATACAGACAGAACTTTAGGATCCGGTAGTGGAGCTTTTACATTTAAAGTAATAAGTTCAATTATATCTTTACTTCCTGTAGCAATTTTAATTTGGTTATTTGCAGGAACAGCAAAAAAACTTGGACGTGATTATGCTGGTGCTATGGGATTCATGGGACTTTCAATTCTTATCTTAATTGGCATAACGGGTTATATGATTTATAATCAATTCCAATCAGATAATGCAGAAGTACCTGCTACATGGTTTCAAAGTTTGAATGCTTTATTCATATTTACATTAGCTCCTTTATTCTCATTTGTTTGGCAAACTTTAGCAAAAACTAAACTTAATCCAAATGGGCCTCAAAAATTTGCTATAGGTCTAGTATTACTAGGGTTAGGTTTCATTCCTCTTGTCTATGGTGCTTCTGGTATTATTGGAGGAAATAGCATTGAAAAAGTAAGTATGATCTTTTTAGTCTTAGCATATTTATTGCATACAATGGGTGAATTGTCTTTATCTCCCGTAGGATTATCATATGTAAGTAAATTATCTCCAAAGCGATTAATTGGAATCATGTTTGGAATTTGGTTTTTCGCTTCTGCAATGGGGAATAAAATTGCAGGTTCTTTCTCTCCTTATATGGAGAAAATAGCGGAAGAGTCGAGTATGTCTGATTTTTTCCAAATACTTGTATATATTCCAATTGTGGCAGGTATAATTTTATTCTTATTAAGTTTCCCTTTAAAGAAACTTATGCATGGAGTTAAGTAATAATAAATAATCAAAAACAATTTAGTTTATAAAGCTAAAATATGCAAGGAACACAAAGTCAAACAAACGATTTTTTTAAATCAAAAGTCTTAGGGCATCCTGCTGGGTTATTTGTCCTTTTTTTTACGGAAATGTGGGAAAGATTTTCATTCTATGGTATGAGAATTCTATTGGTTAACTTTTTGACTTACCCTCTTTTAAGTGACAATCCAGGTTGGGAATGGTCAGCACCGAAGGCTGCGGCTCTATATGGAACGTATGCAATGCTTTTATACATTACCCCAATAATTGGGGGGATTATTGCCGATAAAATTACAGGATATAGAATTGCTGTTTTTATAGGTGCAATAATAATGACACTTGGTCATGGAGCAATGGCTTTAGAAACAGAATTTTGGTTATATACAGGACTAGCGTTACTTGTTATTGGTACGGGTTTCTTTAAACCTAATATTACTTCTATCATTTCTCAAATGTATAAGGATGTCCCTGAAAAGAAAGATGGTGCTTTTACAATCTTCTATATGGGCGTCAATGCAGGAGCTTTCTTTGGAATGATGCTTTGTGGATATTT
>CAYPZN010000008.1:62352-65530 GCA_964415335.1 uncultured Crocinitomix sp.
CGAAAAAATTGGATGGAGTTGGGGATTTGGTTTAGCTGGTTTCTTTATGATGCTTGGAACTCTGCAATTTTGGTTTGCGAAAAACTTGTTTGGAAAAATTGGAGATCGTCCTGAGAAAATCATAGAAATTGATACTGAAAAAAATCAGACCGTTGCTGAAAAATCAAAAGAAGTTATAGACGATATAGGAGAAATTTTTTCAAAAAACGAATCCGAACAATCTGATAAAAATCCATTTACACGAACTGATAAAATATTGACTGCTTTTTGCGGTGTAATAGGACTTCTTTTTGCCTTTTATGATCCCATAAAAGAAATAGGAAATTTTGATCTCTTTCCCTTTAACATTGGACCACTAAGTGGTAAATATGTTGTTGTTTTAATTGGGTTAGTAGCCTTTTCATACCTTGTTACTAATAGAGTTTTAAGGTACTCAAAAATTGTAAGGGATAGAATTGTTGCGGTTATAATATTCGCCATCTTCACCGTCTTTTTCTGGATGTCGTTTGAACAAGGTGCTACTTCTTTAGTTTTATTTGCTAGAGACTCAGTTGATCGCGCATTGGTAGGAGATTCTCTTTTAATTTTTAATATTTTTGATACAATACTGACCATTGCCCCGCTTTTAATAATTACTTGGGTTCTTATTTTATTAGCACGTCAAACATTCAAAATAATTCCTATTTCGAATATCGTTTTGGCAATATGTTTTCTTTCCGTTTGGGGAATTGTAATTTGGAAAATTCAAAGAGAGTTTTCAGCTGAAGCCAGCGAAATTACAGTTAGTTGGTTTAGCATATTAAATTCTTTTTTCATAATTGCATTTGCATCAATTTTTTCTAAATGGTGGGATAGTAAATATAATCCATCAGCAGCAGGAAAATATGCTTTAGGATTAATCATAATGGCCATTGGTTTTGGTTTATTGGCTTTTGGAGCATATGGTATTGAAGCTGGTGTAAAAGTTAGTATGGCATGGTTAATATTAGCCTATTTATTTCATACGCTAGGAGAGCTCTGTTTATCTCCATTAGGTTTATCTTATGTAAGCAAACTTGTTCCACCGCGTATGATTGCATTTATGTTTGGAATGTGGTATTTGGCAATTGCAATTGGAAATAAACTTGCAGCATCTTTAGGTGGACAAATTGAAAGTATCACAGAAGAATATTCATTATCAGCTTTCTTTTTAATATTTACAATAGTCCCAATTGTTGCTGGAATTTTAGTTTACTTATTAAACCCTCTATTGAAGCGATTAATGCATGGCGTAAAATAATAATTAGTACATCTATAAAATAAAAAGCCTTCCTGATTTTTCAGGAAGGCTTTTTTATACAATAAAATCAGTTTTTTCAATTAAATAAACCGCTCCTTATCTAAATTCAACCATGACAAAATTGAATTACAAAAAATATTTTCAACTGTATCTTTAGAAAGATTACTGTCTTCAATAAATTTCCCTATTTCTAAATCACCTAAAGGAAAAGGATAATCTGTTCCTAAACAAACTTTTTCTGATCCTTGTACCTTAAGTATATATTTTAGCAAATCAATATCATGGGTAATACAATCCGTCCAAAATTTACCTAAATACTCTCTTGGGTTTCTCTTATTATCTATTGCAACTAAATCAGGACGACAGTTAAACCCATGTTCAATTCGTCCAATTGTAGGAATAAATGAACCTCCAGCATGTGAAAGTAAAATTCTCAATTTAGGTAATCGTTCTAAAATTCCACCAAAAATTAAGGAAGCCATTGCTCTTGAAGTTTCAGCAGGCATTCCAACTAACCACGGAAGCCAATATTTTCCCATACTATCAAAGCCCATCATTTCCCATGGGTGAATCATAATGGCAATTCCTAACTCTTCACAAGTTTCAAAAATTGGAAAAAAGAGAGGATCACTTAAGTTTAAATCATTGATATTAGAACCAATTTGAATTCCTGTGATATTTAGTTCATTTTTTAAGCGGTGTAACTCTTGAATTGCCAAATTAGGATCTTGCATTGGAATGGTTCCTAAACCAACGTAATTTTTAGGATACCTAACCTGTAAGTCTGCAATATGATCATTCAAGAATCGACTTAACTCCAACGTATCTTTTCCTTTTGCCCAATACGAAAACATTACAGGAACCGTACAAACGACTTGTACTTGTGTTTCGAAATCGGCATAATTTTTAATCCGCGTTTCAGGGTCCCAGCAGTTTTCTTCTATTGTTCTGAAATACTTATTCCCCTTCATCATATCCGCATAACCCGGTTTAACTTGTTTTAACCAAATAAAATCACCATATCCAAATTTTTCAGCCCAATTCGGCATTTGAGGCGGCAATATATGCGTATGCATGTCTATTTTGAGCATAATTGTTTTTTCAAGAAGTGATCGAATCTACCAAAGATAGAACTTAGTTTTGTCTAAGTTCTATAAAGTCACCCATTTTTTCATTTTCTATTACAACAGCTAAATTATAATGCATAATTTTCCATTTATCCACCTCATAAACAAGCACCCCACTTCCTCTACATTCTTCCATTTGAGTATCTAAAGATTCTTCAAACCAAGCTGTTTTTCCATTCTCTGAAAAATACCAGTTTCTCCAATTTGTTTTAAAGTCCCATGTTTTTTGTTTTTCGAAGTGCGGCTTGCAATAATCATTAAAACTTTCTTTTGTCCAGCGTTCAGAAGGATCTGTTCCTAAAAAAATGAATTCATCTGCCATAAATTCGAAATACGCTTCATTATCAAATTTGGCAACATCTTGATGCCAATTATTCATTAAATCATCAACTTTTTCGATTTCTTGTTTCACATTCAACCTTTGCTCAGAACAGCCATAAAAACTGAATAAAGACACTAATAATATCACAAAATATTTCATACCATTTAACTTACATTAACAACCAATTATCAAACAAAGCTATAATTATTACAAAACATCTCTATTTTTGTTTTTGAATTAAAATGAACTTTATGAAAATTAAACTATCGTTGTTGTGCGGTTTACTCCTTACAACTGTATTCCTCAAAGCCCAAGAGAGAGAAAAAATTGAATACGTTGAGTATAATTTGAAAAATGGAATACATGTCATTCTTCATGAAGATCATTCTACTCCAATTGCTGCCGTTACAATGCTCTATAAAGTCGGTTCTAAAAATGAAAATGTTGGAA
>CAYPZN010000008.1:65540-80542 GCA_964415335.1 uncultured Crocinitomix sp.
CTCATTTTTTTGAGCACCTTATGTTTGAAGGTACAGAAAATATTGATCGGCATGAATTTGACAAATATGTTGAAAGAGCTGGTGGAACATTAAACGCAAACACCTCTCAGGATCGTACTTTTTATTATGAATTACTCCCTTCTAATCAATTAGAACTTGGAATGTGGTTAGAGTCTGAGCGTTTACTACATGCAAAAGTTGAAAATATTGGAATTGAAACTCAAAGAGAGGTTGTTAAAGAAGAGAAAAGACAACGAGTTGACAATCAACCTTACGGTGGATTTATGTACGAAGTCTTTAAAAGAGCTTATAAAAAACATCCTTACCAATGGGTTCCAATTGGAAGTATGGAAGATTTAGATGCTGCTCAAGAAGAAGATTATGTTAATTTTTATCGTACATTTTATGTTCCACATAACGTTACCTTGTCTATTGCTGGAGATATAGATATTGAACAAACAAAAAAATGGATTGACTTATATTTTGGAACTATTCCAAACGGAGAAAAATTAGACATTTATAGAGATAAAGAGTTTTTTGACATGTCAAGATTCCAAGTTAAATATGATGCACAGTTAAAAAGTGTTTCAGGTTCTCCTGAATTTGCAAAGGATTTTAAAGGAGCTATTAGCACCGAAGAATTCATTAAAAAATACTTTCCAAAAGCAAGTGAAAAAAAGAATGAAGTTCCACGCCCAACAATAAAAGAAGGTTTATTAACAAGTGAGATTAGAGATACTGTTTATGATAATATTCAACTTCCTGCTGTTGTAATGGCATACAGAACACCCGATTTAAACCATAAAGATCATTATGCAGTAGAGATGTTGACACAACTTCTTTCGCAAGGAAACAGTTCTCGTTTGATTAAAAACATTGTGGAAAAACAACAAAAAGCAATGGTTGCGTTTGCTTTCCCTTTCCCATTAGAAGATCCGGGAATTGCAATTACGCTTGCAATTGCTAATATCGGTATTGAACTACCTGGTTTAGAAGAGGCAATTGACCAAGAAGTAGCAAACTTACAAAGCAATCTAATTTCGGATGAAGAATATGAAAAATTACGAAATCAAATTGAAAGTGATTTTGTTTCATCTAACTCTACTATGGCAGGAATTGCAGAATCCTTAGCTGATTATTATACATACCAAAACGATACGGAGTTAATTAATACGGAATTAAATAAATATTTAGCAGTAACAAAAGAAGACATTATGAATGCTGCTAAAACGTATTTTACAAAAAACAATCGTGTTGTATTGTATTACTTACCAAAAGAGAATAACTAATTAATAAGATACTTATTTATACTTAAGATCAGCACCATTGATCAATGTATTATTAAAAGTTTAAACAATGAAAAAATTAATTTTAATCCTTTCTATTTTCAGTCTAAGTTCTGTTCTTTTTGCACAATTAGACAGATCAAAAGCACCTGGTGCTCAGCCTAATCCTGAGATTAAAATAAACACTCCTCAACCATTAAAATTTGATAATGGACTAAAAGTAATTATGGTAGAAAACCATAAATTGCCCAAAGTTTCTTTTCAACTTTTTGTAGATTATCCAACTCCTGTAGAAGGAGACAAAGCTGGAATAAGTTCTATTTTTGGGCAGTTATTAGGGTCTGGTACTAAGACAACACCTAAGGATGAATTCGATAAAAAGATTGATTATATCGGTGCAACATTCTCATCAAACAGTCGTGGTATTTTTGCTTCTTCGTTAAAAAAGCATACTCCAACTTTATTGAAATTAATTAGTGAAACAATTTTGGAACCTGCTTTTGCCCAGGAAGACTTTGATCGAATCGTTTCTCAGACACGTGGTAATTTAGCATCTATTCCTTCTGATCCAGGATCTATGTCTAGTAACGTTTCTGGAATCGTTAATTATGGAAAAGATCATCCGTATGGCGAAGTTATGACCGAAACAACATTAGATAATATTGAATTAGTTGATGTTAAAGAGTTTTATTCTAAAAACTTTAAACCAAATGATGCCTATTTAGTAATTGTCGGTGACGTTGATCAAAAAACAGTTAAAGAATATATTCGTGATTACTTCTTTAAATGGGAAAAAGGAGAAAGTCTTGAGAAAAAATCTTATAATGTTCCCCTAGCAAAAGGGAAAAATGTTTATTTCGTAAACAAACCAGGAGCAGTCCAAAGTGTAATCAACATTACGCATAATATTGATCTTAAGCCAGGACATGAAGATGTTTTAAAATTACGTTTATTGAATAATATTCTTGGTGGAGGAAGTTTCTCTGCAAGATTATTAGCTAACCTTAGAGAAGATAAAGCATACACTTATGGGTGTTATTCTTCGATTTCTAGTGACCCATTAACAGGATCTTTTGGAGCAAGTGGTAACTTTAGAAATGAAGTTACTGATAGTGCCATTGTACAGATTTTAGGTGAAATTACACGTATTACTCAAGAACCTGTTTTAGATAAAGAACTCGATTTGGTCAAAAAATCAATGACAGGTGCTTTTGCTCGATCACTTGAAAACCCTCAAACAATTGCACGATTTGCATTAAATACCGTTCGATACAATTTGCCAGGAGATTATTATGCAAACTATCTTTTGCGTTTAGAAAGAATTACTAAGGAAGAATTATTGCAGGTAGCAATTGAATATTTATCTCCAGACAACATCAATATTGTTGTTGTAGGAAATGAAGACGTTGCTGATAAATTAAAAGTTTTTGGTGCTAATGGTAAAGTTAATTTTAAGAATTATTACGGAGAAGATGCAGTAATGATGAAAAAGCCAGCTGCAGGAGTTACCTATGAATCTATTCTTACAAACTATACAATGAAAACGCTAATGGTTAACTCTGAAACTGAATTAGCTGAGAAAATCAATTCAATTGGAAGTATTGAAACAATAGCTAAAGCAGAGCTTAAGCAATTCAATGCCACAATTCTTTCTTACTCAATGGAAGGAGCTCCGAACAAAACAGCTTCATATGTAAAAGTGAAAAGCCCATTAGGAAGTCAAGTTCAGCAGAAAGAATGGTTTGACGGAACAGCTGGAGCGCAAGTTGCTGGAGGAGCGGAAAAGTCTTATGAAGGTAAAAAATTAGAAAACAAAAAGAAACAGAGCTTTCCTGTGGCGCAATATTATTATGCGAAAGATGAATCTAAAGTTATTGAACTACTGGGGGTTGTAGAAGTTGATGATCAAGAAGTTTATAAATTGAAAATTTCTAAAAAAGAAATGACTGATGAGTTTACATATGAATATTATAGCTTGAAAACTGGGTTGTTAATTATGGACGAAACATATACAACGCTAGACGAAGGAGATCCGATTGTGGCTGTAAAGAAATACACAAACTTTAAGGACGTTAATGGTATTTATCTTCCTCATACTACAGAGATTAGTGCTCAAGGACAATCTTTTACTTTTGAAACCAAAAGTATTGTAGTGAGCAAAAAATCTAAATCTCCAGTTTTTACAGGAAATTTCAAAAAAATTAAAAAACGTTTGAAATCATTTTCGTAGACTTCAAACGTTTTTGACGTTTTCACTTTATTCTCTTAATGTCAATTTAACGGTAAACGATTGATTTACTAGATTAAAAAATCTAACTTCGTAGATATTCAATCTATGCGGTTAATAGTTAGTATATTATATCTCTTTATCTTTGGTCAAGTTCTTTTTCTAGAGACATTTGATGATGGAGAAGATGCAATCACTGGAGTTGATGACATTTGAGGAGTTGTGTGGAACACAATAACACCTGGTTCGATTGCTGCAACTGACTATTATAAAATTGTTGGTGGTAAGTTAGAAGCGAGAGACACCAATAGTCCCGGTGCAGAATGGGAAACTGAAGACATTGACGTTGCAATTTGTTCTGGATTCGCTATTTCATTGGATATCTGAACGTGGAGATATGGAAGCATGTGCTGATTGTGAGGAACTGGAACTATTTGCATTGATTGGATAAAAGTTGAATATAATTTAGATGGATTAGGTTGGGTAGAAGTTGGAACTGAAGCTTGTCCTCCTACTATGATCTTTGCACCAGGAACAATGGTTCAAACAGGTGACATTGGAGGTACAGGTACATTAACTTACACCTCCCCTTGTATCGATTTTGGAACAACATTAAAAGTACGTGTGTCATGTCAATGTTGGGCTGCAACCGAATTTTGGGAAGTTGACAACGTTTCCGTTTTTTGCAACTCTTGTGTGTTACCAGTAGAATTTGGAGGGTTGTTTGCTTCAAAATTAGAAAATGATGCTTTGTTGGATTGGTCGACACTAAGTGAGTATTCAAATCATTTTTTCGAGATAGAACGTTCATATGATGGAATCAATTTTGAGATTATCGGGCAACAAACAGGAGCTGGAAATTCTGTTTCGAAAATTAATTATCAATTTTTAGATCAATCAGTAAGAAAAAACCCACTCGTTTATTATCGATTAAGTCAAGTTGATTTTGATGGAAAAAAGAGGTTTTAGATATTACATCCATACAGTTAGAAAGTGATATTTCAATCTATTACTTTAACGAAAGTATCTTTTAATATATTGAAAATCATTTAAAAACTCTGTTGAAATTTAAGTTATACTCTATAAGTGGAGAATTAATTTATTCAAACGAAATCAACAATGCATGAACTATTTCTTGGACAAATAAAGGAATTTGTATTGTAGAAATTCTAGAGTTGAGCTTCCGTAAAAAATTGATTGTAAATTGATTTTTCAGAAAATGAAAACCTGTTCATAAATAAAACCTCATTTTCTCTTCTATTGCCGCTTCATTTCCTATCTTTGTAGGTTACATGGAAGACAAAAAGCATATAATTCAAAAGAATAAACGATCACTGGCAACATCTTCCATTAATTCTGTTAGTGAAATGGGTAAATTACCTCCTCAAGCTCCAGATATTGAAGAAGCTGTTCTTGGAGCAATGCTTTTGGAAAAAAATGCGGTTAATGATGCCATTGATATTCTCCAACCTGAAAGTTTCTATAAGGTCGAACATCAAAAAATCTTTGGAGCCATTTTAGAATTGTTTGCCAATTCAGAGAGCATTGATATCCTCAGTGTTACGGAAAAATTGCGTAAAAAGGGTGAATTACAGCTTGTTGGTGGACCTGGATACATTGCTCAATTGACAAATCGCATAGCTTCTGCTGCACACATAGAATACCATGCTCGGATTATTTCTGAAAAGTTTATTCTCCGGTCATTAATTGAAGTTTCTTCTGATGTTATTAAAAATGCATACGACGAAACAAAAGATGTTTTCAATGTACTAAATGAAGCCGAAGAAGGTTTGTTTAAAATTGCTGAAGGAAATTTAAAGAAGAGTTATGGTAAAGTTGGTGACCTTGTTCAGGAAGCCATGGAAGAAATCGAAAAAGCAAGTTTAAATAGTGATGGAGTAAGTGGTGTACCTACTGGGTTTACAGATTTGGATCGTTTAACTTCAGGTTGGCAAAAGTCAGACATGATTGTATTAGCGGCTCGTCCAGGAATGGGTAAAACAGCTTTTGTACTCTCAATGGCTAAAAACTCTGCCGTTCAATTTAATCAAGCTGTTGCCGTATTTTCATTAGAGATGTCAAGCGTTCAATTGACAAAGCGTTTGATGGCTATGGAAACGGGAATATCTTCTGAAAAATTGCGAAAAGGATTTACGAGCCAGGATGACTGGGATCAATTACATAGTAGAATCAATGCTTTAGCGGAAGCACCTATTTTTATTGATGACACCCCTGCCCTATCAATTTTCGAACTTAGAGCAAAATGTAGAAGGTTAAAAATGCAACATGATGTCCAATTGGTGATCATTGACTACCTTCAATTGATGACTGCTGGAACCAAAGGTGGTAACCGTGAACAAGAAATCAGTACTATTTCACGTTCTATTAAAGAAATTGCTAAAGAAATTAACGTTCCGATCATAGCTTTATCGCAGTTGAGTAGATCTGTTGAAACAAGAGGAGGCGATAAACGCCCTATGTTATCTGATTTACGTGAATCAGGAGCGATTGAGCAAGATGCTGATATGGTGGTTTTTATCTATCGTCCTGAATATTATGGATTAATTGAAGATGAGAATGGTATGCCAACAGATGGAATTGGCGAGATTATTGTAGCTAAGCACAGAAATGGTTCATTGGATACCGTCCGTTTACGTTTTATTAAACAATTGACAAAGTTTGATAATTTGGACGCTTTTGACGAAATGGATTATAGCACTGGATTTTCTCCTAATAAAGATTTTGAAAATTCATCTGATACAATTACAGTTAGTAGCAAAATGAATGATGATAATGACTTTTTAAATACAACAAGTGAAGAAGTTCCTTTTTAAAATAGTATTGTTCCTCTGCCTTATTTCAGGTACTACCAACGTGTTTGCTAGTGCTATTTTAGTTCCTATGGATAATTCTCAAAAAGACCACCTTAAAGCATACGGTGTGGCATATTGGGCGTTAGATAACGAAATTGTTATGGAATGGCTACTCAACTACAGAGGTGGTAGTTTTTTATTTCCGCAGAATAAATTTATTGAAGAAGAACTGACAATTAAAGGTGTTTCCTATTCTGTTTTACCAGATGTAAAAGTTAGGCAAATTAAATCTGAAATTGCCAACCCTGAGGTAAATATGGAAGTTGTTCAACTTGAAACTGCACCAAAAATTGCCGTTTATACACCTTCAGGTAAACAACCTTGGGATGATGCCGTAACATTAGTACTTACTTATGCAGAAATCCCTTATGAAGAAATATATGACTCATTAGTTGTATCCGGAGGATTACCTGAATTCGATTGGCTCCATCTTCATCATGAAGATTTTACAGGGCAATACGGTAAATTTTATAAAAATTATCACACGCAATCGTGGTATCAAAAGCAAGTCAGAGATAATGAAGCCAATGCACAACGTCTAGGATTCTCAAAAGTTTCGGAACTAAAACGTTCTGTAGCTTTAAATATTAAAGAATTTGTTGCAGGAGGTGGTTTTTTGTTTACAATGTGTTCTGGAACTGATAGCTACGATATTGCATTGAGTGCTCAAAACACAGATATTTGCGAGCATATGTACGACCATGACCCTGCAAGTCCAAACTTTCAAAGTCAAATTGATTATGACCAAACGCTAGCCTTTAAAGATTATACGATTACAAAAGATCCGCTTGAATATGAATATTCGGATATTGATGGTACAAGAGATCATAGAATTCCAGAAAATCAAGATAAGTTTTACCTTTTTGATTTTTCTGCAAAATGGGATATTGTTCCAACCATGCTTTGTCAAAATCACACAAGAGAAATTGATGGTTTTATGGGGCAAACAACCGACTTCAGAACGGAGTTTATCAAACCTGATGTTCTTATCATGGGAGAAAACAAAGCTCTAGGAACGGCACGATATTTACACGGAGAATTTGGCCAAGGTACGTGGAGTTTTTATGGAGGTCACGATCCTGAAGATTATAAACATTTGGTTGGAGACCCTCCTACTGATTTAAGTTTACACCCTAACTCTCCGGGTTATCGTTTAATTCTTAATAATATATTATTTCCAGCTGCAAAAAAGAAAAAGCGTAAAACATAAGCTTCTTAAGAAGCTAATACCCATGAAAATTAAGCCCTCTACACAAATCATTTCTCGATTAATATTGTTTGCCTTTTTCGCTTTAACAATAAATTCAACTTACGCTCAAGGTTCTAAATGGCTTTCATGGAGAGCGAATAACAAAATTGGCGCCCAGTCCTTCAAAAAAGCAAAAGCTTTATATAAAAGAGCAATCACAAAAGATTCATTAAACTATAACGCGAATATTGGATTAGCAAAATTATACCTGTACGAATACGAATTGTATGACTCTGCATTCGTTTATTTTTCTAGCAGTTTAGAAATTAGAAAAAAGGATCCTAATTATATTGATTATTTCGACTATGCTCGCTGCCTTCAACTTCTTGAACGACCTAAAGAAGCCATTGAAAACTATAATTTATTCAGGGAACAATTTATTGAAAAAAAGTTTGTTGAAAATGAAAATATTTTACAGTTTAATCTTGACGAAAATATTAAACATTGTGAAAATGCGGCTCAACAAATAAATGCAATGAACCACATTATTTCTGTAAAAAACATGGATTTTTACATTAATTCTACAGACAGCGAGTATACACCAGTGTTTATAGACCGTGATAGCATCATAATTTACAATGCACGTTACCAAGACAATAAAAAAGAACAACAATTTATAGACAATAAATTTATGGAGAATGTATATTCTTTCAATTTGAAAGAATCAGTCAGTTCAACATACGACACTGAAACAAAACAAGACTTTCATCATGCTATTGTAGGACAATTACCGGATTCAGATTCAATTCTCATCTTTATGAAAAATGGCCTTTGGTTCACTTCTCTCAAAGGAAGAAAATTAAGTAATCCCACCCCATTACCCGCAGAAATTAGTGATTTTTACTTTCAACCGCACGGAGTTTTTTCTGCGAATAAGGACACATTAATTTTTAGTGCGAAAAAGAACATTAATGATGACCTAGATATTTATATTACATTTCGAGAAGAAAATAAGTGGTCTTTTCCTACTAAAATTGGCCCAGGAATTAATACAACTTATGATGAAGATAGCCCTTTCTTATCTAAAAATGGTAAAACACTCTACTTCTCTTCTAAAGGACATAATAGTTCAGGAGGGTATGACGTTTATCGTTCTTATCTAATGGAAAATGGTATTTGGTCTGATGCAATTAATCTGGGATATCCAATTAATTCCGCAGGGCACGATATTTATTTTTCAATGAATAACAATGGAAAAAATGGTTTCATTTCTTCAAACCGAACAGGGGGATTTGGTCTCATGGATATTTATGAAATAGATTTTGATCCAAAACCAAAATTCGATTGCATAGAATATGTTAGTTTAGATAGTTTTGAATTTGAACAGATAACGACAGAAATTGATTTAGTTGTTGGGAAAAAGATCCAACTTAATGCAAGCCAATTTACAATTGAGCAACATGAATTAATTAATTACAATTGGAAGATTCAGGATTCAATTATTGGTAATCAACCGGCAGTAATTGATTATACCTTTGACAGCGAAGGGAAATATGATATTATTGTTCAAGTAGATGGATTGAATCAAAACAATGAATTAAAAGAGTTTTGTTTTAAATCCTCAGTTCAAATTGTTTCAGAAGAAATTTATGCCGATCAAGGCAATTCAACTGAAAACACAATTCAAAATAATGAAAACGATAATAAGATAGAAAATGAGACTATTTCCCAAGATTCTCTCGTTGCAATTTTAGAAAACATAACCGTACTTGAAAAAACATTTTCACCAGTTTATTTTGGTTTCGATAGAAATTACCTTGATTTCAAAGCACGTTCAAACTTAGATAATATAATCTCTTACTTAACTAACAATAAGAATGTTAAGGTTATTATTTCTGGACATACCGATTCAAAAGGAAGTGATGCCTATAACTATAACCTTGCTAAAAAAAGGATTGAATCAACCATTAAATACCTCAAAAAATATGGGATTGATTCGAATAGAATTGTTCAAACGGTTAATCAGGGAGAATCGGAACCAGATGCTCCAAACAAGCTCTCAAATGGTAAGGATAATAGTGCCGGACGAAAGTTAAATCGGAGAGTTGCATTTAAATTCATTCAGTAAAATTCTGTTCGTTTTTTCTCTTCTTTCTTTTTCTTATCACTAAATTCTCTTATTTTTGAAGTTAATCACTTGGTGTTTATGCATTAGGGAGATAATTAACTAGTAATATTTTTATTTTGGATAGGCTTTCTAATTTTATCAAAATCCTCATTATGATCTTCTTTATAGGAGGATTGTTATCGCCTACAAAACTTACTGCCCAGCGCAGTGTTAACAGTATTTTGGGAGAAGCTAAAAAAGAAATCATATCTTTAAATTATTCACAAGCGATAAAAAAATATAAAGAAGTTCTTGATATTGAATCGAACAACCAAAAAGCATTGGAAAGTTTAATTGATATTTATCTCTATCGTTATGAGATTTTTGATTCCGCAGAAGTTTATATCAATAAACGCATGCATAATATGGAATCAGACACAAATTATTTAGTCTTTTTTGATTATGCAAACTGTTTGAGATACCAAGAAAGACCTGTAGAAGCCATAGAGCAATACTTATATTTCAAGGGCACTGGTTTACAAAAAAACAAATATGCTTACTTAAGAGAAAATGTAAAAGCACATATTGAATCTTGTCAAAATGCCATTCAAAATCAGCAAATCATCCAAAAAAGTATTGACTTTGAGGTTCAAAACATGGACTTTTTTATTAATTCTGTAGATCCTGAATACACTCCCGTATATATTGAAGGGGATAGCTTATTGCTCTATAATGCGCGATACAAAGACTTTGATTATGAAGAAACAACAGAAGACAATAAATATTATGAAAACATTTATTATTTCGATTTAGAAGAATCAGTAGCATCAAGTTACAATCCAGGTATAGAACAAGACAATCATCACGCAGTTGTCAGCAAATCGAAAGATAACGATAGTATACTTGTCTTTTATAAAAACAAAATATGGGTGTCTTCAATAGAAGAAGATCGTTTAAATAAAATCGAGCCTCTCCCGGAAATTTTAAGCGATTACTTCTTTCAACCTTCTGGAATTTTCACGAATCAGGGAAACACAATTATTTTCAGTGCTTCAATTGTTCCTGAAGAAGAAGGTGGTGACTTAAATATTTACATTAGCAATAAGAAAAATGGGACATGGGAAGAACCAGCACTAATTAGCCCAATCATCAATTCTGAGAAGGATGAAGATGCGCCTTTCCTAACGAAGGACGGTAAAACACTCTACTTTTCATCAAAAGGACACAATAGCTCTGGAGGTTATGATTTTTATAAATCAGAATTAGTTGATGGAAAATGGGGATACCCTCAAAATTTAGGTTACCCTATGAATTCAGCAGGAGACGATATTTACATTAGTTTAATTGGAAACGAAAAACAAGGTTTCTTCGCATCTAATAGAAATGGCGGTTTCGGAGGAATGGACATATACACGTTCTTTATTAACGAACAGCAGAAAACAATTAGTGGTGTTATATCCAACCAACAAGGTGTTCCATTAAACGAAGCCGAAATAGTTCTACTTAACCTGACTGATAATAAAAAAACATCAGTAATAACAGATTCATTAGGTACTTACCATTTTGATGTTGAATGGGATAAAGAATATGAGATAATTGGAAATAAAGAAAATTATATAGAAAATAAAGACGCAATTAATACAGCTTTAAGTGAAATAGATGCGATTGTTAATTTAAGACTGGAAAAAGTTAAAATAGAAGATATAAAAATTGATAAAGAAGAAATTGGGGAAGACCTAACTGAAATCATTGACATAAAACCAATTTATTTCGATCTTGCTAAGTCAAACATTAGAGAAGACGCAGCAATTGAGTTAGATAAGATTGTTAAAGTAATGAATGCAAACCCGAATATGGTTATTGAATTACGATCACATACTGATGCTCGTGGAAGCGACCGTGCAAATAAAAATTTATCCCGTAAACGTGCAAAATCTTCTGCTAGCTATATAAAGGAAAGGATCTCTAATCCAGATCGCGTTTTTGGAGAAGGATTTGGGGAAGCTCGCTTAGTCAATGAATGCAAAGATGGCGTTAATTGTTCAGAAGAAGAGCATCAAGAAAATAGACGAACTGAATTCATCATTGTTCGAATGTAAAACCACCTTAGGAAACTCAAAAGAGAATCTCTAACCAAAAATTGTGTTTCTGGAGAAGGGGAGAAGGATTTAGAGAAACACGCTTGGTCAATCAATACAAAGACGGTGTTAATTGTTCGGAAGAGGAATACCAAGAAAATAGACGAAACGAATCCATCATTGCTCGAATGTAAATCATCTCAAGCAATTCAAAAGAGAATCTAAATCGTTAACTATTTAAAATGAATCATTGTGCAGAAAAGCGCAATGATAATTTATTATTTTTTTGTAAAATGCTTTCTGTTAACCAGAAATTGCTTTTACAATATCATTTCCATTGGCATAAATCAAAAGCCCAAGTAAAAGAATGATTCCAGCCATTTGTGCATACTCCATGAATTTTTCGTTCGGCTTTCTTCCTGAAATAATTTCATAAAGTAAAAACATAATATGTCCTCCATCCAATGCAGGAATGGGCAAAAAGTTCATAAATGCTAACATAATTGAAATAAATGCTGTTAAACTCCAGAATGAATGCCAATCCCAACTTGCCGGAAATAAAGCACCAAAAGCGCCAAAACCGCCAATACTTGTCGCCCCCTTACTTGTAAATAAGAATTTTAATTGAGCAACATAATCACTTAATGTAGTTATTCCCAATTCTAACCCGCCTGGAATGGAAGCACCAAACGAATAGTCTTTATGACTAATTGAAAATATATCTTTTAAAGGTTTAGGTGCAACACCTATTCTACCTAAAGAGTCCGTTTTTATTTTTAACGACTTCATTTCTCCATTACGCACAAATTCAACTGCTAATTCTGTTGATTTATTCGCTTTGAGTTGATTTGTAAATTCGTCCCAAAAAACAATTTTTTCTCCAGCAACTGAAACAATACTGTCTCCTTTTGTCATCCCTGCTTTTGCGGCTGGAAGATCTGCAATTGCAGAATCAACTACCGCATAAAATCGAGGAGACATTCCCGCTGTGCCCATAGCATCTGCCTTAAATGCTTGCATGTCCACATCTTCTGGCAACTGAATATCAATTTCTTTTCCGTTACGTTCAACTGTAATTTCTTGAGCGCCGCGCAACAGAATCATTTTGCTAACATCTAAAATATCGTTCGGAGTTTCACCATCAACAGCAATAACATTGTCTCCATCCTCAAAACCTAAACCTCTATAATATTCATGAAACGAATATCCATTTGGAACATCTTCTACTGCTAAATAATCATCTCCCCAGGCGAAAAGAACCATAATATAAATTACAATTCCAACAACCATATTCACTACTACTCCACCAATCATAATGATTAAACGTTGCCAAGCTGGTTTCGAACGAAACTCCCAAGACTGAGGCGGTTGTTTCATTTGCTCTTTGTCCATGGACTCATCAATCATTCCAGATATTTTAACATATCCTCCTAAAGGAATCCAACCAATTCCCCATTGTGTATCTCCAATTTTCTTTTTAAACAATGAAAATTTATAATCAAAAAACAGGTAAAATTTCTCAACTCTTGTATTAAACAATCTTGCCGGCAAATAATGTCCAAACTCATGTAAGACAATGAGAATAGACAAACTAAGAATAAGCTGTCCTGCTTTAATAATAAATTCTTCCATTTAAACTATAATTTTAGCATCCAAAGATACACTTTACTTTAACGAATTGAAAGGGATTTAAAGAAAATTAACACACCTCTATTCTTCCTCTTCAGATGAGACATATTCATTAGTGTTGAAATAGTTAATCAAGGCTTCTTTAAGCAAATGTTCTTGCCCTTTCTCATCAATTGCTGGAATATTCTTAACTTTTTCAAAATGAGGCCAGCCATCAGGGTCATTTGCAACATACCTATAGACGCCATATGGTTCAAGGATAGTGCATATTGCAATGTGCATTAAATTCATTTTTTCGTCTTTCGTAAATTCTTTATATCCTTTTCCTAACTCTTGGACACCAACTAAAAGCATTATTGTATCCAATTCTAATCCAGAACCAAATTTACCTTCCAGTTTTTTCATCAATTCTTGAAACTTCACTTCCACCGCATAATCCATGGCTATAAACAGTTTTTTGTTTGAAACAAATGTTCTTCTTTTTCTAGCATGCAAACTTCCGAATTATTTTTGTTACGACATGAATTATCTTGACATATTATTACTTATTCCAATTATAATTGGAGGCTGGAGAGGTTTTAAAAAAGGATTTGTAATTGAGGTCTTCACTTTACTGGCATTACTTGTTGGAATTTATGCTGGAATTCATTTCTCAGACTATATGGCAACGATCTTAAAAGAAAATATCGGTCTTAATTCAGAATACCTTCCACCTATTGCTTTCACTATTACTTTTCTACTTGTTGGTGCAATGGTATATTTTGCTGGAAAAATGATTGAAAAGGCCTTAAAAATTGTTGCTCTAGGCACAATAAATAAGTTTGCAGGTTTAGTTTTTGGGATTGTAAAAGTTATTTTCATTTTGAGTGCAAGCCTTGTTATTTTAGAATCTTATGATGAAAAAGGAAACTTTATTCCCACTAATCTAAAAACAAAATCTTTACTTTATGAACCTGTAAAAAACACAGCACTCACAACGATTCCAGCCTTGAAATACAGTGATTTATTTGTTCAATTTATAAATTAGTTTTGAGTTTAATTTCAGGACTCAAACTTTCTGTTACGGGGCAAGTGTCTACAATTTTTTGAATTATATCATAATCCTTCTTTGTAAAAACGTTTTTTCCAAAATCAAAGTCTATCTGTATTTCACCAACACGTCTTGGTTCTTTATACATTACTTTCTTTACTTCACAAAAAATAGGTTTTAAATTAATCCCTTTCTTTTTGTAATGAATTCCTATTATTGTTAGTATGCATGAAGTTAATGCAGAAACCAATAAATCAGTTGGCGAAAAAGATGCCCCTTTTCCATTATTATCAAGTGGAGCATCACTCAAAATTACAGCTCCAGATTTAAGGTGTGTCATTTCAACTCTTAAATCTCCTTTATAAGTTATTAAATAATTTTTGTCTTCCATATTCTTGATTAGCGTGTAAGGATTGTTTATCTTTTGTTACAATTACTCCGTTAGATTTGACTAAATTTGTACATAGTGATTCAAAGATATATATATATAATAGGAATTTGTCTTTCATTTTCTTCTTATGGACAAGTTCCAGATAAAGAAGATGGAGGAACACTAATGCGCAGAGATTATTCAATTGGGTTA
>CAYPZN010000009.1:0-79141 GCA_964415335.1 uncultured Crocinitomix sp.
AAAATATAGCTTGAGGCTCTTTTAAAACTCTCCGAAATTTGGTTGCAATTCCAAACTTATCTTGCGCAAAACGAAGAAAGTTTAAATCGTGTTTTAGCATTGGAAAATGAACTCGAAAAAATTGAAGCCAATATTGAAAAAATCGAAATGCGGTTTGCTTTAGGTGAAATTGAAAAAGACTTATACATCAAATTCAAAGCCCAATTCAATCAGCAAATAACCGATATTAATGAAGATATCCTAAAATCGAGAATTTATCGAACCTTGAAATCGCGCTTGATAATGCGCTTGAATATTCAGTAGAATTCCCGAAAATATGGGCTTTGGGGAATTTAGAAGAAAAACGTAAAGTTCAAAAAATGGTCTTTCCAAGCGGAATACGGTACAATCGAGAATTAGACAGTTATCGAACCATTGATGTAAATACCATTTTTAGCGACATATCCCAAATACAAAGGGCTACAGAAGGGCATAAAAAAAGGACAAGCTCAAAAAAATTGAACTTGTCCTACTCAGTAGCGGGAGCTGGACTCGAACCAACGACCTTCGGGTTATGAGCCCGACGAGCTACCAACTGCTCCATCCCGCAATATATATTTTGTAAATTAATTTCTGTTTCTTGCTCACGTTTGAGCGAGCGCAAATATACATGATCTTTATCCACTGACCAAACTTTATCACGAAAACCTTCTTATTTTTTTTTGAAAATTGCCTCACTTGAATAATTTTAAGTTAATTAGATATTAAGTACCTTTGTAATCTTAAACTGAATACGTTTTTTTATAATAAAAAGAGATGAAATATATAATTCCTTTTGCCTTATTTGCTCTAACTGCATTTTCTTGTGGTAATGAAACAGAAGAATCAATCGTAAGTAATACGGATATATTTGTCGAACCTGATTCTTGTGATTGTAGAGAATTAGGTTTTGATGAATCTTATAACAACTTCTACCTTGTTGAGCCACGAAATGGTTTTACAGGTATTTGCGAAGAATTTTACGCAAATGGTCAAGTTTCCCTTTCAAAGCATTTTACAGAAGGAAAGGTGGATGGAAAATTAGAGCGTTTTTATGAATCTGGTAAACAAAAGGAAGAACTCCTTTTTAACATGAATCTTCAAACAGGCGATCATTTCAAATATACAGAAGATGGACGCGTATTATTTCATGCGACCTATAAAGACGGAAAGCAGCTTGAAATCTTGGTTAGACCACCTGCCGAAATGATTCTTTATTAAATGATTCTACTTATTGGACAGTGATCGCATATCTGATCCTGCTGGCTGTTCAAAAATTTCTAAATCGAAATAAGCAGATGCGGCTAAAAGATGATCAAAAATATCTGCAATAATTGATTCATAAAGCGGCCAATCTTTCGTGTTTGTAAATGCATAAACTTGTAACGGTACTCCAGAATTAGTCGGTTCTAATTGACGAATCATAAGCGTCATATCATTGTTAATTTCAGTATTACTCTCTAAAAACTTTGTCATGTAATATCTGAAAATCCCCAAATTTGTTTGGTTTCTTCCGTTTAACAAAACGCTTTTATTTACATTGTTTTGCGCATTAAATGTTTCAATTTCTTTTTCTTTAAGTTCGATATAATCTCTAATCAATTCAATCTCACCTATTTTGTTGAGTAATTCAGAAGAACAAAACTTAACCGACTGAATCTTTACATTAATTGATCGGGTTACTCTTCTTCCATCAGAATCCATCATTCCTCTCCAGTTTTTAAAAGAGTCTGAAATGAAAGAATATGTAGGGATTGTTGTAATTGTTTTATCAAAGTTTTGGATTTTGACAGTTGCTAGATTAATTTCTACAACATCTCCGTCCGCACCGTACTTCTCCATAGTTACCCAATCTCCAATACGAATCATGTCATTTGCTGCCAATTGAATGCTACCCACAAAACCTAAAATAGTGTCTTTAAAAACCAATAAAATGATTGCAGTCAGTGCACCCATTGAGGTAAAAATAACTAGTGGATCAATTTTAAAAGCGACCGAAATCATCAAGATGATGAATAACAAAGTGATGACGATTTTTCCCAATTGGAAATACGATTCAATTGGTTTATCTTTCAACCTTGGTTTTTCAACTAAAACATCTCTGGCAGTATTTAAAAAACGGATAACGATATACAGAGAAATAACAATAATTACAATGTCTGTCGCTCGAATTAAGAAATCGGAAAGTCGTTCAAAATCAAAAAAGACGGTTTGAATCATTGAATCGATTACCAAAAAAGGAACCAGATGAGCCAAAATTGCAAAAAAGCGATTCTTAACTAAATAATCATCCCATTTTGTCTTTGATTTATAAGCTAACCTGTGGATTACTTCTAACAATATTTTTCGAGTTACCCACCATAGTACGAATCCTATTCCGAGTGCAAGAATCAACAATAAACCTGTTCTTACATACATTAATGCATCTCCAGCAAGTCCAAGATCTCCCAAAATACCATTACACCAATCTACAAAACTAGATCGTTGATTTGCAGTTATAAATGAAGTATCATTGTTTATTGTATTTTCTACTATTTCAGGATTTTCATTAAGTGCCATAGCTGTTTTTTAACTTGCTCAAAATTAAAAAATAAACCCTGCTTAGTTTATAAAATAGAGTAGAAAGTAAAAAAGTGAACCTTTCGATTCACTTTTCCATAAAAGAATGAACAAAAACGCGCTTATTTAATGATCATTTTTGCTGTGCTCCTTTCGCTGTTTTGGGTAATAACTAATAAATAAGTTCCGCGTGCTAGTTTTTCCTCTACCACTACTTGATCAAATTGATTTGCTTCTGCCAGAATTACTCTTCCATCAATACTCAATAGCTGCATGTCAAACTGGCCATTAGCTTGAATTGTAAATTGATCATGTGCAGGATTAGGATAAACTGAAAACAAAGGTGTGTTTTCTGAGGTTCCAGATTCTTCTTCGGTACTTAAAACAAAATCACAATGCGTATTAGGTTGATCGGAATAAAAATCTTTAACTTTTGCCGCCAAATCTGGAATTGCTTTAGCATTACCAATATTATCTCCGGCATCATGGCTAACAATAATTGCATAATCATGACAAAGTACTTCTCCCACATTAAATGAAACTGAAGCAGAAGACATTTGCACTCTCCTGTCTCCGGGAACTAGACCAACTGCTATTTCATTCCACGTTGTTGTATCCGTTTCACTGATAATTTCTCCACTATACAAGTGGTTTGTTGGAATTCCTGAACTCATTCCATCTCCATCAAACTGATAAGGTTCTCCGTCAGGCCATTTTGCATTCATCCAATTCCAAATGGTAGCAGAAAAGGGAGGAATAGGAAATGTAGGAGGAACGCCACCACTAAACCCAAATGTATGCATAGGGTTATTTAAACTAACTACACCAACAGCAGGTGGGTTTTCTCTGTATCCAGATGATCCGGATTGACCCTCATCAAAACTGGTACCATTGTATGCAAACATTACATCATTCTCTATATTACAACCAATTCGATCATCATCTCGTCTTCCAATATCAGGATCAATAACATTACTAACAATAAATTCAGGATAATTTCTATCACTTCTGTTAATTATTCTTGTATGAAGAAATGTTGTATTGTTAATGTCTTCATCTGAAGAATTGTATTGATAAAACATATAATGAATTTCTATTCCTAATGGTTTAGTATTCGTTTCTGTGTGAACTCCTAATCGGTCGTTCATGATGAAATAAATCGCATGATCTCCTCTGATCTTAGGAAATTCTCCTAATTCAGGTTCGTAAATCTTATTTCCATTTAAATCTGCAAACGGTGCTAAGGCATAATCATAACCTAACGTTGTATCTCCATGTGCTGGCCATTCTAAAATTCCATGAGGAATGGTATAGTCTGTACTGAAAACATTTGCTACATGATTTTCTATTTCGACTCTAGAGACTTCATAGATGTCACCATAATAAGTAATTTCAGGAGATGCTAAACTACTATCGTTTGAAATGACTCCTCTAAATAAATCATTTCCTGCTCCAAATATCGTGGCAGCCATTCGCAATTCGTCTTCCTCATCTATTCCTCCAAAACTGATCGTATTGCTAAAAATAAGATGATTTCCACTTCCTTTTGGAAATTCATACCCAGGAGCTGTAATTCCTTCGTTGTTAAAAAACCGACCATTGTTAATGATCGTTGCATTTATATTATTTCCATCAAGGTTAACTGTTGATTGACCTAAAGAAATAGAAGTAATAAATAAAAAAAATATAAAAATGATTGAATGTTTATTAACTAGATAACTTCTTAGTAAAGAAGAATTTTTTTGGATTAAATTCATTTGATATAATTTTAAGTTTAAATCAAAATTACATCCTTTAATCCTTGTTAAAAACCAATTAAGGTCGAAAAAATGCCATATTTATACTTTTCTATTTATCAATAAGTCAGCTCACTATTATTTCCTCTAATAAACTACTCTAACAATGGATTATACATCATAATTGCGTGATTTTCTGTAATTAATTCTTCCTCATTAGTAATTTCATCATTTAAAATTTTTCTCCAAATTTCATTATGACGGGTATATCCACCCCACCACTGTTGTTTAAATTGATGATTTTTTTCAAAAACTTCATAGGAGTGTGGTAAAGGTATCGTTGAAAAAATGCCCCCTTTTAAATGAGTTTCATCTAACCAGAGGCTAATTTGAAATGGATTTGATGTCGTATTTTTTATTTGCAGGTCAACATAATTATAGGCTAATGTTGCTCCGCTCCCAAATGGAATTTTTCTGTTGACATCTGGAAAAACATCATAGCTGTGACGCCATCTTTTCGTCACGGTTAAAGGTGTGTGCAAAGTCATCCAGTAAATTAAGTTTCCCAATTGACATAATCCTCCACCTATCCCTGTTGTCACTTGTCCATTACTTAATGTCATCCCCTCTAAATAGCCTTTTCTTTTTGAAGGTCTCCCAACCAATTGCCACAATGAAAATGTTTCACCGGGTTGAATAATCACACCATTGATTTTTGAAATTGCAAGACGCAAGTTAGTTACTTTATTGTGTTGTAAATACATGTCAACATCCTTCAACTTTCTCAGTAAAAGTGATTGATGCGCCTTAATTAAAACAGGTAATGTCTGAAGATCCCGTTCTTTGGCAAGTTTTTCTTTTCCAAAAGTCCATTTCATGCGTTCTTTCAAACAGAAATATTCTTTTCCCATTTTTTTTCGCAATTTGCTTCTGGTTTTTGGTTTTTGAACTTGTTTCATATCTTTCATACACCCCCTTTCTCTAAATATAATGCATTTTAGAAACACTATTTTAAAAAAAATGACTTGGAATAAATCAATTTATTTTATGACTTGAAGTAACAATTATTCGTTTATTTGTTTCTTCAAGATCAACCTAAACTAGCGGCATTTTGCGAAACTTATTTTCATCTGTATGGTTTATAGGATTGGCAACATTAATTGTCTTTCCGTTAATGGCGTGGCCCATTTTGTATTTTTCAGACCGCACATTCTTTTCACTCTTTTCTGTTGCTTCGACTAGTTTATTTTCAATTCCCACTTTCATTTCAGCTGGAATTATATTTGGTTTGATCATTATTTGGTTAAGTGAGTTAAATTTTTTTGAGAAAGCGCTTTCAGATTATAAAAGTCTTTTGATTGGTTTTAAAATAAATCGTTGGCGCGCTTTTTATCTTTCTGTTTGCGCTGGATTTGGTGAAGAAGTTTTCTTCCGCGGAGCACTACAACCACTAATCGGTATTTGGATTACAGCCATTTTTTTTGTTGCAATTCACGGCTACTATTCACTTAAAAATTGGAAAAAATCAATTATTGCTTTACTTCTTACTTTTTTTATTGTTTTGTTAGGCTGGAGTGCACAAAATTATAATCTGTGGCACGCTATTGCAGGTCATTTTGCATATGATTTCGTTTTATTAATGTACTTGAGAAAAACAGAAAACTAAACGTTAATCCGCAACACTTTCCCTGTTTTTGTTTCTTCAAAATTAGCGACAAAAATGACCTCCTTAGGTTGCTCATAATCTGTTAAGATTTTCTTTATCTCCACCTCAATGATATTCCATTCTTTCATCTTTTCTCCTTCAATATAAAGAATCAATTCTTCCCCAAAGCGCTCGCTTTTTCTTCCTTTAAAGTAAAACCTATTTTCTAAAAATAAATGTTCAAGTTTTTGCTCTAACAGTTCTGGAGAAATCTTTAATCCTGCAGAGTTAACAACATTATCCAAACGTCCTTTCCAAATAAATTGTTTCTCATTTTTTAAGGCAATTACATCATTTGTTTTCAATTGAGTCGTAATCTCGTTTGACAGAAGAATAAGCCTATTTTCGGAATCTGTTTTAATTTTAAACCCTGGTAGACATGTATAATGGTCTTCTTTCTTAGAAATATTTCGCAAAGCAAAATGAGTAATTGTTTCAGTCATTCCAAACGTTGCAAACGATCGATTTTTTAATGTTCTAATTTTAGATTCTAATTGCTTATTAATTTGTGCTCCTCCAATAATTACATTTTTAATTTTCCCGTATTTCTCTTCTGTTACGCTATCATTTAAAATTGCTTCAACTTGGTAGGGAACAAAAGCCCCAAAATCAATTGAACCAATTTCTGAGTTTGCTGATAAAAGTGGGTTTGCTTGGTTTGGAGCAATAATTATTCTCATTTGATGCTCAATGGCACGAACAACCATCAACTTGCCTGCAATATAATCAGTCGATAAATTTAAAAGTAACGTTTGTCCTTTTTTAAATTGGAAAAATTTTCCAGTTGCCAAAGCAGAAGTTTTTACTTTATTTTTCTTTAATGTTATTTGTTTTGGAACTCCTGTAGAACCTGAAGTAAACACATTTATTTGATCCGAATGGGATTCCCATTCTTTTATAAAATTAGTGACTGATTCTATATCTTTTTTGGAAATACCGTCACATAAAACGATATCTTTATACATTGGAACAAATTTTGTTCAAGGTAGTTATTATTTAAAGATTAAAAATTGTATTTATGAAAAAATTGATTGGAATGATTGCCATTCTTGGAATCGGGTTTTGTGCAAATGCACATTCGGTAAAAAATTTGGGATCAACAGTATCAAAAATTTTAAAAAAGGACAAAGAAGAAAAGGGAATTCAATTTTTTCATGGTTCTTGGATTGATGCTTTGAAAAAATCCAAAGAAGAGAATAAATTAATTTTTCTTGATGCGTATGCTTCATGGTGTGGGCCTTGCAAATTAATGGCAAAAAACACTTTTACAGAGAAAGAAGTAGGTGATTATTTTAATGCAAATTTTATTAACGTAAAGATGGATATGGAGAAAAACGAAAATGGGCCAAGGTTATCTGATAAGTATCGTCTTACAGCTTATCCTACCCTATTTTTTATTGATTCAAAAGAAGAAGTTTTTCATCAAGAAATTGGTTATTTGAAACCAAATCAATTAATGACAGTTGCAAAAAAAGTTTCTGAACAAAAAGGAAATTAGATTTAACAGACAATTTAATCTGTTTGTTTAGACAAAAAAAGCGGACGCCTATGGTGTCCGCTTTTTTGATTTTATATCAATAATGCTTACTGATCTGTATCTACCTTGGCAAGATCTTCTGCTTTATATTTTCCTTCTTTTAATCCTTCTTGGATTACTTTAAATGTTTCAATTGTATACTTCACATCCTCTAAATTATGTGCTGCAGTTGGAATCAAACGAAGCATAATAACATCTTTAGGAACAACTGGATAAACTACAATCGAGCAGAAAATGTTATAATTTTCTCTCAAGTCAAATGTAATGTTTGTTGCTTCTGCTAAAGAGCCTTCTAAAAACACAGGTGTTACCGCTGAATTTGTTCTTCCAATGTTAAACCCTGCTTCTTTCAATCCACTTTGAAGCGCTGAAGCTACTTTCCATAGGTTTTCTTTGTGTCTTGGTTGTGTTCTTAGGAGTTCTAATCTTTTTCTTGCTCCAACAACCAACGGCATTGGCAAAGATTTAGCAAACATCTGAGAACGCATATTATAACGTAAAAATTCTACGACATCTTCTGTTGAAGAAATAAACGCTCCTATTGATGCCATTGATTTTGCAAACGTTCCAAAATAAACATCTATCTCATCTTGTACACCTTGTAACTCTCCCGTTCCCATTCCAGTTTCTCCTAGTGTACCAAATCCATGAGCATCATCTACAACAAGTCTAAAAGCAAATTTTCCTGATTTTCTGTATTCTACAATTTCCTTTAGTTTTCCTTGATCTCCTGCCATTCCGAAAACACCTTCTGTAATCACAAGAATACCTCCGCCAGTTTCTCCGACTAGTTTTGTTGCTCTTACCATTTGCTTTTCAAAGCTTTCGAGATCATTGTGTTGAAAAACGAAACGCTTTCCAGCATGCAATCGAACACCATCTATAATACAAGCATGCGATTCACTATCGTAAACAATCACATCTTTACGGTCTACCAAGCAATCAATTGCAGAAAGAATTCCTTGATAACCGAAATTCAGTAAAATCGTATCTTCTTTCTGCATAAAATCAGAAAGCTCGTTTTCTAAAGCTTCGTGTTCAGCCGTTTGTCCTGTCATCATTCTAGACCCCATTGGATAAGCTAATCCCCAATCAGCTGCTGCATCTGCATCAGCCTTTCTTACTTCTGGATCATTTCCAAGTCCTAGATAATTATTGACACTCCAAACCAGGCATTCTTTGCCTCTAAACATCATTTTATTACCTATTTCACCTTCCAACTTTGGGAAAGTAAAATACCCATGCACTCCTTTAGCGTGTTGACCGATTGGCCCTCTATTCGCTTTAATCTTTTCAAATATATCTAATGCCATATTTTAATTTTCTATACCTACATTTAGGCATAAATTATGTTGCGAAATTATATTGAAAATTCAGATAAACCGAATTAATCGGGAAATTTTATTCACATTTTTACGTTTACCATTCGGATTTTCACTTTAATTAACAAATCAAAACATATCTTTGTAACCTAATATAAAGCACAAATGAAGATTAAATTATTTCGTTTATTTTCTTTTTTTCTGATTTCGAGCACTCTGTTTTCTTGTAATGAGTATAATGAAATTATCAAAAGTGGATCAAATGAAGAGAAGAAAGAAGCTGCCATTCGTTATTATAATGAAGCAGAGTATATTAAATCAATTACATTACTAGAAGATGTTTTGAGTTTTTATAAATTGACTTCTCATGGTGAGAAATTATATTTCACTTATTGCATGGCAAATTATAGATTGGAAGACTATCCATTGGCTGGGTACTATTTCAAGCGATTTATTCAACAATATCCAACGAGCAAGAATACAGAAGAAGCCCTCTATTTAATTTCTTTATGTTCTGTTCATGACTCTCCTGATTACACCTTAGATCAAACAGAAACATATAATGCGCTTGATCAATTGCAAATTTTTATTGACCAATATCCTAACAGTAATCGGGTAGATACCTGTAATCTTATTATGGATGGTTTAAGAGCCAAATTAGAATTGAAACAATTTGAATACGCCAAACTATACTATCGTACACAACGTTATCAATCTGCAGTAGTCGCTTTGAATCAAACATTGGAAAAATTTCCTGAATCAAAGTATAAAGAAGATATCTATTATTTATTGGTAAAGAGCAATTTTGAACTGGCTATTAATAGTGTAGATACTAAAAAAATGGAACGCTTAGACAATACTATAAAAAGTTATCGTACATTTGTAGCCGAATTTCCAAACTCTAGTAAGCTTTCAGAGATTGAATCCATTCGGAAACAAACAGAGAGAGCCTTAAAAGAAGGTTAGAAAAAAAAGAAGTAAAACGTAGAATATGAGCATTAATTACAAAAATACGAACGCTGAGCGAACTACAATCACAAGAGATTTAGAACATATCTCTGAAGGTTCAGGTAATATTTATGAGTCATTGATTGCGATCTCTAAAAGGTCAAATCAAATTGGTAGTGAAATGCGTGAGGAGTTGACAAGCAAATTAGCCGAATTTGCTTCAAATACAGATAATCTAGAAGAAATTTTTGAGAATAGAGAGCAAATTGAAATCTCGAAATTTTATGAAAGTCTTCCAAAACCAGTTGCTATTGCTATTCAAGAATATCTTGAAGGAAAAGTATACGTGAGAGATTCTTCTTCGACTGAAGAAAATTAAGCTAAATGCTTTCCGGAAAAAAAATCTTAGTTGGTGTTACCGGAAGTATCGCTGCTTATAAAACAGCATATTTAATTCGAGCATTAATAAAATTGGAGGCAGAGGTCAAAGTTATTATGACTTCGGCCTCTTGTGATTTTATATCTCCTCTAACCTTAGCTACACTTTCTAAAAATCCCGTTGCAATCGATTTTGTTAAAAACAAAGAAGGAGAATGGGAAAATCATGTTGAGTTGGGCTTGTGGGCGGACCTTTTTGTTATTGCACCCACTTCCGCAAACACATTATCTAAACTTGCTAATGGAAATTGCGATAATTTATTAATTGCAACTTATTTAAGTGCTAGATGTCCGGTTTGGGTTGTTCCAGCTATGGATTTAGACATGTTTAAACATTTTAGCACACAAGAAAATCTTAACCTCTTAATTGAAAAGAAAGTTCGTGTTATTGAACCAACAGAAGGTGAACTTGCAAGTGGATTAGAAGGTAAAGGCCGAATGGAAGAGCCTGAAGTAATTGCCGAGCATATTTCTGATTTCTTTGAAATTAACTCTAACTTAAAAGGAAAAACAGTTTTGATTACTGGCGGTCCTACTTATGAAGCAATTGATCCTGTTCGTTTTATTGGAAATCATTCAAGCGGAAAAACAGGTACGCTACTTGCTGATGCCTGTGCAGCAAGAGGTGCTAAGGTGATTCTAATTCTTGGTCCAAGTCATCAAAAAGTAAATGACCCTAGAATTAAGGTTATCCAAGTAACCTCTGCAAATGAAATGAAAGCAGCCGTTGAAGATCATTGGAATAAAGCAACAATTGGAATTTTTAGTGCTGCTGTAGCGGATTATAGACCTGCTGTTGTTGCAAATGAAAAAATCAAAAAGAAGACAGAAGAAATTACACTTTCCCTTACAAAGAATCCTGATATTTTAGCTTGGGCAGGAAGCCAAAAAACTGCGAATCAATATTTAGTTGGCTTTGCTTTAGAAACAACAAATGAAATTGAAAACGCACGCAGGAAATTCTCGAGAAAAAATCTGGATTTACTTGTTTTGAATTCGCTTCGAGATAAAGGTGCGGGGTTTGGTCATGATACAAATAAAGTAACCTTCTTAAAAAACAACAATAAATTAATTAATTTTGAGTTAAAAGATAAGGTTGCCATGGCAACTGATATTTTAGATGAAATAGAAAGAGATTTAAATGAATAAGCTATTACTGATATGTTTTTTAATCGTTAGTTCTTGGAGCGTAAAGTCTCAGGAGTTAAATTGTCAAGTAAGTATTATTCCTTCTCCTAGTTTAACCATTGGGCCTGTTGAAAAAGAAATTTTTCCTGAATTAGAAAATGCAATTTTCGATTTCATGAATAATACAAAATGGTCTAATGATGTTTTTGAAATTGAGGAACGTATTAATTGCAATATTTTAATTACAATTAATGAAATTCCAACAACAACGACCTATAGAGGAAGTATTCAAGTTCAATCGAGTCGTCCAGTTTATAATTCAAGCTATAATACAGCATTGTTAAATCATAAAGATGATGATTTCAACATCAATTATCTGCGAAATTCAGCCGTATTGCCGTTGAGCAATTTTCAATTCCGTGACAATCTTTCTGCAATATTATCTTATTATGCTTATATGATTTTAGGGTATGATTACGATAGCTTTTCACCTAAAGGAGGGGATCAATATTTTAAAAACGCACAGCAAATTGCTAATTATGCTAGAAATTCTGGAGATGATGGATGGTCAAGTAACGCAGGAAATAGACGAAATCGGTTTTGGCTTGTTGACAATGTCTTGCAGCCTGTTTTTTCGCCTTTAAGAGATGTTTTTTACGAATATCACAGAAATGGTTTCGATCAGCTCTATTCTGACAAGGCAATGGGAAGAAAAAAGGTTTTAGAAGCACTTCAAAAGTTGGATAAAATTCAACGTGCTCGACCTGGATCTCTTAATTTAAATGTTTTCTTACTTACAAAGTCTGCTGAATTGGTAAATCTTTTTTCTCAGTCTGAAAATGCTGAAAAAAATGCTGCTGTGAGTATTCTCAAGAAATTAGACCCAAGTAATTCTTCTGTTTACCAAGGAATTTTGAATTAAATTCATTCTTTCTCGATTCATTTAATTTTCTCTTTTTACTGATATTATTTCCTTATTTTTGAAAGAAATTCTGATGCCGTATTATGTTGAAACGCCTTGATATTTCAAATTATGCTCTTATTGAGAATGCTAACCTTCGATTAAATAAGGGATTTACCGTAATTACTGGTGAAACAGGTGCAGGAAAATCAATTTTACTAAAAGCGTTGAATTTATTACTTGGAGAAAGAGCTGATACATCTGTTTTGAGGCAATCTGAAAAAAAATGCATTCTTGAGGCTGTTTTTGATATAGAAGCACTTTCTTTAAACAATTTTTTTAAAAGAAATGAACTTGATTACGATAAGGAATGTATCGTCCGAAGAGAGTTTAATAGTGCAGGAAAATCCCGTGCTTTTATTAATGACACTCCGGTTCAGTTAGCGTTGCTTAAATCTTTAGGAAATGAACTTATTTCGGTTCATACTCAGCATCAAACATTAGACGTCTTAAATAAAGATTTTCAACTGGATGTTTTGGATCATTTTGCAGGAATTGAAAAAATCGTTCGAACTTACACTAGTGAGTATCAAAATTATATTGCTGATGTCGATCAGTTAGTTCAGTTAAAGGTTAAGGATAAAGAAAGTAGAAAAGAGAAAGACTATTTAAGTTTTTTACTTAAAGAGTTAGATGAAGCTAATCTTGACGGAATTGATATAGAAAAATTAAAATCGCAAACTGCAATTGTTGAAAACAGTGAGAAGATTCAAACAGCCATCCGTTTCGCACAATCCGTTTTCGAAAATGAATCGTATGGCCCTACGGTTGGGATTAAAACATTATTGGAAACATTTGAAGAATTGAAGGAATATGATCAAAATTATGCCGATTTATATGCACGGATATTGAGTGTTAAAATTGAATTAGATGATGTTGAATCTGAAGTAAGTCGATTTGATGATCAAGCTCAATTCTCAAATGAAGAAGCATTGGCAATCAAGGAAAAACTAGAACAAATAAATGCTTTATCTTTTAAACATAACCTTACGGGAATTGAAGATTTAATTGCCCTCCAGGCATCTATTCGAAATGAATTAAATGGAATTTCAACGCTTGAGGATACTATAGTCGATTTAGAAAAGTCAATTGCAGAACATAGAAATAAATTGACCGAAATGGCTAAGGTCATTCATGAAAAAAGAAAAAAAAGTATTCCATCATTTGTTAAAGGGGTCAAAACAAGTTTATCCAATTTAGCAATGCCAGATGCGGAATTAAGCGTTGACTTGAAGTCGATTGAAAAATTGACAGCAAAGGGAATGGACGATTTAGAATTTTTATTCAAGACAAATTTAGGAGGAGCTTTTCTTCCTATTCGAAAAGTTGCTTCTGGAGGAGAGTTATCTCGCTTAATGCTAGTCATTCTTTCAATCTTATCTGAAACAAAAAATCTTCCTACACTAATTTTTGACGAAATTGATACTGGAGTTTCAGGTGAAGTTGCCGCTAAAATTGCAAACGAATTTGACCGGATGGGCAAAAAAATCCAAGTGATTGCCATTACACATCTTGCACAAGTTGCCGGAAAGGGGCATTCGCATTTACATGTAACTAAGGGAAAAGCAGAAAACAAAACAATAACCTCTGTTACAGAAATTAAAGGTGAAGGTCGTATAAATATTTTAGCGCAAATGATTAGTGGTGAGGAAATTACTGCTGCAGCGAGAGAAAATGCGGCGAATCTACTCTCACAAAATTAATTTATTATTTTTGACATGTTTATTGGCTAAGTGCCTGAAAATAAATCTTTAATTATGAAACTAAATTTTCTTTTGTTCGCTTTTTTAATCGGTTCCATTTCGAGTTATGGTCAACGGACTGGTGATATAACCGTATATTCAAACACGGGTAAAAAATTTTACGTAATTCTTAATGGAATAAGACAGAATATCACACCACAAACAAATGTTAATATAACTGGACTTGCAAATGATTGGTATGCCTGTAGAATACTTGCGGAGGACAAGTCTTTTAACATAGAAAAGAACATAGCAGTAAAAAAAGACTCACTGGTCAATTATCGTATTCTTGAAAAAAAAGGAAAATATAAATTACGTTTCTACTCCGAATCTAGTTTAGGTACTGCTGTCCATCCAGAAAATCAAGTGAGTATTGTTTATACAGAAAGTAATCCAACAACAACTATAAATAATCAATCGAACTCTACCGTTATTAGAACAACTGGAAGTAATATAGGCAATGAAAATGTCAATTTGGAAGTTAACGTTAGTGGTACCTCTATTCAAACAAATAGCTCGGTTAAAGGAAATCAAGGGCAATTAGGGCATAGTACAACACAAAGTAATAACCAAACCACAGTGAATAGTAGTAATAGTACTTATACCGAAACTGTTACTACCACTACAACACAAACTCAAAACGGAATAACCACAAATACGCATTCTGAAGAAACAACAACTGCAACTTCTACAAATAACGCATACCCAAATCAAATTAATGTTTCTGGTGAGTCGGAGGGGAATTTATACATTGATGATGATGTATCAATTACTTTATCATCAAATAATTGTTTGACAACTGATGCTGACGTTGCAAATATTAAGCGATTGGGAGAAAAGGAAACATTTAGAGAAGACAAGTTGAACGTTGTTTTAGCTGCTACAAAACCAAAATGTATGACTGTTGAGCAAATCAAATCTCTTACAGGACTGTTCACTTTTTCTGAAGATAAAATGACTTTTATTAAGGCTTCTCACACAAATTGCATGAACCGTCAAGATTATTCACTTTTAGCTGAAATTTTCACATTTAGTGCAGATAAAGAAGAACTAATTAAATTTGTTGAATCACATTAAAATTGAATTTATTTCATGTCAAAAAGAATAGTCCTTACTGGAGCCGTTTTTGTTGTTTTAGCAATCATTTTGGGAGCAATGGCTGCACACAAACTTGAGGAATTAATTCAACCAAAATTATTAGACACTTTCGAAAAAGGAGTTAAATATCAAATGTATATTGGTTTGGGGTTGTTGGCAATTGGCACTAATGCGGAGAAATTTAATTTTAAGCTTACTTCTTTTTTTGCGTTAAACGTAATTGGCGTTTTTCTTTTTTCAGGAATGATTTATTGTTATTCTTTGCATGAATTAATTCCTTCAATGCGTCCATTAGCAATTGTTATTCCTTTTGGAGGTGTTGCCATGATTGTTGGATGGGTCATTTTTATTATCCAACTGTTAAAAAAAAGAAATTAGTTTTTTTGTCTCCTTTTTAATGCCTCATTCGTAGTTGACATGAAACAACTATTTTATAATCGGATTAAATTGATCTGATACGAACTAAAAAAACAACTATGAAGCAATTTTTGTATTTATTTAGAGGAGGAGATGCAATGGAAAATTTATCTCTGGAACAAATACAAGCACACATGAAAAAATGAAAAACATGGATGAATGATCTTGCAGAATAAGGAAAACTAACTGGAGGTTTACCGTTGGCTAAAGAAGGAAAACAAGTAATCAATAGTGGAACGACTATCACGAATGGACCATTTGCAGAAGGAAAAGAAGTTGTTGGAGGTTATTTAATCATTAATGCTGAAGATATTGATTCAGTTACAGAAATTTCTAAAGGTTGTCCACTTTTAGAAAGCAGTAATGCAAACATTGAGGTAAGAGAGATTTTATCTATGTAAATCGACCATAGCCCAAGAAAAATAGGTTTTTTTATATCAAAAGAAGTTTCGATACATACTATCATTTATTCCGGTATGAATATGGAAAACTCACCTCATTTTTAGTTGCAAGATTTGGTGCTAAAAAGCTGGATATAATTGAAGATTCAGTTCAAGATACACTGTATAAGTCCATGCAAATTTGTCCGTATAAAACAATTCCCGCTTAACCAGGAAAATGGCTTTATCGAACCGCTTACAATACAATCATTGATCAATTACGAAGAAAACAAAAATCTGTTTTCTATTCTGATCTAACTAACCTTTACGGCAGTGAAGAATATTCTATAGATGAATTGGATGGCATTGAAGATGAACAACTGAAAATGATTTTCACATGTTGTCATCCAAGCATGAAAGAAGCAGAGCAATTTATCCTAAGTTTAAAACTCTTATGTGGATTTAGCAATAGAGAAATTGCAAGAGCACTATTTAAAACATCCGAAGCTGTTAAAAAAGCGCTTACACGTGCAAAACAAAAATTCAAATAGGAAATTGGCCAATTAGTAATTCCTGTTGAAAAAGAGCTTAGAAATAGAGTCAACGCCGTTTTAAAGGTTATTTATCTACTTTTTAACAATGGTTATACAAGTTATGAAGGAAATACTGTTTTAAAAAAGATGTTTGCGAAAATGCGATAAGATTAGCAGGAATCCTTTATCAAAAGGATCAATGTAGTACCCATGAAGTGAAAACTTTACTTGCTTTAATGTGTTTTAATTTTTCAAGATTTGATCAAAGAATTGATTCGAATGGGAATTTGAAAACAATGGAGCAGCAAGACCGATCGTTATGGGACCAAGATTTAATTCGTTTAGGAATTCAGTTTATCGAACAATCGGATGTTGTAAACTGCCTTTCTAAATATCACTTAGAAGTTACAATAGCTATGGAATATACTATAGCAAAAAACTTCGACTCAACCGATTGGGAATTTATTTTAACCATTTATGATCAACTTTTGCTTCGTGTTACAAATCCGATAATCGAATTAAATCGCCTTGTTGTTTTAGAAAAGATAAAAGGACCGCAGGTTGCTTTAGATGCACTTCTATTATTAACGGATAATGTTTTAAAGGAAAATCATCTTTACTATTCAATTAAAGGAGGCTTTGAAAAGAAGTTAAGCCTTAAAAGCTATAAGGAAAGTATCAAAAAAGCTATTCAATTAACCAATAATCAGAAGGAGAAAGAATTTTTAATTCTTTACGGTTATTTTTGAATGATTAATCGCGAAAACGAAGGAGTTCCGTTTTTGGTCTCAACCTTTAAAATATAGGCACCTTCAATCAATTGCATTTGATCAATTTGGTAAAGGTTTCCATTCACTTGATTAAAACAATTTATTTCTTTACCATTAAGTGCATAGATACAAATCCTTTCAATTACATCTGACTGATCAATCATGTTAACTGTAAATAATCCGTCTGTTGGATTTGGATAAATTTTAACTGTCTTATTTAAAACCTCATCCGTTATTCCTAAGACTTCATTAATCTCAACTTCAACAATATTTATACATCCATTTGCATCTGTAACGGTAACTTCCCAAACTCCTTCAGGTAAAGTATAAGCAGTGTCCGTCGTTTGCACCAAAGAATCATTCCAGAGATAAGTATACCCAGGTGTTCCTCCTTCTACGGTTACCCAAGCAATTCCATTTTCTAAGTCTTCAACCACAGAAGATGAAAAACCTTCTACCTCCAATTCTTCAGGCTCTTCAACAAAAATTGAATCTTCTTTACTACATCCATTTACATCTGTAATTGTAACGAAATACCATCCTGCGTATAATTCAGTTATCACTTCTGTTGTTTCTTCAGTACTCCAATTGAATTCAAAAGGGGTATAACCAGTTACTTCTGCCAAAACTCCTCCATTATTTTCTCCAAAACAAAAAATATGATCTGCAATTAACTCAATTTCTGGGGCATCTAAATTTTCTATTTCATACGTAATTGTGTATTCACAATCAAGCGTGTCAGTAAATAAGATTGTATAACTTCCTTCTCCCAAATCAGAAATTGTCTCCATTATTTCGCCTGTATGCCACGTCCAATCTTCAACGTTTGACGAAAGTGAGTGAACAAATGCTCCACCATTTCCAATTCCGCATGTATCGGGATACGTTGTTAATTCATATTCAATGGCACTATTTACAATTACCATTTCTTCAGATTCTTCTGTAAAACCAAATGCATTTTCGATCGTTAAAGTGTATGTGCCTGCCCCAACATAAATGGAGTCTGTAGTTTCTCCATTGGACCACAAATATGTTTCTCCTGCTCCTGCTCCATTTGCTACCAACAGCGTAGTTTCTTCTTCACAAGTTATAGTTGTACTTCCTATAATTGTTGAATTAATTGGAACAGTTTGTCCTTCTACCACTAATATCGTTTGATTTGCATCAATATCATATAAAGTATCAATATGACCGCTTTGCCATTGTACGGTTAAAGTATCCACTACGGTAACTGTATCTAACCCGAAAAACTCAGTAAACGAATTTTGTCCATTATATGCCTCTCCGAGCATTGTAAATTCATATTGTTTTCCAATTGAAGTTGAAATGGTAAGTCTTGATCCTATCCCATCTCTATTACTAATTGTTCCCGTTGTATTAACCTTTAACCAGTTATTGTCATTCCCGTCGTTTTCGTAAAACGAAACACTATCCGGATAAAGGTTATGAATTACTAAATCAACAAAACCATCATTATTTAAATCTCCCATTGCATTTACATAACTTCGCAATGTATCTCCATCAAAACCTGCATCAGTAGGAATATTATAAGTTTCCGTTTCATAATCGAATTCGTAATAAGCAGAATAAAGATAGTCTCCTACTGCAGGAGTTAGCCCGCCACTTACATATAAATCATTCCAACCGTTATTATCTCCATCCAACCATTGGGCACCCCAACCAACCGCTTCCATTGCAGTTCCATTTATTGGAGCAACATTGCTAAAAGTACCATCTCCATGATTTTTCAAGAAGTAGTTTCCAGCAAATGTATTTGTTACATAGATGTCAAAATGTCCATCATTGTTATAATCGCCAACACTAACACTCATTGCACTTATACTATCGGCCACATTAGCAATTTCTGAAACTTCAGTAAAATTACCTAGTCCATCATTTTCTAACAATCTATTTCGTGTAAATGACTTGTCATTTGAAATGAATATATCCAAATCATTGTCATTATCATAGTCTAAAAATCCTGCACAATTTGAATAATCAGAAGAATCCAAAATTCCAGAAGTTTCAGTTACATCATCAAACGTAAAATCACCATTATTCAAGTATAAATAAGAATGTAATGAATCAAGTTGACGTGTAATAACGAATAAATCTAAATAACTATCATTGTTTACATCTCCCCAACAACCTTGTGATCCATTTGTCAAAGGACTATTTAATCCAGAGGACATAGTTACATCTGTAAAAAATAGTGATCCTTCGTTTCTGTAAATTCTTGGTGATCTAAATAAACTCAAAAGAAAAAAGTCAAGATCTCCATCATTGTCCATATCCACCCAATTCGCACTAAGCGCTTCAGAAGTATCGCTTAATGACGGAATCAATAATTCTTCGAAAACACCTTCATTGTTCTGAAAAAAACGTAATTCATCTCCTTCTTTAGTAGTGAATGTAAGATCATCCCAACCGTCTTGATTAAAATCACAAAAAGTAACAGTTCCGGGGCGATCTATGCTTAAACCGTAAGAAAAGTTTAATCCTTTACTTTTAGCAGATTCTGTGAATCCAGTTTGACTATACACATAGGAATAGCCGCTAAAAAAGGTTACAATAAATGTAATAATTTTCAATTTCATAATGTCAGTTGCGTCTGCAAGATACAGATTTTTAGCCAATTTGCAAATGAACTTCCTTAATATTAAACAGATTTAATTATTACCTCAAATTTGGAATGCTAATTCAAAAATTCAAAGTCGACATGAAAGTGGTCATCATGCAATGCATTAATTAGTGGACTTAATCCTTTTACAATATAAATCTCGCTTTCTCTCAGCTTTTTTCCATATTCACTGGAAAGCAATTGATCTTTTAGTTCTATTTTAATAATGACTTTTTTAAGACGCAGTCCATTCCTTCGCGCGAAATTTTCAAGGATGAGCAATTGTCTTGCAACTAAATTAAAATCGATTTTAATTGAAGGGTCTTTTAAGTATTCTCCATGGTCGTTAAAGCGTAATGCATAATGATCTATTCCTATTGTATCCAATCCGTAATATGGTTTCCCATCTTTCAATAAAGGCATCATTATATCAACACTCAACCCATTTTGGTGTGTTTTATGTGGAAAAAGTTTTCCTCCATTTTCATTTGAACATTCCATTACCGTAAAGTATCTGCGGGGCATAATTTGCGCCAGAGAATCATACATTTTTAGTATTGATGACCTAACATTTTCATGTAAAAAAGCGCGTCCTTGAAGGTAACTTTCTTGATCGAAATAAATGAAGTTTTTTCCTTTGTATGGAAACAGTTTGCCATTTTCGAGTGTCCCATTTCCAACTGTCCCCTTTGAAATGCTCTTTCCTTTTTCGTTTAATTCTTTTTCATGCACATAGGCTTTCACCTCATCACTTACATCTAAATAATTTTGTTGTGTGAAAGCATTACCAATAGTGATTGTTGCTAAGTAAAAGAGGAAATATCTAATTTTCAGGTTCATTTATGCAATTTACAGCATACAGAACATGAAAAAATTGTTTTGATATTAATAATTGTTAAAAAGAAAAAGATCGGTTCCTGCTTATTTTTAAGCGAGTACAATTTGTTCGACCTTATCCAGTACAAAGTCAATTTCTTCTTTCGTTGTGTAACGACTGAAAGAAAATCGTGCATTTGGTCGATTTGTATTTGCATTTATTCCGCGCAATACATGTGAACCTGTACTTGCACCAGAAGTACAGGCACTGCCTCCAGAGCATGCAATTCCTTCTAAGTCTAATAAAAATAGTAGCATTGATTTATTTTCAAAGGGTGGAAAACAAACATTCAAAACAGTATACAGGCTTTTATCAGCATCCGTTTCTCCATGAAAATGAACATATGGAATTCGATTTCTTAGTTCATTAATCATATATGATTTTAGGTTTTGAACATACTGCTTGTGTTCCTTAATATCAGCATTTGCTAATTCAAAAGCTTTGGCCAACCCGACAATTCCACTAATGTTTTCGGTTCCTCCCCTCATTCCTCTTTCTTGTGCTCCGCCATGAATAATTGGAGAAAGTTTTACTTCTTTATTAACGTATAAGAATCCAATCCCTTTAGGGCCATGGAATTTATGTGCTGAACAGGTTAAAAAGTCTGCCCCAAAAACTTTAGAATCAATCGTATAATGCCCCATTGTCTGTACTGTATCTGAATGGAAATAGGCCTTATATTTTTTACATAAATCGCTTACTGCTTGAACATCAAGCAATGTCCCTATTTCATTATTCGCATGCATCAGGGAGACTAATGTTTTTTCCTCAGACTGAAGTAATTCTTCTAAATGAGTTAAGGAAACTTCTCCTTTTTCTGATAAGTTTACATATTCAACTGAAAATTTTTGACTCCCTTCAAGGCAATGTCCAACTGCATGATGTTCAGTAATGGATGAAATTACTCTTGTAACACCAAGGTCGTTTACTGCACTATGAATTGCCATATTATCTGCCTCTGTCCCACCAGAAGTAAAAATAACTTCTTTCGGTTCGGCATTAATTAATGTCGCAATTTTTCTTCTAGCAACTTCAATGACCCCTCTTGATTCTCTTCCAAAAGAATGCGTTGAAGACGGATTGCCAAAATGGTTTTTTAAAACCTTTGCCATTTCATCAACCACCTCGGGTGCCATAGGAGTAGTAGCCGCATTATCCAAGTAAACTTTCATTTATTCTTGCTTTATTAATTTGATAAGCTTTGGCTGACGTCGTCAGTACGGCAAATTTATGTAATAAATATGAGATGATCGGATTAGAAATCCAATAAGTGTGATCAAAAATAAGGGGTTAAGATTTCAAGAATGAACGATTCTTAATAGAGTTTTCCCTGAAAAAATTCTAGATTTCGCATAAGCTTATCAAATACGTAATATTGTCCAGAAACGACTGTTCCATCTTCTAGCTCTACCCAGAGTCGATCTTGATCATAAACAATCAATTCTCCGTCTAAACCATATTTTTCATAATCTAGTTTTCGTTTAAACATTCGAATCTTATTTGATTCACCATTTTTTGTAGTTACCGTTATTTCATGGATTGGCGTGCTTTTCTTTAAAGAATCCACTTGGTCTTCTGAAAGCACATAGTTATGATTTTCAAAATGGATTTTTCTGTAAAACACTAAATAAGATCTTACAATTGTTGTATCAAAATCATCAATTTGTTTTTCATTATTAAAAACTGAAAACGAATTTTCGTCGTTTGCGACCAATTTAAAATTTTGATGTGAAGAATCAGGTACTATAGATTCAACAGAAGCGATATCTAATGGGTCATAAGCAAAAACCTGCGTACATTGGAGTTCTAGAGGATTAGTAATAAAACGAGTACTTAAGTTTCCATACATATTCGGAAGATGCATAATAAAAGGTTCAGGTGATTTTCCTTTTTCAGGATCTTTAAGCAACATGTATGTTCCGTATTGATCTTGCGTAGGATTTCCAATATACCAACTCTTTATTAGTTTTCCATTTTGGTAGATTTCCATTTTTTTGTGATGCGCTGCGATACTTTTATTTGTCGTTTCAATCGCACCTTCTGGAACCAAACTTTTTACTTTCACATATTTAATTGTTTCCAACATTGTAGTAACCAATAATCCTTGAATGCACGATCCATCTTCTAATTGCCAACGATTACCTTCTCCTCGAACCAAAGTAACTCCAGCGCTTCCTTCTGTATCAGTAAGAATTAATTTGTCAATTGATGCTGTGTCTTTAACCGCAAAATCGGAAAGTGCTTCAGTTGCCATTTTTGCTCCAGACTTGCTTCCCGATAATTTAAAAGCAAAAAAGCCTAACCCTGCTACAACTAATATGATAATTATTGTTTTGATGTTCTTCATAATATCTCCTCTTTTCTTTTCAACTTAGAATTAATTAATCGCGCGCATAATTCTTTTTACGCAGAAAGATTTGCACAAGTGCTAAAAGAAAAATAAATAACAATGGTAGACCAATATTAATTAGTTTCCAAACTTGCTTTTCATCATTGATTTTTTGATTGTCAAGTACACGCAAAGTAATTGTCTTTGCTCGAACGTCAATTAATGAAAAATCGTCTAACATATAATCAATTGAATTTAAAACAAAGTCTTTGTTTCCATAAGCATACTTTGGTGTATTATTAGGATTTCTTACCCCAAAAACATCAACTTCTAACGGTATTGCTTTGTATTGTGTTTTCCCATCTACAACTTTTGAATCGACTTCATTTCTTATAATATCACCATCTGCAACTACAAGCATTTTAGTTGAATCACTTTTAAATTTAGTTACAAAATCATCTGAACTTAAAAAATTATCACTCAAACGATTTTCAAAAGCTGATGTGAATTTTCCTTCCAGCATCATAGCCACTGGAAATTCTGATTCTCCCTTGTTGAAATTAGGGTCTACTTCTACAATTCCATAATTAATTCTTACCGGTGATTTAAACTGCTGTGAATTATAAGATGAACTCAACAATACTGTTTTGGTGACATCTTTATCTTCTTGATTAACGGCTTCTACAGAACTGGCGTACTCTCCTTTTATTGGATCAATATTTTTAGTAATCGGATGTTCTGAGCGTTGCAATAATGGATAGAAATACCAATCAACAATTCCTAACGGATGGCCTGGGATAAAAATCGGACCACAATCTTTATCTACTAAGGTATTACTATTAAGACGTGCTCCATATTTATAGATCATGTCTTTTTCAATATTTAAGTTTGCAGAAATACCGAAAGTTTGTCCTGTAAAATATAGTGAATCTCTATTTACGTCTATGGGATCGACAAACCAAAGTACTTTACCACCTTTCATAATAAATTGATCTATGATGAACTTATCTTTTTCATTGAATGGTTTTTTGGGTTGAGCAATAACTAAAGCATCAATTTCGTCTAAAGCATTTAGTTTTCCTTCTATTTCAACATCCTCAACAAAATAATATCGATCAAGCCCAGCTCTTACATCTGCTGTCTGCCATTCATCTAATTCATCTTGTCCTTGCAAAAATCCGATTTTTTGTTTTGAAGATGCACTAACTCGACGAATTGCGCTGATCAATTTATATTCTAAATTGTTTATCGTTCGATCAGCAAGTCCCCTCATATCTTCACCACTAAAGATGATTCGTTTGTTGAAAAATTGAATCTGATCTACGGTATTTCCTTTATACTCAACAGTTGCTCCAGGCCAAATCGTTTTTATTTCGGCATTACCAGAATTTATAATTTGAATATCGCAAGGACTGATTCCTTCGGCATAAATATTTTTTTGAACTTCAAGGTTATAATCTTCATCATCTTCACCATTAGGGTCAATAAATTCATATTGAATTTTATCTCCTCCGTGGATAATAAATTCATCTAACTTTTCTTGAATTGAATTTCTGATTTTTTTAATGTCAGCTGGTAAATCACCATCCAGGTATATTTTTAGAAAGATTCTGTCTTTTATTCTGTTGTCATCTTCTAATAAAGTGATTGTATTATCCGATAGTGAATGCCTACTATCTTCTGTTAAGTCAAATCTTCCTGATGCGAATGATAAAATATAATTTGCCAAAAAGATGATGGCAACAATCCCAACATAATTAATAATATCTCTTTTAGCGCTATGTCCTTTTTTTCCACTCATGCTTACCACTTTCTTGCTTGTAAAACGAGCTTAGTTGACAGAATAAAAACTGCTGCAAAGCTGACAAAATAAACAATATCTCTTGTGTCAATTACTCCTCTTTGAATGGAATCATAATGTTCCATAATTCCCAAGTTTCTAAAAATTAAATCCAATCCTCCAAATTGGCTGTAAACAGCTAATAAATCAAGTCCCATAAATAAAAACCACGAAAGAAACATAGCTAAAATGAATGAAACGATTTGGCTGTCTGTAATACTTGAAGCAAAAATACCCACCGCAACTAAACATGCACCAACAAGTAATAAACCCAAATATGAAGTTACTGTGGCTCCATCATCCAAAATCCCCACAGGTTCGCCCAGTATATGCACTGTATAATAATAAACTAATGTTGGTAATATTGAAATTAACACCAATGTTACTCCCGCAAAATATTTAGTCAGGATAATGCTTAAATCAGAAATAGGTTTAGTAAATAATAATTCTATTGTTCCTGTTCTACGCTCTTCAGAAAAAGATCGCATTGTAATCGCGGGAATAAGAATTAGAAATATAATTGGACTGATCCCAAAAAAAGAACGTAAATCTGCTGTTCCACCTTCAAGGATATTTGTTTCGTAAGAAAAAACCCAAAGAAATAAACTATTCAACACCAAGAATATGGCAATAAAAATATAGCCTATAATTGAACTCAAAAAGCTCCGTAATTCTTTTAAATACAATGCCTTCATTTTATTTTAATCTGTTTTTTTCTTATTGAAAAATTGAATAATATTCAAAAATAGTGCTTTTGACACGTTTCTATTCCTAAAAAAGGCTAAAATTATCAATATTTCAATGTGTCTAACCTGTTTTTCCTTTATAACCAAAAGTTAGTTAGTAAACGTTTTTATCTAAAAAAATTATACCTGGTTTAAACTATTCTGAAAAATGTGAGTCATAAGGTATAATAACTTTAAAAACTTGATTGACATGAAAGGAATTAAATTGATTGCTTACCTTAATGGGAGCTATTTCTAGTCTTAGTTTTACTTCAAAACCTGCTGGAAACTCACTGACTAATGTTGTTGGAAGTAACTGGGAAAAACTTGGAGCGAAAGTTGTCAATATGAAAACAGATCGTGATGTTATTTCAATTACGCATCACAAAGGATTTTATACTAAACTTAAATTCATGGTAAAGAAAGCGCCAATAGAAATGATTAGCGCAAACATTGTTTTTGGGAATGGTGAAAATAAAAAAATAAATATTGACCGGCAGATTGAACCAGAAGCAAGTACTCGTATTATTGATCTAACTGGAAATAAACGAATTATCAAAAAGATAAAACTAAACTATAAAACGATTCGAGCAGGTAAAGGACGTGCAGTCTTTTTAGTGTGGGGAAAGCATTAGACTTAAAATATGTTTTGGGTACACGTTAAGTGAAGAGCACAATCTCTTGAGGTTGTCCTTTCTTTATGGAGTTTCATCATTGGTTTGAAGATCGTTTTCTCGATTGTTTTCATTAAGTTTTGTAAAGTTCAAATCAGAATCTACCAGATATAAAACGATTTGTACCAGATATAGAAAGAATAGTTTTTTAGCTTTTCAAACCTGTAATTTCATCTTGATTATTTGCAAATATATCTGTGAAGCCCAACACATTATTTGGGAAATACAAAATTTAACTCAAAACAAAATGAAAAATTTATTAAAAAACGGAATTTTCGGATTCTTAATTTGCATCTCAGGAATTAGCATGGCACAATGCCCTGGTGTAACACCTGAAGGTTTAAGTTTTCCTCCTCTTGGATTTGACTTTACAATAGACATAACCAATCAAACCTGTACAGAAAATGGTTCAATAGATGTAACATTAAATGAACCTTTACCAAGTAATATCATTGTTATTCGTTCACTACCAGGAGAATTTGGTTTTAGTGTTGTTCCCGAATCTGACATAGATATTGCGGCTGCACTGCCTGGTACTTATACTTATGGTATTCTTAATATAGAAACGGCAAGTGGAGATTTTTGTCAATTCGATATTTTAGAGAACGCTTGTCCAGGTGATTTCAATGGAGATGGTTTTATTACTATAGCTGATCTAACAGGGTTCTTTAGTGAATTCAATACGGATTGTGCAGATTGTTGCGGTGATTTTAATAGCGACGGGGTTGTCAATGTTTCAGATCTCACAACTTTTCTTTCATTATTTGGAGAAAGTTGTGGTGGAACGTTAGCTCCGATACCTCAACCAGAATCTCAAGAAAGAAATAAGGAACAATTAGATGCATTACTTCAAAAATATGCTATTCCTGAAATGAAAATCTTTCCTAATCCTGCAAGTGGAAGTTTAAACATCACTCTTGATAATATTGTATTAAATGCTGAAAACAGTACCGTTGTAATTATGGATGTATCAGGAAGAATTATCGAAAATGTTTCATTTAATTACACAGATAGTCAAATCACAACAAATATTGGGGCATTAGCTGAAGGAACATATTATGCTTTAATCACTACAGAAGAAGGAAGTTATACTGAAAGTTTTATTGTGAAATAACTATGTATAAGATTTGAAAAAACTAATTACGCCAATTAGATTTTAGCCACTCACATAATGTGTGAGTGGTTTTTTTGTTTAGTTCGTTATTTTAAAGGGAAATCAGTATTCTTTTATTGGTTAACCAATGTTTTATCTTCTTTACATTTTTCGCAAAACAATTCAGCAATTTCTTTTTTTGTTAAGCTTCCAATGCCCATTTGATCCCATTGAAATAAACGACAAAATTCTGTTGGATGATTCTCTGCTAAATTTTTAACCACATTTCTGATTTTTTTCCATTCTCTTGAGTTATCAAATTGCTGTAAAAAATAACCCAGTTTAAGGTATTGCATGTACAATTTCGGAATTTGATTTGGTCGACGCGCAAACTTTGACAAAAGGACATAAGGTTCCACAGTATATCCCCAATCTACAAGGTATTGACAGATGAAGTATGTTTGCTTAAGGTCAAACTTCTTTTTCAATACATTTTCTAGCAATAAAGGCGTAACTGCATCAGAAGAAGTTTGGAAATTTTCTACTTGTGTAATCAAGAGTAGGCTTTCTATCCACGCGCGCAATTTTTTTTCTCGAATGTTTTCAATGATTTGTTCAGAATCGCTTACATCAATTGCATTGTTTCGATTAAAGAGATTAAACAATAAACGATACTCAAGGTAGTTTGCGTCACTAGAAATTGCTCCTAATTTATTCAGTTGGTTCAATTTTTCGGCATTAACACTATTTTGATCAACGGCTAAATTGAACAAGAATTTATACCAGTGAAGTCTCGAATAGGTTCTTTCTTCTGGAAATTCTAGTGCTAAGAGTTCTTCTTTTGAGGCCATTTCTTCTTCTAAAATATTATTTGCCATCAATAAATACAAAGGAGTAATTTCATTGACTTTATCTTCTTTCATCAAATCATTAATTCGATCAACAGAAAGTCCATAAGAGCCTTCTTCTATTGGAAAATAATCTCTGTAAACAATCTTGATCGTTGAAAATCTTGTCTGATCCAATATTTCAGCAATTTCTTTATCGTCGCGTTGATCATTTGCAAACATACGTAACGTATCATCTGTAATTTCATTAACATCTGTATAACCGACGCTTACTAATCCCGATCTAAAATCATCAAAGTTCTCATAGAATGCACTCTCAAATGGAACGTCTGGATAGTATCGTTTCAAATAATCCTGAATAATTGCACCGCGCTTCAAAAAGAGTTTTTTATTTGCTTTTTCGGTTCCTTCAATAGAAGCAACGCCAGTAAAAGAAATGGTTTCAATCTGATGATTTTCCTTAATCAAACTATCCATTTTCGTTAATAGAGGCTTAAAAATTGAAGTATCTTCATTGGTTTGATTTCGTTTGAAAGGTACTTTAGTGACAACAGAATCTTCAATGATCAAATTTTTATCTAACGTAACTTTAGGCTTGGGTAAAGTAAAGTACTCATATGGCTTCAAATAATCAGGACTAACATAAATGGTACTTGTCTGAATACATTTTCTATGTTTTTTAAGCAAATGAAAATCAACTTGATAAAAAGTATCTGCAAAGGCGGGTTTCATTCCCACAAAAATTTGAACCAATTCTGGCGAAGGGTTAAGGTCTTGGTATTTCACTCGATCTCTGTTTACTGCTCCTAAATAGTAACCATTGTAGTATAAGGAATTATGAAAACTAGCTTTTCCACTACAATCAAATTGCTCATTATGTAAAACATCTATTGTAATTGTTCCTCCTGCTTTAAATACTTTTCGAAGGTTATTCCGTTTAGAATTCATCAAAAACTTCCCTTTTTTATCGTTGTAAAAGCGTCTTTTGATGTAGTGATTCCTATTCCAATAAAAAATAGAATCATTTGATACGGTATACCATCCTAAGGATACTTCGTCGTTATAGATCTTCTTTTTTACTTGCTTGCAATCAAAGCATTCTTGTTTTTGTTTTACGAAAAGAGCATTTCCTTTTTCAAATTCATAAGCTGGTTCAAATGGTTTTGATCCAAAAACTTGACATGCAAATAAAACACCGTCTCTTAGCACATAACTGTGCCCTACATTTGCATAGTTTTTTTCAATTAAATTTTTGTAATGTGGTTTTGATTTCACCCAAACTTTCACCATTTCTTTGGCTAGTTTCTCGTAGGTTAATCTTCCTTTCGATTTTTTTAAAGCGGCATTTAAATTAAACGCCTGTACATTTTCTCCAACCTGATTGTGCGCGCCTTCATAAAAAACAACCCTATCATACGGGTTTTCTTTATTTTTCACTTTTTGCCCATGCCCGATTTCTTGTCTTTCAGACATATAATTTGCATGATCTTCGGCTGCTCTTTCTAAAATTTCATCACTAATTAAAGAATCAACTCGCTTTCGTTTTCGTTGAGCATTTACCTCTTTTAAGATGTATTTATTCAGTAATTCATAATCCATTTTTTTTGCGTCCACTTTTTCACCTTGTGCAAATGCGGCAAAGGAGAGTAATGTAAACGCTATGGTTAGAATTTTTATCATGCAAGCTGAAAAAGATTATTATGCCAACTATTTTTTGCAGATGTCCTCCAATTCGTAGTAAATTCTGCTTTGGTATTTACCAAATTATTAAATACGATTGTATCGTGATCGATTTTATTTTGTGCAATTAATTGCTTGAATTCTTGCATGTTTGTAAATTCAATTTTGCCTTCTTTGTTTTCATAAGTAATGGCTAAACGATTGAAAAAGTCAACCTTTAAATGAGCTCCTATTTCTTGAACTGTACGTGTTAAACTGTCAATTGAACAACCGCTTGCAGGCGCTTTTGTTTCATCAACACCGATAATCAAAAATAAATTTTCGGCAATGTAATGATCACCATAGAGTGATGACCCATGCGCCGCCCATTTTGGGATAAAGTTTTTCATTACATTATTTATCGCTGTTACTTCAGTTGGGTTAAAAAACCGATCTGCTTGAAAAACCCACACTCGAGAGTGAGGTGCCAAATTGGCTAAGGCCTCTGTCATATCTAATTAATTTTAATACTTTCTATTACGCCTTCTTTTAACGCATAAGGTGATATTACAATCTGTTGAATGTTCAATTTACGAATTATCCAGCGAATTTTAATTGCTGCGATTGGTGCCATTTTTTTTCGAATTGGGATGATTCTTGGATTGTTTTCTCGCTCTGCTTTTGTTGATTTGATGATATAAGACAATGATTCTTCAAATTTCTCAAGATCTATTTCTACGAACTCCCCTTTCGGGTAATCTTGTTCATAAATCAATTCGTAAAACGTTTCAAAAGATCCGCTCGCTCCAATAAGAACTGTAGCATCTTCAAGATCAAAATAATCTCCAACTCCTTCATTTAAGTAATTTTCTATTATTTTACAATCTTCATCACTGAAAGAGTCTGCAAATGAAAACTTCTGAAAAATGCGTGCTGCTCCAATTTCAAAACTTCCTGCTTTTTTCACCTTTTTATCTTTTGTAAAGATAAATTCAGTACTCCCTCCACCAATATCCATGATTACCGCAGGCTTTTTAAATTGATATCCTAACGCAACTCCTTCATGAATTAATCTTGCCTCTTCTTCTCCGGATAAAACTGTAATTTCAATGGTAGTTTCCTCCTCCGCACGTTTTAGAAAATCTTCTTTATTGCTTGCGTTCCTAATTGCAGATGTTCCAAATGCATGAATTGATGAAACTCCTTGATCAATACTTATATCACGGTATTCTTTAAGAACTTTAAGGCCTCTTTCTATCGCATCTTCAGTAATTCTATTTTCATTTATTCCTCCAAGTCCTAGTCCAACCCCTATTTTTGTACTGAATACTTGATTGAATCCTTTTTCATCTTTATCTACAATCAATAGATTAAATGTATTGGTTCCTAAATCAATTATTGCTATTCGTTTCGACATCCAATTTTAGTATCTCAACCACTTAAAGATTTCTTTCCAAGATGCTTTTTTTCCATACATCAAAATTCCTGTACGATATACTTTTCCAGCCGCCCAAAGTGTCAATATAAAAGCACTGGTTAAAAGTAATAATGATATAATCACTTCCCATAAATCAACTGTTCCTGCAGCAACCCGTTGCAACATAATTATTGGTGAAGAAAACGGGATTTGAGAAAACCATATAGCAGCTGGACCTCCTGGGTTATTCATAATTGTGATTCCAATAATATAAGAAAACATAAGTGGCATCATTACAGGAACCATTACCTGTTGGGTATCTGTTTCAGAATCAACTGCAGATCCTATCATTGCAAATAAACTACCATAAAGCAAATATCCTCCAACAAAATAGAGCATAAAAAGAAGCAACAAATCTCCCCAAGGAATTCCATTATAAATTAAGAAAATGAGTTCACTATCTTTTGTCATAGCAGCAGCCTGACCAGAGAGTAGATCTGAAGAAGCACCATTTAAGGACTCCATAGCCTCAGCTAAATTAGCTGGATTTGCTAAATCTTGAAATACAAAACTGCGCATTAAAAATAATGTGATCGCAATAAGACCAATCCATATTAAAAACTGTGTTAATCCGACTAATCCAATTCCGATAATTTTTCCCATCATTAATTGAATTGGTTTTACGGAAGAGACGAGTATTTCGACTACACGACTAGTTTTCTCTTCAATTACACCCCGCATTACTTGTCCTGCATAAATTAGGATAAATATAAAAATGAAGATTGAAAAAATAAAGCCCACTATTTGAGCATTGGTCGTGTCTTGCTGTGCTTCATCTATATTAACCAATTCAAAGCCAAATTCTTGTCGAATTTTTCTATATTCTCCTAATGAAAGGCCTTTGTCAAGTGCAAAATATTCTTCTAACCTAAGTTCTATTCTATTTCTTATATAAGCTCGAGAATTAACACTGGGTTTTTCTCTGTAAAATCCTTTAATTGCACGATTCGTTATCACGTTAGGATGCACCCCTAATAGAACATCATATTCTTGAAAACGTTCTTGTGTCTGAAAATCATCCCGGTGAATATCATCCTGAAAAAAATAAAATATAGCAGGTGGATTAGGATTGTCTCCAACAAAAACTTTCCCATCACATAAATTTCCAGGATCTGAAACTAAAACTTTAAGTTGTTTACTATCTTGAATACTTATCCACATGGCTAAAAACCCAAGTGCAGCAATTAATAATGGTACAAGAACTGTAATCACGATAAAAGATCTTTTTCGTACACGCGAACTATATTCTCGTTTAATAATTAGTCCAATTTTACTCATGATCAACTCCTTTCTTTCCTTGAACAGCTTGAATAAAAATATCATTCATTGTTGGGATTATTTCATTGACCGATTCTATCTCTACCACTGGCATAACAGTTTTTAATAGTTGATTCAGCGTATTTCCTTTAAGTAATTTCACATGAGCCACTGCAGTATCTTCATCCAATTGTTCTGAATGTTCTAGTGCAAAATTAGCGAAGAGTGCATTGGCAAAACCAAATAACATTCCTTTAAATTGAATGGCGTATGTGTGTGATCGGTATTCTTTTTTTACTTCATTTAAAGTCCCATTAAGCACAAGCTTAGAGCGATCAATCAACGCAATTGAATCACAAATTTCTTCTACACTATTCATATTATGTGTCGAAAGAAGAATGGAAGCACCGTTATTTTTAAGTTCTAATATTTCGTTGCGGATTAACTGTGCATTAATGGGATCAAAACCACTAAAAGGTTCATCAAGTATCAGTAATTCAGGTTCATGCATAACGGTAATTATGAACTGAATTTTTTGTGCCATTCCTTTCGATAACTCTTCTACTTTTTTGTCATACCAAGATGTTATTTCAAATTTTTCAAACCAATAGTCAATTTTCTTTTTTGCAGCATTTTTTGACATTCCTTTCAATTGAGCAAAGTATAATACTTGCTCATAAACTTTCATTTTTTTATAAAGTCCACGTTCTTCAGGGAGATAACCAATTTTTACGACATCATCCCTTGTAATAGGATTTCCACTTAAGAAAACTTTCCCTGAATCTGGCCCTGTAATTTGATTTATGATTCGAATAAGGCTAGTTTTTCCCGCTCCATTTGGCCCTAATAGCCCAAAAATTTCTCCTTTTTTAGTGCTGATTGAAATGTTATCTAAAGCAACATGATCCGCATATTGTTTGATAATATTTTCAACCCTTAGAATTTCCATAGATCGTTCAGTTTTACGTCCGAAATATAAAGTTAGTGTAAAAGGGAAAGAGATGGCTTTTAATACATCTTAATTGTTCACAACAAATCTTTGATTAAATAACAACCATTAACCAATTGTATCATTCTCTTTTAAACGTATTGGGAAATCAATTTCAACTTTAACGCCTTTGTTTAATTCACTTGAAAGCTTGACTGTTCCAGCATAATTGGTAACAACCCTATTTAGAATATATAATCCAACTCCTGTTCCTTCGGTTTCGGCACTTGCTCCCCCTCTTTGGAAAGGTTTAAAAATTTTATCTGCGTATTTTTCCATGTCAATCCCGTTACCATAATCTTTATATAAAAAAGTAAGTTTTTCTTTTTTATCTTGAAATGATAGTTCTGCGCGTGGATGTGTTTTACCAGAATATTTAATTGAATTGGTTAAAAGGTTGAGGAAGATACTCTCGAATGCTTTTTTGTGAATTCGAATTTGGCCAATTTCATTGTTTTGAATTTTAACATCTATTTTACTTGATAGGTTATGTTCTTCTATTAATCGACTTAATTCAGTTTCAATATTAATTGAATCTATTCCTCCTGCTTTAAAAAGATTTTCTATTTTCCCTAAAGAAAGAAAACTTTGAACCGTTTCCACGCCATTACTAGTCGCTAATTGCATTTTTTTAGCAACTTCAATTAGTTTATCATAATCTTCTTTTTTAGTATACTTACTAACCATTTTAGCCAATGCTTTGGTATTGTTAAGAACAGTTTTTAAATCATGACTAACATGGTAATTGAAAGAGTCTAAAGAATCATTTAGGTTAATTAATTCATTATTTGAAGTTAAGAGTTCTTTGTTCAATTTTAATTGTTTGTTTCGTAGTTCATTTAAATATTGTCCAACACCAATTCCAAAAACAATTGATTCAATAAACAACCCAAAATAAGCAAAATTTCTGATGTATATGGAATAAGGAATGATTCCATTACGCACTAAAATCATAACAATAATACCAATAACAAGTGCCGTCCAACCAATACAAAAAAGTAATGTTCTTTTACTTCTTTCCACCCATAAAAGATAGAACCCCATCACTAAACAGGTAATATAAAAAGCAATTATCAGTAAAAGATAAATTTTAACTTGATAGATGGATGGGCTAATCAATGAAAACGGAATTAAACCAACGTACAAGCCCACAATAATTATTAGTGATAATCGAAAACGAGGAGCAGTTTTTTTCAAGTTCAAATATTCTACTGCAAATAATGTCCCGGTTACTAATGGAATCCACGTCCAAAGATTGGCATAATTGTGCGTTATATTTGCTCCCAAAATATTTTCAAGTAGCGGATAATTGTTGAAATACGGCCCTATAATAATTAATCCTAAAAGGTTCAGTGAGTAAAACAAATAAATCTTTTTTCTAAGGTAAAAGAAGAAGAAAATATTGTAAACCATTAACGTTAATGAGCTTCCAATAAAGAAAAGTGCCATTAAATTATCTTTTGAAGCATTTTTACTCAATGCCATTTCTGTTCCTATAAACAATGGTAATTCAACAGCAATTCTGGTTTTCGCACGAATGAAAAATCGGTACTTTTGGTGGTCATCTTTATCTGCAATTGGAAACCAAAAAGTATTGTTATTATCAATTCTATCTTTTACTGGTACCATTGCACCAGATTGAATCGAATCAATAATTTGATTTGCCGCATTAACCTTATAGAATGAAATGTGAGTTAAATTTGAATTGTGCAAATCTAGCCAGAAATCTTTCGGTTGATTTTCGCTTAATTTTGCATCAAAATATAGCCATGTCACACCTTTTATAGCAACTGAACTAAAAACATCATTCTCTATGGTTTCAAAACGATCCAAACTATTCATAATATCATGAACAGTCATTGAACTTGTTAAATCCTGAAAATAATGTGCTTTACTACCAATTAAGTTAGCTTCTTCGGTTATTTTTAAATTAATTGTTTGCGCAAAGGATTTTCCTACGAGAAATAATGCAATAAATATGATTAACTTATTTAATTTCATCTTGACTTAGGCTTTGCTAGAATCTTTTCTAAACTTACAATTTATATTGTTTTAAACAAAGTAATTATGTTATTCGAAGCGGGATTGAGAATGTGAATGTAGTTCCTTTTTCTAATTCACTTTCTACACTAATTTTTCCGCCGTAATTATTGATAATTCTCTTTGTAATATATAATCCGATTCCTGTTCCTTCTTTTCCCCCTATATCTCCGGTACGTTGAAAAGGTTTAAACAGTTTATACTTAAATTTTTCTAGATCAATTCCTATTCCATTATCACTGTAGATAATTTCGATTTCAGTTGGTTTTTTTATGAACTCAATTTTTGCTTTAGGCTGCTTATTGTTGTACTTAATTGAATTTGTGATTAGGTTTAAAAAAATACTCTCAAATGTTTTTTTGTGTAGTTCAATGAAATCTAATTCATTGGTAACAATTGTAATCGCTATTTTTTCAGATAATTCATGTAAATCTAATACTGCATTAAGTTCTTCTACAATATCGAGTTTTTTTATTTGTTCATTTTTAAAAATCGTATCCACTTTTCCTAAAGAAAGAAAACTATGCACAGTTTGAGCCCCTTCTTTTGTTACTATAATTAATTTGTCTGCAATCTCCGCTACTTTTTCTCCTTGATTCTTTTCATTGTACTTTTTAACCATACGTGTTAAAGCATTGCTATTATTTAAAACTGTTTTTAAATCGTGGCTAACATGATAATTAAATGAATCCAAAGATTCGTTACTCTCAATTAACCGTTGATTGATTAGTTCTAACTGTAAATTTAATTCTATTTGTTCTTTTTTAAATTCATTCAGGCGCTCACCCAATGCAATTGAGAAAACAATTAATTCTGTCAAAACACCGAAATAAATTACATTTCTAATCAATAACCCATATTCAATAAAACCATTTGTAACAAGAATGAAAATAATGATTGATAAAAAATTAAATGTCCATCCTACAGCATAAAATTTTCCTCTTCGAATTCCTTTGAACCACATGGAATAACTTATAATAATTGACCCTATTGCCATAGTAGCTATTAGGAATAAAAAAACATTTGAAAGGTAAACTGTTGGAATAATAAAATTAGCTATTCCTACTAAAGAAGAGGCTATTATTAGTCCTCTGAAAAAATAAAGGGCCCGTTTTTTTAATTGACGCAATTGCAAGTATTTAATTGCAAACAAGCATGTAAATATTATGGAAGGTGCCGTCCATAGTAGCACATAATTATAGGTGAAATAGGGGCCAAATAATTTTAATACAATTGGAAAATTATTTGCAAATGTCGTTGCAAACATAATGGAGGCAATATATCCTGAATAATAAAAATAAACACTGTCCTTAGTGAAATACCAGAGGATCATATTGTAAAAAAACATGACAAATATTGCTCCGATAAAGAATATAGCATAATACGTATTTTGCGCATTCAATTCATATAATTGCGTTTCATACCCAATTAATATTGGCACTTCCATCATTCCTCCAGAAAAGATTTTTAGAAAAAAATGACTTGTCTTTTCGTCTTGTTTTTCTTTGATTTTAAACCAAAAAGTTTCTAAATCTTTTTGACGTGTTTTTTGCGCTAACTCTCCTCCTGTAACAACTGAATCAACTAAATTCATTTGATCGTCTAACCTATAGAGTGTGATATAATGAAGGCCTTGGTTAAATATATTTATCCATAAATCATCTTTAGTAATTTTTGGTTTTATAGAAAATTTAAACCAATGATTACTGTTTACAGCGGGGGATGCGTAAACTTTATTTTTCACTTTTTCAAAAGTTCCTTTTTGGTATTTTTGATAAGCACCTTTAAAGGTTAATTCTTTAGAATTGTCTTCATAGTGTTCAAGAAACTCACCAATGAGTGTTGCTTCTTGATCATCTTTAAAATCAAGCGTTTTTTGAGTAAAACCACTAATTTTGAGAAAAAATAGGGTAATGAGAAACAAGTTATATTTAATCCACATTGTCTTCGAAAATAATTATAAATGTTGTTCCTTTTCCTAATTCACTTTCCACAGTCAATTCCCCCCCAATGGAATTCACAATCTTTTTAACTAAAAACAAACCTATTCCTGTTCCTTCTGTCTTATTTTCTGTTGGAATTCGATTAAATGGTTTAAACAAGCTTTCTCCATTTTTTTCTAGATCAATTCCAATCCCGTTATCTTTAAAGCGAAATTGTTTTGATCTCTTAGCAGCAATAAGCTCGACTTCCATTTTAGGTGATTCACTTGTATTGTATTTGATCGCATTGGTAAGTAAATTTAAGACAATACTTTCAAATATTTTTTCACCAATAATGAAATCATCAAAATCTTTCCTTTTTAACTGAACGTCAATTTTATTTCCCAAATCATTTTCAGCTAGAACTCTCTTTAGTTGAGCAGTAATATCAATTGCTTTGACAATTTCTTTCGATTCTGTAAATCCGTTTTTACTTATCTCTAAGAAACTTAACACTGTTTTTATCCCATTTTCACTAATTGAAATAAGTTTATTTGAAATTTCGTTTATCTTTAAGTAATCTTCATTTTTCGAATATTTTAAAATCATTTTAGACAAAACAAATTGATTATTCAGAATTGTTTTTAAATCGTGACTTACATGATAATTAAAACTATCAAGTGATTCGTTTGAATTTATAATAGACTCATTAATTCTTGACAATTTACGATTCAATTGATTTTGCCTTTCAATTGATCGACCAATGACATAAAACGTAATTCCTAAAACAATTGGCGCAAGAAGGACAATAAAATGGATTGGATTTTTCCAGATTTGGGTTGAAAAACTTTCAAAAGAAAAAGGTAAATCATTAAAAATAAAGCAGTCTGCAATGAGTGCAAAGATGGGGAATGAAAAACCAAAAGCTAACCCAATAAATAAGTATCTTCTCCGAATATTTTTTGACTTTATAGTCAATCGAAATGTTTATTAATCATTGCTTCCAACTCTTCTTTTTCGAGTGGTTTATTGAGAAATTCACAAGCAAATCTTTGTTTTTCAAAAGCTTCAACATCTCGTTTATGCTTACTTGAAGTTAGAATAAAAATCTTACTAGAAAATTCACGGTCATCCAATTGTTCTTCTAGTTCTTCTATAAACTCAAAGCCGTCCATTTCAGGCATTCTGATATCCAAGAAAATAACATCTGGTAATCGTTCTTTTTCATCCACACGATAAATCAACTCTGCTAATCCATCTCTTGGGTTCAAGAATACCTTTACGTCTTTTGTAAATTCAAATTCTTCTAGAAGATCTTCAGTATAATAATTATTGATATCTGAATCATCAACAATAAAAAAGTCTAATTTCTTTTCCATCCACTCAATTTTACTACAAATATAGTTAAAAATATAAGTATTTTTACGGATATTGATAATTCTGTTATATATCGATCATTTTTACTTGGTGGATTATGTATTAAACTAGAAGATCAACTGTAATTATACGTATTCAGCCAACTCTAACCAACGTAACTCTTTGGTTTCAATTTCATTTGAAATTTCACCAAGTCGAATTGCAATTTTAGAAGCTTCTTCTCCAGACAAGGTGCCACTGTTCAATTCATCAGTTAAAGCATCTCTCTCTTTGGTTAATTTTTCCAAGTCACCTTCAATAGAATCAAATTCGATTTGTTCTTTATAAGAAAGCTTAACTTTTTCTTTTTTTGGTGTCTCAATTTCTGTCGAAATTACTTTGTTGGCTTCTTTATTTTCTTTTACCTTCTTTCTTTCTTGTGCCTCTTCCGACTTTAGATAATTGCGATAAGCCGTGTAGTTTCCAATAATATCTTTAACTTCTCCCTCCCCTTTAAAGTAAAGCGTATGATCAACTAATTTATCTAAAAAATAACGGTCATGTGACACAATAATTAGGCAGCCTTCAAATTGTTCAAGGTAATCTTCAAGTACACTTAAAATAAAGATATCTAGGTCATTTGTCGGTTCATCCAAAATTAAAAAATTTGGATTTTTCATCAGAATTGTCATTAAGTAAAGGCGTTTTTTCTCTCCCCCACTTAATTTCTCGACATCCATATAATGCGTGTTTCTTGGAAAAAGAAACTTCTCAAGGAATTGAGCTGCCGACATTTTTCTTCCTTTTTCAAGTGGGATATACTCAGCAATATCTGTAATGACTTCAATCATTTTTTTACCTGCCTTGAAACTTGCGCCACTTTGGTGATAGTATCCCATTACTACCGTATCTCCAACAGTAATTTTTCCTTTAGAAGGAGTTTCAATACCAGTAAGCATATTTAAGAAAGTCGATTTACCAGTACCATTTGCTCCAACAACTCCCATCTTTTCACCTCTTCTGAAGCCATAATCTAGGCTGTTTATGATTTTCTTATCATCAAACCATTTTCCAAGTTTATGCAGTTCTACGATTTTAGAACCTAATCGCGACATTTGAACTTTTATTTCAAGTTCATCTTTTTGAATGCGTTGGGTTGCTGTTTCTTTTAATCCTTTAAAAGCGTCAACTCTGGCTTTTTGTTTTGTGCCTCTGGCTTTAGGTTGTCGTCGAATCCAATCTAATTCAGTACGCATTAAGTTTTTAGCCTTTCCTATTGTTGCTTGTAAAATTTCTTGTCGCTCTGCTTTTTTTTCCAGATAATACGAGAAATTGCCGTTATAACGGTACATTTTTAAATCTTCTAATTCAAAAATCGTATTACAAACAACTTCTAAAAAATAACGATCGTGAGTTACCATTATAATCGCTGATTTCGATTTTGACAAATAGGTTTCGAGCCATTCAATCATATCTAAATCCAAATGATTTGTTGGCTCATCTAAGATCATCAGATCAGGTTCGTTGATTAGTATTTTGGCCAAAGCAACTCGTTTTTTCTGACCTCCAGATAATTCACCGATTCGTTGTGTTTTATCCTCGATTTTCAATTGTGATAAAATCGTATTGACCTTTACATCATAGTCCCAAGCATTGGTCATGTTCATCTGTTCAAATGCTTTTTCATAACTTGCTGTATCTTCAGGGTTTTGAAGAGCAAGTTCGTATGCTTTTATTGCATTTGCTTCAACTGTTTCAGTAGATAAGACTTCATCAAAAATAACATGATCAGGATTAAAGCTTTCTGTCTGCTCCAAGTAGTCTACTCGAATCCCTTTTCGGTATACAATTCGTCCGCTATCTTCAGCTCCATCACCACATAAAATTTTTAATAAAGTTGATTTACCATTTCCATTTTTTGCGACGATTGCCATTTTATCACCTTTATCTATACCAAAAGTGATGTCCTCAAAAATGATACGTTCTCCGAATGATTTCGTTAAATTTTCTACTGATAAATAATTCATACTAACGTAATCTTTCTAACGATTTTACTAAGTTTTCATCTCTTCGAATTCCCCGAATTGCAAGCCAGAGAAAAGCAATTGTTGGAATTAATAGAAAAAAACCGACTTCCATAAAAAATCGAATTTCTATTTCTTCTCCAGTAGTATTTGCTATTGCTCTTTGGACAATTGAACTTCCAAAGTAATAGAATGCATAAACTCCAATTACTAGCAACAAGTGAAGAATGAAATTTAGTCGACAAAAAAGTAATTGTCTTGGGCGTTTTTTATAAAGCAAAATGGTTCCGAACGATAATAATGCAAGTCCAATAAAGGCAAAATAAAGCGGGAATTTACCCATTGTCAGCCCTTCTCCTACAACGCCATCTTTCCCGAAAAAAGCATCAATTTTAAAATCAATACTTGCTGCACTTGCTTCAATTGAAAAAATTGGAAATGCTAACAGTAATGCCATACAAATAAAGGCAAGTAATAAATAGATGGTTTGAGCTCTTTGAATCATGCTATTGTCTTTTATACAAATATACAATAGCCTTTATTGAGCTTGGTTAAAAAGACAAGATATTTTTTAAGAATTTACTTCGACCTAAAGTAATTAATTATTCAGAATCATTTCCTTCTGACTCTTCCTCCCCTTCAGAAGGGTTTTCATCTTCAGAACCATTGGTTCTTCCAGATTCAAAGTTGAAAAAGTTTTCTCCTCCAAAGTTCACTTTTCGCTTTTTCTCGAAAAATCTAAAATCAACATTGAATAATTTGAAGCCATTAAATTGAATCAAAAATTCTTCTTTATCAATTTCAAATTCTTCTCCAAAGATATTGTTGACCTTAATTTTGTAATATCCTCCTTGAGGAATATTAATTAAGTAATTTCCTTCACTATCAGTTAACGTAGAGAAAACTTCTCCATTAACAGCTGTTGCAGTAACTCGAATACCATTAGCGTTAATTAATCCAAGTGAACTATATTCATCTCTTTCAAGAATTACTTTTCCTTTTACTTTAAAACTTTCAACGTATGGCACAAACAATGTCATGTTCTCAGAAATGCTAATCTCTTGTGAATTTCCATTTGCATTGTATAAGTTTCCTAAATTCTGAAGTGATTCAAAGGTCATTGTATAATTTCCTTCAGGAATATCAATAACTTTTAATTCTCCGTTCGGATCTGTTACAAGACTCTGCTCTCCAAAACGTGCTTGATCTGGTCCAGCAAGATCAAGATTTTTAGCCACTTTAACTTTAATATTTGGAAGTAATGGTTCTGTTTCTTCTCTTGTACCGTTTCCGTTAATATCATTAAAGCACATAACAGATAAACGATAGTACTTAACACGTGGTTGAGGAAGGTCAAAAGATTTTCTTACTCCCATGTTTAAACTAAAGTTACGACTATTGATAACCCCATCTAACTCTGTGTCGATACTATTAGTAAATAAATTACCTAATACATAAGCACTCCAACGTTTTGGAAGGTAAAAATCAAATCGTGTACTTAAAGCAAAATTTTGGCGATCAGATGGTAAACGTAAATAGTAATTACCATACCCTGTAAATTTAATTCTTCTATCATTCATAAATCGAATATAGTGCGCTCTTAAATTGATTGTTTCAAAACTTGTTACATCCAAATCAAAAAAGCCTTGCGTTAAGAAAAAATTCGGGCCATAAATATAATTTGCTGCTGCTCCCCAAACACGTGCAGAGTAACTCACTCCCAAATTAAATGTTGGCATTGGTGCCAATGTATCAACTGTTGCCAATTGATCTCTAAATAATGTTGCTCCAGCCGAAACTGTTGGAGTCAAAATGCTAAACTGATCAAACCTAATACGCGTTAGAGCATATACGCCAACAAAATAATTGTCAAAATCAGAGGTAACCGTATTACTTATATCTACCTGAACGCGATTCAAAATTCGAGATGTTGGACCCACTTCAAATGAGAGTTTATTTGTTACTCGATTGTTATAAGTTAATCGATAAATTTGCTGGCTATTAAATGAACCTGTAAAAAAGGACCCAAATAAAAGTGGGGAGGCAATAATAGAATTAAACTGCCCAGTTGCATTAATCCGGCTTTTGTCATTTATTAGATAACGTGCATATCCACTTGCTGTATGTCCAGGTCTGATGCGTAAAAAATTAAACTGATCATTTCTTGTGTTCAATCCTATTCTAAATTTTCCCGCTTTACCTGTATAACTTGCCAAATATGAAAAACCTAGTACCGTCGTGTCAGCTGGTGCCCCTACACCTTGATTTTGGTCATAAACATTTTGTGTACCCAATAAAGTAATTCTAAATATGTGATTTCTTTTAATCGGGAAATTTGCGCCTGCCTGAACAGATATTGCTTCAAAAAATAAAAAATCATTATCCTCATAGGTGGCCCCAACATGCAATCCAACTTTTTTTAATCGCGTATCATAGCGTGCATTTACCCCCCATAATGGGAAAAACTTTCCCGTTATTCCTGCAACACTTATTTTATTGTTTTTGTCAAAATTATACGAGCCTTTTACACCCCAACCTCTTAAAGAGTGAATTGAATAATTGTTAATTTCCCCAGCTTGTGCTTTAATTTTATCTTGCCATCTGTAGTTAATATTGAATGTGGCATTGTTTGCTGCTTGAAAGTAATTTTGGAAATTTGGAACCTGAAAGAATAAATTTCTGGCCTGAACGATATATCCTAAATCATGATCTCCTCTAAATTGAATTTGACCAAAAATAGAAGTGTTCAATCTTGGACGAACAGAAGACAATAAGTTGAAAACAGATAAGTCTACATTTAGAGGTGAAGCTTTTTCTGAACGCGTATGTTTGAATTCGCTCTCTAAATCTGTAAACTGAATGGATTCAGCAAAACGTTTTCCTAAACCAGAAGTGGCAACAATATTAATCAATGATTCATTCCAAATTTGTTTATACGCATATCTTTCATCTTCTGTTAAAACGCTTGGTTTAACGGTGTAAGTTACTGTCGAATCTGTATACGGAGGCATTAATACATAAATGTCTTCTGCTGGAAGTCCTTCTACATCCAACAATTTACCAATGTCAAAATGAAGTTTTACTAATTCCTCAGCATTTCCTTTATTGCTGATATAAATGTTAATTTCTTGTTCGTCAAAATACTCATTGAAATAAACGGTGTGTTTATCAACATGCATATCCCAATCGCTCGATAGTGGGATTTTGACGTATGCAGCACCTGAAAAAATTCCATCATTTGTTTCAAGTGAAGCATCTACTGGGTAAGCAACTCCTCCAACTGCATCTGCACAGATGGTTGCTCTTACCGCAAATATTTTTGTTTCGCTAGGTGCGAGTGCAATTTCAGCAGAAGGATCTGCTATAATGTTCCAATCTGAAGGAACTCTTAATCTAAATTGTCCTGAAACCGTTTCTGCCGTTGTATTGGTTATTTTACAAACATTGAAGTAAGCCGAATCAGGAGAATGGATTACTTTTTTCTTGATGAATTCAATTTGGATTTCTTGAAATTCTAATGAGTCTGTTGAAAGAAATTCGTCTACAATATCATCTACATTTCCTGCAGTTGAATCTGCTGCAGTTGTTTGTGTTGTATCAGTTGTAACCGGGTTAACAGTCTCAATTGTACCTAAACTATCAACTGTTTCATTAAGGTTATTGATTTCAGTCCCTGAAGAATCAGGTTCTTGAGACCAAACAACGCTAGCAAAAGTAAGGGTAAAGAATATGAGTATGAGTCTATTTAACATCCTAGGGATTTAACTTTCAAAAGTCAGGAATAAGAATTATTTCTACATTCACGACATAATAATCTGCAACTTCACCTAAAAGGCTTCCATTCGCAATACCGCATTCATATGACAGATTAATTTGATGTGTATTGGCATCAGCTGGGATATGGGCAGGATCCGCAGTTGTCATCAATAAAGCTCCAGGGGCTACCGCTAAATCTTGCAAACCGGTAAAAGTGGCCGTTGCTAAATTTCCATTAGCATCCGAAGCTTCTACTTGTATTGCATTAAGCGGCAATGTATTTCCTCCCGAACCATCAATTGAAGCATCTCCAAGGAAAGTTTGCATATCTATATGCCATCCCGTAAGTACTGCAGGTGCTATTTCGGACATAGTAATACCTATTGTCGTTGCATCCTCAAATCGAATTCCACTATTATAATCATCCAAAGAATTAAAGTTAAATTCAATTCTTGAACCAATAATGGTCGTCAACCGAGCAACATTATCTTGTGCAAGAGCAATAAGATTACCAAATACTAAGAGCGCGAAGCAAATTAGTTTACCCATGTTAAAAAATCTGAAATAAAAATCAATCGGTTAATTAAGAAAAGAGTTGGCACTGGACTACTTAAAATGCCAACTCTTTCTTAACATAATTTTAAAAAGCGCCGTTTATTATAACGCAGCTAATTCAAATAATACGTTAGTAACATACCTGTCCGGAGTCGGACTTGGGTTTTGTTCTAATAGTACAGTCGGATTCATTGTTACAGGAGCTGCACCTACTTCAGCAGTACCTGCTCTCCATGTAATTGTGAAATCATTATCCAGTACATCTCCTGCACTTGACAATGGGTCACCATTATCCGTAATTAATACAATTGGAAATTGTTCTAATGCAGAAACTTCAGTACCATCTACTGTTGGCGCTGATGTAATTTCTGTACCAAAAACATGTATTCCATTTGAAGCAATAGAAAATCCTACATTATCTAATGACAATGTATTTGCTGGATTATCTGTTCCTATGAATGTTGCCTCTTCAGCCCCATAACTTAATTCCCATCTTGTTGAAGATGCAATAATAAAGTTAGAAACATAAACAGGATTTGATGTTGTTGGGTTCGCAGAACCTGAAGTACCTGCATCCCCTGATAAACCGAAACGGTAATCATCTATACTGTTGAAAGTAAATTCAATATTTCCTCCGTCAGTGATAGACATTCTTAAAACTTGGTTCAAGTTAACCGCTAATGGAATAACGTTACGATCACGCACAGCTTGTGCGTTCGCAGCCGATCCATAAAGCAGTACACCTGCCAATAAAAACACAATTTTTTTCATGCTAAATTGATTTTAAATTGTTATTAATTGATTTAGAGCCCATCATAATATACCGGTTTATACCTGTTTGGGTTACCAATTCTATGATAATTTTAGCTTTATTTCGACGTATTTCTTAAATCGACTGATTAACTAGTTTTTTTAAGTGATTAACAATCGAAGGTGTCAAATATGCTATAAAATGGTATGTTTTTTGCCTGATTTGGTTTACATTTGTTTTACTAAAACCACCAATTAAGTCTGTAATAATATCCTATGAAATATTTATTTAAAGTATTTTTTGTCCTTATAGTAGGGACTAGTTTTGCTCAAGATTTTGAGGTTGCTCCTGTTGTTTTAAACTTTAATGCAAATCCTGGTGAAATACAGCAAGCGACTGTAACAATTCGAAATCATGCAAACATTAAGCAAGCCTTCACATTTAATATGGGCGATTTTGAAGTGGACCAAGAAGGAAAGAAAACTCGTTTGCCTGGAGGTACATCAAAACGATCATGCGCAGATTGGATAACAGTGAGTCCTTCGCTATTAGAATTAAATCCAAATGAAGAAAGAGAAGTTACGGTTATAATGACGGTTCCAAAAAATGGAACTTCTTCAAGATGGGGATTAATTTATGTGCAAACGTCAGAAGAACAATCGGACAATCCAGTAGACAAACAATTAGCAACAGGAATTAAAGTTGTTCCACGAATAGCAATCCTAGTGAATCAATCTCCAACAATAAACACGAACTATAAGGGAGGAATTAGTGGTTTGGTAGAAACAACGACCGCTGAGGATTCATTGCGTACTTTTAATGTTATCGTTGAAAATACAGGAGATAAAATTATTGAAGCAAATGTTCATTTAGCACTTGCAAATCTTCAGACAGCTCAAGAGAAAAAATTTGATTCTATCATGCAGCGTGTTTATCCTGGGGAAAGACGTGTATTTACATTAGAATTACCAAAAACAGAAGGTTCTGGTGAACATGCCCTAGCTGCTATTCTTGATTATGGTCATGGTACGAGTTTAGAAGGAACTCAAATTTTAATCGATCTTTAACATGAAATTTATTCTATTCATGTTTTCTTTCTTTTTGGGGAACGCAATGCTTCATGCGCAACAAAAAGCTGAAACGTATTGGGACACGGAAGGTAAAATTCCAAAGGAAATTTATTCATACAAACTAAACGGGAGTGATACTGTAAAAAATGGGCTTTATCAGATTTTTTACCAAAACGGTAATTTGTGGCAAGAAGGACAGTATCAAGAAAATTTACTTACTGGAAAGTGGATCGACAACCATAGCAATGGAAAATTAAAGCAAGATCTTTACTTTGAAAATAATTTATTAGAAGGAGAAATTCGAAGTTATTACTCCAGCGGAAAATTGAATCAAATTGCACATTATAAAAATGATTTTTTGGATGGAAATGTTCAACTCTATCATGAAAATGGTAATCTGATGGAGGAAACAAATTATTCTAACGGATTAGCAAGTGGAGAGTCAAAAGGGTATTATCAAAACGGTATTTTGCGCTATTCTGCTAAATTGATTAAAGGAATTCAAAATGGTCAATTCGAGAAATATTATGAAAACGGTAATATTCAAGAACGTGCTATTAAAAAGAATGGTCATTATGATGGTAAATTTATTGGCTACCATAAAGAGCATAAGGATGTGATTCAAAAAATATGTTTTTACGAAAACAATCAGTTGATTGGTGACTTCAAAGGTTATTACCCTTCTGGTAATTTACAGAATGAATATAAATTTATGAATGATATGATTGAAGGAAATTATGTGGAATATTTTGATTCTATCTCAACCAAAATCTTTACAAAAGGACAATATATAAACGGGAAAAAACAAGGAGAATGGATTACGTATTATCCTACAGGTAGTATTTATTATAAAGGGAGTTATTTAAACGATATTTACGCTAAAGAATGGCTCGTCTATTATCCAAATGATTCGCTAAAACAAAAAGGGAGTTATCTTGAGGGCAAAGAAAATGGACTTTGGGAATTTTATACGGCTACCGGAACCCGATCGCATACTGGAGAATATCAAGGTGGTCAGAAAAATGGTAAATGGTTATTTTATTATGATTCAGGAAAATTAAAAGTTGACTTGAATTATATCAATGGAATGCGAGAAGGGGTTGGAGTTGCTTATAATGAAGATGGTGTTGTTGTTGAAAGAGCAATGTATAAAAATGACGTTAAGGTAAGCGACTTACCTATAACGAATTAAGTTTTCCTCAAAAAGTCAACTAATTTTCGAATTGCTATTCCACGGTGAGAGATTTTGTTTTTTTCTTCTAGCGTCATTTCCGAAAATGTTCTATTAAAACCGGTTGGCTGGAAAATTGGGTCGTATCCAAAGCCTTTTTTTCCAGATTTTTGAGCCACAATTTGCCCTTTTACTATTCCTTCAAATTGAATTTCTTTTTCATTAAGAATTAATGAAATGACTGTTCTGAATTGTGCATTCCTATTCTTTTCCCCTTTCAATTTTTTTAACACTAAATCCATATTTGCGTTTGAATCTTTTTCTTCTCCGGCATATCTAGCAGAATATACACCGGGTTCACCGTTTAGTGCATCAATTTCTAACCCAGTATCATCAGCAAAGCAATTTACGCGGTATTTTTCTACAACATAATTAGATTTTAGAGATGCGTTTCCCTCTAAATCATTAGCTGTTTCTGGAATATCTTCAAAACAGTCAATTTCCTTAAGCGTTTTAACCATAATTGTATTTGGTAAAAGCGCTTGAATTTCTTGTGCTTTATGTTGATTTTGTGTTGCAAATACTAATTCCATAACATTCTGTTCTTTATAACCCAATTTCTTTAGCTAAATTTCGTTTAACTCTTTCCATATATTTGTGCAATAATAGTTGTTTATTTTAGATGTTACGCGACTTACTTAAAGAAGGGGGATTATATACGCTCGCCAATTTGGCCACAAAGGGGGTAAGTTTGTTATTAATTCCATTTTACTCTGATTATTTTACAACTGCTGAGTATGGAATTTTAGCATTGCTAGGGATTTCAGGGGCACTCATGACGGCTATTTTTTCATTTCAAATCTATCAAGGAGTAAGTCGATATATTTCAGAAAAAAAGAACACTTTAGTTGAGCAGCAAAAAATTGGATCGAGTGGTTTATTTTTTACGATAATCAGTTATAGTGTATTTACCTTATTAGCACTTCTCTTTAAAGATGTAATCATTGACTATCTCTCTGAAGAAGACAAAATTGAAGACAGTACATATTATTGGTGGCTTTCTACTCTTGCTATAAGCGGAATTTTTTACACACTTGGTGTTCAACTAAGATTTCTAAGAAAAACAAAACAATTTACACTGATCTCATTCTTACATGCATTTTTAAACATCATTTTTATTCTAATTTTTGCCTTAGGATTAGACTATCGAATTGATAGTGTATTTATTGCAAATGCTATCGTTACTCCATTCATCATTTTATTACAGATTTACTTTTTAAAAGATTACCTCATTGTTTATCTGGGCAAAAAAGAGTTGAGAAAATTGTTTCGTTTTAGTGTCCCTTTGATTCCAGCAGCCATTGCATACTTAGTCTTAAATTTTACTGATCGAGTCTTTATTAAAGATATAAACGATTCATTAGGAGCCGTTGGGATTTATGATATGGCTTTTAAATTTTCAGCAATTGTTTCAATAATCATAATGGCTTTTCAATCTGCTTTAGCCCCACTGATTTACGAAAAACATCATGAAAAAAACACGCCGATTGAATTAGGAAGGATTTTCCGATTATTTGTCGGAATTGGATCTTTTGGAATTTTGTGTTTGGCTTCTCTATCATTTGAAACGTTATATATTTTTACGCAACCTCAATATTATGAAGCAAGTATATTAATGCCACTTTTCTATTTATCCGTGTTAGTAACAGGAATTGGTATGTTTTCTCCTGGTTTACATGTTAAAAAAAGAACCGAATTAATTCCTATTGCCGTGATTATTTCTGGACTTGTTAATGTAGGATTAAACTTATGGTTTATTCCTATTTATGGTTTGTTTGGAGCTGCTTTAGCAACTTTAATAAGTACTTTTCTAAATAATCTTATTCTATTTATTATTTCACAAAGTTTGTATCGAATTCCCGTTAACTACAAAAGATTATTTGCGGTGATTACAACCTTTATGATTATCTTTTTATTCGTTTCATACTTGGATTATTTCTGGAGTTTCAATTACCTCATAAGTTTGACAATTCGATTGATTTTAATAATCTTATATTTATCTTTTTTAGTCCAAATCAAATTCATTAGTTTTGATGGAATCAAAAAAAGACTTATTCGCAAATCAAATTAGTGTGATTAAACGTTTAAAACCGTCACTTGGAAATTTTGGTGTGAAATTGATTAAGTTCATTGCGCATAAAGCTAAAATTGACATAATTCGTTTAGGGTATAGAGGAAAATATTTTAATGAAATATTCACGTTCTTAAATACGCTAACTATTCACCAATGAATCCATTAATTTCCATTGTCGTTCCTATTTATAATACTGAAAAGTATTTGATTGAAACTGTAGACTCAGTCCTCAATCAGACCTACGGTAATTGGGAGCTTTTATTGATTGATGATGGATCATCAGATGGGTCTAGGGAGATTTGTGAAATGTATACCAACAGTAACGAGCGTATTTTCTATTATTACAAAGAAAATGGTGGACAGGCATCAGCGCGGAATTTTGGAATAAAACAAAGTAAAGGAAAATATATTTCATTTTTAGATTCAGATGATATTTGGCTTCCAAACAAACTTTCTGATCAAATTGAAGATCTTAAAAAATATAATCCTGATTTTCTTTATGGATTGGGTTATTATTATTATCCAAAACAAGAAAAAGAGTTAGTTCCATATGAATGGATTTGTGGAGAAATGACAGGAAATAGTTTTTTCAATACCCTTTATCATTCTTGTGCTGTAAACACCAATACTGTTTTAATTAGAAAAACGCTTTTTAATCAGGTTGGTTACTTCAACGAAAGTGAAGTAATGCGTGGGACGGAAGATTGGGATTTGTGGTTGAGAATTGCCAAAATGGTAAAAAAAGTTTACGGATCACCAAAACGTAATGTTTATTATCGAATTCACCCAGGAGGAATACATCTGCAAAAAGTACGCATGAAAAAAGGAAAACTTGCCATTTATGCACAATACGATTCTGATAAAACGATTTCTCGATTAATGAGATTGCGTGAATACCGTTATAATTATCGCGAGTTAATTAATCACTTATGGGATAGTGATAAAGCGAATGAAATCAAAAATAATGTGCTTAGCCTAGCACAAAAGGATCCTTATGGTTTAGTTACTTTTTCACAACGAATTTTGATCCATTTAATGCCTTTAAAGGCTTTTATGTGGATTAGTCAAAAAATTATTTACCGAATAGGTTTTCGTTTAGAACATTTTACTTACCGACTTTTCTTAAGGTGAAAACATTACGTATTTTACATATTACGGCATGGTATCCTCATCCAAAAAACGAAGCTGAAGGTTCATTTATTCATTCGCATGTAAAAGCATTAAATAACCACTGCGAAAATATCGTTTTGCACGTACTCTTTAGCGCTAAAAAAAAACAAGAATTTGACTTGGATTATGATGGTATATCATTAAATCGAATTACAATAAATCCACAAATTGACAAATGGCGATTAAAAGAGGTTTTAGCAAGGAGAAAAATTGATCAATTTTTGGCGCAAAATTTCAAAAAATTTGATGTGATCAATTTCTGTATTGCATATCCAAATGCAATTTCAATCGCATATTTTAAAAAGAAATACTCAAACTTAAAATTTACTATTACAGAGCATTGGTCTGCTTATCATAAGCACTTTAATTTGCCTGAAAATAGTTCAGGCAGAAAACGCATTGAACAAATTTTCCATCATAACGTCCCTTTATTTGTTGTTTCTAATGCACTTGGCAAGGATATTCAGACATTTTCTAAAAACAAAAATTTATCTTATGAAGTAATTCCCAATAGCATTTCACCCGATTTTTCATTTGTAAAAAAAGCATTGCCAAACAAATTCACTTTTTGCTCTATTAATCATTGGAGCAAAATGAAAAATCCTATTGTTCTTATTGACGCATTTCACTTACTAAACAAAAAACACGTGAATACACAACTTATTTTAGGTGGAGAAGGTGAATTATTGATCGAAATGAAACGCAGGGTAAATATTTTAAATTTAAAATCTTCCGTTAAGTTTTTGGGTCAACTATCGAGAACAGAAGTGAAAGAAACATTATCTTCTACCCATGTCTATTGTCAATCATCATATTATGAAACATTTTCGGTGATTTGCGTCGAAGCATTAACTACAGGTACACCTGTTATTGCTACAAATAAAGGCGGAATGACTGATTACATTAATGATACAAATGGGTTTTTAGTCGATAAAGTGAATCCTGAAAGTTGGTATAATACCATGGAAAAACTTATGCTTAATTATGGCAATTATTCAAATGAAAGAATTTCAACTTCAATTCATGAAAAATACAATGAAAGAGCAGTTGGAAAACTGTTTTATGATACTTTTCAACAACTGTTAAATACTGAAAATGACGAATAAAACGATTTTATTAATTTCTCCTGAAGCTTGGGGAATTAATTTTGTTTCTAAACATCATTATGCGAATTATCTTTCAAAAGATAATAACGTGTATTTTTTGAATCCTGCACATGGGTTCAATAAAAATCCTTTTGGTAAAATCAATATAGAATTTAAACAAATAAAACCTGGACTTACAGTGATTGATTATATTAATCTAATTCCAAGGTTGAATCATTTTCCTCAATCTATCCAACGTTTTATTTATAAAAAACATGCTTCACAAATTAAATTAGCACTCAAAACAGAACAAAATATAACATTAGACTTCGTTTGGAGTTTTGATCCTTTTCGTTTTTTTGATCAAAAGATTTGGAATTTACCAACGACTATTTATCACACTGTTGATTTTCATCCCATGGCTAAGTATGAAAAAGAAATCATCCTGTCTAGTGATCATTTTTTCGGTGTAACAGACTTGGTTTTGAAGGAGCACCCTTATCGCAAAGGATTTAAAATTTCACATGCTGCTGACTTGGATGGTTTTTTGCCACCTAACAAACCTAAATTACCAGGAGAAAACAACATTCGCGCGTGTTATGTTGGAAATCTGCATAAACATATTAATTATGCAACCCTTGACCAATTAGCAAATGAAAACTTTGAAGTAGATTTCATCATTATCGGTCCAATTGAAGCGTCAAACTTATCACGTACAAATAAAATTGATGATATAACACTAAAAAAACTTCAAACTTATCCAAACGTTCACTTTTTAGGAAGTATTCCGTCACATGAATTAATGGGATATATCAAGCAATGTGATGTTCATCTCGTTTTATTCAAAAAAGAACATGAAAAAACGCATTGCAGTCCACATAAATTGATGGGGTATTTTTATTCTGGAAAAATAACTTTGTCTAATTATATAGACGAGCACAAAGAAACAGATATCGACATTATTCAAATGGTAAATAATCAAAAAGATGTCCCTGTCGCATTTAGGAAAATTATAGAAAACTTAATTTTTTATAATCACCCAGATAAAATGGAAAAGCGAAAACAATTTGCAATTGAAAACAGCTATACCAACAAGTTAAAAGAAATAGAAAATCATCTATTTAAATAAAACGTTACTTTTGATAATGTATATTTTGCAGGGTGAATATTTAAATATTATTTACTAATAATTACTATTAATGTTTGGGTACCAAGATGAAAAATAACCATTCAACAAATAAATTAAAATGATTTTAAAAAAAGTTCTTAATGAACTTGGTATAAAGCGGTATTATAGGCGTCAACGAAATGAGAAAACATTTTACATCCCTATTTTTAACAGTATTGGCTTTGCCAATTTTGTAAACTCCGAACCTTGGATGGACGCGTTATTAATGAAATTAGGTAGTAACGAAACAAAAATATTAGATGTTGGCGTTAATGTTGGGCAAACGCTTATGAAATGGAAATCGTTGTTTCCAAAAGCCTATTATCTGGGTGTTGAACCCAACATCAATTGCGCGCATTATGTGAATGATTTGATTCAAAAAAATGAAATTCAAAATGCGACAATTCTTCCTGTTGCACTTTCAAATGAACCTAAAATCAATTTTCTTTATACAAATTCATTAGACCCTTCAGATATCGCCGCTTCGACAATAGAAAACTTCCGTGAGAAAGGCAATAATAAAAGTAATTCCATTGCAAGTCTTTCCTTTAAAGAAATTTCATCCATTGAAACATTTGACCTTATAAAAATTGATGTTGAAGGAGCTGAAAGTGATATAATAAAATCTATTTTTTCATTGCCTCTATTAAATAAGCCTGTGATTATTTGTGAAATTTTGCCTGTTTATAGTGCATCTAATGTAGATCGTTTAAAACGTCAAGAGCTAATTCAAGAAATTTTAACAGATAATAATTATTTAATTTTTCGTATCAAAAAGTCAAACAAATTAACACTTGACCAACTGGAAAAAATTGACGTTCATAGTAATATGGAAAATTGCGAATACCTGTTTATTCATCACGATAATGCCGAAAAAATAAAATCAAATTTCAACTAATTCAATAAAAATATTGTTTTTGCTTGACTTCATTCCTTATCCCGAACAAAAGGATGGAGCTACAAAGATTATGGCCAGTATTTTGAATCGGTTAAGTGATTCATTTGTTATTACTGTAATTACCACTTGCCCAGAAGCAAAAGAGCTCCCTGAATTTCCAAAGCGTATTACGCATTTTCATGAACCGCTTTCTGTTTCTTCAAAGCAAAGAAAAAGAAATCTAAGGCAGTTTATTCCTGCCTCTGCCCTCAGCAAAAAGCAAATAGATGCATTGAATCTAAAATATCAATTCAACGATTATTCTATTATTCATACCTCATTGCATTCATTTGTGCGAATTCAATCAACTGACCAATGTACATTGCTAGCAATAAATGATTCAATGGCCAAATCCTCTTTAAATGGAACACTAAAAGGATACCTTAAATACATTTATTATAGACAGGTCGAAAAAAAAGTCGCTGCATTTAATCATACACTTGTAATAGTTTCAGAAAAAGACGCGTTGTTCTATCCTTCAAAAAATAAAATTGTTTTATCAAATGGCGTCGACTACCATAAGTTTAGGCCAAAAGAAGGTGAAAAACAGGACAATACATTTGTTTTTCATGGGGTTTTAGATTATCAGATTAATATAGATTCTATTCTCTATATGGCTGCAGTTTTAGCAAAATCTTCAGCTCAATTTAAATTAATGCTTGTAGGGAGAATGAATAGAGAAAACACGAATCAAGTAGTTGAAAAGTATAATTCACTAGCGAATTGTAAATTGATTGGAGAAGTGGATGAGATTGAAAATGAAATCACCAAATATCAATTTTACCTTGCCCTTATGAATGGAGGAGCGGGCATAAAAAATAAAGTTTTAGAAGCACTGAGTTGCGGAATGCTTGTGTGCATAAATAAAAGGGCAATTGAAGGGCTTACTAATCATCCTGAATTGTTGAAAGCTGTCTATTTAATTGAAAAACCTTCAGACATTAATACAGCTACTGCCGATAATGAAAATTGGCAAAAAAAATCCGAATTAGCCCGTCAATATGTTATAAAACATTATTCTTGGGAAAAATACATGAAGACCTTAGAAAACCATTACTATCGTTCAATCTCATGAATAAACCTAAAGTTATACACGTATTGTATTCCGGATTAGGCGGGCATGGAAATGTTGTTTTTTCATTGATGGAAACACAGTTTAGAGAAGATTTTGAGCACATTCTTGTTTTTTATGGAGTAGAAAAAGTTCGACAAGAGTACTTGGATAAAGCAAAAGAAATTGGGATTAAAACTTATAGCATTCTAAAAAAGCCCAAGCGTTATTTAAAAAGTTTTAAAAATTTCAAGCAAATTCTAGTAATTGAAGCTCCTAAAAGTATAATTGTGCACAACAGTGAATTGTTGTTTCCTGCTTTGTCTTACAAAAAGAAAAATAAAGCCTGCACCACTTTTTATGTAGAGCATCAAACCAATCATGCAAAACCATTTTTACTTCGTGTTTTAACAAGAAAAGCCTTAAAACATGCAACCAACGTTGTTTGTTTAAGTGAGAATTATAAAACTGAATTGGTTCAAGTGCATGGTTTTGAAAATAAAATCGTTGTTATTCCGAACGGAATTAACACCGAAAAATATGTTCCTACCAATGCTCCCAGTGAAGAAAAATTTATTGGAATGGCAGCTAGAATTACTTCAATTAAAGATCATTTTAATTTAATAAAAGCTTTCAAGCAAATTGTGAAAACGAATCCGTCTTGGCAATTAAAAATTGCGGGAACTGGAGATCAATTGGAAAAAATTAAAGCACTCGTTCGGTCAGAGAAATTGGGGAATCATGTCCATTTTTTAGGCTTATTGGGTGAAGAGGAGCTGATTAGTTTTTATCAATCGTTGACAATTTATATACACGCTACAAAAGGAGAGACACTGAGTACATCCATTTTGCAAGCCATGGCTTGCGAATTGCCAATTATTGCATCTGATATAACAAACAACAAACCTTTAATTATTCCTGAAGAAACAGGGTGGTTATATGAAAACGAAAATGACACTGATTTAGCAATCAAAATAAATACAGTGATTAAAGCTATCGATATTGAATCTAATTCAGGTAAATTAGCTCGTAAAATGGTTTTGGACAAATATTCAAATCTTTTAATGGCCGAAAAATATCGAGATTTGATTGAAAGAAAAAGTGTACAATGAATAAAAATAGGGCACGTATAAAAAAAATAGTCTATCGTCTTTTCGGTGAAAAAATATATGGTAAAGCATATGTAAAAGGGAAAATAAAAGACATTAATGATGGTGTTTTAGATGAAAAAGAAGCAGCCCTTCTCCCCTATTTTATTCATGAAAAATCAACAGTTTTAGACATTGGAGCAAATTATGGACATTATGCAATTGATATTTCTCGTCTTTGCTCAAAAGGGCATGTTCACGCATTTGAACCCATTCCATTTACGCATACTGTTTTAACCGCAATTATTACTCATTTCAAAGCAAAAAATATTACGCCTTATCATGCTGCTGTAAGTAATAAAAATGGCACCATTTCAATGACGGTTCCATTGTTAGATTTTGGTGCTCCTAACACTGGAGTAGCTTATATTGGTGAACCAGAAAACAGAAATGGAAAAACAGAAAAAGTCAAAACAATCAAAATCGACACCCTAAGCCTAACTGGTAAAGTTGATTTTATTAAAATCGATATCGAAGGTCATGAACCACAAGCTTTTGAAGGAATGCAAAAGTTAATCTTAACCGATCGTCCGGTTGTTTTAATTGAATTTTCATATTCATGCTTAAATCGGGCAGGTGAAAACCCTATTGATTTTGCCAATTATATTACTACAACACTAAATTTGACATTTACAACTGTAGAAAATAATCGATTAAGAATTTCTAGAGATGATACCCCCACTGATGGTTATTACTTCTTAATTCCCAATGAAAAAATAACCGATTTCCAACATTTAATTGAATCATGAAAATTGTTTTTGACGCACGTGTTCATTTAAATTATTATAGTGGCATTAGTAGATATATTATCTGTTTATTAGAAGCTTACGCAAGTGAATTTCCAATGGATGAATTGATTGTTTTACTCAACCCTACTATTTCTAAAGACAATAGTATTTATACAACTCTTTCTGGTTTTTCATCTGTACAATTTAAGGAAATAAACGCGGGGCATATGGGACCCAAAAATTATCTTTTAATGGGTAAAATAATTAGAAAGTTAGCTCCAGACATCTATCATTACCCGCATTTAGATGCTCCAATTTTTACAGGGGGAGTTCCTGTTATTGCGACAATTCATGATGCTAACTCTAATAAAAATGTGAAAAAGTTTGATGACCGATTTGGGCTTAAATCATTTTATTTTAAGCATGCATTAAAAACCACACTTAAACGTGCAAAAAAGGTCATTTTTGTTTCAGATAGTATAAAAAAAGAAATCTTAACTGATTTCAATTTGAAGGATGATACTGAACGATATATTCGTATTCACAATGGTTTTGAATTAAGCTTTAATCAAGTTGACCCAACGAAAACTGCAGAAGTATTATCAAAACTGAATTGTAGCGACAAATCATATATTTTATTTGTAGGTCAAATTCGAGAACATAAAAATATTTTTAGAGTTGTAGAAGCATTTAAACGTTTTAATCAAAAATTCCCTTCATATCAATTGATTATTGTAGGTCATAATTATTTAAATCTTAAGCTAGCTGATAAAAATATTGTCCATTTCGAAAAAGTAAATAATACAACCTTAAAAGCACTTTATTCAGGTTGTGCTGCTTTTTTGTTTCCGTCTTTATTTGAAGGTTTTGGGTTCCCTATTTTAGAAGCTTTTTCATTTGGAAAACCCGTTATTACTTCAGATTATGGTGCTACAAAAGAAATTGGAGGCAACTTAGGTATATTAGTAAACCCTAAGGATGTAAATGATATTGCAAACGGAATTGAAAAGGCAATTCACAATAATTCTGGAATACTAGAACGCATCCAATACACAGAAAAATTTGCTTGGAAAAATAAAGTGGTTAACTTAAGACAAGTTTATCTAGATGCCTTGACAAAAAAATGATTGTTCTCAAACTATTGAAGTTTTTTCCTTTTGCGTTTTGCTGAGTAGATAAAGTAATATAAATACAAAAAGGGAATAAATAGGGATTTTATATCTCCCTAGCGCCCCAAAATTATAAGACGTAAACCCAACAACGAAACCAAAAACTAGGCAATAAAAAACAAAAGTTATCAGTATAGGATGTTCACCGAGCAATGTAATTATTTTAAGCCGTAATCGAAAAGCAACATAAATAAATAGAAAGAGTAATACAATACTTTCTAAAGCAGCAATTAAAACGACAATATTACCTGCCTCCCATAAATAAGGTCTAAAAAAAGTAACGTTTAATGATGCCGGGATTTTTCTAACAACACCCAAAGCTGTATATTCTATTTCTCCTAAATTATAAGTTGAGCCGCCAATGTCTGAATGCCATGTGTGAAACCCTCTCACTCTTCCCCTTAATGATTCAACTTGATATTTAGAAGAACCTCCAGAAAGAATTCTTGGTCCAAAATAAAAAATATTGATTGTTACAATGATAAATATTCCACTTAAACTTTTTCTTAAAACGGAGTTTGTAATTTTGTGTTTTATAAGTGCATTAATTCCAAAAAGTAACCCTGGAATGAACGCAAGAAAAATGTACCCTTTTAGATAAAATACAGTTACTGTAGCAACCGTTGCTAAGGCATATTTGCGAAAACTTATTTGTTGCTTAAACACAGTAAAGTATAGGCAATAAATGATAATATTAATTCCGGCCAACGTAAACGTATCTTTCATGATTCCTCCTCCCCAAAAAAGTGCAGAAGGAATTAAAAAAGCGGCAAAAAAAGTAAAATATCGTTTTTCTGGAAGTAAATCGTTTAGTACTTTGAAAAGTTTCCAAGCTCCAAAAAAAGAAATAAGCGACATGAATAAGGTCGTAACAAGGTAAGATTGAAATGAAATTAATGATATTGGAGACAATAGCTTTACCATAAACCACTCTTCTGCCCCTCTAGAGTAGGATATTGCATTTTCAATTTCTCCAAGGTCTAAAGGTAGGTTTCCATTACCCGATCCAAGTAATCTAATATAATCCAAAGGTGAGTCGATCATTAATTGTGCAAGTACATTTGCTCCTCTATTGTATAGGAATGTATCTCCAAAACCGTAATAATAAACGTAAATCAATACAAATAAAACTCCACCAAAACACTTTGCTAAATAACCCCACATGAAATATTTGTAGAGTGCGTCTCTTTTTGCAGATTTATAAATGAATAAGACAAGAAAAATTAGGACGAAATATATCGCCCAAATCATCCAATCGACTATTGAAACATTTGCCATACTTACTTTTGTATTTATAAGATACGACTGAAAATAAATAAGGTTTGTCTTTTCGTTCTTTTTACATAACTTCACCTCATAAATTGAGAAGCGTATCGCTGGAGTATTTTGTATATCATTAGATTTTGAAAAGTATTGGGGAGTGCACGACGTAATGCAACCTTCAAATGCGAACGATTTTAAACGAATTGATGCTATTGTAAGCAATATCTTGAGTTTGTTTGAGAAATATGAAATTCACGCAACATGGGCAACCGTTGGTCTTTTAGCGCATAAAAACCGTGCTGAATTGTTTGACTTACCAATGCAGTTTAAAATCCCCTACGCTAACGAAAACTATTCTCCTTTCCCTCTTGATGATAAGAAATATGATCTTCTAGATCAATCAGCACTCTTTGGGTGTCATAAAATTAAAACCATTTTAAACACACCTTATCAAGAGCTTGGATCGCACACTTATAGCCACTTTTATTGCTGCGAAGAAGGTATTTCAGCAGAAGATTTCAATGAAGATTGTTTGGAAATGGAAAAGATTGGAAAACGATTTGAACATTCATTTAAAAGTATTGTTTTTCCGAGAAACCAAGTTAACACAGCTTGCCTTAAAGCTTGTTTTCAACACGGCATTACTACTTTCCGGGGAAATCAACAAAATCGTTTTTGGACAAATAGTTCTTTTGAAGACGAGTCTTTTCTAAAAAAAACAGGAAGAGTTTTAGATGCTTATTTTCCAATTTCTAAAACACAGGCTTTTAGCATAAGTGAATTACCGAAAGAAGAAGAATTAGTCAATGTTCCTGCCAATCGTTTTTTAAGGCCGCAATCTGGAAAAAAAATCTTGGAGAGATTAAAATTAAACCGAATCAAAAATGAAATGAATGAAGCGGCAAAACGAGATACTGTTTATCATTTGTGGTGGCATCCCCATAATTTTTTATCAGATACAGATAAGGCGCTCAAACAACTTGAAATGGTGTTAATTCACTATAAGAGTTTAGCGCAAGAAAATGGTTTTTCTTCGTTAAACCTTACCGAAATACATGACCGAAAAAAAGCATAACGCCATAATTATCGCTACAGAGGGAATCACAACGAACCTTTTGTTTGAACAATTGAGCAAAGAAATGGTTGTGAAACGTGTATTTATTGAACCAAGCGAGTCTAGGATAACAATTCTGAAAAGGAGAATGAAAAAGCTAGGAATATTCAATGTTATTGGTCAGGTTTTATTCATGATCATTGCTTTACCATTCATTCCGAAAAGAAAAAAACGAATCCATTCAATTATTAATTCAACTGAACTAAAAAATGATCCTATTCCGCTTGATTGTATTACTAAAATAGCTTCAGTCCATAACAAAAGCTTGCCTGAGCTAATAAAAAGTGAAAATCCAGATCTAATTGTGATTAACGGGACAAGAATATTGCGGAAAAACTTATTGGAAAAATTGACTGTTCCTTGCGTAAATATTCATGTCGGAATTACACCAAAATACCGTGGAGTTCATGGTGGATTTTGGGCTATTTATCAAAATGATTTAGCACTTTTTGGAGTTACATTGCATCACATTAACACGGGAATCGATACAGGTAAGATCATTGCCCAAAAGACACTTCAACCCAATGTTAAAGATAATTTCAAGACTTATCCCATCTTGCAATATTGTGAAGGGCTAAAGTTATTGAGAACGCATCTTGACGCTATTCTGAATCAAGAAAAAATCGAATGCGATTTATTGACAAAAGAAAGTCAATTACATTATCACCCAACATTATGGCAATATCTTAAATCAAAAAGTTAAGTTATTATTCGTGGTGATATGGTTCGTTATTTAAGATTGTGAATGCACGATAAGTTTGCTCTATAAAGAAAAGACGAATCATTTGATGGCTGAACGTCATTTTAGAGATGGACAGTTGTTCATTTGTACGTTGGTAAACTTCATCTGAAAAACCATATGCACCGCCGACGATAAATGTAATGTGCTTATAACCACGATTCATTTTTTCTTGAAGCCATTTTGAAAACTGTATGGATGTCTTCGAACTTCCTTTATCGTCAAGAAGCACGATTACTCCATTCGGATTTAATTTTGATAAAATCAACTTTCCTTCTTCTTTTTTAATTTCATTTTGACTCATTTTTTTTGCATTCTTCAATTCGGGAATTTCAATTTTCTCAAATTGAATGTATTTACGCAATCGCTTCAAATATTCCTCTTCTCCTTGAATAAGGTGCTTTTGATTTGTCTTTCCAACAACGAGTAAGTTTATTTTCACAAATGATTTTTTGAATTTAAAACGGTAGGACAAGATAAAAAAGTCTTCTGATAATTTTTAACAATGTATTGTTTTACTTAAATGTAATTTTGGTTTCTTCTTTTTTCAGTCCTAATTTGGCTTAGTTTTTGTATTCGTTGCTTTCTAGAAAGATTTGACTTAATTTTGATATTGTTATTCATTGATGAAATAATAATTATCTTGTAGGCAACTATACTTGCCTCAAAATTTATCAAAGTAAGCAAGAATAGAATTTAATTAGATGAAAAAGATCCTTACAATATTGTGTATTACAGCTGGAAGTTTTGCGTTTTCACAAACAACCTCTGGTGACATTTATTTACCAGACCCAATTGACACTTTAGAAAAAGAAATGACACTAGAACAAGCTCAACAGTCGTTTGAAACAACGGTAATTGATGCTTTTAAAGTTGGTAATTCTAAAAAAATTGCCGCTTATTTTAGAGAAAATGTAGACCTATCAATTTTAGGCAAAGAAAATCTCTATTCAAAATCGCAAGCGGAACAAATACTACAGCATTTTTTCGAGACGCATAAACCAGAATCTTTTAAAATAATCCATAAGGGGAACGCGAAGGCTAGTGAATATTTTATTGGAGAGCTAATTGATACAAAAAAGGGGAAATACCGTGTTACTTTTAATCGAAAATCAATTAATAATAAACAAGTTGTTACGTCTTTAACAATTGAGCAAAATTAGTTTGCCTCAGTTGTCTCTTCCTCCTCTTTAAAGAAACCATCAACAAATAGCATTCGCTCTATTCCACTCATTGATACAAATTGATGATTAACAAAAATACTACGTCCTTTATTTTCTTCTGGATGATCAAATAATTCATCTAAAACAGGATGTTCTTCGGTGATAAATAATGCTACTTCATAATCACTTTCTGTATTTTCAAGAATTAAATACGATTGTGGATTGATTACAATGAATTCACCAAATTTCATTTCAAATTCACCTTTTTGCAAAATGGCATTCTCTAAGCGAGAAAAGTCATAAACATCTATTTCTAATGCTATTTTTTGGTATTCTATATATTCTAAATCACTTTCGTTATCTGCCAATCTCTCGCGAGCTTCTATTACAGATGCACCGTCTAAATAAACCTCTCTTTGTGAAAAGGGTGTTATTTCTGTGTTTTTCGAAATATATTCACTGACATATATCGGAAACCCTTCTTTAAAAAAAACTTGACGGGTAATATTTTCCTCATTTGAGATCAATGTTTCCAAATACAATACAACACTATCGTTTTGCAAATATTGTACAACCTCATACGTCTCATCATTACGCGAAAATCTTAAACTTTGGGTAACGTCATAAATTTGAGATTCATCCAATTTTTCAGCAACGTAAATATCAATGTCTTCAACTGAAATTTCTAAACTTGGCTGACTGTTGCATGCGCTAAATAGAGCCAGAATTAAAATGAAACTTATTTTTTTCATTTGAACTTTATTTACGGGGTTCGTATTGAATAAAAATGCCCTTTTACACAGGTGCAAAAGGGCATTTTTGTTATGTGATATATTTATTCAAAAATGATTTCCATCTCAACACGTCTATTTTTCTGACGGCCTTCAGGTGTATCATTTGTATCAATTGGTTTTTCTTCTCCAAAGTATTGAACAATAACACGCTCTGTTGCTATTCCTCTTTGAACTAAGAAATCTCTAACCGCTTCTGATCTTTTCTTAGAAAGGATTAAGTTTGTTTGTGCAGCACCTTGACTATCGGTATGACCTGCAATCTTAATTTTCCATTCAGCTTTCTTAATCATAAGTTCCGCTAGTCCTTCTAACGATTCGTATGATACATCTTTAATAATTGCTTTTCCAGACTCGAATTCAAGGTTTTCAAAAGCTGTATTGATAATCTCTTGTTCTTCTTCTTCGATTTTAGGACATCCATTGTTTTCAACTAAACCAGGAATGTTTACACATTCATCATCTTTGTCTAAAACACCATCTCCATCTGTATCAACATATGGGCAACCATCATTCTTAGCTGGCCCTGCGTTATAAGGACATTTATCATCTTTATCCAATAAGCCATCTCCATCTGTATCTGGCCAAGGGCACCCTCTATTCTCTTCTGGTCCTGCTTCCGTTGGACATTCATCTAAGTAATCAAAGATTCCGTCATTATCTGTATCAGGACATCCTTGATTTTCAACTGGTCCAGCAACTTCCGGACAAAGATCATCTGAATCTTTCAATCCATCTCCATCTGTATCTGGACAACCATTAAATAATGTAATACCGGCAACACCTGGACAATCGTCTTCTTTATCAATAATTTTATCGCCATCCGTGTCAGGACATCCATTGAATTCTTTCAATCCTGGATCGTCAGGACAATTATCATCTTTGTCAATCACTTTATCTCCATCTCTATCTGGACATCCATTAAATTCTTTTAATCCTGCTTCAGTAGGACAAGAATCTTCAGAATCTTGAATTCCGTCACCATCTGTATCAGGACATCCTCTGAATTCCCATACTCCTGGTGTATCAGGGCATAAATCTAATTTATCCGAAACCTTATCTAAATCAGCATCTTTAGGTGAACTGTAAAGAATAGGGATTTTTAAAGCAACGTAAGCATCTGCGCCTCTAATTTCTTTGTCTTTTCCTGGTGCAAAAAGCCATTTCAAATCGCCTGTTCCAAAAATTAATGGTCCAAATCTAAAACCAAGCCCAATTCTTGCTCCGTGTACAGAACTATATGAAATTGGAGCAGATAATCCAGCCCATGCAAAGTCATATCTTGGTGTTACACTTACAATAGATGGGTAACGTACTTTATTCGCGTTATTATTTCTTTGGAAACTTAATAACCCATTTGCATTCAGGTAAAAATCTCTCCATATATGCCAATCTACTCCAGCATTAATATGTGTTGGTAAATTGAAATAGAAAGTTCCATCATCTTCAATACGTGTTGCTCCTCCATCAGATATTAACGTATCAACATTGCTATTGAATGATTCTAATCCATCTGTATCATCAAATTGAAATAAACTCAAAACTGCTGAAGGGTTGTCTGTATCAATATCAACATTAAAGTTTCTACTGTTAACTGATTTTTCATAGCGCATTCCTCCAATATCATTAATTGCAAAACTTGCTTTCAATTCGTATTTATTTTGATCTCTACGCCAAAGATTTGTTTCTCCATCAATATCATATTTGTACTCTTTCCATTTAGGACGCCATTCGTAAACAACACCTAAATCAATTCCAAAACCAAGTTTCGAATTCAATGAATTAATATCTCCAAATCCATCAATACCTGTAAATTGACTTGAACTTGCGTCCCAATTTCTATCAATATTTGCAGAATATCCGTAATCAAAATTACCAGAAATTCCAGCTAAAGTATCTGCATTTAAAACATTATACCTTACTTGGTCTGTATAAATATAGATCGCTCCTAATCCTTGTAAAAATTTCAACTTAGTTCCTACTTTAACGAAATGTTTTTCTTCATCATAGACAACCATTCCAAAACCTAAATTATATTCATTCCAACTGTTAAAGGACACATTTAAGAATTGATCGTCTAGGTTTTGAAGCCATAAATCTTGAAATTCTAAACTTGTTCTTGCCAATTTAACAAGTTCAGGTGACGCATTGTCAACGTTAAAAAATGTTCTGTTCTTAATCCCTAAACTAACAGCCATTTTTTGGTTTATACTTACCAATACGTTAAGGATGTCTACATTTGTATTGAAATTTGCTTTTAATGATTTTCCTTTAGGGTTTGCAAATTCAAAAAAGTTTCCGCTCCCTGAATTAATTGAATCTTGTGCATCTTCTGCAGCGATAATTGATCCAAAGTTAGGGTCTCCTAGCCATGCATCCACTTGTGGATCCGTTCTATCAAAAGACTGTGACCACCAAAAAGGCATTTGATGTGGATTGAAGAAAAGATGATTATTGTAAAGTGATCCTGACGCACCTGCAAGCGTAATATCCACTAAAAATCGGCTGTCAGCAATATTTGCAGGATTCAAATCTCCTCCTGAAACGCCTGAATAATTACTTTGTCTGTATCCTAAAAAATCTTGTGCAGAAAGTTGGCTGCAAAGACCTAATAGAATAGTGAAAAATACAAGTAAGTTTTTTTTCATGTTTAAAAATTTAGTGTGTAGTTTTTTATACTTTTCCCATCAAAAGAGCAAAAATTGGCACTATTAATACCGTATACTTTTGATGCGTCTTTGGTTATTGTATGGATTGTTTTTCCCTCTTTGTTAAGCAAATATACACTATTCTGGGTATTATTAAAAAAAACATAGTTAAAGTCATTGAATGCATGTATTCCAAGCAATTCATTCGCTCCTTCAGGCTTTAAAATTTCATTTTCGACGTATCCAAAAACATTAAATGTAATTATCCTGTTTGGTTCCTCAATGATTAATAAAGGTGTTCCTGAAATATTTTCCCACCTCGCACTAACAGAATTAACTCGTTGATCGAGTTTTACGGAATCTTTATTTCCATCTCTTAAATAAGCATTATAAATATATTGATTTTTATACCCAAGTTTTCGTAAAGTTCCTTCATCTTTCCCAACAATAAATTGAGATTCGTTTGGAAGGTCTAAATCAGGTGTTTTAACAAAACGAAATTCTCCTCTTCGATTGACAACATATTGCTTATTATTTACATCCTTAAATGTTATGTAATCTTTTCCTGATGCTTGTACATAATTAATTTCATCTTTTAGTTGAGCAACGCTTCCTTGAAAACTCCAACCTGTAACTAATTCTCCTTTTTCATCTACACAAGCCACTGTACCACCTTGAATTAAGAAAAATCGGTAGTTATATTTTTGATCATAATTAAGGCATGTGCCACCTTGAGCAGGAACGGATAGTTTTTTGTTTACATGAAAATTCCCATCATTTTTTACAATTAAAAAATGATTCTCTAAGAAAAGTGTAATCTCATGAATTCCATCATTCTCTAAGTCGACTAATTTTGGTTTTTTCACCAAATTACTCGGAAGGTCTAATTCCCATTTTATTTCTCCTGAACTGGTGTAAAGTCCAACATTATTCTCACTGGACAATAAAATCAAATCTGTTCCTTTATCTTGATATAAATCAATGCTCTCCGGAGCAAAACTCACCAAAAAATCACCTTGATTAGCTCGTTGATTATTATTGTTTTGATTTAAATTAAATGATGTATAGGTATTTGTCTTGTTTGTGCGATTTCTCCATGTATTTGTTTCAAAAGAAATATAATTTTTATTCGCGATATTTCTTTTAATTTTAATTTGATGACTTGTTTGTGGAGCAGAAAATTGGTACTGTTTTTTAAATTTTTTATCATCCGCTATTAAATTGCCTAACTGAATTTCTGACAGGTACCAACGCATTGCTCCAATTGAATTTGAGAGTACATTAAAATTCTCGTACTCTGTATAAAATTTTAGTTCTTCTGAAATTCCATTAACCGCTGCTTGCCAATTTTCTTCTCCTTGAAACGGCATAATTTCAAAGTTTTTTAAATTGATATAATTAATTTGCCCTGAATCCCCTTTTACTTTTAATGTCTGTTCTTCTAGAATTAATTTTAGATCCCTCACTTCATTTTGTCGCCCAATCATTAACTCAAAAGAATCTTTTTTGACGATTGCAATTCCATCATCTACCCATTCAAATAAAACTGAACCTGTTGAATCAAAAAACATGTTTTTATCCTCCTGAAAGCGTTGACTCCCATAAAAAAATATTTCATCAAAAGTTGTTGGCAAATTCGTTATAAAAGCGAAGTGATTGACAGGTTTTCCTTTGATTTTATATGAAAAAGTAGTGTTAACTTTAAAATCACTTTGGTTCGCAAAAATGTGTTTTTCGGTATTCAAACTATCTTTCAATATGACATAATCAGCATTACCGATTTGATAATCAGTCATTTGTTGACTTGTCTTATCTTTTACAAATGAAATTGCTTGATCACTAAAAACGGTGTAAACACCATGCTTCATTGTATAAAATGACTTTCCGTTTATTTCGATTTTTTCTTCAGAAAAAGAAGCTTGAACACCTAGTTCTACCTTAAGAACATTTATAATATCGTCAAAATTCAAATCTGGATTTTCAAACGCAATAACAAAACTTGTCTCATTATAGGAAATGAAGCATGTCTCTCCTAAAATCCAATTCATTCTGTTTTGAAGGTTTGATCGAAGGCTTTCAATGCCGCTTTCAAGGGTTGGATTTAATTGTTGAATATGAAAAGAGGGGTTGTTTTTTAACTTATTTATGAAACGATCAAAATCGGGAACAACAAGGTCTGTACTGCTGTCATTTAGTTTAAAGGACAAATAAGACGAATTATCATTTTGACGTTCATAAAGATCGTTTGCGAGAAATCCAAACGTCCCTGCAAGCAGAAGAATAAATATTAATTGAAGTTGTTTCACTTGTATACCTATGCTAAACAACAAATTTAAATTTTAAACAAATCCTTAGACTCCCTTTAATGTAAGAATATGCACAAAAAATTGTGAATCTAAAGTTTCATTTTTAATTGTTCATCAGAAAGTAATTTAAATGATTTTCTGTGAATTGGACTTGCTCCTGTTTCCAAAATTGCTTGCCGGTGTTTTTTTGTTGGGTATCCTTTGTTTGAATTCCAGTCATACTGCGGATAACGTTCATGATATTCTTCCATTAAATCATCCCTAAACGTTTTAGCTAAGACAGAAGCGGCAGCGATACTCAAATATTTTGAATCTCCCTTAACAATACAAGCATGCTCTATTTTTTCGAAGGGATTAAATCGATTCCCATCAATTAGAAGTAACTCGGGTATAATTTCCATTTTCCGTATTGCTCTATGCATTGCCTCAAATGAAGCATTCAAAATATTAATTTGATCAATCTCTAAATGATTCACGACCCCTATTCCATATGTCAATGCTTCTTGTTTTATGATTGGGACAAGCACTTTACGTTTTTTTTCTGAAAGTAATTTAGAGTCATTTAACATCTGATTTTTGAAATTATCTGGCAAAATCACCGCTGCCGCAATTACTGGCCCGGCAAGACATCCACGGCCTGCTTCGTCACACCCTGCTTCTACTTTATTTTTAGAAAATCGAATTTTTAAACCCATTTTAGTTTCATTTTCAATAAACAAAACTACAAGAATAACCAATTTTCTATTCAAATACTATGCAATAATTTTTATATCTTTGTAGTCAACCTTTGGCATACAAATTGCGTCTTAGGTAATATATAGAGAGAATAAAACAAGTTGGCTGTATGTTTTTTATACAATCAACATAAAATAAACAACACATGAAAAAGATTTTAGGATTAGCAGCTGGTTTACTAATGACAGCCTTTACATTTGGACAATCATCAGTAACATATACTGATGCTGCTGCAGGTATAACTTCTGCTACAGAATTTAATTTTGTTTTTAGTGATATTCATACAACTGATGCAATTAATGCAGCAGCAAGTTATTATACAAGCTATTTTGATGTTGCAGTAACAGATGCAGGAAATGCTGGAAACAACGTAAAAATTTCCCTTTTAGAAGATACAGCAATTGCCAGAAGAGTTATTTTACGTCTTTTGGTAACATTAGAAGTAGGTACTGTTGATATGGATGGAGTTGATATTGACAGAGATGATTTTGTATTAAAACACATTGTTAGCGAATAAGTTATTTCAATAAAAGATTGAACCGTATCATTAACTTGGTACGGTTTTTTTATTTTGTAAAATATTAAATTACGTTTTGCTGTTCGTTATTTTTTTTCTAAATTGTAAGAACCGGTTAGATAAAACGACCAATTAGTATACTGGTTAATTGACTAGTCCATTAATAAATTTGAGAGTTTCAGACGAATTTATTTGTTTTAACAACCATCAATAAAACTCATGATATGCAAGAAATAACGAACCCCGTTTTAGTGGAAAAAGAAGCCATTGCGAACTTCTCATTTAAAAACCAAATAAATTTTAAGCAACACCCTAATCTTTTGAAGAAATTGCGTGATGCTACAGGTTTAGGTAATCTTAATAAAGTAAAATTTCATATTGATTTCTATTCTGATTCAGGTCCCAAATCTGTTCAGACAACAATATGGGCAACAGGTAATAAGTTTATTTGCCTCAAAGGTGGAGTGTGGATTCCAATTGCAAAAATTATAGATATAAGATATATATAATACAATTTTTAAAGTTCAGATAAAGCGGCAAAATGCCGCTTTTTTTTATTGTTAGAATTTCAATAATACCTCTTATTGCTCACAATAAACTTCAGCCATTTATATTAACTTTGAATATTATTATACACTGAGATTAAATTATGCTTAAGAAAATTGCGCTCCTTTTTACTGGGCTTATCACATTAACTGCTTTAGGGCAAGACATTGATCAACTTATTGTTTGGAATTTTAGCACCTCGTATGAAGGTGACGAAGCTACAATTACAGTTACTGTTAATCAGAAAGATGGATGGCATATCTATTCTCAAATTCAACCAGATGCGGCTATTCCTATCCCCACATCATTTACCTTTGTAGAATCTGAAGATTATTCTTTAATTGGAGAAACAAAAGAATATGGATCAGAATTTCATGATAATGAAGGTTTTCCTGAGCGAGGTTTTTATGGGAAGGAAGCTAAATTCACTCAAAAAATCAAGGTTAAATCTAAAACTGATTTTCAATTAAAAATTCAATATGAATTCATGGCCTGTAAAGAGGCTTGTCTTCCTCCTGCTGATAGAGAAACTGAAATAACTGTAAAAGGTACTAGTAATCTTGATTTAACTGGTACTACAGATAAAATGAACAATGATCCTTCCGAAATTGTTGATACCATTTCTACCATTGAAGAAAATGAAACGCAATTAGATTCTGGATTATTTCAATTACTCAATTCTTGCGAAGGGTCATCATATACAGAACTATTTGACCCTGTAAAAGTAAAAGTATTTGATCCTTTAAGGACAGACGAAAAAGATTATTCATTGAGTGTTGAAATACAAATTGATTCAATTTTTGGAATGTACGCATTCAACAACCCGAAAGGCTACAAATCTGTTTTTAAACTTCGCGAAAATGAGCAAATCGCGTCTATTTCTGATTACGAGCTGAGTATTGCAGAAAACATTGGGAAAACAGGGTATAAGTACAATGTTACTATTAAGCAAAATATAAGTTTAAAAGATACTGGTAATGCTCCTCATTTAAATGCCGACTTAGATATCTATTTAATGGGTTATGAGAATAATTTTCGCAATACGGCTCCAATGGAATTATCTTTTAATCTTGAAAATGCCTTAGACAATAATACGCGTACAAAAAAAGATTCTCTTTGGCTTATCTTTATTCTTGCTTTTATTGGTGGTTTTATTGCTTTATTAACTCCATGTGTATTTCCAATGATACCTATGACAGTAAGTTTTTTTACAAAACAGTCTAAAACAAAAAGTGAAGGAATTCGAAAAGCCATTTTTTATGCAATTTCTATCATTCTTATTTATGTTATTTTAGGCGTCTTGGTCACAGCTATAGCTGGACCAACAATTCTAAATGGACTTGCTACTAATCCGTGGATGAACGTCATTTTCTTCGTTCTATTTGTAGTATTTGCAATTTCATTTTTAGGTGCTTTTGAAATTACACTTCCTGCATCTTGGATAAATAAAGCTGATAAACAAGCTGATAAAGGTGGGTTAATTGGAATATTTTTTATGGCATTCACCCTTGCCTTGGTTTCATTTTCATGCACGGGGCCTATAGTTGGAAGTGTACTTGTACAATCTGCTCAAGGCGGTTTATCTGGTCCTATTGTTGCAATGTTGGGGTTTTCAATGGCATTAGCCTTACCTTTTGGCTTATTCGCCGCTTTTCCGGGGTGGTTAAATTCACTTCCATCTTCTGGAGGTTGGTTGAATACGGTAAAAGTGGTTTTAGGATTTTTGGAATTAGCTTTTGCATTAAAATTCTTATCAAACGCCGATCTTGTTTTACAACTTCACCTGCTTGAAAGAGAATTGTTTTTAGGGATCTGGATTGGAATTTTTATTGTTTTATTCATCTATCTTATTGGAAAAATACAATTACCGCATGATAGTCCTTTAGAAAAACTTTCGGTTGGCAGAACGCTGCTTGCAACAATTGTAATCGGTTTTATTATATACATTCTTCCTGGAATGTTTGGAGCGCCATTGAAATTAATTTCTGGCTTCCCTCCTCCTTTGAGTTATTCTGAATCACCATATGGTATTCAAGGCGAAGCTCCTGAAATTGGTGAAGATTGGCCTGAATCTACACATCCTCATGGGCATGGAATCAATACAATTAGAGATTTCAATGATGCTATGGATTATGCAAAAGAAGTTGATAAACCTGTATTACTCGATTTCACAGGTTGGGCCTGTGTTAATTGCCGAAAAATGGAAGAATATGTTTGGGCTGATGAAACCGTTGCTCCACTATTAGCTAATGATTTTATTGTTGCTTCATTGTATATTGACGATAGAGGAAAACTGCCAAAACGATATGAAGGTGAACGAAAGCAAGATGGTGAATTAATGGAAACAATTGGAGATAAGTGGTTTGATTTTGAAGTGTCAAGATTTCAAGACGTTTCACAACCCATGTATATTGTTTTAGACCATAAAGAGAATAATATTTCGGGAAAAGCAAATTATGGTTCGCATTCGAGTCCTGAAAAATTTAGAGAATGGTTATTATTTGCAAAGAAACAATATGAATCTTCTAAAAATGCAACCATAATAATTCCAGAATTTGTGGTTTTATAGAAAGCATGCAACGCTTATTTTTTCTTTTCTTTTCGAGGAACTGGATCATGTCCCATTCCACCCCACGGGTGACAGGAAGAGATTCGTTTTATTCCTAACCAAGTTCCTTTGATTGGCCCCCATTCTTTAATTGCTTCAATGGTATAGCTGCTGCAAGTTGGATCGTACCGACAAGAGGCTGGGAAAATTGGTGAGATAAACCACTGATAGAGTTTTACTGGAAAAATAAATATATAATTGATGTATTTCATTAGTTAACATAAGATTGACGTTCAACTAGTGCATACCAGCCATCTTCTAATTTTAAATACCCTTGATCATAACAAAAATGATAACGCAATCCCTTTTTCGTTTCATACACATTGGTATAGTATGCAAAATTAAAGCCTTCTTCCATTAACGTTGTACCGAGAATTTTATTTTTTCCTTTCGGGTTAAATTGCGCCAAGATTCTTCTATTTCTTCGTAAAATATTATTGACTTTACGCATATAATTGGAATGATCTCTATTGGCTTCATTGTGCTTCGTGTTTCGGCAATAATCAGAACAAAAACGCTTATCACTTCTTCCTGTGATGGGCGTTTCACAGTTTTCACAAAATCGTTTATTCTCTTTACTTTTTCCAATCATAATTGTTAAATAAAGGTAAGCATTTTCTATGATTTTAGTATCTTTCCATAAAATAGAACATTGTACGGAAAAATAGATATACAAGAACTTGCTAAGTTTGGAAATTTGGAATTTATTGCCAAGCAAGTTGTCGAAGGATTCATTACTGGGCTTCACCGCTCTCCTTTTCATGGGTTTTCAGTTGAATTTGCTGAACACAGATTATATAATCCAGGAGAATCAACACGTCACATTGATTGGAAACTTTTTGCTAAGACAGATAAGCTATTCATCAAGCGATATGAGGAAGAAACGAATTTGAGATGTCGGATTATCCTTGACATTTCATCCTCTATGTATTTTCCTGAGATTAGTAAGACCTATCCACTGAATAAACTTGGCTTTAGTGTTTACGCTATTGCTTCTTTAATGGAAATGCTAAAAAAGCAACGTGATGGTGTAGGAATTACTGTTTTTGAAGATGATGTTAAGATCGATACTGCAATCAAAACTTCACCAAAGCATCACCGGAGAATTTATGATGAACTTGAAGGTGTTATGCAAAAACAAGCGGATCGTTTAAACATTAAAACATCCTTATCGCAAATCTTGCATCAGGTCGCAGAGAACAACCACAAGCGCTCATTAATCATTATATTCTCGGATTTTTTCAGTGATGAGTCTTTAGAAGATCTTACAGATGCTTTTTTGCATCTTAAACATAATAAGCACGAAGTTCTTTTATTCAATGTAATGGATAAAATGCACGAAATGCAATTAAATTATCCAAATAAACCAACAACTTTCGTTGATTTAGAATCTGGAGAAAAAATAAAATTACATCCTTCAGAAATCAAAAAATCGTTTCAAGAGCAGGTAGAAAAAGTTACCAGTGATTTGAAAATGAAGTGTGCACAGTTCAAAATTGATTTTGTAGAAACGGATATTCAAGAAGGAATAGAGTTCGTATTACAACAATATTTAGTAAAACGACAAAAAATAATTTAATTTTCATTGTCTAAATAAAAAATATAGTTACCTTTGACCCTCTTCAAAAGAGAGGTATATTACAAATAAAATTTGGTCTGGTAGTTCAGTTGGTTAGAATACTTGCCTGTCACGCAAGGGGTCGCGAGTTCGAGTCTCGTCCAGACCGCAAGTTCGAAAGAACAAGCTCAAGTCCTTTATGGCTGAAGGAAATAGAAAAATTCGAGATGTATCAAATGTCTCGAATTTTTTGCTTTTAAAAACACCTATCGCGAGTTTTCCGCGAGTTTTTCTAAATAAAAAAAGGTGGAAATGTATTCACATCACCACCTGTTAATAACTTTTTGTTTATTTACTAAATTCGATCTAGCGTAACACGATTATTCTCTAAAAACTGTAATATACTCGACCTACTATATCTAATAATTTTTCCAAATTGACTAAACTCAATATTTAAATTATCCCTCAAATGTTGAAGTTTTGATTTACTTTTAATTCCTAATATCTTTTTTGCTTGTACATCATCAATCCATTCTTCTTCTTTATAATTTCTTTCGACATTTTTAATAATTCGATTTGTCAATTCATCTATCATTTTATAGAAACTATCTTTTTCAAACATTATTACCTCCATAAATCACCTCCTATTTTTGCTTGTTCATACCCATGTTTCATACGCTTACTAATTAAATTTTCACTCCCAACCAACGGGTTACCCATATCAAATTCAGAACTTGGTTGAATAATAACCGATTCAAATTTCTTTAGTTTATCCGTTCTAATATTGTACTTATCCACAATTATATTGATTTTTAAATAATGTTGCACATCATTATTGAAAATCTCCCCCATCATTAAATCATAAACACTACGTGAAATCACTTTAGCTATGTTCGCATTACTCATATCTTTTATCCCTGCCAAACCATTGTGACAATTAATCACAAACACTTTCCATTTTGCTCCGCTCCCATCTTGATTAATTTCATTCACAACATCACCTAATGGGCTTATATTTAAAACACCTCCATCAACATTACATTTCGTTTGTTTTAAAGTTCCCTTATGGTTAAATCTGATTTTATCAACTGGAGGCCAAACTGCAGGCATTGCTGTTGAAGCCAATACTCCATTCACAAAATCAGTTTTTGAAAAATAATCCAAATGATTTACAGAATAATATTTTCCATCATTTAGAGAGACAAAACCTGATTTGAATATTCCTCGAATCTTACTTCTATCCAACAACTTAAAAAGCTTTCTTTTCAAAGGCGTATTGTCCGCAATAGCCTTAAAATTATTCGTTGTTGAGTTAAAACCATTAACAACACCATGAATTGCGGACTCAATCAGTTTTTTTCGCTTTTTTTCCGAAAATAAAACACCTAATTTTTTGTACCACTTTGTTTCCAATTCAAAACTTGGCATAAACCTTTCAAGAAATTCAGCAACATCTATTTTTATTTTTAACTTATCGGTTTTATTATTAGTATCTATTAAGTCAGATGTGTAAATTTCACTAACGCCATTTTTACCGATTTGATTAATCCATAGATTATTTAGCTCACCTAATTTGTTCATGGCTACCATTGAACCATTCAATGCTCCTACGCTGACACCTGAAACAATATCAAAGTGCATTGGTGTATCTTCTCTACCAGTTATTCTTTTCCAATGTTTGTTAATGTAGTTAATTGCTCCTAACTGAAAAGCTCCTTTAAATCCTCCTCCGCTTAACACAAGCGCATATTTTGTTCTTTTTCCTCTGTCCATATTCTTTATTTTATTTATGCTGCAACGTTCCAATTAATCTCTCCATGTTCTTCATACCGTCCTTCCTGAATTGCCTTACCTCGTTCTGGTAAATGAATAATACTGTCTACATCATGAATAAAGTCGTTAAATCCACGCGCTTTACCATCTTTGGTTACTTGGTGTATTTCTACTTTTACCAATTTTGGATAAGCCCATTTGATAGCTAATAAATTTTCTGGTGTCAACTTTAATTTGGAAATGCTATCGAAAAATACAACGTCGTATTCTTCCAAATTTCCTGGAATGTAATCACACACATCAAGGTTTGGATGTTTCGCGCTTGTTTCTATAAATTTCTTTTTAAGTGTAGCACTTTCACCTTCCTCTTTGGTTACATACAGTACTTTTTTTCCACTTTTTGCAAGATCACCCGCAAATTCAATCATCAAATAGGATTTTCCGATTTTTGGTTCTCCATATACCGCTATTCTCGCGCCAACTGCGGCATCACCAATTAAATTCAACCATCTTCCAAAAAGACCTAAATGTTCAAACTCTAAGTTTTCAATATCCATTGAAGACATAAAAAATCCTTCTTTACCTCCAATTCCATTCTGATTTGTCAAATAGTCTCTAGTCAACTGCTTAATATCTAATGGTATTGGTTTAGAGGACAAGCCATTTAAGGATTGAGGATAATCAGATCCCGATATAATTCCAGAAAGCCCATTTAATGCCCGTTGTTCAATCTTCAATATTCCTTCTCCTTTGGTTTTATTATCTCTTATAAAAACGGCAAGTGTCTCTAAGATCGTTTCGATTTCACTCCAGTATTTATCCTGATTGTTAAATTTACCTGAGTTGAATGAACGTGTAATTCGCGTATGTAAATTATGAGCTCTTTTAATTGGAATTATTTTTCCTTGAAGATTGAAATAGCTTTGGATGAATTTTACCGAAACCATCTCTATTTCCATTCCAATAATTGACAAGAGTTTTTCTCTCGTTGCTGGTAAAATTGAAACTTCTAATTCTTCTAAATCATTTTTATATTTGCCATGCCACACAATTAACTGTTTTTGAATCGTTGTTATCTCATTTGCGAATTTTGAATTCTTAGTAATTTTTCCTTCCCTTATAGTCTTTTGTAATGCACTAATGAATAAACGAATTTGATTGCGATTTTTTTCTTTACCGTCCAAATTCAAATATCGTTTAATCATCTTTATCTCGACACTTAATAAATCCTTCTGACCTACTTTTATTGCTTCTTTAGGCTTAATTTTTGCTTGTGAATTTGATTGGATTTTCTTTTTGATTTCATTTTCTTTTTTTTGACTTTTCAGGTTTGATCCCAGGTTGTTCTCATAGGCAAAATCACGTAATTTGACTAGAGCCTGATCGACTTTTTTTTGAGTATTAATATCTGACAAATACAACGGTATGCTAGATTGATATTTAGAATTGAAGTTTATTAAAAAATCCCAATGATCTATAAGTTCACTTGTAAGAAATTCTCTTTTATTCATCAAATCAAAATGATTCTTCAACGCTAATTTTAAAGCAATTTTATCCACACTATTATCAGCATTTGGTTTTTGCTCTTCAATAGTTATCTTTTTCTGAACCGTTCCTTTATTTGCACTCTTTTCAGGTTTCATTTGCCTTTCAATATATAATTCTACCAACTCAAAATATTTATCAATGATACGCTTATGCTCTTCGTTATTCTGGAATTTCGTCCAATCAAGACCATTGTTTGTGAACCTATTGATATATCTGTGCATTTTTTTCATAAAATCAGACAAAATGTTTTTATCCAATTTTTTGTATTCAGTATAATATGTTTTTTCGTTAATTTTCATATAGTCTTTTTTTAAGCAGATGTTTTCAAAAATTCCAGTTCAAGCTCTAATGCCAATACTAAAAGTTCTAAATCATTTCTATTATAAGTTTTTGTATTCTCATCTTTTATTAAGGTCAAGGTTTCAATCTGTTTGTTCAATTTTTGTTGATTTTTGCGCTTTACCGTTCCTAAAGTTTTATTGATTGAAATTTCGATTAATTTTTTGCCAATTGATTTTATCAAACGAACATCTACTGCATTCCCCATCAATTTATAGCGTTGCGTATCAGAAATTTTTATTGATTTTCCTTCAAGCCTTCCAAATCTTGTCCAATTATCAGGGAACCCTTGAATTCTTTCGGTTTCAACAGGCGTTAATCTTCTATACTTATTTCTAATCTTAATAAATCCAGTAGAGCTAATTTCTGTTTGAATGGTTGGAGAAATACCGTTAGCAGAAAAGACACGTCCTGTTTGCCTACTTTTATACGCATTTCCAAGCGTAATAATTTTTTTCACTCCCTTTTTAACCAAGATTTCATTCGCTTTATAATCGACATGGAGAGGGAAGGTAAACTTCCCTATTTTTGTAGCCTTACCCTTTTTCAAACAGTGATTAAATATAGTTAATTGTTATT
>CAYPZN010000010.1:0-74838 GCA_964415335.1 uncultured Crocinitomix sp.
TGATTCGTCTCCATCAAACAAAGTAAAAAATAGATCATATTCATTGATTTTTATTCCATCTTGCCAATAAATTATTTTCCCTTCTTCTAAAAATTGAATTTTAAATGTATGACCTTCTGTAAATGGTGTCAAAGTATCTATTTTATTGGGGAAACCATCACACCAATTGTGATCATGTCTTGTATATACCCAATCCCAAGTGCCTACAAAAATGGATTTCTCTCCTTCTAATTTTGTTGGTTTTTCTTTATTACAACTGACCAAAGTAAGTAACAAAACTACAAATGTTATTTGAGGTAATTTAGACACTATTCTTTAATGAAAAAGTTTGAATATTCTTCACAACCAGGTGTAAATGGAAACAAGAATTCCTCAAAGAAAACTGATTTAATCATATTACTATTAATACAGCCGCTAAACTTACTCGACTCTTCTGGGGCAAATGCTATATTAAATTTTTTTGAATCGATCAAAATACTACAAGCTATACTTTCTTTATATTCATTAAAAAAAATTGAATGCTCAGCTATATTAATACCATCTTGAAAAAAAATGATCTTTCCTTCTTCTAAAAATTGAATTTTAAATGCATGATTTTCAGTTTCTGGGGTAAGTGTATCAGTAACAACCGCACCTCCTTCACAAAAATTATGTCTATGCGTTGTATAAGACCAATTCCATGTACCTACAAAAATTGATTTTTCCCCCTCTAAAACTTCAGGCTTTTCTTTTTTACAACCAATTAAAATTAATCCTACCAACAGAATTAACCACCTATTGTTTAATAATTTTTGTGACATAATCTAAGTTTTTAAGGGTTAAGAAATAAATGCCATTACTATACACGGATAAATCGAGCGTAAAGTTGGATTCATTTGTTTTTCCTGTTTTTATAATGGTTCCTAAACCATTTGTTAATTGCCATTCAATTGTACGTGTATCATATCCAGTTACGTTAATCTTAACCCTATTTTTGGCAGGGTTTGGGGACAATGTAATTATCGGTTCACTTGGCCAATCTGTTAGATTTTCTAACGCTAAGGTAGTATTTTCATTTTCACTGGTTTCTTGACCAACAAAATTATTGATCGCCGTATTGGTATTCTCCAACTGAATGGGGGTTTTAAATTCGGGTTCGTTCCAAGGATAAACTTGGAAGAACACCAAGGGTTGGGTTTCGTCTCCTGTCAGTAATGGAAATTCAATCGGCAATTCACTACTGGTATTCGTCCATCTGCCTTCTGTAAAAATTAAATTACCCGTTATGGCATTGAACCATTGAATGCTATAATGCTTTAACCACCCCATATTGGGTAATACCATTTCAGTCTCATAATCTGCTCCAATAAAATTCTGAGATTCTAAATAAATATCTCCCCCTTCTATTGTGAACTCCAAACGATCTGGTTTTAAACAATTCGTAGAATCTCCTTCAGCTTGCGTAAAAAAATTATACGTCCGATTAGAAACCACTCCGGCAGCACGGTAGCCCACTTCATCAAAATTACGGAGATAAAATACTTCTATTGCTTTATCGGGCGTAACAATGGGTTTTTGAGCGCGCCAATTGTCTGCATCTAGCGGGATGTCTTCCATAAATTCTCGGATAGTGCGCAAGTGTTTCCAGGTATCGCGTTCATTTTTTTGGTCGTCCCATGTAATGGCACTCGTGGCTAATCCTGTAAAAGGAGTTAAAACAGCGCGTTTAATAAAGGTTGAATTGTTATCGCATTCGTAAATTTTTTCATCTCCCATCCCATATTCACTGTGCATAAAGGGTTTGTCGGCATAGGCAGATGAGGTATCTGCATGAAAACGCCCCTCGGAAGTGATGTAAGAGTCTTCGTACTTGTCAATTTCAATGCGGTATTCATTATAAGTGGCCACATCTATATAAGGTGATTTTAACGTAAAATCACTGTTTTCAACGTCTGGTATTCCGGTATAATTTGCCGAAATGGGCTGGTTTACATCCAATTCGGTATGCATATACTCGGCCATGGTGTGGTGCCAATTGTACAACCGTTCTGGAAAGATATCTGGAATATCAGTATAAGGTTCGTACAGTAATTCAGGGATTGTTTCACAAGCAACACCTGGAATCCATTCAATGGTAGCTGCTCTTCCGGTATGGTTTGATTCGCTTAAAATTTCCCAGATTCCAATTTGCGTTGAATACCCCCAACGTGCCAACATATACCGAATTCGTTTTTTATAAAACGATTGTGCTAGAGGGTCGTCAAAAAAGTTAATCGGATCTTCCATAGCCAATTCATTGCGGTAGCAATATCCGCTGTCATTGGAATTAAAACAACCTACGTCTGGTCCTGTTACAGGATTTGTCAACGAATCTCCTGCCCGTGCCCAATCCCAATATCGTTGTTGGTGTAATTCAATGGGGCGTTCAAAGGTGTAATGAATCGCCATGTTAAGATGCATTACCAAATCAAAGGCCGCAGCACTGTCTAACATATTGTCCATTTCCCAGGCGTTTATCATTCGGTTTGCATAATTACCCAAATGTTCAAATTCTATTTCTGTATTCCACGGACAAACGATATGCCTGAAATAATTGGCTCCGTTTTCGCTCAATTCTCGCATCTCATTGTAGTAATCGATATATTCGGGAATAGAGGATGTCGCATTTGCTGCCGAATCGTGCGAAGGACCGAATAAGTTATGTCCTACAGGAAAAAACGGTTTTCCTCCACGATTAAAATAACGTTTATTGATTCCAACTTCAACAAAACCTTCACGGTCGGACGGCACACATTGAAATGTAAATTCATGAGCATTTAAAATTCCATGTCCTGAAACAGCTGCACTAATTTTACATTTCCAATTTCCCGTTGAATTTGGGCTAAAACGAATTCGAAAATCATGCGCTGTCTCTACTGTATCCCATTCATTGATTTCTCGTTGAAATTCTTCGTAGTAAAATCCATTTACTTTTTTCACTAAATTCCATACACCATCATAAAACAGAAAAAATTCGGCATACAAATCTACTTCATCCGGGTTAAAAGGGTTTAATTGAGGGCCGGGCGTATTATCAATAAAGTGTTCTATTTTTGTTTTTATAGTGTTTTCAAATTGAACGCCTAATTCCAATTTATCGTAACGTTCTACAATACCAGGTGTGCTGTTTGGCGTGTACCATGCCAAATCTAACCCTGTACCTTCTATAAACGCATGAAATTGATGTACAGCATCTGGTTGAATTACTGTATTGGCATTCATTTCAATAAATTCTCCGGCCTTGATTGAATAATTTTGTGCAGGGTTAAAATTAACCGTTTCTCCCTCAACTGTAATGCAATCATTGGCCTGAACACCTGACGGTAATGCTCCAATAGAAGCTGGAGTAACATCAATACAAGGAATAGGGTGCGGAACTAAGGTTTGTCCACTTAATTGTTGTCCTATGCTAATGAATAACGCAAAACAACTGATGGTGATATATTTCATCTGTTTCTTTTTATGTTATTTCAATTGTTCTTTTAACGCTTTGTTTTCAGCTTCTAAATCAGTCATCCTTTTGTCCATTTCAATTAAATGGAGCGTCAATTCTTCGATTTTTTGCATTTGAATGCGTTGCATTTCTCCCAAATCCAATCCACCAGTTTTTAACTCTTCCTCACTTGGAACGTCAGGTAAATGACCGTTTTCTTGAATGAAATGATGCGTTTCTTTTAAGGTCATTAATTGATAAGAAGGTTTAAAAACATAATCTGCCCATGCATTTAAATCAACTCGTACACTTCTGCTTCGCAACAAACCATCATTTTCTACTTGAATCAGTTTATTTCCAGCATTATCGTTAATTACAATTGCATGTCCCGTTCCACTATTAATTGTAAGTGCTGGTGCAGAACTTACATTGGTTATTTCTGTTGCCCCTGCATTATTAATTGAAAAATAAGTGGTTTGGATTCCTGCTCCAATTTTCTTTCCCAATTCAATTAAGTTATCTGAATGATTATTGGCGAAACCATTCAACAATGCAGTAGTTGTTCCGCCACTGTTTCCAGCCAAAAAAGAACGAGAGTATGCATTTCCAATTACTGTTAAGCTATGATTCGGATTAGAGGTTCCTATTCCTACTTTAATATCAGGGCAAGGGGCAAATAGTTTATTGGTTCCTGAAAACCATTGCGGTGGCAATGTACTTGCACAGTAATCTAGTTCTGCCGGTGGAGGTGACAGTAATAACGTTTTAAGCTGAGTAAGACCTGTTCTTGAAACAAATCCAGTTGGGCCACAAACGATAAATTCCATATCACCAAACCCAGCATCATAAGGAACTAAACCGTGCATTCTTACAATGCCATTCATTATGGTCTGTCCACTTACTTGTATGTCTTCATTAACGTCAAGATTATTATTCATTAATGAATTTCCATTCACTGTTAATTGATGAGATGGGCTTGGTGTTGTTGTTCCTATTCCAACTAACCCCGAAGAAGGGACACTATTGATTAATTGGCCAAAAGAGTTTATAGAAAGACAAGCTGAGAGGATAAAATTGTTCTTTTCATTTTATTTGGGTTAAAATTTAATTTCTGATACAAATGTGCAATGAAAAAACAAAAAAAGAAACAGTATTTATACGTATTTTTTTATCAAAAACTAACTTCAAGTACCACATTTTCAGCTTTTTATGCAATAAAATAGGTTTTTGAGGTAAAAAACACCTCAATCGAATTTTGACGGTTCAGGATCTGACTCCACATTGTTTTTAAACCGTTAAGAAAAGTTAAAAGCCTGCAAATATGGTTTGTCATTTTAGAAAAAATATTAACTTTGATTTTCAAAGCACTTTTATATGACAGATAAAAATCCCATAGAAGACCTTAGAGAAATCAGGAAAATGATGGAAAGTTCTTCTAAGTTTCTTTCTTTAAGCGGTCTTTCAGGCGTATTTGCCGGAATCATTGCATTAATTGGTGCTTATTTAGCCCATTTGGAGATTAAAGACTATAGCCAAAAATTCATTTACTTCAGCTTGCAAGGAAGGTTGCAGGAAGGGTATGAAGAACTAGCAAATAGACTCGCACTAATTGCAATATTCGTGTTAATTGCGGCCATTACCGTTGGCGTTCTTTTTACATGGTTAAAAGCGCGCAAACAAGAAAAAAAATTGTGGTCTCCCCTTTCACTTCGACTTATTATAAGTCTTTTTGTTCCACTCGCTTTTGGCGGTTTCTTTATTATTGCACTTTTTCTGAAAGGGTATCCAGAACTGGTTGCACCAGCAACCTTAATCTTTTATGGAATGGCATTATTAAATGCTTCTAAATACGTTCATGTAGACATTAAATATTTAGCTTTGTCGGAAATGGCTTTGGGAATTTTAGCCGTTTTTTTCTTACATAAAGGAGTAACATTTTGGGCAATTGGATTTGGTGCATTGCATATTCTTTATGGCGCAATAATGTATTTTAAATACGACAGAAATTAGACCATTTTGGGGAAAATTGATCAATTAAATAAAGCATTTGAAAGCCGTGTAAGGCTTGGAATCATGTCTATCTTGATGGTCAATGAATGGATGGACTATAAAGAAATTAAAACGCAATTAAATTTAACCGACGGTAACCTGGCAAGCCATATTGCAGGATTAGAAAAGTTAGAGTACATCACTGTTCGTAAGCGATTTATTGGAAAAAAAACGAATACAAGTTACCAAATTACCAAACTGGGGAAAAGAGAATTTAAATCGCATATAAATGCATTAGAAAAATTACTCAACTCAATTTAAAATGACATGAAAAGAACTGATTATATCCATTTTGCATTAAAATCTACTTTGTTTTTTACGCTAAAAATGAAAACAACTGTACAATTTCTATTTTTTTACCCTTTTACTTTGTTTTTCAAAGTACTTTTTAAACTTAAACTAATCCATCATGACTAAAAAAATGCTGTTTTACGTGGGACTTGTATTCATTGTCTCCAATCTATTTTACCAAGAATATTTCGGCCTTAACACACTGATAGCTTCTGTAGCTATTGTTACTGCATATGCCTTTAATCAAATCAATCGCATAAAAAGCATAAAATGGAATGCTGCGGCTCTGTTATTTATTTTCAATGGGTTCTCTGTTTTTTACAATGGCAGCACACTCGCTTTATGGCTTTACTTTATTTCTTTTTGCTTTTTCTCAGCTGTTCATTACAATATAAAGTTGTCTCTTCCATTAGGTTTTGTTCAAGCTGTTCAATCTTTTTTCAGTGGTTTTTACTACTTTATTGATGCGTTAACCCAATTCTTTAAAACAAAAGAGAAAACTGATGCGAACAGAATACTTGTTCGTATCCTTCTCTACTCCATTCCATTTTTAATCGCTATTATTTTTCTTAAACTGTACCAAAGTGCGGACGAAACATTTTACGAATGGACAAAATTCATCAACCTAGATTGGATTTCCTGGGGATTCATTGGTTTTTATCTTTTCATCTTTATTCTTTTCTTCGGATTCTATTTCTTTCACGGAAGTCAAGAAATTGATCGAATAGAAAACGATTATAAAAACGACATTCCTTCCAATTATACAGACAAAGTAGAAACGTTTTTTGGTTTTCAAAACGAGCGAAAAATAGCTGGTAGCCTGTTAATAACATTAAACTTAATGCTCTTATTATACAATTGCATTGACCTTCATTTCATTTTTGTAAAACTCCCCAACCCAGCACCAACATTACGCTATTCAGAATTACTTCATGGCGGTGTTAATTCTTTAATTACGTCCATTGTATTGGTTATTTTCATCATCAGCTTTATTTATCGTGGGCAGTTGAACTTTAAAGGAAGTAAATTGATTCGGATCGCTGCAAGTTTTTGGATGATTCAAAATATTTTAATGGTCACAACAACAGCCATTAAAAACTACGAATACATTATTCATTGGGGGCTAACCTACAAACGAATTGGTGTTTATGTTTACTTGATTCTTGCTGCGCTTGGTTTAATTTTTACACTCATTAAGATTTTGAACGTTAAATCCTTCTGGTTTTTAGTTCGAAACACATCCATTGCATTCATTATCTGCTTTTCATTCTTGGGCTGCATCAATTGGGACAAGCATATAGCCCAATTCAATTTAACTCAATTAAAACCAACTCAAATTGACTTTGATTATATTCTTTCACTTGGAAAAGAAACCTATCCATACCTGATGGATTATTACAAAGAAAATGGCATTGAAGATGATTTTGTAAGGCATGAATTATTCATTTCATACAATCTTGCAAAGGACAATTTAAACTATAAAATTGAACATGCATCTTGGCGATCTCTAAATCTTAGCGAACGTTCTTTACAAAGCAAATTTAATAAGGTCAAGGTTATTCAAATTCCGGATGATTCAAATCAATTAAACACTACTGGAGCAAACAGGAGACGTGCATCATGAGATGGAAAATCGTTATATGGATCACATTAATTGCAACCAACTTATCGCATATTCTTCTTCGAAAAAGAAAACAGCATTACACGTTTGAAGATTATGCAAACATGCCGCAAAACTCATTAGGTAAAACATACCATACATGGTTAAACGAAGCACAACTCTCTTTCAAGCCTAATTTGGTTCGCCATGACTTAAAACATGTTTTATTGGAATATCGTACGGAAATGTCTGATGAACTGCGAATAACAGCCTTTTTAATTGGCAATCGTTGCTATAATCCACTCTCAATAGCTTATTTAGGTTTGTGTTTATGCATTGTTCCTGAAGCAATAAAATGGCTATACAATGATTTTAAACGTGGAAGAAAATCCACTTGCTTAAAATATGTTGTCTTACAAGATTATGTAAAAATGAATCTCATTGCATGCCGAAAACAACTTAATATTTCCTCAAAATTTAACCCTTAAATTATGCCTATTCTTCTTATTGTTCAAAATGTTCTAGTTATTCTTTTAATCATCCGGCTGATTATGGCCTTTTCGTCTGAAAAAAGAACCTTTAATCGCTTTTCTCAGGTACATCTATTCATTGAAATTGCGCTCAGTATTTTGTTTATAGCTTGTTTTTGTTGCTATGAATTATCCGACTTTAATCATGAGTCCTATTTTCCCGTTTATGCTTTTATCACCATTTTATCTTTTATCGCATATTGGGTCAACAAGCTAATTCCAATAGATTCGAAAATAATCAAGTCAATTTCGCTAACTTTTATCGGTACCTTGTTTTGGATTTCATTATTTACGACGTACAAATTCATCCCGTATTATCCTTTGGCCTGGTTTCCAATCTATGGTTTATTGGCGCTTGGTCCGTTTTTCTTTGTTTTATTGAGTTTAGGAGAGATCCGTTATCAAGGCATTCAAAAAAAAGGGCTGAGGCCAATTCAAATCATTTTGTTGGGCTTATTTCCTTTAATTGTCTTTCAAGGTATTTTGAACCTTTTCACCCCAAACTCTTGGGAATTAATCAAATTATTTTCAATCGCTAATTTTTAATTTATGCCTTTTACATTTTGTCACCCCGCTATTGTTTTGCCATTAGCAAAATTGTCTAAATCTAAAATTTCAATGACGGCACTGGTCATTGGAAGTATGTCTCCTGATTTTGAATACTTTATTCGAATGCGCTTGGAAAAAGTCCATGGTCATACTTTATCAGGATTATTTTATTTTGACTTACCGCTAACAGTAATTTTAGCATTTCTATTTCATTACTTTGTACGAGACACATTAATTCTTAACCTACCAGAATTACTCAAAAAACGATTTGAACCTTTTATCGGATTGAATTGGTTTGCTTGGTTTAGAACGAAGTGGTATATTTTCATTTATTCAGCCATCATTGGGATTTTTTCGCATGTTTTTTGGGATGCTTTTACACATACGAATGGTTTTTTTGTTGAACGGCTTCCTTTTCTCCAAGGATCAGTTGAAATATTTGACCATACCTTAAAAAAAACATATTTAGCTCAAGGTTTAAGTACATTGTTTGGAGGTTTGTTTATCGGAATTGCCTTAATTTGGCCACAACAAAAAAACCTATCGCATTCATTATTGAATAAGAAAATTCTTTACTGGTCTTTAATTATTTCGATCACATGCATTGTTCTTATTTTTAGAAATGTGCAAAACTTAGGCGACATTATTGCGACAACAATATCCGGTGGTCTAATCGGATTGATAATAGTTCCAAAGTTAATGCGGTTTATTAATTTTAAACGGAATGTTAATTAATAATCGTTATGCAGGTTAAGAAAAAGAATTTATTCAAGCGACAATTAGATAGTTTTAAATATGCCTTTCAAGGAATCAAAACACTCTTGAAAACAGAACGCAATGCCCGAATTCATTGTATAATTGCAATTGGCACAATAATTTTAGGGATTTATGTTCATCTTTCGTCAATAGAGTGGATTATCATTACACTTTGTATTGGCCTTGTAATTGCGTTTGAAGCAATCAATACGGCTATTGAAAACACCATCAATTTTATAAGTTTAGAGCAACATCAAGCTATCAAAAAAATAAAAGATTTAGCAGCCGGAGCTGTCCTTATAGTTGCCCTTATCGCTTTCATTGTTGGATTACTTGTTTTCATTCCAAAGTTTGGAAATTGAGTCATTTCTTACTCCCCTACTCTAATAGGTTGTTTTGGATGCAATGCTTCTTGAATTTCAAACATTACTTTCCCGATTGATTCATACTCACCGTTGGGTGAAGGAGCTAAAGCAGGAGCGGCGAATATAAAAGCCTCTTGATCGATCAAATAATAACTTGGTACAGACGTAGCTTTATAGGACGCCATCAATGATTTATCTTCACCAATATAAAGAATATCCCAAGTGTATTCGGGGTGTTCTTTTATAAATCCTTCATAAGTTGTACTATCCTTATCCACACAAACAGAAAGAAAGGCAATATCTTCTCCGTAACGTGGAATCAACTTTGAGATTAATTCCATTTCATTGACAGATGCTTCACTCCAAGTTGCAAAAAAATTGAAGTATACAAATTTCCCTAAATAATTGCTCCATGTAATTGTCTCTTCTGGAGTTTTTGCAATTGAAATTGCTGGGGCAGGGTATCCTTGTTCTAAACTCGTGATATATGCTTTGACATTTTTTGCAACATTTGCATTAAACTGAGATTGTGCATGATTGGAGACAGAGTCTAAAATGACTGTAATGTTATCTCTAAAATTTGTTTCTCGGTAATAAGCTTTCCCCAATTTATCTACCATAATCAATTCTCTTAACTCTGGATTTGCCAGAAAAATATCATTTCGTAAGGCTAGCATTAATTCTGTAGGACTACTGTTATTAATCGCTTTTAAAATGGCATCTTCTGTTTTTGGAGAATAATCTCTAAACTCTTTATTGTAAAACCCTAAAACAAATTCCATATAACGATCATTCTCATAATACAATGGAAAAGGTTCGATATATGTCAAGAATGTATTTAAACGCCCTTCACTTTTTCTATTCGCTCCTGCTGATTGCTCTAACTCTGCAATGTCATAGCGAACATAAGTAATAAAAAAGGGGTCTTCAATTTCACCGTATGCATCTGCTACATATGTTTTAAACGTATCCAAATAAGTTAGAAAACCTCCTCTTGCAATTGCACTATCATTATATGAAATATAAGCATCAAGCCATTGGTGATATTGCAAAATTCTGTAATTAATATCTGTTGAGTCAAGTTTTCCAAAATAAATATTTGTTTGGGCATTTTGATAACTAATTGGATCTTCAGACTTTGGAAAATAAATTTCGTAATTTGCCTCAGGTGCAACATACAATTTAGCTTCTGTACGGCCAATTTCTACAATAACTTCTATCGTAGAATTCGTATTTAAATCAATTGTAAATGTACTGTCTTCAGAATTTACACGTCCTTCGCCAAGTTGAACTCTATTTAGTGTAACGTAATCTTGATACGTATATAGCTTTACTTCTTGTCCTAAAAAATCAGGAGCATATCCTTTCAGTTGAAATTGACTAAACAATAATCCAACTGAACTAAAAAAAGTTATGAAAAGAAGTATTTTTTGCATTCTAGTTTATAATCAAATATTTTTCGTTCGTTACAAATTGACTAATGTCTCCGTCATTTTTTTTAATCTCTCTTATAATTGAAGAGCTAATTGCGGACAATTCTTTTGCAGTTATTAAAAATACACTCTCAACATCTGCAATATCTCCATTCATATGAGCAATGGCTTTTTCAAATTCAAAGTCATTTGTATTTCTTATACCACGAAGCAAATACCTTGCCCCTTTTGACTTACAATAATCTACTGTGAGTCCAACAAAGGATTCAACAAGTACATTTTCGTCTTTCGAAAACAACGATTGAATATGCGCTATTCGGCTTTCTGTTTGGTACATATATTGTTTCTTAGAGTTTACCCCAATCGCAATGATAACTTGATCAAAAAGAGGTAAAAAACGCCTCACAATATCTTCATGTCCATTTGTAAAAGGATCAAAAGATCCTGGAAATACACCTATTCTTTCCATAGCTTTTTCTTTAGTTATCTTTTATTTTCATAAAATAACAATTCTGATCGAAATTAAGGTTCAAAAAAACTGAAATAAACACCTCCATAATCTCTCATTTCTTTAAATTTTGGAATTTCACTGAGATCACTTTCTTGTCCGTGCTCAATGATTAGCATGCCATCATTTACTAAACGATTATTTATAAAAATATCATCAATTAACTGTTCTAAAGAAACACTTCCATATGGTGGATCTGCAAAAATGATATCCCATTTAAAAGGGCGTGATTTTAGATAGTCAAAGGCATCTTCTTGTATAATTTGCCAATTATCAATACCAACTTCTTCTCTTAATTTTTTTTGAAATTTACACGAAATAAAATTACTATCTACACTTTCTACCTTTCCAACACCTCGAGACAAAAACTCGAGACTAATATTTCCAGTTCCAGAGAACAAGTCTAATATTTCTAAATTTTCAAAATAAACACGTGCATCTAAAATATTAAATAAGGCTTCCTTCGCCATATCCGTTGTTGGTCGTGAAGGGAATTTTTTAGGTGGAGAAAACCTTTTGCCTTTGTATTTTCCGCTTATTACACGCATAACAATTGCTTCTCTAAAATAAACCCTTCTGCTTTTTCTCGTTGTTCGGAAATTTTAACTTTTGCGGTGAAAAAGTCTTTAAAATTTGACAATTGATCCCAATCCATATTGACTCCAAAAAGGTTAATTTCAAACTTCTCTTGATCAAGTTCTTTCTGTTCTAAAACAAAGAGAATATAGTACACTAAATCTGCCAATTCTTTATAATCAAAACGATTAAAATAAGTTAATTTGGAACGCTCTGTCAAAATCAAATAAAACTGCTCTTCTTCAATGAAAAGGTTAATTTTAGGGCTAAATGTAGGTTGATCAAAAACACCTTTTAGCAAAACTGTCGATCGGTGCACAATTTTTATTCGAGGAAACTTAACAACAAAAAGTGATTTTATCCAAAGCGGTAATTCATAAATATTGACAATTCCCAGTTCGGCAATTCGATTATAATCTAAATTATCAATTGGAGCAGGGTAATTCAGTCGAAAGACCTCTTCTGGTTTTGAATAAGAAAATAAATCTACAGGTAATAGAGTATTCCTTACACTTCCTGAACTCAATATAAAGTTTCCGAAATCGTGGGAAAGTAATTTGTGTTTTAATAGATGTTCAACACCATCTCTATCAAAGTTTTCTAATTTAAATTCTTCTTTAAGAAGAATAATTCGTTTTTCAATATTGACAATAGAAAAAGTAAACTTATCGGGCGTTAAATCCATGCATAATGCATGTTGATAAGCTTCTTCTTTTTTGAAAATCATTTTAAATCACAAAGACTAATTGTCTTTCCAGCTTTCACGTAGGTGATTATCATCAATTGCTCCAATAGCATATGAAATTGGCTCTTTTAACTGCTCATTTCCATTTAGAGGATGATCCATTTGGATAAATAATGTTGGGACTTTTAAATCTCCTTTATCAATGTATCCTGTATCTAAACCTACAAGTAATTTTGAATGTGGTACAAAACGCAAAGAGTCTGCATTGAAATTTAAAGAGGCTCCGATTTTATCTCTATTAATTAAATATTTCTCTTCTAAGAAGATTGCTTCCATTACAGGGATAAAGTTTGTGTCTCTAATAAATTCCTTCAATCCAGTTGTATCTAATGATCCGAATGGTGATTTTGCCAATCTTGCAGCTTCTAATTCTGTCATTAATTTATCAATCGGTCTGTCATCATTGTATAAAAAATCACGTTCATCTGGAGTAATTCTTCTTTCAGGAATTTGACCTTTTTTCAAGATCTTCATTTTTGTTCCTGTTTTTACAAAATTAATCAGGTCATCCATTGAATTGGTATATACACCATTTGCTTCTTTATAAGCAAGTTCAGCCGCTTTTAAATCACCCATCCTTGCTTTAATATCTAAATCTCTTATTTCTAAAGCTGCTTCAAAGTCAACCGTTTTCTTAATGTTTGAATAGTCGGTATAGATTAGAACAGCACTAAGCACTGCCATAAGCCCCATTACTCCATAACCAATTCCAGAGCGAATGATTCCAAATAAATACAAAAACCAAATTACACTTGCTACCAAGAAGAATAAGCTCGCGTATAAAAAATTAGAATTTTGGGTTACTTCGATTATCTTTCCACTATTCAATTGTTCTTGAACAGGAACAACAGCCATTTTAAGGAGAACTAATCCGACAATTAAAAATAATACTGGCAAAAAGAATCTACCCGCATGGTATTTAATGTCATCTAACGTATCAAAAAAGCTCATTTTTAAATTTTAATTATGTGTTTATTGTCTACCTTGACAAAACTACAATTTTTTTTGAACGATTATCCGTCAGTCAATATATTTTTTCCATATTTAACTCAATGAAACACCATTTAATTTTCTGCGATTGAAAAACAAGTTACAAAAACCTTCTTTCATCCAACTTTACCTCCAAAACTTGGGTTTTGATCCAACTTCTGATCAAACAAAAACAATCAATGAATTGACTGATTTTTTATGGTCTATCAATGAATTGGAACTTTTTATTTTGACCGGGTATGCTGGAACAGGAAAAACAAGCCTAATTGCAAGTTTTGTAAACACGCTTGCACAGATAAAAGTCAAGTCTGTTTTGCTCGCCCCAACGGGTCGTGCTGCGAAAGTTCTTTCAAATTATAGTGGTAAATTGGCCTCAACCATTCACCGTAAAATTTATTTTAGCCATAATGAAAACGGGATGGACACCTTTACCTTAGGGCAAAACAAACATACAAACACATTGTTTATTATAGATGAAGCCTCTATGATAGCCACAAGTTCAGGATTAGAAAACAATGATGGATTTGGCCAACGAAATTTATTAGATGATTTAATTGAATATGTCTATTCAGGTCATAATTGTAAATTAATTTTTGTTGGAGACAAAGGACAGCTCCCTCCTATTGGAATGGAAGTAAGTCCTGCTTTAGATGGAAAGCATTTAAATGATAGCTACTCTCTAAAAATAATTGAAAGTCAATTGACTGAGATTGTTCGTCAGGATGAAACTTCTGGAATTCTTAACATTGCAGGCGTATTGCGGAATTATGAAGAAGAGACACCCCGTTTGCCTTGGAATCCAACTGACGCGCGTGCCATTACAGGAATGGATTTACAAGAAGAGTTGGAGAATGCAATTCACAATTTTGGGCCTGACGAAGTAATGGTTGTTACCCGATCTAACAAACGTGCAAATTTGTTTAATGAACAAATCAGAAGACGCATTTTATGGCAAGAAGAAGACCTCAACGCTGGAGATGTTATTATGGCTACGCGGAATAATTATTTTTGGCTTGAACCTAAATCTGAAGCTGGATTTATTGCAAATGGGGAAATGATGGAAATTTTAAAAATTGTTCGCAGAGAAGAAATTTTCGGTTGTGAGTTTGCCGATATACTTGTCCGGTTAATTGATCACCCTAATATGAAAGATGTTGAAGTCAAAATTTTGATTAATTCAATTCATCATGAAGGTCCTTCTTTGTCTAGAGAGCATATGAAATCGTTATTTTATCGTATTGCTTCAGAAGAATATCCTTTGGAAAGAAATAAACGCATCCGCAATAGAAAAGTAATGCAAAATCCTTATTTTCAAGCTTTGCAAGTTAAATTTGGCTATGCAGTCACTTGCCATAAAGCACAAGGTGGGCAATGGTCTGCTGTATTTGTTGATCATGGTTATTTTGTACATGACATGTGGGATAAAGAATACATGCGTTGGTTGTACACAGCAATTACAAGGGCTAGCAAACAACTTTTTTTAGTGAATTTTTCGCCCGAATTTGTTGGGGAATTGGATAATTAATAATACAAATGAAAAAGAATTGTGCTAAGTGCGAGAATGAATTTATCTGTAATGTCAATTCTATTGAAAATTGTCAATGTACCAACATAAAACTCTCAAAAAGTCAACTTGCTAACCTTAAAAAAGAATTTGACGATTGCCTTTGCTTTAATTGTTTAAAGGAATTTTCGAATAAGGTTTAAACGTTTCTCCTTCTAAAATCAAGACAGTAAAACCTTCTTCTTCAAGCGATTTTATTTTTGCCTCATTTGGGATTCTCCGATAAGCAGCATAAACATTTGAATGAAACATCAATTCAATATAGTCATCTGTTCCAAAAACAATTGTGTTTTTCGTTAACTTATTTTGCTCCTTTTCTATATACGAATAAAGCAATGGCACTTCATCATGGAGTTGAAAAAACTTTGTTCGTTCTATAGTATATCTCAAAGACAAAATGATTAATGCTCCCATTCCAATTGCAGTAATTATTTTTTGCTTGCCTAAATCAAATTTATCCTTTAAGTAAAACCAAAATTGTGCTGTTAATACAAAAAAAGCAGGTGCACTGATTAACAAATAAGTAAATCGTTTTGTTTCTGCAAAAGAAAAAACAAGAACAGGCAAAAGTGCCCAAGTAATTAAACCTCCATAATTTGTCTTTTCAGAACCAGTTTTTAGTTTAAAAAAAGTATAAATAACGACTACATAAACAAGTTCTCCAAAAATGACCATAATCTTATTTAAATAGTAATAAAACGGAGCTTGGTGTGATTCTACTGTTTCATTATACGCAATCAATGCATTAAACAAAATAGCATGCATTTCTTCAGGGTAATTAACCAATGCATAGGATACCCAAGGAGTAATCGTTAATGCAAAACCAATTAAAATAAATCCAACAGATCGCAATAAGGTTAAGGTTTTTAATTGATAATGAATTCCAGAAAAAACACCCCATACAACGAGTATAATTAATGCTGGATAAAATTTAGACAAAAACGCAAGCCCTGTTACAAATCCAATCAAAAAATCGATCGTTATTTTTGGTTTATCACGTAAGTTTAAAAGGACAAGGTATATGCCTAATTCTACCAAAACAACAAATCCCATTTCTACATGATCCGAAGAAACTCTCCCCCCTGCTAGCTCAATAAGCAGACCATTTATGGCAAAAAAGAAGGCTGCTAAAACACCTGTTTTTTCATTGAATAATTTTTTACCGATTAAAAAAGTGAGCCAAATTCCTAAAAGGCTCCATAAAATAGAAGGGAGTCGCAACGCAAATAAATTGTCTCCAAAAATGGCAATAGAACCAGAAATAACCCAAAGTGTAAATGGGGGCTTTCCAAGCCATACATTTGCACCAACCCAATTTCCCTCATCAAAAGTTAAAACAGGATTTTCGTGCAACGTTGGTTTCAATGGATGTCTTACCATATTTTTTGCCACTAGCCCATGATAGCGTTCGTCCCAAGAATGCAAATAAGGATCGGAGGCAGAAAAAATTCGTAAAAAAAGCCCTAATAATAAGATAAAAAAAATCGTTTGATTATATCTTTTTTTCTTAAATGTACTCCAAGCGAAAAATACTGAAAGCAGCGAAGCAATTATAATTGTAATATCAAAAACATATTGCTCCATAAGCGGAAATTACGCTTTTTTCTTTGCTTTTCGTCTTTTCCTCTCTGTAACTATCAAATTTAATTCACGTCCCATTTGGCCTGCAACTGAAGTATTTTCTTGTGCACGACGGATTAAATATGGCATTACCTTTTTTACAGGACCATAAGGAACATATTTTGCAACATTGTATCCTGCATGTGCAATATTATATGAAATATGATCGCTCATCCCAAGCAATTGTGCGAAATAAACACGTTTATCTGAAGGTGCTATTTTTTTGTCTTTCATTAAATCAACAAGATAAAGTGCGCTTTTTTCGTTATGTGTTCCTGCGCAAAGGCCAAAACGATCAATATGATTTATAATAAATTCTAATCCTTTATTGTAATCAAGATCTGTCGCCTCTTTTGTTGGTTGAATTGGCGATTGATATCCTTCTTTTTCTGCTACTTCACGTTCTTTTTCCATATATGCTCCACGCACCAATTTAATCCCTGGAAAATAATTCCCTTCAATTGCCTCTTGATATGTTTTCTCTAAAAAGGCAATTCGATCGTGTCTATACATTTGTAATGTATTGTAAATAATGGGTTTTTCTTTATTATACTTTGCCATCATTTCATTTGCTACACGATCAATAACATCTTGAAACCAACTGTCTTCTGCATCAATGAACACGGGAACATTTGCTTTAAATCCAGCTTCACAAATTGCATTAACTCTTGCATAAGCAATTTCGTAATCTTTCAAATCTTCCCCAGTTAAAATTGAAGCACCTTCATTTGCTTTGCGCAATACATCTGTTCGTGCAATTCCTGTTAATTTAAATACGGCAAATGGAATTTTATCATTTTTTTCAGCTGTCTTAATTGAAGCTATGATTTCATCTCTTGTTCGATCTAGATCTTCATCAGAACTCATTCCTTCGACAGAATAATCTAAAATGGTTCCAATATTGTAATTCCCTAAATCTTCAATCTTCAATGCACAATCATCAATTGTTTCACCTCCGCAAAAATGCTTGAAAATGGTTTTCTTTATGATTCCTTTTATCGGTAATCGAATCGCAAAGGCGATATCTGTTGCTACTTTCCCGAATTTAACGAGCCATGGAACACCAATTAATCGAAATAAGCGATAGGACCATTGCAAATCATTATCATTTTTGCCAGCAAAAGCAATTTCCGTATTATCAAATGAAATCATGCCGCAAATATAAATGGAATTTGCTACATTGGCGGTTCTGTATTTTTAAAAATTTTAAAGCTATTGTTGTGATTGTAAAGGGAAATATCGTTGACATTGAAAATGAGCGCATTTATAAAGGAGAAGTTCATATTCATAAAGGGAAAATCACAGCAATTGTTGCAGCTGAGCACAATTCAGAAACATATATTTTACCAGGGTTTATTGACGCACATATTCATATTGAAAGTTCAATGCTTGTTCCTTCGGAATTTGCACGTATTGCTGTTTTGCATGGCACTGTTGCAACAGTTTCTGATCCACATGAAATTGCAAATGTTCTTGGTAAAGAAGGTGTTCATTATATGATTGAAAATGGGAAAAAAGTTCCTTTTAAATTCAATTTTGGTGCTCCTTCTTGTGTGCCTGCAACAAGTTTTGAATCTGCTGGCGCTATCATTGACTCTAGTGATGTTAAAGAGCTCTTGGAAAATGAGGACATTAAGTACCTCACAGAAATGATGAACTATCCAGGAGTAATATTTGAAGATCAAGAGGTTTTACAAAAATTGGTTTATGCGAAGAATCTAAATAAGCCAATTGACGGACATGCTCCGGGGTTAAGGGGAGATGATTTAAAAAAATACGTAGCATCAGGAATATCAACAGACCATGAAAGTTTTTCATATGATGAAGGATTAGAAAAATTGAAGCTTGGAATGAAAATTATTATCCGAGAAGGAAGTGCCGCCAAAAATTTTGAAGCATTAATTGATTTGGTACCAGATCACTACGAAAACATGATGTTTTGCTCTGACGACAAACATCCAGATGATCTTATTGTAAGTCATATCAACGCACTGGTAAAAAGAGGATTAGAGAAGGGAATTGATCTTTTCAAGTTATTAAAAATGGCCTGTATAAATCCCATTAAGCATTACAATTTGGACGTAGGGTACCTTAATGTTGGAGATTCTGCCGATTTTATAGTTGTGGATGATTTAAAAGAGTTTAACATTAAATCGACTTATATTGATGGGGTATGCGTAGCAAATGAAGGTGTTTCCCATATCGAATCAATCCCATTTGAATGCCCGAATAATTTCAACACAACGCTCAAAACAATTAATGATTTTAAGGTCAATGCAACGGGAAATCAAATTCGCGTAATCGAAGCATTAGACGGGGAATTAATTACAAACTCAATTCTAGCAAATGCTAAAGTTAACGCGGGTAATTTAGTTTCAGATGTTGAAAATGATATTTTAAAAATTGTTGTCGTAAACCGTTATAAAAATGCCAAACCAGCAATTGGTTTTATTAAGAATTTTGGCTTAAAAAAAGGAGCAATTGCTTCTTCTGTTGCACACGATTCACACAATATTATTGCTGTAGGAGTAGATGATGAATCTATTTGTCAAGCTGTTAATTTATTGATCCGAGAAAAGGGAGGAATTTGTGCTATCAATGAAATAAGAGAGACTGTGTTACCGCTCCCAGTTGCAGGTATAATAAGTAATTTAGATGGCTGGGAAACAGGAAAACTCTATCAAAAAATAGATCAAGAAGCAAAAGGAATGGGAAGTCAATTACATGCTCCTTATATGACACTTTCTTTTATGGCTTTGCTTGTTATTCCTTCGCTTAAACTAAGTGATTTTGGTTTATTTGATGGAAATAGGTTTGAATTTGTAAATTTGAATTTAAGTTAACATTATGGCTTACGACGAATATCAAGCAGATCGGATTAAAAATATCTTATCAGCAAAAAAAGTAGATTTTGAGGCGCGTAAAATGATGGGAGGTTTGTGTTTTATGGTTGATCATAAAATGCTTTGCGGAACGCATACCGACAAAAAAACGGAAAGTAATTTACTAATGGCACGAATTGGTGAAGATGCTTATAAGAATGCTATTGAACGTGAAGGAACACTTCCAATGGATTTTACCGGACGACCAATGAAGGGTTATATTTTTGTGACTCCCGAAGGTTGTGATAGAGAAGAAGATTTAGAATTTTGGCTTCAAAAATGCCTTGATTTTAACCCACTTGCTAAGACTAGTAAAAAAAGATAGTCTTTCGCAACTACTTCATTGGTTATTTACTCAAATTCGTAATTTTGCATTCTTATGAATCAAACGCTGACTTACAATCAATCCGAAATTCGATTTGGAAAATTAACGGATACAGACTTTGATACTGTACTCAATTCAGAACGGTATCGTAATGCAAAAAAAGTAATCATCACTGATGAAAATGTATTTGATTTGTGGATTGAATATTTCATTAGTTCCTTTGAAGGATTAAAAGAGGCAGAAATTATTCAACTTCCAGCTGGTGAAGAAAACAAAGTTTTGTCTATTTGTGAGCATGTTTGGGGAGCTTTAAGTGAATATGAAATTTCTAGAAATGATTTGATTATTAATGTTGGGGGGGGAGTTATTACTGATACGGGAGGATTCATTGCTTCTACATTTAAAAGAGGGCTTTCTTTCATTAATGTTCCGACAACTTTATTGGCACAAGTAGATGCTTCGGTTGGAGGAAAAACAGGAATTGATTTAGGGCCTTTCAAAAATCAAATCGGGCTTTTTGCGGATGCTGACTATGTTTTTATCGATAGTTCTTTTCTTTCTACACTGCCAAAAGTAGAGTTAATCTCTGGTTATGCTGAGATGTTAAAACACGGTTTAATTGCAGATCAAAAGTATTGGGTACAATTAAATGACATTGATCCTTTGTATCAACCCACAGCTTTATTGGAATTCATCTATACCTCAGTTGTAATAAAACGAAATATTGTTATTGAAGATCATTTGGAAGACGGACTTCGAAAAAACCTAAATTTTGGTCATACTATTGGTCATGCTATAGAAGGTTATTGTCTTCAACAAGAAAATCCAATACCGCATGGTTATGGTGTAGCTTGGGGAATGCTTGCGGAAAGTTTTCTTTCAAAAGAAAAAGGATTTATTACAACAGGCGAATTTGAAGAGATTGAATTAAAACTGACAAAAAGTTACCCCAAATTGGAAGTTTCAATTGATACAATACCGACATTGCGCGAATTACTTAAGAATGATAAGAAAAATTCTAATGGTACAATTAATTTTACTTTGTTAAGTGAAATTGGAAATGCTGTTTACAATCAAGAGGTTTCGGATAAACAACTGGATAAAGCTCTCCAATTTATTTTAAATCCTTAAGGGTAAATTCATACCGTGTACCGTCAGAATAACTTCTTTCGACTTTACCATCAAGTTGTTCGGTAAGGGTAGCGATTAATTCCAGACCAAATGAATTTGTCTTTTCACTTGCCTTCCATTTCCCGCTGTCAACGTATATAAAGTTAAAATAACCCTCTTTACTTAGTTCACTGATGTTGATATCAATTTTACCTTCTTCCTCTTCTACAAAAGCATGTTTTAACGAATTTGTTATGAGTTCGTTTAAAATTAATGCAACTGGTACTAGTGTATCATTTTCTATTTCTTGTAAACCCGATTTTGCTGTCAATTTCACATTTAATTGCCTTGCATGAATTTGAATTAAATCTTCAGCCAAAGTTTCAATATAATTTTCTAAATTAATGTCAGACAAATTCTCGTTTTTGTACATTTTTTCATGAATCAGTGCCATTGCTGAAACACGATAAATTGCGTCTTGAAAATGTCGTTTTGATTCTTCTTCCTCAATTTCGTAAGATTGTAATCGCAATAAACTAGAAATAACTTGTAAGTTATTTTTTACCCTATGATGAATTTCTTTCAGCATTACAGTTTTCTCAGTATTCTGAGAATTTACAAGTTCATTAATCTTAATTAAATCTTTGTTCACTCCAACATATTTACCTTCAGCTATTTTTCTCAAGCGCAAAAATTCAATGACTAAGAATCCAAATAATGCAAATGCTGTTAACGTAGAAATCATTACACTGGCTCGCTCACTTTGTTCAACATCAATCAATGTATTGGAAAATGTACAGATATAAAACATCACAAAAATAAACCCTACGAATAAGGAAATCATTCCAATTAATCTTCGCAACGCAATGAAGGCATAGAAAATAGCAATTAAGATCAATGTTAAATTCGCAACAGGAATGCCTATAATACCTGCATTCATTATTATTCCATTAACAATAATTCCTATAAATACATGCGCATAGGCAATGTACTCATATTTTTTCGTTTTTTTTAATATAATCAATGAAGTTACGGGAATAATCCATGTTAAAATACCGATCATAACTAAGGTGTTACTAATAACGTACCCTGCCAAAATAAATCCTAAAAAACTTATTGACATAAACGCATTCAAGCGCCAAGTTAGGTTATACGCACCTTCTTCGTAATAATTCTTATATTTTGTTTTAGGGGGAGTAAATAATTGCATTAAAACTTGATCTTTATTTGCGATTTGATCGTTGTTCTTTCACTTCCTTGTATTTCTTCAAGGCCTGACGATATCGTATCTCTATTTGCATAAGAAAACACATCCCACCTCAGCCAAAGATCAATTTTATTTCCTAAATCGTATTTAAACATCATATAAGTACGTATTCCTTTGTCAAAATATGATGGAATACTAAATACTCCTAACAAATCATTTTCATACGCATAAATTCTCGAATCAAAATTATCTGTATCGAAAACAGCATATCGTCCATAAATGGTTAAAGGATATTTTTTAAGCCTAAACTTAAGGTCTTGAAAAAACAAAAAACCATTGCTTTTTAAATCTCCAAATGTATAACCTACCCATTCAAATCTTGACTTAAATGACCATTGCGAATTAATACGTTGATCGTAATTTAATCGAATTTGATTTCTAGTGATAAACACTTGGTCATTTATTCCGGTTACATCTTCTCTAGTGTTTTGTTCAGTTACTTTATTTCTTAATCGAATGTAAAAAGATGATTTCCTATTTGGTTTATAATTTATTTGTCCAAAAAATTCTCTTCCTATACTATTATCGTCTGTCAAAAATTTTAAAAAAGTATATTTAAACTGATCATAATACGCATTGACACTTAATTTTTTCGAAATCCTTGCTTCGGCTCCAAGATAGATTCCTCTTTCTCCTGTATTATCAGAAGATTCTCCAAATCCAGTTGAATAAAGTGATTGAAATGCACGGTCATAATTGCGATAAATGGCTAAAATGTCAAGCCTTGGGTCGACATGCCAAGAAAGGCCATTAACCGTTCCAAATTTTAAATTATCGCTAAACGCAATTTCCCCAAAAAAAGTTAATTTTCGAACATAGTAGCGGTAGTTTAACCCAGTCGTTAATAATTCATCTCCTCTAAATTTAAACTTTCTATGTTTACTTGTGTCACCTAATAATGGTTGATCGTACTTTGTATATACGGTTGACAATCCTATTCTTATTGATTTCGTTTTTACGGCAAACTCACCTCCAAAAATTGTTTCTTGTAATGCTTTTCGATCTTCTAATTCACCAGGTGTTCTATGCAAACCAGAAATTTGAAACGAACTAAAGCTATTGTCAAAATTATTTAGAGAATCTTGTGTATTGATATTGGCATCTATTGCTTTATGCGAACCAAATGCAGTAAAATCGAATCGTTCATTTTGTAAATTGACTGCTCCTCCTCTTAAAAAGCGAGATTCGTTAACTGAAGTATAAGGTCTTAACCCGTTTGCAAAACGTTTCCCATTCATTACGTCGGCTGATTTTCCAATACCAAATCCAGTCCAAACGGTTAATCCTTGCCCAAAATTAACTTGATAATCGCCTAAAGCAACAGCATTAAACTTCCATAGTCTTCGGACAAATAAATGCGCTGAATAAAAGTCAAATCCTTGTCTTTGTGAACCTCTAAAAAACTCTTCCCCAGCATCTTTTTCACCAGTAATTCCCCAACTAATTCTGTCTTTGTATGTATTTCTATACCTGAAATAAAGTCGGTCTGAACTCCCAAGATACTGTCGATTTGGAGAAATTGCTAAAATGCTATCTGATTTTGGAATATATCCTTCTTTTAATTCAAACGTATTTTGATAACGCAAAATGATTTCGCTTCTGCTATAGCGGATTGCATTTTTCCACCGAAAATTATCCTGTTCAATTTTTTCAACACGTACAAAAGGTAAGATTAATTGAATCGTTTCGGATTCTAGCTGCTCTATTGCATCTAACTCATAAAGTGTAATGTAATCACCATACAATTTTCGGAAATTTAAAATAGAAGCTATTTGAACGTCAGTTAACAAATGTAAACGATTTAATTCTGTTGAATTTGTAGAATTGAGGTTAATTGGATTATCGTAAAAATAGTAGAAATCATCAAAATAAGTTGTCAAATCAATATCAGACTCTTCAAGAGTTTCTCCGATAAATTCAACTCTCTGTTCAATGATTCGTTGCTTTTCTAAATCTTGTGAAAAGCACTGATTTACAGTAGAAAAAAACGCTATTAAAACAATGAAATTCCGCATTAATTAAATTGATATTTTAATCCTGCAGATGGACTGACGCCTAATGTACTATGCCATAATGTAGCAATATCAAATTGCAATTTATCTAATTTTAATCCTACTCCAAATGATGATTGAAAAGGAAAAGAATTAACACCAAGTCTTAAATAGATCACTTCTTGCGGGTGTATTTCTAGCCCCGATTTTATATTAATTGGTTGTAAAAGATCTTTTTCAGCCTCTATTGTCCACAAAACTGCCTCACTAAAATTATAAGTTGCTCCTAAACCAAATCGAGTAGGAAAACGTTCATCTTGAAATTCCGATAACGTTGATCTTGATATATTCTGAACACGAACAGCAAATTGTAATTCATCTGAAAGTTCATATAATAATCCTAAAGATGCTGAAGCCGTATTTCTAGAACTATAATTTTCTGCTAAAATTACACTATGGAAATTTACAGCAACCCCTCCATAAAAACCTTTATAAAGTTTTGTACCATAGGTTAATCCGGCTTGAATTTCGCGATAAAGATTAAACCCATATTGTTGAAATTGAACGCCAAAATTCCCGTTTTTTTCTGTGTGATACCCAAAAGCGAGTAACTGTTCTGAAAGTTCTTTAAGCAAAAATCTATTTTCATAAGCTAAACCAATGCTTGTTTTTTCAAGTGCACCAAATGCTCCCGGATTATTATACACAGACCAAACATCATTAAATGTTATTCCTGTTCCAGCTAGTCCCGTTGAACGAGCTCCGATTTGCGGATAAACTTGAGCACGCGCCCCAAGAAACCACAAAAAACAAATAAATAAAAGTCCGTTTTTCATTCCAATAGGAAAGTTAGTAAATATGAATTAAATCACTGCGCTTTAGGGGTAAAATTTGTAATTTTAATCACGATTTATCAACATAAAGCTCAACATCACGGATAAGCCACTCAAAATATTCAATGCCTCTGCTGGAAGTGGAAAAACATATACATTGGTACAAGAGTACCTTCGAATTGTTTTACACAGTGATAATCCGTTAAAATTTCGTTCAATCCTTGCAATGACATTTACAAACAAGGCTGCGAATGAAATGAAAGAACGAATTTTAGAAGGGTTAATTCAACTTGGTAAGCCGTCACATAATAAAAGTGAAAAGGAACTTCAATTTTTGATTGACACCTCAAAAAATCTTAACATTTCTCCGCAAATTGTAGAAGAAAGATCGGCGCGAATTTTAAATCGAATTTTACATAATTACAGCTCATTTTCTGTAATGACCATTGATAAATTCACGCATAAAGTTATTCGAACCTTTGCAAAAGATCTTAACATTTCAATAGATTTTGATGTTGAATTGGATTTAAAGAAGCTTAGAAAAAATGTGACTGATATGCTTTTCGATCAAATTGGTCGTGACCAAGAATTAACAGCATTAATGTTAAGTTATGCTAAGACAAATTTGTCTGAAGATCGATCGTGGAACTTTTCAAGGCAACTTTATGATTTTAGCAATGAAATTTTTAAAGAAGAGGCGATCAAATCAATTGAATTACTTAAAAAACTCTCGAGCGAAGATTTTTTAAATGTTCAAAACGACTTGGTTAAAGAGAATAAAATTGTATTAAATAAGTTGATAAATAACGCCAAAGAAGGGCTTGACCTGATCAAATCAAAAGGATTGGATGCAAATGACTTTCAAGGAAAAGGCAGTTCAATTGTGGGTTATTTTGAAAAGATTGCATTTAAACAAAAATTTGAACCGCCAGGAAAACGATTGATTGGGTATATCGAGGCTGATAAATGGGGGCATCCCTCAAGCCTTAACAAAGCAGCAGCAGATAACATTGGACCATTACTAAAGCAGTATGTTTTACAGATTGAAAATGTTTTAGAAAGCGATTATAAAACATACTTAATCAATAAGGAAATTCTAAAAAATTTAAACAATCTTTCATTATTAAATCAGTTGTTAACGCTTGTCGAAAAGATTAAAGAGGAAGATAATATTCTTTTAATTTCAGACTTTTATAAGAAAATTGCTGCAATAATCACAGAAGAACCTGTCCCATTCATTTATGAAAGATTAGGTGTTCGATACGCACATTTTTTATTGGACGAGTTTCAAGACACTTCACATCTACAATGGATTAATATGATTCCGTTGGTGCACAATTCACTTGCCTCAAAAAACAGTAATTTAATTGTTGGGGATGGAAAACAAGCGATCTATCGTTGGAGAAATGGAGAAGTTGAACAATTCACGCGATTACCCGAAGAAGTTTATAACCCTGAGAATATTGCCTCATTGACAGAGGCAGAAACACTTTTTAACTCCTTAGGTGAAAAATTCCCATTACGTTATAATTACCGCTCGTCTCCAGAAATTATTGCTTTCAACAATGACCTTTTCCCACAATTGATTGAAACTTTACCTCAACCACTTCATTCCATCTATGCTGATATCGTTCAGCAACCCGTTAAAAAAATTGGAGGTTATGTTGAAAGTAAGTTTACTGCTGATTTTAAAAAAGAAGAGCAACTTGAATATATTTTAAATATTATATCAGAAGCCTTAACAAAAAAGTACGCTTTAAAGGACATTAGTATCCTGACACGAAATAATACTGAAGGCGCTTTAATTTCTAAATTTTTAACTGAAAGAGGCATTAAAGTCATTTCTCCGGATAGTTTATTTATCGGAAAAGACCTTGGTGTAAAGTTTATCATAAGCTTGATTAGTTCTATCATCAATCCGACAAGTAAAAATCATAAAATAAAAACCCTTGAGCATTTTTCGGCATTGGTTTTAAACGAAGAAGCGCGTATTGTTATTGAACGTCATGCGGCTGAAGTTATTGAAGGAAATACACATGGTATTTTTAAACATTATCATTATACCCTTCCTGTTCCCACGGATTTTCATAACCTATTTGAATTTGTTGAAGCATTAATTCAACTGTTCAATCTACCTCTTGAAGCAAACCCTTTTTTACAATTTTTACTTGAGCAAGTTCATTTATTTGAAAAACGCAACAATGCCAATGCACGTGATTTTATTGATTGGTTCGAAGAAAGAGGTTACCAGACTTCCATTGTTAGTCCGAATGGTGCAAATGCAATTCAGGTAATGACAATTCATAAATCAAAAGGATTGCAATTTCCAATTGTGATTTGTCCTTTTTTCGATTGGAAAATGGATATTAATCGTCAAATCTCTTGGATTGAAGATGAAAACAATAAATTACCTGCCTATTTTTTAAAAATTTCCAAAGCACTTCAAGAAACGGATCTTTCAGCCACTTATGACAAAGAATATGGCAAGTTTTTGTTGGATCATTTAAACTTGCTTTATGTTGCATTTACACGACCAGAAATTGCCTTGTTCATTTGCGGGAAAACAAGTACGAATCAAGTTACGCCAGCAAAATTATGGTTAAAAAATTATTTTGAAAATACCTCTTTAGGAAAATACGAAGATGGCATTTTTCAGTATGGCAACTTTCTTCAAAATGAAGAAAAAGTAGAGAAAATAGCAAAAGAATTTCCAGTTTCATTTCAAGGAAAAAAAATGGACAAACCTGTTTTAAGTTATAAAAGTGCTGAGAATTGGGACATTCATGAATTGGATGAAAAGCGTCTTTTTGGAAGTAAACTTCACTTTATTTTAGCCGAAATTAAAGAACAAAGCGATTTAGAAATAGTTTTAGAGCGCGCTGTAACTAAAGGTAAAATAAATGTAGATGAGCAAATCAGAATAAATACAGAAATTCAATCACTCTTTAATGATGATAAATTTGCACGCTATTTTTCGGTGAAAGGGCAATTAAACGAAAGAGAAATTATTTCAACAGAAGGAATTAAGCTAATTCCAGATAAGATTGTTCTTCTTGAAAACGAAACATTGGTTGTCGATTTCAAAACGGGTCAAGAAACACCAAATCATAAAAAGCAAATTCAGCGTTATATAGAAGTTTTAAAGGAAGTCGGTTTCCCTAATGTTTGTGGAGAGATTTACTATACAGAACAGAAAAAAGTTTTAGTTATTAATTAACCTTTTTGACGTTCTAATTTGTTTTTCCCTTAAGCAATAACAATTCTCCGTAAATTACATTAGACATGAGCTTGAAATAAATCCATTTTGGAAGGTTTTTCATTTGCCCGCTTCGCAATTGTGTTCCAATTTGTTTTTGTCTAAAGCGTTTATGAATAAAACGGTGTAAACGTTTATAAAATTTGGGTGAGTAAGTACTTTTGTACATCATCAATAACTCATCCGAATCTTCCCAATTGGCTTTATCTTTCAACTGTGTTTTTACAATATCATAAAATTTTGTTCCTGGTAAAGGATAAGAAACAGAAACACCTATATCGTGAGGCATTTGAGTAAAAAGCATGCTCAAAGTCATCTTAATGTCTTCCCATGTTTCAGTCAGATAACCAAACTGCAAAAAGAAACACGGTTTTAATCCATGTTTTTTCATCATTTGGGTGGAGTTTTCTATTTGTTTTACAGCGGTTCCTTTATCCATTGCATCCAATATCTTTTGTGAACCGCTTTCTGCTCCAATCCATACTTCGTCGCAACCAGACTGTACTAAATTTTCAATGGTGTCATCTTTCAACAATAAATCTGCTCTTGATTGAATTTTATATTGAATAGAAACACCTTCAGTTTTCAATACTCCATTAAATTCTTGCACCCAACTTGGCGTTAAGCCGAAAATATCATCCCCAAACCAAATATGATCGAAATCAAACAATGACTTCATGTACTGAATTTCTTTGACAACATGTTTGGGAGATCTGCTATTGTAACGGTTTCCGTAAATGGGTTTCGCACACCAATTACACTTGTACGGGCATCCTCTTGTTGTAGCAACATTAACTGAAAAATACCCATGTTGTTTCCAAGCTTCTTGATAGGGGGTAATATCAATTAAGTCCCAAGCGGAAATAGGAAGAGAATCTAAGTCAGTTAAAATTGGTCTTTTCTGATTTTTTACGATTCCATTTTCACTTTGATACGCAATTCCGCTCATTGAAGAATAATCTTCCTTATTTTTAATCGCATTTACAAGGTTTAACAATGAAACCTCTCCTTCTCCTAAAATAATTTCATCCGCTCCCTGCTCTATATAAGATTCGTAATGATCTGTCGAATCACTGCTTGCCACAATGACATGTATATTTTTATTTTTAGCACACTTAATCATTTCAAATGCAGCCTCACGCATTTTGGTAAGGCACATTTTTGTTAAATAGTTAAATCCGTCATCATAAATAACAAGTATTTCTGGTTCAAATTTTTCTAAATGCGCATTAATTTCATTAGGATCTTTTGAAAAAAAGGGATCAAACAAATCAACTGTATACTCGTTTGTTCTTAAGTAACTTGCAGCTAGAATTGTCCCAAGAGGTGGATAAGGTTTACTTAATTCCAATTGTTTCTGATCAAAATGAAGAAAATAACTATGTGTAAATAATATTTTCATTTTTCAATATTTAATTGGTTCAAACGAGCTTCATATTCGCCAAGTACTTTGTTCTGAAAATCTCTTGGATGATGCTTTGATACTCCTCTATTTGTACGCATTGTAAGATCAAATTTAGAGGTGTCGAAGTGCTTAAACTTCTTTTCCCATTTCCGATAAGTAAAACGCATGAGATAAAAATCTAATCGATCTCCTAATTTACCTTTAAAAATAAATTCTATAAACTTTCCTAGCCAACTTTTCCCTGTCACTTCTTTTAATTTAATTGGATGCTCAAATCCAGTTAAATAATCATCCGTCCAATTATTAGCAGTCTTAAATTTAGCAATTAGTTTATAATTATAAACGGGGATTAAATGAGTTGTCTCTATTGCTGTAAATATATTTTTATCCGGAATCATCAAATTGTTTTCATCAACAAAATAGTTGACACAAAAATATTTTTTCGAATTGAATAAAAATACTTTTTTGAAAGCTACCAAGAAAGTTCTACAAATCCATAATCGATTAGGTTTTGTGATTATAAAATAGTCAATATCACCATCTTCATGCATTACATTTTTTGAAAGTGATCCAGAAATTCCAATTCCTGAAACAAAAGGAAAAGAGCGAATTAATTTTGCATAAAAAGGTAATTTCTTAAAGTAATATTGTGCTTCTTTCTCTTTTTCATTTCTTATCTCAACAAGTTCCTGAACATTTTCTTTTAAAGCGTAATATCTTTTGTATTCAAAACACTTTTTTTCATCAAGTAGCGCAATCAAACTTTCTTTAAAATCATCCCCTTTAATTCCAGATAATTTTTTTAACTCATCCTGTCTCAAAGGGTGGTTAAAAATATCAAAATAACAAACGTATTTAAGAATTTCTGTTTTCAAATTAATTGCGCTATAATACCTAAATTAAATCAAGTTTAATTCGACAACAAAGATAACCATAATTATTTGAGAAATACCTAATTTAAATCCATTTTGATCGGTTTAATTTGATTTGATTTTATGCAACCACCTCTAAACTTAATTGCTTAAATTTGCGCGCAGTTTTATGTTTAAAAGGATTCCTAAATATTTTCATTATTTTTTGTCTTCACTCCTTTTTGACAACCTATTATTAGGGTTATCAATCAGTTTTATTTTTAAAACAGAAAATGCGTTAGTAATAATTATTATTTGGTCTATTTCCAATTTTTTAAATTACCCTCGAGTAGCTTCAAGAAGATACATCAGTTACTATAAAATTTTACTCTTATCTTTTCGTCAGTTAATCACCTTTTTCACGCTATACTCACTAGTATATGCGTTGTTTCATGATAAATTGGAATTGGTAACATTAACTCAGATGCTTCCCATACTGATTATTTTATTGAGTCGAATATTATTTACATGGTCGGTTCAAGTCTATCGTCAACTTGGAAAGGGATATAATCGTTTTTTGATCATTGGAGATACGTCTGTTATGACGCAATTAAAAACGCATTTCTTAGCAAAAAAAAGCTACGGTAATGTATTTGAAGGAAAAATGGAAGTGTGTGACTTTGATAAAATCGAAAAATTGATTTTTTATCGTGAACTAAATGAAATCTATTGTTCATCTCAAGCAGTTAGCCAAAATGATATTGCCCAGCTTCTAAATTTCAGTTACCGTTATGGTGTAAATGTTCATGTTATATCAGATAACAATGCCGTTTCTGATGATAGTATCCCTACTAATGTTGGGTTAGAATACGGTGAATTAAATTTAGAAAAATACCCGTTAGTAGATCGAAAAAACCTATGGATAAAACGAATTTTTGATTTCTTTTTCTCTTTGTTTGTTACCATTACAGTATTGAGTTGGGTAACGTTGATCTTGGGTTTACTCATTAAACTTGAATCTAGAGGACCTGTTTTTTTTAAGCAACCTCGTGCAGGGAGAAATGGAAAGTATTTCATGTGCTATAAATTTCGCTCAATGCGGGTATCTTCTGGCACAAAACAAGCAACAAAAAATGATCCTAGAATAACGCGTATAGGAAAAGTGATTCGTAAATTAAGTATTGACGAACTTCCTCAATTCATCAATGTTATTTTAGGGCAGATGTCTATTGTTGGACCACGGCCACACATCAAAGATTTGAACGATAAATATGATGTTACTATTGATAACTACAATGAACGAATTCTTGTAAAGCCAGGTATCACAGGGCTTTCTCAAATAACAGGGCACCGTGGAGAAACAGATGGAAATGAATCTATGGGAAATCGGGTCAGAAGAGATATTCTATACATTCGTACTTGGTCTATGTCATTGGATTTAATCATTATTCATAAAACGATTATTGATGTTGTTTTTTTTAAAAACAAAGATGTCTACTAAATCCATAAATTAACTCAAAAATAAATGACGGTTCGTAGAATTAATTTAGCTTTTTAGATACAAGTGACGTGTCAGGTTTATCTAGGTTCAAGAAAAAATTTGAAATAATTTCAGAAGCATTAATTTCATTACTTATCTTTCCAAAAACAATTGATTTAAAGTCTTTTCCCCTTTCAGGCCAAGCATGTCCTCCTCCGTTAATTTTATAACCAATCACAGGTGTTTTACTTGATTCATCTTGTGAGTAGTATTTTATAACTTCCGTTTTATCTTTCGGATCATTATCTATCATAATTGAATCTTTTGGAAAATTGCAATTGTTTCGGTTCACCCAATAATTGATTGTTGAAGCATACCCCACAGATTTGTATTTTAACGTAACTAATCCTCCATCAAATGGTAAAAGTGGGTCTTTGGTTCCTGCAATAATTAAAAACGGAAGCTTTTTGTCGTCTTTGTAATACTTTTCAATTGGATTAAACATATTTGAACAAACCAACGCGATTCCTGCAAATCGATCCGAAAGTTTGTTTGCTAAAGACATGGTCATAAATCCACCATTAGAAATTCCACATGCAAAGACCTTTGAAGAATCAATCTTATAATCCTTTTGTAACTCATCAATTAAACGATCAAAAAACCAATATCATCTATATCATTTCTTGGAGCGGCACCAACCGGAATATCGATTCCCCAAGTTCGTTTAAAACCTTGTGGATAGCAAACAATAAAGTCTTTTAAATCTGACTGTTCATTAAACCCAGAGAAAGTCCCAATTGCTTTTGCCTGACTAGTCATTCCGTGCAACACAAAAATGAGTCGGTATTTTTTATTGGGATTGTAGCTTTTAGGAATGTGAACCAGATAGGAACGCTCATGTTCCTGATGAATTATTTTTTTTTTCGTTGTAATAGTAGAAATCTCATCATACTTTTTACATGCAATAAAAGGCAAACAAAGGAGTATAAATACAAAAAAAGAAAACGTTTGTTTCATTACTTCAGTTTACATCACTGATTTTGTCGTAAAACGTTAACTAGAATTATAATTAAACGATTGAAACGAATTCATAAAAACAAAAAAAGAGACGTTTAAGTAGCGAATAACGTCTCTTTTTTTAATTCTCAATTACCATTGAAGAAATTGAGAATTGTTTAAGTTGAATTTTATTAATTGGCACAAAATTATGACTATTTCAAATCATACTTATCGTGATATCTATCAACGGTAAAATTTAATCTACGGATGCTTAAAAAATTTACCGAATTTAAATCAAACTTTGCTTTTTTTAGAGTCTTCCAGATTGACCTGAAGTTGTTTCTTTTATTTGTGCCTCAGATTTAAGCCTACCAAATTTATAGTAAAGACCAACCTTAAATGTTGTAAATTGACTTTGGTTATTTGATTGAAATTGAAAGTTCCCGGAAAATTGAGTTGACCTACTTCGTGGAGGAATAATGTTTGCAACATCTGCAAAAATCTGAAATTTATTCCCATTGTATTTCTTAGTCACTCTTAATCCCCAATTTACAATTGTATTATTTTCTGAATCTGAACCTCCCCATTTGTTAATGTGTAAACGATTTTGAATGCTCAAATTTCTTTTCAAATTAAGTGTTAAATAAGAATATGCTCCATAGGTTAAATTAAAGAAATCTTCTCGCCCAAAAATAGGTGTAAATGAATACTTACTATAATTTACCCATACGGAATTCCATCCTTGCAATCGCTTTGTTCTAAATGGTAAATTAAAGCTAGCTCCAACAGTTTGCTCTAATTCAGCATTCCAAGAAGTAGATTCGGTGAGAAATGACTCTTCATCAATGAAAGAAATCGTACTTCTCGGATCATTAACATGTTTATAAGTCAATGAAAGTCCATAAGCGTAAAGAATATCAAAATCAATTCCGAAAGTTTGTTCGACAGATGGTCTTAAAAATGGATTACCTCTGCGAACATTCAAACTATCTTCTACGCGAACGAAAGGGTCATAAAGATCAAATTGAGGACGATTGATTCCAGTTTTATAAAAGGCTGTTATCCCTAATTTAGGGTTTGGTTCATATAAAATACTGGTCGTTGGAAACGGTAGAATATACACTGAATCAATAAATTGTTGGTTTAGTGAATTACTAAAACCATCTAGTTTCGTATATTCTCCTCTTGCTCCAACTCGAAAACCGAATTTATTCCATTTTTTCGATAATTCGGCAAAAACAGCTCCAATTGATTCTTGGTAATCATATGAATTGGAAAGCTCTGGGTTAAGTACCCATACATTATCGTTATTATTGAATTGATCAAATCGTTTATTATTGAATAATGCACTAAAAGACCCTCCAAACTCTAATCTCCAACCTGTTGTATCAAAATTATGTTGGTAATTAACTCTTAACTCTCCAACATTTGGAATGTCTCTTGATTCATTTCTCAGTTGAAAAACAGAAGAGTCTCCCGTAGGAATTTCTTGAAACGCACTTAAATATGTTGCATCAGAATTACTCACCTTATTATTATAATTTAGGTTTATTTCTAAAACACTATTGTTTGTGTCTGTCTCTAAAGAATAGTTTAAAAATGCACTATTATCCAAATTTGTATTGCTTGAATTCGAATTAGAGAAACGTCTTGTAATTAGCGCTTCATTTGTTAAGAAGTCTGAATTTGAAACACTCTCATTTCTTCCTCCGCTCCCATTTCCGTTGACTCCAAAAGTTAGTATTTGCTTAGCATTGATATTATAAGCTGCTTTTATTTTAAAATACTGCCAATTGCTTGTACTTTCATTGTCAAATCCTGAAGATAATGTCCTATTACTATCATCAGTTGTAAAACCACTAGTAGATCCAAATCCGTTACTTGCATTATAATTTCCACCAACGTAACCGTTTAAAGAAAATTTCTTTTTCTTTAAACTAATTCCTACACCACCCCTTGCTGCTGGACGTAATTGTGTATTCACACCCCCCGCAGCACTCACCGTGACATTATAACCTTCTAAATGAAAATTCTTCGTATATACTTCTATAACACCGTTTCCACTTCCTTGTGCTTTATACTTTGCTGAAGGGTTGGTAATGATTTCAATTCGTTCGATTTGACTTGCCGGAATTGCTTTTAATTCATCATTGGAAATTATTGCTTGTCGATCAACTAAAATGAGTGGGCTTCCTCTTCCTATAATTTCAATTCTTTCATCATCAGGAGAAGTAATTTTAGGAGATGCTTTAAGTACTTCAAATAAATTTGTCAATGTTTGCAAGTTTGTTCCTTCAACGTTTACCTGGATTCCATCTAAAGTCCGTTTAAACGTTTGTTTGCGATAGACAATGTCAACTTGACCTAAATCAACATTTTTTTCCATTTTCACAGCACCAATTAATACAACTGTATCGGTTACGTTAAAATCAATAATTGCATCTGAATATCCGGGAACAGTTACTTTTAAATAAAAGTCTGTATTTCCATCTGTATTTAATGTGGTAGAAAAAAAAGTACTGTCTAAATAAGTTCCTTTTTTCAATGTTGAATCCGGCAAAGAAAAAACGGTTGCTTGTCCTAATTTTATTGCCTCTTTATCGGCTATTAAAGAGCCTTCTAACCTTACCGTTTGGGCAAAATTAAATACTGGAAAAATTAGGAGAAGTGCAAAAACTATTTTTTTCATCTTACGCATTGATAACTTTAAGTTTTAATCAAGTATAAAATTAGACGAAGATTGTAATCTTATTTATGCAATTGTCATAAACGGTTCTTTTTTAAGTTTTATTAACCTTTATTCGCATTTTAATGGCTTCTCAATTCTCTATTTAAATCTAAAACAACTTGTCAAATGATCGTTTACCATACCTGTTGCTTGCATAAAAGCATAACATATTGTGGACCCAACAAACTTAAACCCTCTTTTTTTCAATGCTTTACTCATTTCATCAGAAATCAATGTAGAAGCAGGAACTTGATCTACGGTATCCCATTTATTAATGATTGTTTTTCCTTTTACAAATTTCCATATATAATCATCAAAACTTCCAAATTCCTCTTGAATTTTCAAAAAAACCTGTGCGTTAGATACAGTAGCCTTTATTTTCAACTTATTTCTTACAATTCGGGTATCATTCTTTAATTCATCCATTTTGGATTCGTCATAATTTGCAATAAGATTCACATCAAAATTGTCAAACGCTTGACGATATCCATCTCTCTTTGCTAAAATTATCGACCAACTTAATCCAGCTTGGGCTCCCTCAAGGATCAAATATTCGAATAATTTTTGATCTTCATGTAAAGGAATTCCCCATTCTAAATCGTGGTATTGCCTTTCTAATTCATTTTTCTCTGCCCAATCACAACGTTTTTTCATTTGTCTTTTTTTTAATAATTGAGGAATAAACTATAATTGACTCGTAATTTTTTTTGCCTCTTGAATGTATTTTTTTAAAACAATATCATTGGGTAATTGATCTAAACGTGAAATATTTCCAATATGGCGCATCTCAGTTTTTCCCACAGGAAGCAAAATACTCTCTGAATCGTTAATCTCACTTCCTTTCCAAAATCTTAGTACGCAATGTTTTTTGTATCCAGCAATAGAATATACAATTTTACCATTTAGATCAAAAGATGGCATAGCCCATTTTATTGTTTCATCTATTTCTGGAATGACGTCATTGATCAATTTTCTAAGATGATTTAGAATTGGCTGAGCAAATTCCTCACAACCTTCAATATAACTATCTATACTGTCTTTATTCATTCTTTCAACTTTATTGCTCATCTATTTTCCACGTTCCATCTTCTAAAACGAAACTCCCTCTCCCTTCATTTATTTTGTTCATATAACGTTGGTATTTTGCGTCATCAAATGTCCATGCGTAAATCCAATTTTGAAACTTTTTATCGTCTTTTTGTAAATCTTTGATTTTTATGCGTTGTTCTTTTGAAAATAGATCAATTGCTTTTTCATAAGATTCTTGATTCATCAAATTTCGTAATTCATCTGCTACTTGTATTTGACCTGCCAGTGAGTCACTATTCGTTGAAATAAATTCAACGCCTGTTTCATCCATAGCATTACTTATAATTTCTTCTGGAGATTTTTTAGATGTGCAACTAAGCGCAATAGTTATTAAAAGTACCGAGCTGATTTGTTTCATTTTTTACGAATTATTTACTAGGCAAAAATATTAATAACAAATGGATTTAGCTGTTTGCTAATGAAAAATCACACTAAAAGGAAGGTTATACTTATCAATTTTGAATTACAATCATAACCGTGTCATGGTTTTAGTTTGCGTAGTGTTTTTAGTTTCATATTCGAACTGTGGAAGTGTACTCGCGCCTTTTAACCAAAATAATATTCCTGCTAACAATAAAAATATAGAATAAACTCCAATTGCGATAAATTGGTCTTTTCTAGTACATTTTGAACTAATCGCAGTAATGCTAAGGTATAGCATGAAATAACCACTAAAGAAAATAATTACTCGGAGTTTAATTCTTTTTAATAACTGCTTAATATTTTTTATTCTATCTAAAGTTGCATTTATATCAACAACTTTTCTAGATTTAGAGGCCAGCTTATTTTTTTTCAGCCGTTGCAATTGTGTATTGTATTTAGTGGCATAAATTGAAAATGTTATTAAATATATAAAGGAAAAAACAAATATTAATTCTAAGTTGATTTCTACATCATTATCCATACACCTAATCGATTAGGTTAACGAATCCTTTTTCGAGGTGTTTTTCGTCACTTGTTAAATCACCAAACTCAATTTGCCAAACATACACTCCTGCAGAAGCTTTTCCTCGATCACCATAATTTCCCGTCCATCCGAAATTCACGTCGTACGATTCGAAAACGATTTCTCCGTATCTATTAAATACTGTCATATGATAATCATAGATATCTAACCCAGCAGAAAATAAAGGGGTGAATTCTTCATTGAAAGAATCTCCATCAGGTGTAAATGAGTTTGGTATATAAAAGATATTTACACCTTCAACATTCACAGGGTTGGTTGTTGTATCTCTACAGAAGAATGGAGAGATAGCAATCAATTGAACTTGATAATTACTTCCTTTTTCAAAAGGAAAGGTATGTGTTGGATTTGTTTATGTCGTTCCAAGAGAACCGTCTTTAAAGTCCCATAGATAAGAACTTGCTCCGGTGGAAGTGTTAATCATACGTGTAATGGCATTATATGAAATCAATTCATCTGGTTCCGCAACAAATGAAGCTACAGGATAAGGTGTTACATCAAAAGAATAGGTATGCGTATTATCAGAAGGATCTTCATCTTCATAACCATCAGGAGACTCAATAATTAATTGCATTGTATAACTGCCGAGTGGCAATGATGTTTCAGGCAAAGAAATTGTGGTTGTGCCACCTTCTGGTACAAAACCTGTCCACTCAATTGTTTCTACAAAAACACCGTTGATGAAAACTTGAATATCAAAAAAGGTTAAATTATCGTTTCCATTATTTTTAATCGAAATTTTACGTTGAATTGGTCCGTTTTCACATGTTTCAGAAATAGAAGCTCCGGTAATATCAACGTTCATAACTGTCAAATCGCAAGACATTAGGCACTCTGCTTCTAAAATATTATCTCTCAATAAATCTCCTGGCTGCATCCCAAATCCATTTCCTAAATTAATCCCGGCACCAACAAGATGACAATAACTCATTACTGTCCCACCTTCATCATTCGGAATAGGCCCTTCGCACCCTTCCCCAAAACCTGCTTCTTCTCCGCAACCATCAATTGCTGTCATATCACCATTCCAAAAACAAGCATGAGTATGTGGTGAACCTAAATTATGACCCAACTCATGTGAAATCACTTCGACATCCCAAGAATAGAATGGTACTTCAGCAAAGGAAAGATTAATTCCACTAACAGCCTTTCTTAGCGCTTGATTTGGGCTGCAAAGTACATTTAACCAAGCTAATCCTCCTCCAAGACCAGTATTCACATAATGTCCTAAATCTCCTTCCCAAACTGTTGTAGTCGTTCCAAAAAGATCTAATAACGTACCCGTGTCAGTAATCCCAGAATATGGACTCTCTTCATCCCAAACCAACATATCTGAAATGTAAACTGTCATTCCATCTAACTCAAATAAATATTGAATTTCATTGAACAGCGCTGTCATATAATCAACTGATTTCATTACACCTCCACGGTCAAGAAAAATCTCATAATCAACTTCAAAATAAAGGCCTACACAATCATCAACTGGCCCTCTAAAGGGTATTCCTTCTGGTTTAGGTTCTGGCTCTCCAGTTGTTCCACACTCAAAAGAATTGTGCCCATCTATTGCTTCCTCACTAAAGAATATATATTCTTCTCTATCCTTAATTTTACCTAGATTTACATCTCCTATTCCGAGAATAGATCCTATTCCTATAACTTCACTATTTAAGATACTTAATGCAAAGTGTGAATTTGGATGTCCTTCAAAAGCCCCATGATAAAAAACGCTTTTCGAATCTTTATTTACTTGAATTGTTTTCCCAGAAGCTGTTCTTACATTTAAATCATTTTTGTACAATTCTGTTTTGTACAATGACAATTTTAACTCTGTTTCACCATATGGTATAGTTACTTGGAGAAAATCTTTGTGATTATCAAGAAGGTCTTCCCAATAATCTTGATTTAACTTAAGTACACTACTTTCACCAATGAGTGATAATTCGTTGGAAATTTTTTGTGCATTTTTTGGTGTAACAAATAAACTGTTTTTGCGTTGACCATATAGAGACGAGCCAAAACACACCAAAAGACAGGCATAGAATAGAATTTTCATGAATTTACTTTTTTTGAGGTTATTGTGTAAACGTTAAAGTTTTCATGAGAGTTGCTTAAATTTAACATTTATATTTTAATATTGTTCAAATTAGAACGTTTTTTTTCTTTTTACAATAATTTCGGTTTTAATTCCAGCAAAAACGGGGTTTATTTCTTCTTAATTTTTAATTCTTTTCTTTTTATTAAAAAAATCAGTTCTGTACACATTTTCAGTCAAAATCAGTCTAGTTTAGTTAGGTCTTCTCTCTTTTATTATTTCCGATAATACAGGAGTCAGAATTATTTAAAAATAAACTTTCAATATTTTCTGAAAGTTTTGGATGAAATATGTATATTTGAATTATAAAATTTCATTTATTTCTGAAAGTTCAAAAATAAAATATGAATTACAATGCTATTGGATACCTAATTTTCTTCGCTGAAATGTTTTATATTATCGGCATTATAGGATGGTCGTTTTATATTAACGGCAAGCACTATTTAGAGCAATTTTTTCCAAATGACATTCATCTAATTGGCAGTATCAACCGGTTTTTGTTAATCGGATATTATCTTTTAAACTTAGGTTATATTGCCATTTCAATTCAGTTTTGGAAGCAAATTTATACGTTGGCAAATCTTATTGAAACGTTAGCACAACAATCAGGGGAAATCATATTAATTCTCGCACTTGCACATTATTTCAACCTTTTTTGGTTGTCTCATTTTCAACAAATAAAATCTTTTATAAATCAAAACAAAATCTAATATTATGGAAATTTCAAATGAATTAATGGTTGTAATTGCCTATACGGTTTACCTTCCTTTAGCCATCTTCTTGACTTATTACGTCGCCAAGACCCTGTTTAAAAATAGTCTTGTTTTTATGCTTGATATTTTTAGAGGTCGTGAAAAAATCGCAACTTCAACAAACAAGCTTTTCAGGCTCGGTTTTTACCTACTCAATTTAGGGTTTGCACTACTCATCCTAGAAATATCATATTATGGAACTGAATTTACAGTACAAGAACTCATTGAAAAGTTAAGTCAAAAGATTGGTGGGTTTTCGATCTACTTGGGGATTATGCTACTTTTTAATCTTTACTTATTATTTAGAGGAAAACGTAAAACTAAAGCAAATATTCAAGCGGAATTAAAACTCAAAGCTTATCATGAAAAATTGGCGCAAGGTGGTATAAATCCTTGAACTATTAATTGATAGAGATTGCACTATTGTTTTATATAATGGTGCAATTTTTTAGGCAAAAAACCAATAGTCTTCAACTATTTTCATTCCCCAACTGTCCAGTTGACTTTGAATCTCTTTTTTTCCATCTGGTGAAGCAACAACGATCATAATTTGCGGTTTCTCTAATTCTTGAATCGTATTAAAATGCTCCATTTTAATGCCATAAATGTCTTTTCCGATTTTATTTTCATTATCACAAACCCAATAAAAATCATCTTGACAACCGAGCAATAACTTGGCCATATCTTTTCCATTTCTTCCTGCCCCCCACAATGCTAAAGGTCTATTCTTATCTCGATCAATCTGATAGAAAAAACGTAGCTTTAATTCAAAATAGCGATTATCTTTATACTCATCCCATGTTCTTGAAATTCTATTCGAACGATCTCTCCAATGATGTAAAATTTTATCGATTCCAATTATATTCAAACCGTGATGATACATTCGGAAACACAGGTCATAATCTTCGGGATAAATAATTGGATCAAAGGCATCAATTGCATCAAAATCTTCTTTATGCATTAACCAGCAATGAGATGGAATTACGCATTCTTTGTAAATTTGCTCATAATGCGTGCTCGTCTTGGCAACTTGATTTAACCATCTTTCATATTTTAAAAAACCATCTCCTACCTCACCCTTTTCCACAAAATGCTCTGTTCCTCCTGCAATGACATTCCCTTTTCCATATTTTAACCATTCTTTTACTAATACTTCTAATTTATCATTAGGCATACGATCATCTGAATCCATCCGATTAATTAATGTTCCTTTTACCTCTGCATAGCCAACCTGTAATGTTGGAATCAATTTAGGACGGTCACTATTTAGATAAATAATTCGATCATCCTTTTGACTATAAGTTTCCAGAATCTGAGGCGTTTCATCAGAAGAATGATCATTCACCGCCAATAATTCCCAATTAGTATAGGTTTGCGCCAATATTGAATCAATGCATTCTTTAAGATAAGGGGCAGTGTTTTTTACTGCCATTACAATTGAAACTAATGGTTGTTTCTCCATGAATTTGGTAAGTTTTTTTCAATTTCTATTCCCTGAAAAAGTGCTTCTTTACTTAACTTTTGTTCTTTCACCCAATCTGCCATTTCTTTTAATCCTATTTCTAGTTTTTTTTGAGGTTTTGGTTGAAAAACGGCCTCAAATTTTTGGTGATCAGCGTAAGCATGTATAACTTCATTTCTTTTTTCCAAATAATTAAATTCCACATTTTTTTGCATTGCTTTCATAGTAAGTGAAGCTATATTTTTGACCGAATAAGGTGTTTTACCACCGATATTAAATGTCTGATTATAAGCTTTCTCATTTGTCACTGCATTTGCAATGTACGGGGCAACATCATCTATTGAACTAAAAGCCCTTGTCTGTTCACCATCCCCGAATATTGTTACTGCCTTATTTTGTAGAATTTGATTCATAAAGATTCCAATCACATTACGGTATTTATCATTAACGTTTTGATTTTTACCATAAACGTTATGCGGTCTAAAAATTATACTGTTCAACCCAAAAAGTTCATTTGCTGCTTTTAAGTCCATTTCAACGGCATATTTAGCAATTCCATAAGGGTCTTCAGGATTTGGTTTTTGTGATTCTTTTAGTGGAAGATCATTTGTTCCATATACAGCTATTGATGATGTAAAAACAAAGCATTTTACATTGAAATTAACCGCAGTATTAATCAAATTAATACTTCCAATCAGGTTGTTTTCGTAATTGAATTTTCGAATGAAATGACTCAAACCTTCAGCAGCATATGCCGCTAGATGATAAACATAATCGAAATGGTATTTATTGAATAACTCTGTTATGAGTTGATCGTTTTTAATAGACCCTTCGTAAAAGATTGCTCCTTTGGGAATGTTTTCTTTTGCTCCTCCTGATAGATCGTCCAATAGAACGACTTGATATTCCATTTCTATTAAATGGTGTGCAACGTGCGAACCTATAAATCCAGCACCACCCGTTACTAAAGCTACCTTTTGCATAATGTAAACCTAATAAATTGTTTATGCTAAAAAACATTTTAAAAAAAAAATCACGAAGCCTCTAAATTAGGCTTCGTGACTTCATTTATATTTTATGAAATATACTTAATTATTCGTTTAAGTTCCAATCGTAATCTTGATATGAAATTTTTGCTTTTTTATTGAGTTTAGTGTCTGAGTATTTATTGATAAATTCAACTATACTTAAACCTCCAGAAGTAATATCGCCTTTAAACCAGTTAAAGATCTTTGATACTTTCGCGCAATCTTTTTTGACAATGTTCTTTGTTGTATCACTCAAGAAAACACGCACCTGATCATCCAATTGTTCATCTATTCTGCTTCCTAAATAAGCTTCATTTCTGAGCGGAGGGCAAGAAACTGAAGCACAGTTTACGGCAAAATGAATTCTGCCTTCATCAAATTCTTTTCGAATGATGTCATGTTCAATATTATTCAAATCGTAAGTTTCTTCTCCTATTTTGATGAATTTGATATCCCAAGAAGTATTTACTTTATAAACGTTCCCTCCTAAATCTTTAATACTTTTGACAGGGTAATTTTTAACAATTAATTTAACCGTAAACGCATTGTAAGCATTAATCCAGTAAGCCAATCGATCGTTTCTATCCCAAGACTCTTCTGGATGATTAGCACTTAATACAGCTAAATATTCATCTAATTTGTCTTCGTCTGCTTTTATTCCTTTATAATTAACATGTCCTTCACTATCAACATACTGATTTAACAAACTTGTCCATTTCTCATGTTTAAGATGCTCTTGAGCGTTTACATTGATCGAAAATGCGACAAAAAGAATTGAAAGAATTGTGAATATGTTACTCTTTGGCTTACTCATTTTTACTAATTTTATCGTTTTTTTTGTGAATATAACCATAATTATACCAACTTTAAATGAATCGTCTACAATTGGACGGTTAATTGATCGGTTACTTACTGTTGATAACCCTTCTATTGAAATTCTTGTTGTTGATGGCGGAAGTGATGATGATACACTTTCAATCGTTTCGAATTATGGTATTCGTCATATCAGTTGTGCTCCATCTAGAGCTAAACAAATGAATATGGGTGCAAAAGAAGCAACACATAATATTTTATATTTTGTTCATGCTGATACACTTCCTCCTGAAAGTTATTACGACGATTGCAAAAAATACCTTTCAGACAAATGTCATGCTGCTTGTTATAAAAGCAAGTTTGAAAGTAAAAATCAAATGTTACGTGTAAATGAATTTTTTACGCGCTTTTATTGGCTTGTTTCTAGGGGAGGAGATCAATCATTATTTATTCGCAAGAATGTTTTCTTTGACTTAGGAATGTTTGATGAACAAATGGTGATTATGGAAGAATATCCATTGATTGAAAAATTAATGGAAAACAGAAAATTAAGTATTATCCCAAAAGCAATTTACATTAGCACAAGAAAGTATAAAAGTAGAAGTTGGTTAAAGGTAAGCAGAGCAAATTATGTTGCCTTTAAACTCTTTAAAAAAGGGACTCCTTCTGATCGAATACGTCAGCGATATATAGAACTACTAAACGAATAATGTACGTTTAAAAAGCTTCTCCGATTGTTACGTAAAATTGGAATCCTTCAAAACTTCTTGCTACATCTAATCGAATATGACTCAATTGTTTTTTACTCAATTGAAAGCGCAAGCCAGCTCCATAAGAAAGTAGTTTTCGGTTTGTAAACAAATCCTGATATTCATTTCCTACAGTTCCAACAGAAGAAAAAGCGGCTCCTCTCAGGCGTTTATAGATTGGGAAACGATATTCGACTTGCACTAAACCTATATTTTTATCAATAAACCTTCTATCATTAAACCCACGAGCTCTTTTTCCCGAAGCTAGAAAAAAGTAATTGAAAAAAGGAGATTCTCCAATTGTTGCGCCTGTAAAGAAATTACTTGCAATTGTATGTTGTTTTTTGATCGTAAAGTAATGACTTATCTCAAATTGAAAGAGTGAATAATCAAAGTCGGCTAAGGTATGCCCTCCCGAATTTTCAAATGTAGTGGTTGCTAAAATACCTTTTCTTGGATAAAAGATATCATCTCTTGTATCATATGTTGTCGAAACACCAATTGTACTAACCGTTCCGCCATTAATTCCAACAGGATTATTTAAAGCTAACAAAGCTCCCGTCCTTGGAATATCAAAATGATCAAAACGATATTGGATTCCCGCTAAAAATGATTTCTTAACCCGATAAGATGCTGTCCCTAAAAATCGTGGGTAATTCGCATCATAAGTTTCTAAATCATCTGCATTAGAATTAATTCCTATTCCAAAGTAATTGTAGAAATATCGATAATACCCAAGTTCTCCATTAAATTTCCAATTTTTCTTGTAATAAAGTTCATATGGAACGAAAATCAGAATTTGTCTTTTAAGCGTATAGGCTAAACCCAATTGAACTTGAGATTTTCGCCAACTCTTTTCTTTTCCAATATTAAATACGGAAATCCCTACAGCTCCAAATGCTAATCCTGTTTCAGGAAGAAAAAACACTAAAGGGAATGCTGATAAGCTAAAATCATTTTTTGGATTATAATCTGATGTATCACTTAAAACTGATTCATTTTCGGTTATTGCAGTCGAGTCTGTTTGAGTAAATGATGTGCTAAAACAAACTAAGAAAATAAACACAATAACCCCTCTAAAAAGCTGCTCTCTCTTATTATTAATCATATGAAATTCAAATATACAATAGATTTTATATTATCTCTTTTATTTGTTTTTATGGTGTAGATCATAATCGTTAATCCTTACATTACTTCGGTTAAAATAACCAAAGAGTAAATCAAATTATCATCTAAAATTCAATAAAATATTACTAATTTTGCAGAGAAAAAAAAAAATGTTTTTGTCCCGGCTATTCACCTTACTTATTTCAGCAATATTATTCGTTAATTGTTCAGATTTACGCACTAAAACAGTAAAAAGAGATTTTAACGAAATGAAAGGTCGTCAATTATTAGTAGAAATGGGGAAAGCGCATGGAATTGAAAATTGGCAAAAAATTTCAACTTATTCGGTCGATTTTGAAGAGGAGTTTTTCGGAAAATTGGGCGAACGTTCTTCCCCATACCCAGAAACTAAGACGAAACTTCGATTGGATTATGTTCCAAATACATTTAATGGCAGAATGACGCAAAAATCTGGAAAGATTTCCGGGATACAATCATGGAAAACCTATCATTTTTCAAGCAATGATGATGTTGTTTTCGAAAAAGATGAAGATGCTTATTTTTGGTTACCAACTTACCAATATTTCATTGAATTCCCTTTACGTATTCAAAATGCAAATGCCATTGCCTATGCAGGAGAGAAAGAGATTGACGGTGTAATCTGTGACGGTATATTAGCTTCATGGAATAAAACAAAACCTCAACGAAAAATTGATCAATATTTAATTTGGATTAAACGAGATACAAAACAAATTTTTAAATTAGAATATACCATCAGAGAAGTTTTTACTTTTATAAAAGGAGCCGCCTATTTTAAGGATTATAAATCTTATGATGGGTTGTTATTACCTTCATCATTTCCGGTAGAATCAAATCTTGTTAAAGAAGGACTTCTTCATGAAATGCGCATCCTTAATTTTGAAAGGAATCAACTTGACAAAGAAATTCTTGAGCCTTTGAATGATAATTCATCCATTGATGGTGACAAAAAGCCTTAAAGGCTAAAATTATCTCCGTCATTGACGCAAATCACATTTTTAAATACTTCCTTTGCTTCCTCCAGAATTGGTGTAACATCCTTGTATCTTGCAGAGAAATGACCTAATAACAATTTTTCTACTTTCGCTTGTTCAGCAATTGTTGCAGCCTCTTCTGCCGTTGAATGCCCTGTTGCATTAGCCCGTTCAATATGTTTTTTGGTAAAAGTAGCTTCATGGTAAAGTAAATTAACACCTTCAATCCAATTGGGTAACTTTTCCAGATACTTTGTATCTGTACAATAAGCATAAGACAATGGTTTTTCTGGAGGTAATGTTAAATTTTCATTTAACATTATTTCGCCATTACGTTCAATATTCTCTCCCTTTTTTAAACGAACTATTTCTGGTAATGTCAATCGGTACTCTTTTAATCGATCCTTATTAATTTTTCGATCTCTTTCTTTTTCTTGAAAGAGAAAACCAAAACAAGTGACTCTATGTTTCAAAGGGAAAGCAAAAATTTCGATTGAATTATCTTCAAAAATTTTTGTTTTGTCCGTGCAATTTAACATTATAAACTTAAGTTCAAAACCAAGATAAACTTGTGTAATTTTAAATTGATGACGTATTATTTCTTCCAGCCCTTCAGGCCCAAAAATTGTCAATTCTTGCGTTCGTCCGAGCAAATTCATAGACGAAATAAGTCCAAATATTCCTAAAAAATGATCGCCATGTAAATGTGAAATTAAAACATATTTTAATCGCTGAAATTTAACTTTAAATTTCCTCAATTGCAATTGTGTTCCTTCTCCACAATCAATTAATACATGTCTTTCATTAATATTAAGGTATTGTGCTGTGACCGCTCTATTTAGAATAGGGACAGCAGATCCGGAGCCTAATATTGTTAGTTTTAAAGGGATATTCGATATATTCTATACATGTAGAAAGGAATATTACATTCCAGGTAATCCTCCTTTGCGCATTCCTTTCATTTGTCGCATCATGTTTGCCATATTCTTTTTATTTGACATCATGTGCATCACTTTTTTTGTTTCGTTAAATTGCTTAATCAGTTTGTTTACTTCTTGAATAGAAGTTCCAGAGCCTCCAGCAATTCGTTTTTTTCTTGATCCATTTAGCAATGTTGGTTCCGCTCTTTCTTTTGGAGTCATTGATTGAATGATTGCTTCTATTCCTTTAAAAGCATCATCATCAACTTCAACATCTTTCATAGCTTTCCCCATTCCAGGAATCATTCCCATCAAATCTTTGACGTTACCCATCTTTTTGATTTGTTGCAATTGTCCATAAAAATCATCAAAATCAAATTTATTTTGAGCTATTTTCTTTTGGAGTTTTTTCGCTTCTTTCTCATCAAATTGCTCTTGTGCTTTCTCAACTAGTGAAACAACATCTCCCATCCCCAAGATACGGTCTGCCATCCTGTTTGGATAGAAAACATCTAAGGCATCCATTTTTTCACCGGTTCCAACAAATTTGATTGGTTTGTTAACTACCGTTTTTATTGATAAAGCAGCTCCTCCCCTTGTATCACCATCCAATTTGGTTAATACAACACCATCAAAATCAATTCTTTCATCAAATGTTTTAGCTGTATTTACAGCATCTTGGCCAGTCATTGAATCAACTACGAATAATGTTTCTGTTGGATCAATAGCTTTCTTAACCTCTTCAATTTCCGCCATCATCTGCTCATCCACAGCAAGACGACCAGCAGTATCAACAATAACAACATTAAATCCATTACTTTTTGCATGTGCAATTGCAGCTTGCGCAATTTTTACTGGATTTTTTTCTTCTCTATTCGAATAAACTTCAACACCTAATTGCTCTCCCAAAACATGGATTTGATCAATTGCTGCAGGTCGATAAACATCACACGCAACCAACAGTGGGTTCTTACGCTGTTTGTTTTTCAACCAATTTGCCAGTTTACCTGAAAAAGTTGTTTTACCAGATCCTTGAAGCCCTGACATCAGAATAACTCCAGGATTTCCTTTGAAGTTAATATCTGCCTGTTCTCCCCCCATCAAGGCAATCAATTCTTCATGACAAATTTTTGTCAGTAATTGCCCTGGAGAGATTGTAGTCAGTACATTTTGACCAATTGCTTTTTCTTTAACCGTTTTTGTAAATTCTTTTGCTGTCTTAAAACTAACATCTGCATCCAAAAGTGCTCTACGAACTTCTTTTAATGTTTCAGCAACATTAATTTCTGTTATTTGACCATGTCCTTTTAAAACTTTAAAGGCTCTGTCGAATTTCTCGGTTAAATTTTCAAACATCTTTTTAACTTTATTTTTGGAAAAGCAAAGATAATAATTTTATAAGTGTTGAAACGACTCTAAAAAGAATTCATTACTATATGGAAATAGCAGAACAATTATTAAAAATGAATTCGCGTAAAACCTGGGATGAGGTAATCGCGTTTATTGGTCAAGATGAAGAACGATTTGCCGTGTTAATGGATCTTTATTTCAATGGAGAAACGCGAATTGTGCAAAGAGCAAGCCAACCAGTTGGTGTAATTGGTGAAAAGCAACCACGATTAATTAAACCTTATTTAACTGAGCTTGTTACGCATCTTCAATCGAATCCAATAGATGCGGTAAAACGCAATACAATGCGTATTTTTCAATTTATTGACGTCCCTGAGGATTTAGAAGGTTTGTTATTTGAAATTGCTTTAAACTATTTAAAAAGTGCGAGTGAACCAGTTGCCATCAAAGCCTTTTCAATGACTGCACTCCGAAAAATAGCAACTAAACATCCCGACTTGGCAATTGAAGTAATTCACCAAATCGAGATTCTAGTTGAAGAAAAAGTATCTAAAGGTATTGTAAGTAGAGGAAATAGTGAACTCAAAAAGCTTCATTCTATTTGCTCCGAAAACTAATCTCAAGCTGTTTTAACCATTCTTAGTGAAGTATTTACACTTCGCTTTAAATTATTTCCTACAGCCTGTCTACCGTTGTATCTTAATGACATTGATTCTGCATATGCTCCGCAAGATCTAATTACAACAATATCACCTCTGTGTAATTCCGGTAAATCAATCTCTTTTCCAAAGCAGTCTGAAGATTCACATATCGGTCCAACAACGTCATATGAAATATTTTCTGCGCCATTATTTCCTGAAACATTTAATTTTTCAATTTTATGTTCAGCTCCGTATAGCGCAGGACGCATTAATTCTGTCATTCCTGCATCCACAACTGCAAATGTTTTCGTTTCAGATTTTTTAACGTAAAGAACTTTTGTATGTAAACTTCCACATTGACCAACAATTGAACGACCTAATTCAAAATGAACAGGAACATCCAATTTTCTCAAGCCCCATCTGAACGTATCAAAGTAATCTTCAAAATCAGGAACTGCTTTTGCGTCAGGTTGACTATAATCAATTCCTAATCCGCCACCAACATTCAAATAAGTTAGTTCACCAACTTGTGTTTCGAATTCAGGTATGATTTCATTAATTCGCTCACACAATTTTCCAAAAACTGTCATATCAGTTATTTGAGAACCAATGTGAAAATGTAAACCAACAATATTTATATTTTGAAGAAGAGGTAATTCTTTTACCAATTCTTTAAACTCATTTGAAGTGAATCCGAATTTATTTTCTTTTAGACCTGTTGAAATTTTCTCATGAGTCAAAGCGTTAACATTCGGATTTAAGCGTAAAGCTATTCTTGGCGTAAAATTCATTTCTCCCGCCATTTGATTAATTACTAAAATTTCTTCAAAACTTTCGCAGTGAATCATTCCAATATTGTGGCGCAAAGCAATTTCAATTTCTTCGTCTGTTTTACCTACTCCAGCAAACACAATTGATTCTTTTGGAAAACCTGCTTCAACCGCAGCTTCTATTTCCCATCCACTTACACAATCCGCTCCTAGTCCCTTATTCGCAATTACTTCAAGAATCTTCTTATTATTATTTGCCTTTATCGCATAATGAACATGAAAAGAGTCAGAACTTGTGTTGGCAATGACAGTATCCAAGGTTTGATCAAGGATCTCTAAGTCATAAAAATAATAAGGTGTACGTTGCATTTGTTTTAATTTTTATACAAATTTAAGTAAGAAATCCTAACATTAGTTATTTTAATTATATTTGCAATGCATTTTTAACAATATGTTTTATTTTTAACATGGACAGACTAAGTAAAGTAATCTAACATTAGTTATTTTAATTATATTTGCAATGCATTTTTAACAATACGTTTTATTTTTAACATGGACAGACTAAGTAAAGTAATCGAACGGCTTATCAACCAATCTCCGTTCATTCAAGAAGCAATTTCTGAAGGTTTAATCAACATTAGCTCTTTAGCACGGAAGCTAAATCCAGAGATCAAAAAAGTAACGGGGAAAGAAGTTTCCGATAGCGCTATAATAATGGCTATCAAACGAATGCCTCCTGGAACAAACCAAAAAATCGAGCGGAAAATTAAAAATTTCATGGGCGATTTAGGTGATTTAATTGTTCGAAGTAACTTGGTTAAATGCACTTTTAATAATTATATTGGTATCTCTCAAGATCAAGCCAAATTTTTAAATCAGATCAAAGATATTAGTGATAATTTTTACACTGTTTCAAGAGGTGTTACAGAAACAACAATTATTACAAATGAACAGTTTAAAAAAGATATTGTTAGTTTTTTTAGCACAGAAGGTATGATTTCCGAAATGTCAGGACTTTCTTCTATCACAATGAAATTGCCTCAAATAAATACTGAAATTTCAGGTGTATATTATTATTTACTGAAGAAAATTGCTTGGGAAGGAATTAATTTATCTGAGGTTATCTCAACAACAAATGAATTTACCATTGTAGTAGAAACAAGCATGGTAAGTAAAGCATTTAGCGTATTAATGGACCTTAAAAGTGAGACATTAATTTAAGAGGCAATTTAAACTAGTTATGTTTAATACTTAAAATGTATTTAACATACTTTAATACTAGCTACAAGTTGATTATTCTTTATATTTGAGCACTATCAAAATGGAAGAAGTGCAAAATACAGATATTAGCGTCATTGTTCCTCTTTATAACGAAGAGGAATCTTTAGGAGAGCTTCACGAATGGATTGTGAAAGTAATGACTGCTAATCGATTTTCTTATGAAATCGTTTTTGTCAATGATGGTAGTACAGATAATTCATGGGCGGAAATTGAAAGACTTCAATCCACCAATCCTTCTGTAAGAGGAATTAAATTTCAACGTAACTACGGAAAGTCTGCAGCATTGCATGTTGGATTTCAAGCTTCAAAAGGACAAGTTGTAATTACAATGGATGCTGATCTTCAGGATAGTCCTGATGAAATTCCTGAACTTTATAAAATGATCACAGAAGATCGTTATGATCTTGTTTCAGGGTGGAAAAAGAAACGCTATGATCCTATATCAAAAACGATTCCAACCAAATTATACAATGGTGTAAATAGAATGATGAGTGGTATCCAATTACACGATATGAATTGTGGTTTAAAAGCATACCGAAAGGAAGTTGTTAAATCAATTGAAATTTTTGGAGAAATGCACCGCTATATTCCAGTTATCGCAAAGGCCTCTGGTTTTGGAAAAATTGGAGAAAAGGTTGTTCAGCATCAAGAAAGAAAATATGGTACGACTAAATTTGGTTTAGATCGTTTTGTGAACGGTTTTTTAGATTTATTCACCATTACATTTATTACACGGTTTGGAAAAAAGCCAATGCACTTTTTCGGATTACTTGGAACCTTATTCTTTATGATTGGACTAGGAATTACGTCTTGGTTAATTATAAATAAATTATTTATTGACACTGGATCTAGACTAATTGCCAACCGTCCAGAATTTTACATTGCATTGACAACAATTATTTTAGGCACGCAACTTTTCCTTGCTGGTTTTATTGCTGAACTTATAGGACGTAACTCTGCCACAAGAAATAATTATTTAATCGAAAAAGAAATTTGATGCACCTGTCCTTTTCATTCATTATTCCAGTTTACAATAGACCTAATGAAATAGACGAGTTATTGGACAGTATGTCCAGGTTTAATTTTCAACGAGATTTTGAAATTGTAATTGTTGAGGATGGTTCTTCTGAAACGGCTGAAGAAGTCATTAAAAAATATAACGACCAACTCACCATAAGTTATTATCAAAAATCTAATTCTGGTCCGGGGAGTTCAAGAAATTATGGCATGAAACGGGCAAAAGGAGATTATTTTATCATACTTGATAGTGATGTTATTATGCCTTCAAATTACCTTACTGTTGTTGATTCTTATTTATCGCGTCAATTTGTGCATTGCTTTGGAGGACCTGATGATGCCCATCAAAGTTTTTCTTCATTGCAAAAGGCCATTAGTTTTAGCATGACTTCTTATTTAACTACAGGAGGAATCCGCGGTAAAAAGAGTAAACTAGGAAAATTTCAACCAAGGAGCTTCAATATGGGAATTTCGAAAGAAGCTTTTTTGGCTTCTAAAGGTTTTGGAAATATTCACCCTGGAGAAGATCCTGATTTAACAATACGGTTATGGCAACTTGGTTTTCAAACCGATCTAATTGAAGATGCCAAAGTCTTTCACAAAAGACGAATCTCTTGGAAGAAGTTCTATATTCAAGTCAATAAATTTGGGGCAGTGCGTCCAATATTAAATCATTGGCATCCTGAAACGACTAAAATCACTTATTGGTTCCCTTTTGTATTTTTAACAGGTTTTATTTTGTCGTTAGCTTTATTGTTATTTGGATATTGGTATTTTATCCTTTTCTATGCGATTTATTTGTTATTAATATTTCTTGGGGCATCAACTAAATATAAAAGTGTTGCTATTGGCTTAAAAAGTATCTTGGCAGTTTTAATTCAGTTTTATGGTTACGGAAAAGGGTTTTTCAAATCCTTTTTCTTCGTATCACTCTTAAAGAAAGATCCTGAAACCAAATTCCCACACTTATTTTTTAAAGATTGGGGACCAACTTAGTTCAACTTCTCTACGAGCGAATGTTTGCATTTATTTTTATTTAGCCTCAATTTTTAGTTTATTTTGAAGATATTGCGTTCAATTAATTTTAATTACAGTCATTTTAATGATACAAAAAATGGGATTAACTTCTTTACCAATTGATAAGTCTTGGACACTTTTTCTTGATCGAGATGGGGTAATTAATAATCGTCTTATTGACGACTATGTGAAACAATTAAATGAACTTAAAATTATAGAGGGAGTTCCAGAATCAATTGCTTATTTCAGTAAAATATTTAATAAAGTCCTTGTCGTAACAAATCAGCAAGGCATTGGAAAGGGCATGATGACAGCTGAAGATTTAAATGTTATTCATGGCTTTATTGGTGATGTAATTAATAATGCAGGAGGTAATATTGATCGTTTCTACTTTGCACCTCAATTAAAATCCGAAAATAGCAATGACCGAAAACCAGGTACAGGAATGGGATTAAAAGCACAAAAGGATTTTCCATCAATTGATTTTAAAAAAGCAATAATGATTGGTGATATGGAAAGCGACATTGAATTTGGTATGAAATTGGGAATGAAAACTGTACTGTTAAAAAATGGTCGTAACATATCTACTAAAGCTGATTATATTTTTGAAAATTTGTATCAGGTTTTTAGTTTACTGTCAGAAACGAAATAAAATTGGGCATGAAATACATCATACTATTAATTACATTAATCTCTTCAATTGGGTTTAGTCAAGTCAATCAAAAGGACAGTCAAGGGAGAAAACAAGGTACTTGGAAAAAGCCCTATAAAAGTAGTACAGCTTTTCAATATGTAGGTCAATTTAAAGATGACAAACCAGTAGGTAAGTTTGTATATTACTACGAATCTGGTAAAACTAAAGTGATCATGAATTTTAGTTCAGGTGGTAAAATAGCCCACGCTCAAATGTATCATGAAACAGGTTATTTGATGGCGAAGGGGAAATACATTGGACAAGAGAAAGATAGTATTTGGATTCAGTATGACGACCGTGGCGTTATCAGTTATCAAGAAGAATATAAGCTTGGAAAATTAAACGGCCAACGTGTAATTTTTTATGAGCCTGTTCAAGATAAATACAAGGTCAAAGAATTTACTTATTGGAGAAATGGAGTGCAACATGGAGAGTTTAAAAAATACCATCCAAATGGCAAGTTAGCACAAGAGGGAAAATTTTTAGATGGTAATTTAGATGGAGAAGTAAAACATTATCATCCTAACGGAAAACTTTCATTAATCGAACGTTATAAATTCACCGTAAAACATGGTTATCAGGTTGTTTTTGATAAGACAGGAAAACAAGAAGGGTATAAACTTTACTGGGAAGGGGTTGAATTAAAAGGAGAAGCTTTAAAAAAGAAAGTTGCTGAGTTAAAGGTAAATAAAAGTAAATAATTTTACTCGTCGCTACTTTTTTTCCTTTTGCCGTACGTAAGGTGTGATATATCTAAAAAAGTCGTATCTTTGACTAAAAGGATTTTTTTATGTCATTTTTGATTGAAGGCGATAAGCGTTGTCCTAAAATAAGTGCTGATTTTGCAAATGGTTTAATTGAAATTTCTGGAATTTCTCTTCCGGAAAATCCGTATAGCTACTACCTGCCTATTCATGATGAGCTAGATAGTTATTTGAATAGTCCATCAGACAATACTGTACTTTCATTTAGATTAGAATATTTTAATACAGGGTCTGCTTTAGCCATCAGAAATGTTATTCAAAAATTAAATGATAAACTTCCGATAAATTCTTTTTCTGTAAAGTGGTTTTTTGAGCAAGATGATATCGACATGCAAGATTCTGGAAAAGAGTTCGATACGTTATTTTCGAATACTACTTTTGAGATTATTGAAGTTGAAGAATTTTAAATCATTTTGATGTAAGCTATTTTCTTTGTTTCAAAGAAATCTTCATGAAAATACTGCTTTAGTTCGATCATTTCATGATATTGCTTTACCCCTTTGAATTCATCTGTTAAATCGCCCCCTTTGAGGTAAAAAATTCCATTTGGATAAGCATTTTGCTGTTTCTTTTTAAACGTGTTCTGTACCCAAGGTAGAAACCGATCAATGTGAGTTACAGCTCGACTCACAACAAAGTCAAACTTTGGTTTTACCTCATCAGCCCTTTGATGAAAAGCTTGAACATTATCTAAATTTAAATGTGTTTTTACCGCATTGACAACTTTAATTTTTTTTCCAATTGAATCGACAAGATAAAATTGGACTTCTGGAAATAAAATTGCGAGCGGGATTCCAGGAAAACCACCTCCAGTTCCTACGTCCAAGACGTTTGATCCGTCTTTAAAACTAATTACTTTTGCAATCCCAATGGAGTGAAGAACATGTCGTTCGTAAAACGTATCAAAATCTTTACGGCTAATGACATTAATTTGCGCATTCCACTCAGCATAAATATCAAATAGTTTTTTAAATTGTTCTTTTTGAATTGCTGTAAGATCAGGGAAATAATTATAAATCAATTCGACTGAAATCATATCGAATCTCTTGTATTCTGAATCATATCCGCTAAAAAGGCCCGTGCTCTAAACAACTGTGCTTTTACAGTGCCTAATGGCAAATCCATTTCTGTAGCAATTTCATCATAGGATAATTCTTCGAAATAACGTTTTTCAATTAAATCGCGATATCTTGGTTTTAGTTTTTTCACAATTTCACGCATCATGAGTACTTTTTCAGCATGCATTGTTTCTTCTTCAGGATCTTTTTCATTACTTCGAACATCAATTCGAACAGCTTCTCCATCATCATTCGTATAGGCCGTATCCATTGAAGTTACTTTTATCCTTTTCTTGCGAATAAAATCAATTGCATTGTTAGATGCAATCTTAAAAAGCCATGTGCTAAACGCATAGCTTGGCGAATATTGATGCAAACGATTAAATGCTTTTCCAAAAGCTTCTATTGTCAAATCTTCTGCATCATCTTCTGAACGCACCATTTTAAGCATCATAAAATAGATAGATTCTCGATACATTTCCATCAATTGACCATAAGCAATCTGATTTCCATTAAGCGCTTTCTCAACAAGTGCTAAGTCTCTTTTACCTTTATCTGATAAATTATTTTCTTTTACCATTTACTTGTTTCTGTTCTTTCCATTGAATAGTAAATGAACGGCATCATAAAGAAATGCAATAACTCATAGAAAGGATAGATGAATACTAAATCCCCCATCTTAAGTTTTCGAAATAAAAGTCCGTTAATCAACCAGTAAAAAACGAATCTTATAACAAGTAGCGCAGTAGTAAATAACCACCATTCATAATTAATCAGTAAAATAAAGAAAGATATAAGCATCAAAATCATGCTCATTGGAAATATTCCTAAAAATAACTTGTTAATAAGTCTATAATTAGGAGCTGTTCCAAAATGCCTCTGCTTTTGTCTAAACCAAGCTTTCCATGTCTTTTTAGGGATTGAATAGACAAAACTCTCCGTATCTATTTCTATAGAGACATTCTTTCGGTTTGCAGCATCTTGCATAAAAAGATCATCATCACCAGACTGAATATGATAATGTTTTTTAAAACCCTCTACTTCAAAAAATTGTTTTTTTGAATAACTCATATTCCTTCCAACAGCCATATAAGGTCTTCCTGAATTTGCAAAACTTAAATATGTAGCAGCGATTGTTGTCGCATCAAACCGAATCATTTTATTTAGTAAGCCTTTTTCTTTTTGGTAAGGGCCATAACCAATAACAATCTCTTTTCCCTCTTGATAGTTTCGCATCATTTTCTTTAACCAAGATGACGAATTGGGGTAACAATCTGCATCAATTAATACAAGGTGTTCATGTATTGCTCCTTTTATTCCGATTGTTAATGGGATTTTTTTTCCAAATTTTCGGTGCCGATTTTTTTCCAGTTCGATCAAACGTAAATTAGGGTAACGTTTTTGATAAGCCTTAATAATATGCCTTGAATCATCAACACTTTGATCATTCACCACTATAACTTCAAAATCAGGATAATCTTGTTCTAAAATTTTTGGTAAATTTTGAAATAAATTATCTTCTTCATTTCTTGCACAAATAATTACTGATACAGGAAATGATTTCGTTTCTTTTTCTTTTTTTCGATAGAACAATAATCGCAATTGAAAAATAAACAGATAAAGTAATTGGACAGTTATTGCACCGCAAAACACTAAGAATGTTATTCCAGTATAATCAAACCTTATTTCAGGGATAAAATCCATATTCATTGTTGGTACAAAGGTGACATAATTTAATATGACGTATATTTGTCCTTCTAATTTTTATCAACAAAATGAACTTTATATTAGAGGCTCAAGACGAGAAAAGTAAAGCGCGAACAGGAACTATTGAAACAGCACATGGGACAATTAAAACTCCCATTTTTATGCCTGTTGGTACTGCAGGAACCGTTAAAGGGGTTCATCAACATGAACTAAATGAAGATATTAAAGCTCAAATTATTTTGGGAAACACCTATCATTTATACCTACGCCCTGGATTAGAAGTCATTGAAAATGCTGGAGGTCTTCATCAATTTAATGGTTGGAATAAACCACTGTTAACGGATAGTGGAGGATACCAAGTTTATTCACTCTCTGGCACTAGAAAAATAAACGAAGAAGGTGTTGAGTTCAAATCGCATATAGATGGCAGTGCTCATTTTTTTAGCCCCGAACGAGCTATCGACATACAGCGTATTATTGGTGCTGACATTATTATGGCTTTTGATGAATGTACTCCTTATCCTTGTGAGTACAATTATGCGAAAGATTCCATGCATATGACACACCGTTGGTTAAAAAGATGCATTGAACAAATGGATAAGACCAAGGGACTATATGGTTACGAACAAACATTGTTTCCTATTGTTCAAGGTAGTACTTATAAAGATTTGCGAATAAAAAGTGCTGAAACTATTGCTTCTTTTGATCTTCCTGGAAATGCTATTGGAGGCCTTTCTGTCGGAGAACCGGCAGAAGATCTTTATGAAATGACAGCACTTGTTTGTGATATTTTACCAAAAGAAAAACCACGCTATCTCATGGGAGTTGGAACGCCAGCAAATATTTTAGAATGCATTGCGCTCGGTGTTGATATGTTTGATTGCGTAATGCCAACTCGAAATGCACGCCACGGTATGTTGTTCACTCGTAATGGGATAATGAACATGAAAAATGCGAAATGGAAAATGGATTATTCTCCTTTAGATGAATTTGGAACCTCTTATGTAGATTCGTTTTATACAAAAGCCTATGTTAGACATCTCTTTCATGCAAAAGAATATCTTGCACTTCAAATTGCAAGCATTCATAATCTTGCTTTTTATCTTTGGTTAGTACAAGAAGCACGCAATCAAATTGAAAAAGGTACGTTTAGTGATTGGAAGGATGAAATTGTTCCTATACTTAGCCGGAAAATATAACCTGTGATTTTAACAAAGCTCGATCGATTCATCATTAAAAAGTTTTTGGGAACATTTGTTTTCATGCTTGTCCTTTTAATGTCAATTAGCATTGTTTTTGACCTTTCCGAAAAATTAAACGAGTTCATTGCAAACGGGGCTCCTTGGGATGAAATTATATTCACTTATTACGCTAATTTTTTTGTTTACTACGGTACACAATTTAGTTATTTATTGAACTTCATTTCGGTTATATGGTTCACTTCCAAAATGGCCGGAAATACTGAAATTGTTCCTATTCTAAGTTCAGGTGTTGGATTTAATCGATTTTTGAGACCCTATTTTATTTCTGCTGGAATACTAGTCATTGCTACAATACTCGTCTACAATTATGTTTTACCGTCTTCAAATAATGCAAGAATAGAATTTGAAGAAGTTTATTATCGTGACCGTCAAAACAAATTGGATGAACGAATTCAATTGTCAGAAAATGAGTTTCTATATTTCCATCATTACAATGGAACAAGTAAGGTCATTTCAACTTTTTTATTAGAGTCTTGGAGTCAAGGAAATGACTCTCTTGTTTATCGACTCAAAGCAAATAAGGCAACTGGAGACAGTTTATCTAATAATTGGCATTTTGAAAATTTGCAGATTAGATATTTTGGAAAATTTGATGATGATATTGTGGTACACCATGAACTTGACACAGCCTTAAATTTTGGTGTCTCTGATTTAATCTTTAGACCAAATATTGTTGATGCAATGAACAATGCTGAACTGGATGAATTTATTGAAGAACAGAAAAAAGCTGGATCTGAAAAAGTTCCTATTTATCTTATTGAAAAATACAAACGTTGGTCTTCGCCTTTCGCTATTTTTATTCTTACACTTATTGGAGTTTCCGTATCAAGTAAGAAATCTCGCGGAGGCTTAGGAATTAATATTGCAATTGGATTAGGAATTTGTGTCCTCTATATTTTTGCAATGCAAATTACCACGGTTGCAGCTTTGAATGTGGGTTTCACTCCTATTTTCGCAGTCTGGCTTCCAAACATACTCTTTACTTTTATTGCATATTTTTTATACGTTAAAGCACCTAAATAACTTATGATTAACACAAATATCCCCTTAAGTGAAATCAATAAAATGAGCACCAATACGTTGCTTGAACAACTCGATATTCAGATCATAAAGGTTAATCCTGATTCTATTATCGGTACAATGCCTGTCAACCATAAGACCCATCAACCAATGGGGCTTTTGCATGGTGGAGCAAGTGCTGCGCTCATTGAAAGTCTTGGCTCAATTGGATCTTCTTTAATTGTTGACTTAAAAAAACAAGCTGTTGTAGGTTTAGAGATTAATGTGAACCACATAAAAGGTGCAAAAGAAGGAATCGTTACGGGTGAAGCCAAGATAATTCATTGCGGAAAGACAACTCATATTTGGCAAGTTGATGTAAAAAGTGAAAAAGGAGATCTTGTTGCAACAGGAAGGTTAACAGTAATTGTAATAGAAAAAAAGTAAGTTATCAAAACCTATTTAGCATACCGACTTCCCAATGAAAATAATGTTCATTATTTTGCTGGAAACACTAAGGAAATTGGAACGATAAATGAGCTAGATGATGATGGAATTGTGTTCCATTCTTTTGATGGTAAACAGGTTCTAAAAATAGATGCCTTGAAAAGAATAAAACCAAGGGACTTTGATTTTGTTTTCAAAGCTGAATTTGAAAATAAACAAACCAGAAAGGATTATACGGATAGTTTCAACAAATTAAAAAAAGAGATTGATTCTAATCAATTTAACAAAGTTATTTTATCTCGAACAAAGAAAATAAACACAGAAAAATCTCCTCTTGTCATTTTCGATCACTTAAATGAAAAGTATTCAGAAACACTTAACTACGTTATTACAAACCCAAAAATTGGAACATGGATTGGAGCCACACCTGAAAAATTATTTGAAACAAGCGGACTAAAAATTAATACCATGTCTTTGGCCGGCACCAAGCTTCCTGAAAAGAAATGGACAAACAAAGAGTTTGAAGAGCAAAAAATGGTAACAGATGTTATCTTAGAAGCGCTAAATGTTGGCAATTGTGATATTATTTCCTCCGAGGGACCTGAAACCGTTACAGCTGGTATGGTTCAGCACCTTAAGACACCAATCAAAGCTCGGATGAAAAATAATTCTGATTGGAAAAAAGTACTTGCCCTACTACATCCTACTCCTGCCGTTTGCGGAATTCCAACAAAAAAAGCATTCGATTATATTCCTAAACTTGAAAATCATAATCGTCATTTTTACGCTGGTTTTATAGGTATAATGAAATCAAAAGAAAAAAAATTCTTTGTCAATTTACGGTGTATGGAGTATCGCGAAAATGAAGTGATGCTTTATGTCGGTGGCGGAATAACAGCAAGGTCTAACGAAGAAGATGAATGGCAAGAAACAGAAAACAAATCGCAAACGCTTCTAAAGGTTGTTTCTTAAATAAACTCGAAATCAACTCTTCGATTTAGTCGTTTTCCATCTGATGTTTCATTTGACATTGCAGGATCATTTTCCCCGCGATATTCAATCACAACTTTATCTTCAGAAATTCCTAACCCAACCAAAAACGTTTTGACATTTTTTGCTCTTCGCTCGGAGAGGTTGATGTTATAAACATCCGACCCATTCGAATCTGTATGCCCAATAATCTTAATTCTCAAATCAGAGTGTGAGTTAACAATTTCTGCCATTCGTTTTAAGTATGTATTGAATTCACTTCGAAGTAAATCTTTATCATGCTCAAAATAAACAGGAACAAACTCAAAGTTTCGCATTTCCGCTTCTCTGACATAATACGCATTCCAACCTCTTTCTAAATCATTAACTAAATTATTAAACCAAGAATGGTACAATGATAAAGTGTCAGAACGTGACATCCCATATTTCGAACGGTACAAAATTAATTCTCCTGATCGACCTCTACAATCTTTTGAAATCCATGTTCCTTTTAAATAACCAGTAGAATCATTATAAGTTAATTCTCCTTTATTCAAGCACCAGGCCTTTCCGCCTCCATTTTTTTGCTTTCCGATAAGGATATCTTCAAAAGACAATGTTTTGTTTTTTGTGGCATTTCCTTTGATATTTTTATACGCATAAAATTTTGTAAAAGGAGTTTCAAGCCTTGATTCACCTTTTAATTTTCCACTATTATCTATCGAAAAATTAAACCATATAGCTGTACCTTTCTTATTCGGTTGATTTAAATCGGTCAATACTCCTTGCCAATCGCCTTCTAAAAAGTCAATTTGCGAAAATCCAGTTACAGAAAACCCAAGAAGCAATAAAAATAACAATCTCATTTATTACAGTACATCAAGTATTATACCTTTATACGATCAACAGACAATAAGTTACATGGAATTAAGTCTCGGAATTCAGTTCAATTCTTTTTCTTAACTTTAAACCCAAACACAAATCAATGTAAATATGAAACCTATTTTTTTTATAGCATTATTTTTTATCGTATTTACAGGCGAAACTCAAAGCAACAATACCTTTAGCAACCAATTATCACAACAAGACAAATTAAATGCTGAAAAACAAATAAAAAACCTTCAAAATGGAGCTTTACTCGTTAGGCTCAGAACCAGAAAGCCATTAATTGATGCCTTACGAAAAACGAATAGAGATGAGGAAGCAACGGAAATAATTCAGAAACAAAAGGAAATCAATAAGAATATCATTGGTGCATTTAAAATGTATTTTGATTTTTGTCCTACCTATTTTTTCTATAGTGATGATTCAAAAAAAATTGAAAATGGCGCAATAGATAGTGTATCATTTATTAATGAAGAAGGACTCAAAGATGAGTCAATAACAATGAATGCACCTTTTTATTTGATCGCAGAATTTACGCGCATAAAATCTGATACGGCGACTTACCCAATTGGTACGAAAATAACAAAGACAGAAAATGGGTTAGAAAAACGTACAATATATGGTGGTGGAACAAATTTTGGTTTTGAAGCACTTGTCTTTAAAAACGCCGCTTTTTATCAATTAAGAAAACCTTTCCCGTATTATTCTAGGACACTACAGTCTTTGCCTATTTTAAGAAGAAGTTATGCTAAAGTTGTTAGAAATGCCAATGATGAATTACGAAGTTATTATAACCGAGTTAACTAAATTAGCTAATTGCGCCTGGTCCATTCAGAGAAGTTTGTTGTAATTCCAAAAACATTGGAAGCACCTGCCGCAGAATAAAATGCAACACCATAATTAAACTTGAATTTTTTAACATTTAATCCAAATCCGAAAGAAAACCCGCTTGCTCCTTTTCGATCAACAATCCCTAATCCATCTCTGCGTTGAAAATTAAACCCAACTCTCACATGAAAATTATCTGAAGGAACTAATTCGAATCCAAAATTAGTATGGTAAGCAAGTTTTTCCGCAAAGCTTGATGTTGGAACAGGAATTGTGTCTCCAGTTAACTGATCAATTGTTGGAACTAAAGTAGGATCGTTATATGTCAAATCCCAACGCGTTAACTCTTTTACATTCACACTTAATCTGAATGGTGCATGGTGAAATTTATAACTTAATCCCGCCAATACTTCAAGCGGTAATGGTTCGTTATTATCCTCGGTATATCCCTTTACCTGATAGCCTATATTTCTGGCTACAATGGTAGCTGTTAGGTTTTTTTCTTCATTGTAATAAGTACTCGCTACATCTACACCAAAACCGAAAGAGGTATAAGTTTCTAAATGAGAAAAAATAAGATTTAGGTTTGCTCCAATCGAAAAACGCTTGTTTAATTGCTTTCCGTAACCAACACCTAATGCATAATCACCAGCAGTAAAAGTACCTTGCTCAACTCCAGTTTCATCAGTTCGTGTAAATTGCCCATAAGAAACATATCTTAAGTGCCCTGTAAAAGTACCATACTTTTCAGTTGTTTTCCCATATGCGAATTGTCCATAATTAATTCCTGCAGGAAAAACAAAATGGTTTAATGCGAGGTTTCCGTCTACTTTTTCGTTAATTGAAGCAGGATTTGCAACAGCTAAGTTAATGTCTCCATCTTTAAGAGAAATATAATCTCCTCCCAAAGCCAACGATCTAGCGCTAAAATCTAAATCCAAAAATTGATAAGTGCTCTCTCCTCCGATTTGAGCATGACCATAAGCTCCAATAAAAAATGCAAAAAAGAGAAATTTAGATTTCAGTGTCATTTCGTTTTCAATTAGCGCAAGTATCTAACTTACTTACTCATTAACGCTGTCAAATTTAATTTATTTTATTCATTCGAAGTCTTCTCTTAAAAGATACTTTTCAGGAATCATCTAAACTTGCCCTTAACTTCTTGTTTTAGGCCCAAGTTCAATAACTTCCATATTTTTTACTTTACCTAAATCAATTTCAAATCGGAGTAAGGTGTTAACTTTATGAAATCCTTTATAGCCGCAAGCTCCAGGATTTAGCCATAAACTGTTAATACCCTTGTCAAATTGAACTAATAAAATGTGTGAATGCCCACAAACAAATATTTCTGGTTTATACTTTTCAATTTCAACATAGGCTTCTTTATTATACCGATAAGGTTTTCCTGCAATATGTGTCATTAAAACCTTCATACCTTCACATTCAAAGTAATTTACTTTAGGCCAAGTTGCACGCACCACATGGTCATCAATATTACCATAAACCCCTTTAACTGGTTTGAATTTTTCTAATTCTTCGATCACTTCGATTCCTCCAACATCTCCTCCGTGCCAAATTTCGTCAACATCTTTAAAGTAATCATATACCTTTGGATCAATATACCCATGCGTATCTGACATTAATCCTATTCGTTTCATCTATTACTCGTTTTTGTATTTTTGTAGTATGAATGAACAGCGTTATTTCATAAAACTGGCTTACAAAGGAACACATTTTTTTGGTTGGCAAGTACAACCAAATGCAATTACTGTTCAAGAAACATTAGCTAACGCATTAGAACAATTAAACAGAGGAAAACCAGTAAAAATAACTGGATGTGGCAGAACAGATACGGGAGTTCATGCAAGTCAATATTTTGCTCATTTCAATCTCAATACAGACTTGGACGAAGCTACATTAGTCTATAAAATGAATTGTATGATTTCAACAGACATTTCAATTCATCACATTCAAAAAGTGCATCCAGATTTACATTCTCGTTTTAGTGCAACTGCTCGTACATATCATTATAACATCCATACATCAAAAAATCCTTTTTTAAATGAAACTTCGTGGTTTTTAAGACAAACCTTAGACTTGAAAACAATGAATGACGCTTGCGGATTGTTAATAAATCACAAAAATTTTAAGTGTTTCAGCAAAACAATCACAGGAATAAGTAGCTTTGAATGCAATGTAAATCAAGCGTTTTGGGAAAGTACGCCTGACGGATTTAGATTTACAATAAAGGCGAATCGATTTTTAAGAAATATGGTTCGGGCAATTGTGGGTACCATGGTTGATTTGGGTACTAGAAAAATTAACCTGCAAGATTTTCAAGCCATCTTGGACAATCAAGATAGAAACCAAGCAGGTAAATCAGTACCTGCTCAGGGTTTGTTTTTAGTTAAAATTGATTATGAAAACAATCCAGAAATACAATTATAAAACACTTGCTTTAATTGCTTTTTTTTGGATTCTATTTCATTTTTTCGCACGCCCTTCTTACAACTTCGCTTTCAATCAAATTAATCCTCGTTTAAACTTAACCGACACGATAAAATATACAAATGGGTTTGATTTTCCTGTAGGAAAATCAAACGCTGAAGGGTACTATAACGCACAATCTTTTGGAAATAATTTTCATTTAGAAGATGAATGGAATGGCAATAATGGCGGTAATACAGATTTAGGAGATACGATATATTCCATAGCAAATGGCTATGTCTGTTTTGCTAAAGATGTTAAAGGAGGATGGGGAAATGTAATCCGGATACTTCATTATATTGATGATTCAACAAAAGTTGAATCACTTTACGCGCATTCAGAAGAAGTTTTTGTCAAAAAAGGGCAATACACTCCAAAAGGAACACCAATTGCTACCATTGATACAGCAAACGGTAAATATACTGCTCATCTTCATTTTGAAATTCGTTCTGATATTAACTTACCTATTGGAAAAGGCTATTCAAAAAAATCAGAAGGTTATTTAAACCCTCTACAATTTATTCAATCGCATAGAAACTAGATGGTTTTATACCTTGTCCTTTCGCAAGTATGGTAAAAAGGCAAGAATTAAAAACACCCATGGAAATCCATGAAGTGTAAAATCAAACCAATCCATTAGTTTCATTCCTTTTTCATCATCAAATGCACTTCCCCCAAAAATCCATTTTAATTTCCCCCAAATGTGCGGAGAAGAATATGGCATTAAACCCAGTATCATGGTTAATACTAGAAAAAGCCATTTGTTTTTTTAACCCATTGCATAATTCAAAGTTAGACCAATATAAAATAGAATAAAGTGTCTCCAATTACATTTCAAATAAGTTAAGTAAATTCTATCTTTACAAGGGCTTTCAATTTGAATGCATCAATATTAGTTCATTTTAGTAAATATGTAATATTTCAACTATTTTTGTCAGAAATTAATTCGCAAAAATGATTTTACCAATAATTGCATATGGTACTCCAGTTCTAAAAAAAGAGGCTGAAGAAATTGAAGAGAATTATGCTGATTTAAAAGAATTTATTTCAGACATGTTTGAAACTATGTATGAGGCAAATGGAGTTGGATTGGCAGCTCCTCAAATCGGGAAATCAATTCGTATTTTTGTAATTGATGCTTCTCCTTTTGCTGAAGTTGAAGAAGGAGAAGAACCTGATCCAATGGCAGAAGGGTTAGTTGGATTTAAGAAAGTCTTTATCAATCCAATCATTGAAGAAGAATCAGGCGAAGAGTGGCCTTTTGCAGAAGGCTGTTTAAGTATTCCTAAAATTAGGGAAGAAGTAATGCGAAAACCAAACATTAAAATTTCGTATTATGACGAAAATTGGAATTATTTTGAAGAAGAATATGACGGCTACGCGGCAAGAATAATTCAGCATGAATACGATCACATTGAAGGGGTTTTATTTACTGATTATTTGAGCCCGTTAAAAAAACGAATCCTCAAAAAAAAGTTGCTAAGTATTGCAAAGGGAGATGTTGACGTGCCATATAGAATGAAGTTTCCCAAATTAAAAAAAGGGAGAAAATAAGAAGATTAAAAAAATTGAATTATGAAATCTATGAAGTTTTTTATTTTGTTTTTAACAGGATTATTTTTGTTTATCGCATGTAATAATACGATAGAAAAAAGTACACCTGAACCTACAGTCACAGATGAAAAGTCAATTGATACAGCTGCTTTCTTAACTGATTTAACAGAAATTGAAGATCTTATCAATAGTTCTTTTGAGCTTCCGAAAGAGGAAGAGTTAAAAACTGCTCTCACTAGTTTTCAAGATTTTGCATCAATTTTCCCAAATGATGATAAAGCTGCGGATTATTTATTTAAGGCATCTGACCTTGCATTAGCATTGAAGCAACCAGAAAAAAGCGTAAAACTATTGGAGCGTGTAATAACTGAATATCCAACATTTAAACGCATGGAAGATGTAATGTACAATAAAGCAAGTCACTTAGATTTTGAATTGAGAGATACAACAGCTGCAAAAGAAGCTTATCAGGCATTTATTGATAAATATCCGAATTCAGTTCTTGTAAACGATTCTAAACTCAGAATTGAAAACATTCGTTACTCAATTGAAGAGTTAACTGAGAAATTTCTATCTGAGATGGAGCAATAGAAAGCGCTTCATTTTATCCACTTTTAACGCTACCAAATGAAATTGTTTTTGACGTATGATTACGAGCTTTTCTTTGGTAACCCTACAGGAACAGCTGAAAACTGTATCATAAAACCAACCAATTTGATTCGTGAAATTGCGAATAAAACTGGAGTTAAAATGATTTTCTTTATTGATACTGGTTATTTGAAACAACTTGAGGCTTTTAAAAATGAATTTCCAAAAGTCGAAAAAGAGTATCAGCTTATAAAAGCGCAAATCCAAACGTTAATTAACGAAGGGCACGATTGTCAATTACATATTCATCCGCATTGGGAAGACACTATTCACAACGGCGAAAATTGGAAAATGAACGTCAGTCGTTATAAATTAGCTGATTTTTCAGATCTAGAAATAGAACGTATTGTTGTTGAATATAAGGATATTCTTAAACGCTGGACAGGAAAAGAGATTCATTCTTATCGTGCAGGAGGTTGGTGTCTACAACCATTTGATCGTATTCATCCTGCTTTTTCTAAAGCCAATTTAAAAATTGACTCAACAGTTTTTCCGGGTGGTAAGTTTACTGCTGGAAACTACTATTATGATTTTACTGAAGTGCCTGCAAAATCAATTTGGAAATTTGAACACGATCTTTGTAAAGAAAATAAAAATGGTTCTTTTTGGGAATACCCTATTTCTAATTACAAATACCAACCACTCTTTTTTTGGCGGCTATTTCTTTTAGGGCGATTACTTCCGAAATCACACAAATCAATTGGTGATGGTTATCCAATGTCTTCTCCAGGATTAAGAAAGAAAATGCTGACCAAAGGAATGAATTTATCAGCTTCGGTCGATGGATATTTTGTGACAAAGTTGCAGCATATTTTGAATAAAAATGAAGCGAAAAAGTTTAATGAAATGCTTATTATCGGGCATCCTAAAGCATGCACTCCTTATTCATTAAAAAAGTTAGAACAATTTATTTTAAACAACATCAATAAACACCAGTTTTTGACGTTCTCTGATGTGATCAATGACCAATGATATTTTTAGAGCGAAACGATATTGATATAGAAAAATGGGATAAAACTATTGCTGACAATGCAATTGAAAATGTCTTTTGCTACAGTTGGTACTTAGATTCGGTTTGTCAAAATTGGGCAGCATTTGTTAGCCAAGATTATAAAACAGTAATTCCTCTCCCCTATACAAGAAAACTTGGTGTTAAAAGATTATACCAAGCCCCATTTACACGTGAGTATGACATCTTTGGAAATCAATTTAATTGGAACACAATTTTACCACCTTTATCCGAAAAATTTAAGGCATTAGACTTTAGAACTTCAATTGAACTTCAATTAAATGATAAATCCGTTCGAAAACACCAACAGATTGATTTAAGTTCAAATTATGAAGATAATTATCGATCAAATGCAAAACGCTTAATCAAAAAAGGACAAAAAAAATATCATTTCAGATCATCAAACGAACCTAAATTGCTCATTGATTTATTCAAAAATACCGTTGCCCACAAAATTGATTCTATAGGTCAAAATGAATTGGACGCACTCATTCAATTAATGGAACAATCTTTAAAAAGAGAAAGAGCAGAAATGATTGCTGCATTTGACGAAAACAACGCTTTTGTTGCTGGTGGGTTCTTTCTAAAGGACAAGCAAAGAATTACATATTTAAAGGGAGCTGCAGGAGAAGCAGAAAAAAAACAAGGGGTAATGTATGCGCTATTTCACTTTGCCTTTCAGCGGTTTCAAAATGATTATGTTATTTTCGATTTTGGTGGTTCTAGTATTGAAGGCGTAGCAACATTTTATAAAAAATTTGGTGCTATCGATCGAAAATATTATAATTACACCATTGACAATACTCCTTTATGGTTTAAGTTATTAAAACGAATCAAAAAATAAAATGAATAAGGAAAAAGAGAAAGTAATTCTGATTTTAGGAAGCTCTGGAGGGTTAGGAACAGAATTGATTCGTTTTTTTGAAAACAAACCATTCCGTTTAGCACTAAATTACCTCACAAATCCACCAAATACTAGTACCAAAAACATTAAGACTTATCAAGCTGATATTTCTAATGAAGTTGAAGTCAAAAACTTGATCGCTTCTGTAATAGCTGATTTTGGAAAAATTGATGTTGTGGTTCACAATGCTGGTGTCTCAAGAAACGGGATGTCGTGGAAAATCGATCAAAAAGATTGGGAAGAAACACTTAAAGTTAATTTGACTGGTCCTTTTTTAGTTAGCAAACACGTTATTCCGCATATGCGAGATGCTAATTTTGGACGATTAATTTTCATGTCCTCAGTAGTTGCACAAACCGGTGTAATAGGTACTGCTGCATATGCTGCTTCAAAAGCAGGTTTAATCGGGCTTAGTAAAACGCTTTCGAAAGAATTGGCAAATAAAAATATTACTGTAAATGCCATTGCTCTGGGCTATTTTAATGCGGGTATGATTAATGACGTTCCCAAAGAAGCACAAGATGAACTTAAAACAAAAATCCCTTTGGGAGAACTAGGTGACCCAGAACAATTAGGACATCTCGTTGAATATTTATCTTCGGAAAATGCAAACTATATAACTGGTCAAACACTAAATTTAAACGGTGGTTTACATAACTAAAACGCAATGAACGTTCACGAAATAGGTAAAACAAATTCCGTCTTTAATCAGTTTATTGCCGAATTAAGAGACGAGAAAATCCAAAAGGATCCAATTCGATTTCGTAAAAACATGGAACGTGTAAGCATGCTTATTGGTTATGAAATAAGTAAACAATTTGATTATCGACAACAAACAATTATAACTCCTTTGGGAGAATCCAAAATTAATCTTGCAACGCAACAACCAATAATCGCATCTATTTTAAGAGCAGGATTATCAATGCATCAAGGGCTTCTTGAAATTTTTGATGGCGCAGAAAATGCATTTATTTCTGCTTTTAGAGAAAAAACGAGTGATCAATCAATTCGCGTAAAAGTTGAATATATGGCTGCTCCATCTCTAATCGATAAAACTTTAATTATTGCCGACCCTATGTTAGCCACTGGCCTGTCAATGTCACTTGCATACGAAAGCCTTCTTAAAAATGGAATACCGAGCAAAACACATATTGTTTCAGCTATCGCCAGTCGTGATTCTATTAAATTTTTAGAAGAAAAACTTCCTGCCAATACTGAAATTTGGGTTGGCGCAATCGATCCAATATTAAACGAAAAAGCCTATATTATCCCAGGATTAGGAGATGCTGGAGATTTAGCTTATGGCTTAAAAGAATAGACATTATGACATCCATTTACCTTTGGGGATTTATCTTCGGTACATTTAAATTTTTATTCTCACATTGGACAATTTTCGGAATGTCAAAAGTTGGAGAATTAAATGCAAGTTTTTTGGATATTTTTATCCCAACAACCGCTGGTGCGATCCTTTCAATGGGTATTTTCTATTTTTTAAGTGATTATTTTATGGAAAGAGCTTCTAAAAAAAGAAAAGTAGCAATCGAAAAAGCAAAACAAAATGGAACTCCGTTAAAAGAAAAAAGAAAGTTTACACGGCTCAACAAACTCATGGTTCGTTTAAAAAGAGGTGTTGGTATCTATGGAATCACTGTTTTGGCTCCATTATTTCTTTCAATCCCCTTGGGTTCTATTGTTTGCGCAAAATTTTACGGTGATCAACGGAAAACATTTCCACTAATGGTCATTTTCATGTCTTCGTACAGTTTTTTAATGTGTTCAATTATCTACCTCTTTTAACGAATGAATAGTATCAAGCATATTTTTTTTGATTTAGATCATACGCTTTGGGATTTTGACCGAAATTCAGCAGAAGCGTTAAAAGAAATTTATTTTGAATTAGAATTAAATCAAGAAATAGAGTCCTTGACAGCTTTCATTAAAACTTATAAAGAAATAAATGCCGTTTATTGGCATAAATACAATCATGGAAAAGTGACAAAATCACAAGTTAGAACTGGTCGATTTTTGGACACTTTAAAACGATTTAATCTCTCCAACATTCCGAAAAAAGCGGAAAAGTTAGGTAACTTATATGTACAACGCAGCCCTAATAAAACGCATATTTTCCCCAATGTCCATGAAACACTTACCTATTTAAAGTCAAAATATAATTTGCATATCATAACCAACGGTTTTAAAGAAATTCAACATTTAAAATTGAATAATTGTGATTTAACTAAATATTTCGATTTAATCTTATGTAGCGAAGAAGTTGGAGTAAACAAACCTAATCCATTAGTCTTTAAAACAGCATTGAAAAAAGTCAATGCTAAAGCAAATGAATCTTTAATGATTGGAGACAACCCTGAGACGGATATTTTGGGAGCTCAAAATTCAGGATTTCAGACCATTTTGTTTAACCCTCATAAAATCGATCACGGTGTCAAATCGGTTGAAATTCAAGGCGTCAACGAACTCATATCTATTTTATAGGCCTGAATTAATGACAAGTGTATTATTTAGAATCATTCTAAACTAGGATTTTGCACTCAAAAAGATTTTAATTAAGGCATCTGATTTCTAAATTTGCGACTTATTCTAAATAAATTCCAGATAAGATATGTCAAGGACTATCAAATTAAGGAAAGGATTGGATATTAAATTGCATGGTGAAGCAGAAAAAGTAAAAGCCACAGCTGAAGTTTCTGCATTTGCAATTAAGCCACCTGATTTCCATGGCCTTGTGCCAAAAATGACCGTTAAGGTTGGAGACAAAGTGAAAGCCGGAACAATAATTTTTTGTGATAAATACAAAGAAGAAGTTAAATTCGCATCACCTGTATCCGGAGAGATTACTGATATCGTACGAGGAGAAAAAAGACGAATTCTTGAAGTTCGTATTAAATCTGATGGGTCTGATGATGCTGAAGGACATGATCAATTAAATCCAGATAGTGTTGACGGTGAAAAGATCAAAGAAGAAATCTTAAAAAGAGGACTTTGGCCTTTTATCAAAATGCGCCCAGTTGATATCATTGCTAATCCAACAGATGTTCCAAAAGCAATTTTTATTTCTGCTTTTGATTCTTCTCCTTTAGCACCAGATTACGATTACATTTTGCATGGAGAAGAAGAAGCATTCCAGACTGGAATTACAGCTTTATCGAAACTTACAAATGGAAAAATTCATTTAACATCTCGAGCAAATGTAAATTCTGACGCAACTTTTACCGGTGTTAAAGGCGTTCAATCTCACACTATTTCTGGAAAACACCCCGTTGGAAACGTAGGAACGCAAATTCATCATATTGATCCAATTAATAAAGGTGAAGTTGTATGGACAGTAAATGCACTGGATGTTGCAACAATTGGACGTTCTCTTATTGCCGGTAAATTTGATTCTTCAAAAATTATCGCACTAACAGGGTCTGAAGTAAAGAAAACCAAATACGTTAAAACGAATATTGGAGCTTCAATTGCTTCTATAATTGCGGATAATATTTCTGGAGAAAATCCAAGATATATTAGTGGGAACGTTTTAACTGGAGATAAAATCTCAGCAGATGGTTATTTAGGTTTTTATCATTCTCAACTAACTGTAATTCCTGAAGGCTCTGACCCAAAATTTGTTTTAACAAAAGGTTGGATGGGACCAGGAACTGGTAAGTTCTCCATTAATCGTTCATACTTTTCTTGGTTAACACCAAGAAAAAAACGAAATCTTGATACTAACCTTAATGGAGAGGTAAGAGCATTTGTTGTTACTGGAGAAATGGAAAGAGTTTTCCCTTTTGATATTTATCCTATGCAATTGATCAAAGCATCTATGTATAACGATATTGACCTCATGGAAAATCTTGGGATTTACGAAGTTATTCCAGAAGACTTTGCTTTGTGCGAATTTGTTTGTACTTCAAAAATAGATATCCAAGATAAAATTCGTCAAGGACTAGATGTCATTTTAGAAGAATGCATGTAATTGAATTATAAAATTTAACCATTATAATGAAATCTTTAGAAAAATTTATGCGTAAACTGGAACCCACTCATGAGAGCAAGTGGGCCAAGTTTCACCCAGTTTGGGATGCGCTTTACACCTTTGCTTTTACCCCTGGGGAAACAACAAAAAAAGGTGCACATATTCGTGATGGAATTGATTTGAAACGGACAATGTTTACTGTAATCGTTGCTTTAATTCCTTGCTTACTTTTTGGAATCTATAACACGGGTCATTGGCATTACGTAGCAGAAGGAACTGCAGGTGGATATTGTGACCTTTTTTGGGATAAAGCAATTTACGGTTTAATTCAAGTTTTACCAATTGTTGTCGTTTCATATGCTGTTGGCCTAGGAGTTGAATTTATCTTCTGTATCAAAAATCAACATGCAATTCAAGAAGGATTC
>CAYPZN010000011.1:0-72093 GCA_964415335.1 uncultured Crocinitomix sp.
AAATTTCAAGAAGAAAACTCGAATCAAATTGTACTATTTTAGAATCGAACTCAGGCTATTAGCCTGTTTTAATCTCTCCTATCTTTTGGAGTAACTCCACTTCTATAGCAGTCAATTTGTTGTACTACTGTTGTACTAGTGTTTTTTAAAAAGCAAAAAGTTCCGACTTTTAGTGTCGGAACTTTTCTATTTATGAGAAATGGAAGCTCCCATAAAGTGTTGATAATAAATAAAAAAGCCTTAACAATTTTGTTAAGGCTTTTTCTGTACTCGAGATGGGACAAATATCGAACTTAATTGTAGCTGAAGATATTTTGTTGTGTTTACTGTAGTGTCATTTTTTTATGTTCTTCTTTATTTGAATAAATAATAGATGTTCAAAATATCATCTATCAAGTTCCTTTTTTGCTTTTTCAACAATTTTGGCATTGCTAAATAACAAATTAACACCAATCCAATAAGCAATAATGATGAATAGAATGACAATCAATAGAGGTAATACAAACCACATATTTTGATGCCAAACTAAAATAGCTGTTAAGGCTAAGTGAATAAAAACGCAGAACCACTTCACTCCATTTTTCATTATTCGATCAGCTTGTTCTTCGGTAACGACAACTATATCATCTAGATCTTGCCTTTGTAGGTCAAGCATACCAAAAATGGTGACTAATAATTCTTTTATTTCAACAATTGTTTTTTTGTCACTCCAAGAATGAAATTGCCGCATGAAATGAATTGATTTTTTTCGTAGAAATCTGAAGAGTGCTTTTTTAAAGATTAGAAATAAGCCCCAATAAAAAAAGACTTTTACTACAAATTGAATTCCTAAAAAGGTATAGAGATACAAACGATCATGTAGCCCCCAAAATTCATGGGTTAATTTAAAGTCATCTGCAATTTCAAGTAAGTAAAAAGTAAAAGTGGTTATAAGGGATAATGTTACCAACTGATATAACCAGTCAGAAGGAATCGTTTTAAATAACTTTTTCATAATTTTTGCATTTTGTTAAAATGCAAAGTTATTTCCTCAGAACGTAATCAATTTACGTTCTACTGTTTTTTACGAACTCTTCTTATGCATTTTTATACGAAATTAGAACATCCCTTATTTCAAATGCTACGGTCGAATCTCGCTTAATCATTTGATTTAAAATGTAAATGACATCATTTAATAGAGGTTGTTTCTTGATTATTTGCTCTCGTTTCAACGTAAACAATTTTTGCATCCATAATTCTGAATCTTTTAGTTTAACATTTTCAAAGTCTCCTTTTTTAGAAAGTTCAACCACTACAGGTAGTAATTCAACGCCCATTTCTTCAAACCCTATTCGAGATGCCAATTGTACCACATAAGAAATTTGATTTGGTTCGACTAATTTAAGAGCCTCAAAGAAAAACTCTTTCTTACCTTCGATTGTATTCCATTTATTAGCCGTATCCTTCCAAGATAGGTCTAGTAATAACCTATGAATAAACAATTTTTCGTTGGTTTGATGCCATTCTAATAACCATTCCCATATAAACCAAAAGGTATCACATTGCTCTCTAGTACTTTTGTCTTGCTCGGATATTATTGCTTCTAAACAACCGTCCGCCCAAAAATAAAGATCTTTCGGAATTCCCTTTCTTTCATTGATTAGCTTAACGAAAACACCTAAAACTTTATTTAATAAAGCTGTAACAATGTTATTCGGTTGATCAAGTACAAGCAACGCATATTTGGTCTGATATTCCCGAATGATTTTATTAAAAAACAAATCATCTTTCCCCTCTCGTTTTATGCAGGCAAATACTGAATCAATGATGTATAATCCTGAGTAAAGGTTAGTGGTTTATCCGTAAGTCTAACTTCGTTTGGTATGAAGAGAAATGCTCGGCGATAATATGTCATGTCACCAAAATTAATTGGTGACTCTAATATGTTCACAGAGTTCAACTTATTAGTAATGGCGAGCTTTAGGAAGTTCGAGATTTTTTTGGCGTATGCTTTAATGTTTTTTGCATCCTTTCTTTTGTTTTGGTAGGTGATTTCGGGTTTGGTCTGGTCAATGGATTTAAAATTCAGGAGGGTGTTAAGGACAACCCCCGCAAATTCAGGGTTGATGCGCCAAATTTCATTTGCTAACTTTTGAAAGAGGGGATTTTCAATACCGCTATCAATATTGAGTGCTAAAATTCCTCTTACTAATGTAGTTTTAACCTGCATAGTCTTAGGTTGCAAGTTTGTAATTGTGACAAGAGCCGAAAGAGTTGGTTCGATTTCAAAACTCCCACTATGAAGATAAGGTTCTCCTAAACCACTATCTTTTAAAATAATTTCAGCGCTATTCAATATGATTTGAATGCACTCTTGAATAATTTTATCAGTTAATTTTGATAAGTGATACTTCAGACCGATATGAGCAATACCTGAACTCGCATCAAACATTCCACCAATACTTCTATTCTTTTGATTTTGCTCGAAATATTCTTTCCAATTATCATAACTGTTGTTGGATAAGTCATTTTCAGAAATTATCCCAGTTACCCAATTCATAGCACCTATTTTGACCGTCATGGCGGATATTTCTAGTTCATTTTTCTTTACAGTCTCTTCGAGTGATTTATCTAGTTTAGGACGGATTTCTATTTGTCCTTTTGTTTCAATTTCATCAATAAATTCAAATTTTCGTCGATCCATACGGTTCAACATAAGAGACCACGTATCGTTATCAAAAATGCGATTGTTGTAGTGATAGTCAATTATCTTTAAAATATCTTCAACCATTATTGTTGTCAAACTCAAGCGAATAAGAAATTGCTCTAAATACTCTTTTCTATGTGGTAATTGATTTGATTCAAATCGTTCTTTTTGTATAATTGGATGATCTCCCATAGGAGCAAGTGGAGTTCTTCCTCCATTATACCTTGGTATATCCCATGAAAAGAATTCTGGAGCGGTAAATAGAGGTAGTATATACTTCTTGATTAAAGTTGGCTGCTTATGTGCCATTGCTAGACTTGAAACTACAGCAATTGTAGACACATTAGAGCTGTTCTCGTATATAGCCTCCAAGCATCTGTCCAATAAAGTTTTTGATGATTCATCTTTTTTTGCCGATAGATCTAAAAGATATTTCTCCAATGCCATAAGAATTGATTGAAGAAGATAGGGTGATACTTGAACCGTCCCCCGAAAAACAGCCCATAATAAACCACTTCCGTCCAATTCTTTTGGGTTTCCATCTATATTAATAATAGTGACTTTCGTTGTATCATCCGATCGGAGATGAGATTTGTTTTTAAAATATTTCTTAGAAACGTCATTAAAAAAAAGACAAATTTCCTTGATTGTTTTTAATGTATAAGATTGCAGAAGGTTAAAAATTGGTGTTTGATAAGGAGAAGCAAGAAAATAATTGTACTCTACTTTCGGACTTAAACCAAATTCACTTTCAATCGAAGTGTCTGCGTAAGAAAACATTTCTGTAGAATCGTCGTGCCTTTTATCTTTTTTCCATGCGTTGAAGTTATATTCGATTACTTTTTCTGGAAACAAAAAGCATAATGCTTCAGACCCTATTCCCGATTTCATTTTATTCAAAATATCTTTGAAGTAATGAAATAGCTCGTGCTTAGATTTCGGTGGGTCAATTGTTTCTCTATTATATCGAGTTCTATAGCGGTAATCATTTATTCCCACTTCATAATCAATTGCGAATTCTATTAAAGATTCCAATTCTTTAGAATCAATGGTACTTGATTTGATGTAAGCATCTAACAGGAGTTTTCTGTTAGATTTGTTGTTATGCCCAATTGACTTATCACTTTTAAGCATGAAAGCCTTACATAAATTGTTCAATGCTTCATTACTATCCACCTTTTCCAACTTCAACTTGGCTCTATTCTTCCATTTTTTTAAAAATGATAGTATCCAATTATTATTGGGCTGTATCAATTCGATATTTTCGTGGAGAAAATTAATGATTACGCGCCAAGCATTTTCGATTTCTTCATCAACGAAAAAATTTGTCTCTTTTATATTCTCTATCAAATCACGTTCTGGAGTGGAAATCAATAAAAGATTCGAGAATCGCTTAAACAATAGTGCATCATTATTTAAAAGTTCATCTTTGCATGCATGAATGAAGAGTTCTAGGTTCTCCGATCTGAGAATCGCTAAAATAATTTCATCTTTCCAAAATAAAAAATGGTCAGTTTCATCATCTAAACCATCAATAAATTCATTATTTATTTCATCAAATTTTTCTAATTCAATTTGGTCTGTAATCCATAATTTAAAACCTTTTCTAATAGCTAACTGACTCCCGAGTTCGTGCAAAAAATCTGATAAAGTAGGGAAAGTTTCCTTTAGTTTGTTTACATATTTGATTAATGCCCAATCTTGAAATATATCATGGGCAGGAGCATACTCTAAATCACCATAATTATCTTCATTTCCTAAGACAACTTCATCTTGATTGAGTTCAGCTAAAGCGGCTATAAGGTCGGAAGTGTTTTCAATGAATGATGGTTTAATATATGGTTTCATTGCCTTTGCTCTTTGAACTACAAGTTCTTGAAAAGCATTTTCACGATAAGGGTTGTTGCTTACGATAATCCCTTTCCAAAGTTTTATAATCAACCCTCTTTTATTAATCTCTCCCTCTTCTAATATTACATTCGAAAGACTAATGGTGTGGTTAAGATAGAATGGAACTCTCAGAATTTCTTTAAGCTTTGGGTTCTGATATAATTGCTTAATCCAATTATATTCGTTTATTACTTCTTGAATTTCATCTTCGAACAATAGCGGTACGTCAATAAATGATTTTTTTTCGGGCATTATAGATCCTAAAACCGAACCAAGCCTTTCGACATATTTACTTCGAATGGAAAGAATCACCTTTGAATCGTTTCTTTGAGAAATTATGTTGAAAATAGTCTCAATGGCATCAAAGTTATGCGCCTCCAATAAGTTTTCTGCGCCATCAATGTAAATTAACTTTTCCGTTAACAAAATTGGGCTGTTAAGAATTTCATTAAGGGATTTAGTTATTCCTCTTTTATTTAGAAAACCTGATAAAGTTCCTTGTAATAATTCATCTGATCTAAAAATGAAAATACTTTTAATATTTTGCTGTTTGTTTAGGATTTTTTGAGATATGACACTTTTGCCCGCTCCACCACTGCCATTAACAATGAGTAATTTAGATTCATCAAGAAAATTAACAGCTTCACCTACAATTTTATCCCTTTCAAAATGAACAGAACCGATTCTGTTTTTCAGATGTAGTCGATTAAACTCTTCTTCTGTTATTAAATTCAGCTTAGCAATTCCTAACACAATTTCAGCATCCAATTCTAATTCGGAATATTGGATATTTTCATCATCATTTTTTGAGAGTAATTCGTTGAAAGCAATTACTGTTGAACCTGTAAATCTCTCCCAACCACCAAAGAGATCAATAATACCGTATAAATAGAGTTGCTTATCATTCTCTATTACCACAGGGCCTCCTGACATGCCTTGAATTGAGTATAACTTATCATCAAACTCAATTGTTTCAATATTACTTTGTGGAGATAGTTCAAGTTTACTTACTTCAGCAGTCGTGTCAAATGAGCAATTTATTGTCTTACATTTATTCAATTTAAATTCTCTGGGATAACCTGAGATAACACAATTTCTGATACCCTTATGATCTGTTATGGCAGAAATTACGGGTACTTCTCCAATTAAAGATTCAATATGATTTTGATCTACGATTATAATCGCTATATCAGGTTCATTCTCATCATTTAATAGGATTTGATCCCGCTTCTCTAAGGGGTATTTAAGAAACCTTCCGTTAAAATTGAACTCGATAGACATTGCGCTAATATTGAGAGGGTAATTAAAATCATTACCACAAATACAATGTTTCGTCGTTAAAATGTAAATTTTATTTGTGGATTGTGATTGCTTCAAGATAAAGCCTGTACCAGTTTCACCACTATCTTTAGAATGAACCTTAACACAAAGTTTGGATAATATGTTTTCGTTAGATTGAATCATTTCTGAAATGGGTATGTTAATATTGGATTAGGATAATGAATGTTGAAATGAAAAGCTTTATCAGTTAGTTCTTTATGAGTAAAAATGGCTCTAAGTTTTTTATCATCATGCGTGAAAAATATGTTTACAGGCTTTTCTATAGTTCCTTTTTTGATAATTCGAACTAATGCTTCTTTATCTGGCAAAAGGTGTCCATTCGTACCATTACTTGAAATCACATAATTTTGGCATTCAATTATATCAAGCAGCTCATCATTGGTGTTTTTTCGACTGCCGTGATGACTAATTTTTATAAAGCTTAATTCTAATTTATTATCGGAATTATTATTTAGTTCAAATTCTCGTATAGAATTAACTATAACATCAGGGTGAGCATCTGCTAAAAAAAGACCTCTCGTATCATCCAATTCTAATAAAAATGCGATACTAGAGCGATTTGCTTTAGAATCATCTAGTTCAAAATTCCGTTTAGATAATTCTTCGATTGACAGTGAGTGGTCTGCCGCTTTTGCGGCGATTTTTCTGTTTGGTTCTGCCTTAAACGCTATTTGTTTGGCAGCATTATAACTATCTTCATCAGGAGATAATACAATTATTTTTGCGTTTGCAACAAGCCTAATTTCTCCTTTAATAGTTGGCTTCACAGGACACTAACCAATTTCAGTAAGATTCTCCTTAACATCAATTAATTGTTCAGCGTTAATCTTTCTATTTAAGGTTTCTTTTTCTATTTCAAGTGAATGGTTAACCCACCATTCATTTACTTTAGGGATTATTATTTTATCGTCCTTTTTAAACAATGATACTACACCTCCAATATGGTCATCATCCATGTGAGTAATAATAAAAAGATCGATTTGACCATCAGTTCCAATTTCGTCCTTTAGATTAGATATCCATCCTTTGAGTTCTTTATTTCGTGATTTTCCAAAGTCTATAACAATTAGCCTTTTCTTTTCCGAATGATCTATGAATTTTATGATTATTGCATCACCGCATTTAGCGGGTAAGAAATCTATTTGCATTTTTTATTATGTTTCAGGCTTCTTAAATAAGGAAGTCAATTTAACTAAAAAAACTTATTTTAATCTATTTAAGAGTAAAGCATAATAAATAATTTTTTTCAACCGGAGACAAGAAAATAATACTCGGAATAAAATAGAAGTTTTAGTTAAAAAAAGATTATTAATGATTTAAGCCTGTCTTGTTATGAGCTGACTCATAAATGGTACTTCTAAAAAACAATCTTACCTACTTGGATAGCCTCATTACCCAAAACCAACTGGTACAAATAAACTCTATTAGTATTAGAAAGGTAAATTTGATTTTCTCCTAAATTCAAATATGAATTAGAAATAGGCTTGCCTGCTGTATCAAAAATTCTTATTCTCAAATTCTTGATGGTATTTTCAATAATTAATCCTGAATCAAATGATTTTATTTGAATCGCATCTAAAAGTTTATTTTGCTCAACTGATAATCCAAACCCTATTTCAAATTCTTCAGATATAGCGCATCCTTTTTCATTTCCAATGTGCAAAGTATAATTTCCACTACAAATATCAGGGAGAATATTCGCTCCAATTCCAGATATTCCATCTATGTCAGGAGCCCAAATATAAGAGAGGGTTTCAAAATCTCCTGAAACTTCAACTATATTTATGCTACCATCACAAATAGCTACTTCACTAGGTTCTATTATTTCAACATTTTCAATATTCATTTGAATCGGATCAATCAACTCAATAGAATCTATTGCCTCACAACCGAACGCATCTATTACATGTATAAAATACCATCCCTCTACTAAAGAATTTCCAGTACTCGGAGAGCTAAAAGGATTAACAATTATATCATCAATGTTAGTTATTTCGATTGAAAAGGGAGCAGTCCCACTTTCTATTAGCGTTACTTCTACCTTCCCATCACTATGGCCATTGCAAATAGGGTTTGAACTTTCTATTGTCGCAGAAAAACCATCACATTGAGCATTCGCAGCTATGTGATAACATAAAAAAATAAGTAAAATGCTTTTCATTTTAAGTATATTATAATTTGATTATTTTTTCTTGCGCCACTTTATCTTCCGATTGAATTTTATAAAAATATATTCCATTTGGTAATAAGGTTAAGTCAATAGAAAAACTATTATCTCCTTGGTTAAATTCACCATTAAAAACATCAAGTACAGTTCTTCCATTAATATCAATTAGTTTAATACTTCCCTCTTTGGAATTTTCTTGAAAAAATGTAATATTTTGATGGTCATTACTTGGGTTAGGAAAAATCTTTATTGTACTTTTTTTATTTAGATCATTAATTCCAACTGTTTCAAATTTAGAATTACTGTTCCAACGTAATAATAACCCATTTGAACCACTAATTAGGGCTATTGAATCGTTTACAAATTCAATATCGTACAATACTTCGTTAAGATTTGTATCATAAAAAGACCATGTTAATCCTAAATCTGTTGTTTTAAGAATACCTCCTGTTTCAGAGGTTATAAATTCTCCTGTAACGTATATTTCATCTGCTTTTTTAACGTATAACCCGCGTGGTATAAAATCATCCATAATATCCTGATTTTCCCAAACTGCAACCCCTAAGTTTGGTGTAAAAGATAAAAAGTCGCCTGTTGTCCCCGCAGAAACAACATATACAGTGTCACCGTTTCCGGCAAAAAAAGCCATTGGTGCAGATTTTATAAAACTCATAGAATTCCATGAATTTCCTTTGTCTAATGTATAACTTATTTCTTCAGTAACTCCCATTATAGCCGTTGAATCATTGATTTTCAGAGAAGCTGATATTGTTATTAATCCATGACTTTCATTGTTCCATGTTAGCCCGTCATTTTTTGTAAGAATGGCATTAGAGAATGTTGATGTTACAATACCATTTAACGTGTCAAACATAAAAAATTGAGAAAATAAAATATCTGATGTATCGAGTATAGCGTTCCACGATAGCCCTCCATCAATAGTTTTAAAAACATATCCATGATAAGGGAAAGAATTATGAGAAGTCATGTAAAACACATTAGTATCCAATAGATTTAAATTACTTCGTCTATATCCAAAGTCACCAACAACTGTTAAATCAATCAATTCTTCACATTCTCCATAACATTTTGATAAATATCCCTCTGAACCATTTATCACAACAAGTTCTCCTTTTTTCTCAATTTCAAAAATAGGTGAACTTGTACCAGTTGGAATAATAGTGAATTGGGCATTTGCCCAATTCACTGAAATTAATACTATTAGTATGGTTATAGTTCTCATTAATTCTTAATCATTTTCCTTCTTATGGTTTCCCCATCATCCAAAACCACAGTATAGAAATAAACACCAGAAGATAAATCACTCGTATTTAACTCAAATTGGTTTTGTCCTTCGTTTAACTTACCCTGAAATAGGTTATAAATAACTTTTCCATTGATGTCTATAAGACGAATAGTTGCATCAATAGGTTGAGCTATTTCAATATTAAGTGTTTGGATTCCGTTAGTTGGGTTAGGATAAATCTGTAAGGTGTTAACATTTTTTAATTCTTCCGTCCCAGCAAATGCAACCGTATCTTTTATTAAAAGTGAGTAAGTCATGTCAATAGGATTAAATGGATCGTCTGTTGAAAAAGGAATCCAACCAATAAAGTTCCCTAACGTATCACTAACTTGATAAATATAACCTGTCATAAATGCTTGTGTTTCTGTAACAACATCCAATTTAATGCGTTCACGAGGTTGTAAAACATTATCTCCATCAAACAAAGCAAAAACATTAGACGAACTCGGTCTTTCCCATGATGCAATTATTTCTTGTCCATCTATGATACTGTGTTCAGAAATAGTATTGATTTTAAACGTATTTACAACATAAGGCACATCTGGTAAAAACCATATATCATCTGAATTTTGATAACGTTCTGATAAGGTAATCGTATCATTTGTAGAATGAACTGTTTGAGACGGAACAAAGGGAAATGCATCCGTTCCAAAATGTTTTAAAATATAATCGTCTTTATCAACTTGAGCTAACGCTCCTCCTGCGTTTACTACACCATACCCTGTTAAAGAATCTCTTCCTGGTAAATCTCTATCGAAAGCAGTTGTCTCAAGTAGATATTCAATATCTTCTGGCGCTAAATTATCATAACTATCGTCTACATCATTCAAATAACTCATTAACAGAGCAGCTGTTCCAGATGCATGGGGAGCTGCTGCTGATGTTCCAGAAAAAACATTATAAGGACCTCCACTACCTACTTGAGTTGTGAAATTATGTGAAACAGCAGAAGCAGCAGCTATATCAATTTCCCACCCCCTAGAAGCTTTAAATCCACCTTCCATAACATGATTATTATCATGATAATTTCCATCTGTTCCTGTACCTCCTACACATAAAATCCAATCATCATCTAAAATTGCAGGATAATTATAATGATACGTTCCCCCATCTTGTAATATTCCACTATTCCCTCGTGAAGCAACAACGGTCACATCATTTCTGTTAGCAAAGTGAAAAGCTTCCCTAAGTAATACAATATTAGTATCTAAAAAAAATGGATTCGGAAGTCCATAAACGGGGGCGTTTGAAATTCCCCAACTATTATTCATAATATCTAATCCAAATCCTTTTTCACTATCAGGTATATCCATTGCGGAATTTACAACTCCATTAGCAATATGGTTTAAAATCACATCTCCTCCTGAATCTAGAACTCTAACACCAAAAATTTCTACTCCCGAACTATCTATATCATCACTTGATGCATAGCTACCTCCTGCTATTCCTGCTATTCCTAAATCATTATTTCTGATTGCTCCAACTATTCCAGCAACAGAAGTTCCATGAACAGCACTTACGATCGGATCAGCTGTATATATGCTTTCATTCAAAATATAATCCCAACCATTCACTTTCGTGCCTGATTCCCCTCCAAAATCTTCATGAGTCCATTCTACAGGTGAATCAAGAATACCTACTTTAATATCTCTTCTACCTGTCGTATAATTCCATGCTGGTTCTACGTTAATGTGATTATCTGCCCAAAAACCAGTATGGTCAGGATGTAACGATAGTTGTTCAATATTATAGAAAGGGTCAGTAGGAACATCATGTAATTTTCCAATAAGGTTATACGTAACATAATTTACAGATGGAAACAATGTTGACAATTCTGATGCAGCATCATCTATATTTATGCTCTCTGCAAATTCAAAAAGAAAAGTTGACCAAAATTCTGGTATTTCAACTGAACTTCCTAGCCTAGAAAGGCTCAATGTGTCAAATGACTGTAGATTATTAAAGATTCGATAAACATTAATAGAACAATCCTGACCAGAACAATACCTTCCGATTAAACTATCAATTTCTGTTGCAAATGATTCTTCAAATATATCAGACAAGTCCCAATACGTTTTTTCTAGTTGGTCAACTTCACTTGTTTTGACAAGTGAGGGAGATACTTTTACAATTAACTCTCTTTTAATATGTGTTGATTGTCCTGTGACAGAATCATAAAATTTATCTGTATTCTTTTTTCTTGATGAATACTTTACGGTAGTCAAATTTAAATCTCCTGAACTATTTGTAAACCCTGTTACATAAACGCTATTGCTATCAATAGCTAATTCAAAGCCATCATTTTCTAATGAATCCACTTCATGCCTTTTAGAAAACTGTAATTCTCCAAGTGAATTATAATCAAATAATAAAAATGAATTTTTATCTGTTTGTAATGCAGAACCAGCAACATATACCTCTCCATTTTCACTTATTTCGATTTTTCTTCCAATTGCTCCATCTTCTGTTACTGTATTTCCATATAACTTTGTCCATAAAGCGTCTCCTGAACCAGCATATTTAATAGTTATCACCTTTGGTTTTCCTGAGACTTGGTCACTATATCCAGTGATGTAAACATTTCCAAATTCATCAGTAGCTATATCGTTACTTACATCATCAAAAGGACTTTCGTATTCTTTTACCCAAACTAAATTTAAAGATGGGTCTAGTTTTATAGTTTGAATGTTTTTGTCTGCTCCAACTTGTGTAAACCCTGTTATAATTACGTTATTATCATTGTCTGTTGCTATTGCCGTTGCTTCCGCTATGGTTGCTTCTGGTATATCACTTCTATATGATTGCACAATAGTACCCGTAGAAGGATGAATCCTTAACGCTGCAATATCCCAATCTCCAATTCCTGCATTTGATGCTCCAGTTACTACCACATAACCATTAATGACTAAATCGGTAGCGGCATCATGTAAGCTTGCGTAATCATAATACGAATCCCAAATTAGAGAGCCTGATGCCGAAATTTTTAATGTCACAAAATCTGAAGTTCCAACAGAAGATTGCGATCCACCTGTTACATATACTGCTCCTAATGGATCAGTTTGTACTTTAGCTGGAATATCAATTCCATTGCCTACACCATTCCATGTATAACTCCAATTTAAACTTCCGGTAAGACCATTGTAATGATAAATTGAAAAGTCGTTACTACTTCCTGAATTTTCGGTTGCGGCTGCTACAATAATATTCCCATAAGGATCAGCAACAATACTTGTTCCGTAATCGTCTCCTCCAAGTGTTCCTGATTGGGTTTTATACCATAAAGTATCGCCATTTGGGGTATATGCAATAGTCAATACATCCGTATTACCTCCTACAATAAGATTCCCTGTTACATATAAAATACCTTGATTTGTAATGCTTGCCGTTCGGTTAATATCACTCCCAACCACAGGAGTAGTATTTACCCATTCTTTATTAACATAGACTTGACTATATGAATGAATGACGAGTAATGCCATTATAAGAAAAAAGATTTTTTTCATTTTGATTTAAATTTTAGGTTAATAAAATACTCCTTGAAAAAGTTGTAAAGTGACAAGTTGTACGTACTTATTGTCAAACAATTGTAAAAACTTTTTTTGAAATAGAAACAACAAAAACAATGAAAATCAATAAAATAAGTCTTTTATGGGGCGAATTATTTTTTTTCATCCGTAAAAAAGCAGATTGAAAATGAGCTTTTTGAAAAATTAATTATCCGTATAAAAACTTAGATTGTTTCAAAAAAGATTTTTTGATTTTTTAAAGTTTGATTCATAAAAAAAGATTTTCATACATTTGAATTAGATAAAAACACAAACGTATAAGAATAGAAAAATAGAGTACAACATATTGATTTTGCATTAAGCTAATTTCTTACAGAAAAACTGGTAATTTTTAAACAAGTAAATGAGCTGATGCTCGCCTATGGGCGGGCTTCTCTTATTACTTGTTTGGGTATACCAGTACCTTCTGTAAGAATAGGTTGAAGTTCCGCCCTGTTTTTTGTGGTGGATTTTCAAAAAAACAAACAATTAAAAATTTGAAAATTAAAACATGAATAGGACATAGAATAATTATATTTAAAGCATACATATAATATTTGTGTGTTTAGTTTAAATCGTTGTTGCAGACAAAACTGGTAATTTTAATAGCAAACGACAAACAGAAACAAACGCACCCTAACGGGTGGGCTTTGTTATGTTGTTGTTTGTGGTATACCAGTACCAGTCTGCACGCATGCATTGTTCACCCTCTTTTTTAGAGGTTTGTCCATAAACCTTTCCCAAATGAAAAAAACATTCATCAATGCCATGATCGTAGACGATCATATTTTAATCCGCAAAGGACTTAAATCAATTTTAGAAATGAATACCCCAATTAAAATCACTGCCCAAAGTGCAGATGGGTACGAAGCTTTAGAAACACTAAAAGAATTAAATGGAAAAATTGATTTAATTATTGTTGACCATGAAATGCCTGAAATGCGAGGAGATAAACTAATAAAAGAAATTCGTAAAATCTATAAGCAAAACGTTTATATCATTGCTTTCTCTCATTATGATGATGAACTTACACGTAACAACATGTTAAATGCAGGTGCAAATGGTTTTGTTTCAAAAGCAGATGAATATTCAAAAATCTATAACACCTTTCTTGCCCCATTTAATTTAGAATACAACGATTAAGCCATGCAAAACAAAAAAGTAGCCATTTTCGGGCATTCTATTTTTTTAAGTGGTGTAACCATTCATTTAAAAACAGTAACAAATTGTAACATTTGTAACATAAAACAAGAAAACCAACTCATGCTTGTATTAAAAGCAGAAAAAATATCCGTTTTAATCGTTTCAATAAATGATTTACATAAAATCGTTACACTTATAGAAAGCATTACCATCTTTTACAAACAATTAAAACTCATTATCATTTTAAAAACAATACTTTCCCCCTTAGAAACAAAAGCATTGCTTTTACTTGAAAATAAAAACATAAAAATTATTAAAATAAATGATGATTTTGCATTAAAAACAATTCTTCAGACCATAAACACATAAAAAAAGGCGTTTAAAACGCCTTTTTGGTTTTATTTTATCTCTTTTTTCAAAAAAAATAAAAATTTCCTATTTATGAGAATACATGTGCAAAAGATAGAACAGAGATGCGTATTACATGAATTAAACATGAACCTAACATGTGTAAACATTAGAAAGTTTACTTTTTCAACAAATCAGGATACCACTCATTACAAATAACGAATCGTTCAATAACTAACCTTAAAACTCATTGTCAATCAAAACAATATTCATATTTTATTTACGGCGCCTTGAATACCCCCTCTTACTGTAACGTTACAGTAATTTTTCGTGGCAAATTCATTATAAACTAAAAGAGAAGGATATGAAGACAAAGCAATGTATTATATGTGAAAACGAATTTCATTTCAAAAACAAATTAAAAACGACCTGTTCTAATAAGTGCAGGCAACAACTCAGTAGAAATAGAAAAAAAGAACAAGAAACAACTTTAAAAGCCAGCACCGTAAATTCCGATTATTATAAATCAGAACTAAACGGAATTATACAAGAACTTTATTATACAAGTATTGATCGTATTTTATCATTTTGCAAAAACCAACCCATTCACATTTCAGAATTACAATTTTTAGATAACATCTCAGATATTCTCACATTTTATTCAGCCCAAGAAAAACAATTTTCAGCATTTCATGAATTACTAAATAAAATGAATCGTGTAGCTTATGAAGGAGCAGATAAAAATGGTTATCTGATTTTTAAAACAAAAAAAGTGAAACCTATCCTAAAAAAACTACAACAAATTTTAGAAGAAACATTTTAGAACAACTTTCATTCTTCATGTATTACTTTCTGTGACAATTCATAAAAAACATCAAAATACGTTACATAACAGAAAAATAAACACTGTTACGTTACATTAAATAATATGGCGTAACATACCCTTTTAGCCTATTTTAATAAAATAGCACCAATATTTTCAATAGACTAAACAAAGTATAATTATACAAAGAGTTTACATAAAAAAGAGAATAGTTATTCCTGTATACAAAAACAATAAGATTAAAAAAATAGTTAATCCATTACCTATCTTACTGAAAAACAAAACTTATGACAAATTGTCTGAATTGTTGTTTTGGCATAATTATTGAATTACCATATAGTAATGTAATTATAAATATCCATTAAATAAATCAACCTTACTGCTCAATCAGTATCTTATTGATTTAGCTAAAGAGTGAATGCAACAATGATTATTTTAGATTACATTTATGTTATGCAAATGATTTAGTTATTGCCATTATGGAAGAAACGTACAAGGAATATTTAGAAAACATCAAACAGGTAACGGTGGTTATGTTTGAAGAAAATTTTCAGTTATCCGATATTGGACTTTCTGCCAAAATTGCTTTTGATTGGTCAAATGCAGGTATTTATTTGAGAGAGCGAAAAACTAAATACCGTAGAAAGTACAATGGTGTTGAATATGTTTGGTTAAGATTGGTAAAAGAATTGCGTGAGTTTGGTTTACCCATCCAGTCCATTCTAAATTTAAAGAATTACTTATTGTCAGAAATGAACTTATTAGAACATTACACCTCCCTATTTGAGCGTGGAGAAATAGAAGATGTACATTGGAACAAATTCATTGACGACATAAAAAAAACATTTAAAACACCTACCAACTTTATTTCAACCCTTGAGAAGCAAAAAAGGAAAATTAATTTAAGCAATACCAAACTATCCGTATTGCTTTTTTCTACCCTTTTTTCTCAAAGCAATGTTCATTTAGCCATTGCAAAAAATGGGAATTGCATGGTCTTTGACGAAAGCCCAATGCAAGATTTATTCACCTCTTCTATGTTAATGAATCAATCCTACATCAGCATTCCACTCAATCATATTGTTTCGGAATTTATGGGTAGAGAAGATTTATACAGTTTAAATTTCAGTGAGCGCGAAACTGATTTGAGCCAAGAAGAATTAAAAATAATTGATTTGATACGTGAGGGCGGTATCAATTCATTAACTGTGAAATTTACTGACGGTGATGTCAGTTTAATTGAAACAGAAGAAACAATCGACATTAAAGAAACAAAAGGACGCTTAGTTGATTTAATTCAAAAAGGAAGTTATCAAGAAATTTCCTACAAAACCGTAAAAGGTAAAATTGTCAGCGTCAAGCGCAAGACAAAACATAAATAATGATTCGCGTGTGCGTTAGAATCATCATTTTATTTTAAAGAGAGAGCGACTAGAAAACCTAGCGCAAGTAGAGATAGAAGCGAGTAATTATTGGAACTCCCAAAATTCCCCGTGTAGTGTAGATTTAAAATGAATGATTTAAACAAAAAAAATGAATTAAGGAAAAATAAGATTAAACAGGAATTAGCAAAACTAAAGGCATTTAAGGCAAAATGCAAACAAAAATTAACTGTTCAACGCTTAAAAACAATGAAAGGATTTGAACACCTTTCAGATGAAATTGCAACCCAAATTATAAAACAATTAGAAGAATACACCAAAATTGTTTTAAAACAGCTTAACCGCCTTACAATTGCTAAAAGCAAAACAAATAATATTAAAAACACTAAGTATGGAAACAAATAAAGAATTAGAAGTATTTAGTCAATTCACTCGGTACAAAAACAAAGACAAAAAAGAAATTGTTACAGCAAATAGAACAAAAGCCGTAATATATACCCGCGTTTCCTCCAAAGCACAAGTTGACAACGCTTCTTTAGATACACAAATGGAGTTTTGTTTGAGTTGTGCTCAATCACGAAACATTTCCATTGTTGATTATTTCGGAGGTACAAACGAATCCGCTAAAACAGACGATAGAAAAGAATTTCAGCGTATGCTTTCATTCGTCAAAAAGCGAAAAGATATAGGATATATCATTGTCTATAACTTCAAACGATTTTCAAGAACAGGCATTAGCAAAACTTATCTTGATTTAGAAGAACGAGGCATTCAAATTGTTTCAGCCACCCAATATGTAGACAATTCCACCTCCGCAGGAAAATTTCAGAAGCACATGTATATGGAAATGGGAAGAATGGACAACGAAGATAAACGAAAAGCCTGTGTTCATGGAATGCAAAAAAAGTTAAGAAGTGGAGATTGGACAGGAGTTACTCCTTTTGGATATACAAACCAAAATCCCGGCAAAAAGAAAACGCCAAAACTCGTTATAAATAAAGAAGGCGAATTACTTAAAAAAGCATTTCAATTAAAGGCAAAATACGACCTATCCTATAAAGAAATAACCGAACGTCTAAAAAAGAAAGGTTGGACTAAAGGATATAAACGTTTAAGTGGGTATTTTAGAAATCCCTTTTATTGTGGTTTAATCGTCAGTTCATTAATTCCTGACGAAGTAATAGAAGGTAATCACCCCCCTTTAGTTTCCAAAGAAATATTTTTAAAAGTCAATGGTATTCTAAAACAAAAGCAATACGGAGGTAATTACAATAAGGATGATGAGAACCTACCCTTAAAACAGTTCATTAGCGCAGAAAGTTGTGGAACAAATTACACAGGCTATTTAGTAAAGCGCAAGAACCTTTATTATTACAAAAACAACCGAATAGGTAGTAAAGAAAATGTTAGTGCCAAGAAGATGCACGAATTATTCATAAGCCTATTATCCAACTATCAATTAGAATCCGAAGTTTGGAAACAACCCATCAAAGAAATGATGATGCAAGCCTTTGTACAAATTCATGAAGAAAGTATAAACGATACCATTGCATTAAATAACAAAGTTGCTGAACTAGAACGAAACGTTGAGAAAATAGAAAAGCGTTTTGTGATCGGTGAAATTGAACGTGAACTATACCTAAAATACAAAAGGCAATTTGACGAAGAAATCAATGCAATCTATGAAGAAATTGAAAATTCCCAATTTAAATTATCGAACCTTGAAAAAGCAACAGATAATGCCATTGAAGATGCGTTGAAACTACCGTTATTATGGGAATCAGGAGATTTAGAGGAGAAAAGAAGGATTCAAAAAATTGTGTTTCCTGATGGAATCATCTATGACCACCAAAAACACCATTATCGAACCAATCGTGTCAATACTTTATTTTCGGCAATCCCTTTATTACAGGAAGGTTTGAGGGGAAAGAAAAACGGGACAGACTCTAAAAATAAGAATCTGTCCCGTCTTGTACTCGAGATGGGACTTGAACCCATACGTCCTAATGGACACAAGATTTTAAGTCTTGCGTGTCTACCAATTCCCCCACTCGAGCATTATTTTTTTGCGAACCGCTCACTGAGCGAAGTCGAAGTGAGCGGGAGACGGGGCTCAAACCCGCGACCTCCACCTTGGCAAGGTGGCGCTCTATCAGCTGAGCTACTCTCGCTTATTTAATGCTTTTACAAACTCGTCTTTAAACTTATTTGTTAGAAAGAAGCGTTTTCTTTCGGGCGACAAATATAGGACTAATTGTTTAAAAACAAAAAACAAATCGAATTATTTTTTGTTCATTTATTTTGAATTTCAATAGGGCAATTATTACGCGTGCTTCTCATGCATTTGATGGATCATTCCATCTGATAAACCAATTTTAGGAACGTACATTTCTCGACAATTTAATTGCTTTGTAATTCGCAGAAATACTTGACTGGCAGGAACGATAACATCTGCACGGTCTGGTTTTAATTTGTACTTTGAAATTCGCTCGGTTAGAGAGAGTTTTTTTAAATCTTCGCTTAACGACTTCAGTTCTTTGGTTTTAATAGTTTCATTTCCTTTCTTTCCGAGTAACTTATGAATTTTATTAATATTCCCTCCTGTAGCAAAAGTTAAATATTCTTTTTCAGAACTGATATTTTTCTCTAACCATTGATTGACTTTACCCCAAACTTCTTGATCAACTTTTCCTTTTAGAAGTCGTATTGTTCCAATCTTAAATGATTTTGAATTGGTTTTTCTTCCATTTTGAAAAATAGAAACCTCTGTACTTCCTCCACCAACATCAATAACAATGAAAGATTTACTTAAGTCATAACCAGTTAACAAGAAAGATGAGAAAATAATATTTGCTTCCTCATCTCCGCCGATAATATCAATTGAAACGCCTGTTTCAGATGCAATCATTTTTTGAATTTCCAATCCGTTTTTTGCTTCTCGCATTGCAGAAGTTGCGCAAGCACGTAACTCTTCTACATTAAAAACTTCGGCAATTAATTTAAACGCTAACATTGACTTTTTAAATTCAATGGCTTTTTGTTCAGAAATAAAACCGTTTTCAAACACTTCCATCCCTAACCGAAGAGGAATCCGTGTATAAGATATTTTCTTTACGAATTTATCGCTATCATTAGACATTACCTCTCCGATAAGTAATCGAGCAGCATTTGTTCCAATATCGATAGCGCCAAACTTCATTTATTTAGCTGAAAAATAATTATAAATTTCAATTTGAGCATTGTATTTAAAGTCTAATTGTGATTTTATATTTCTATTGCGCTGATTAGCATCTATAATACGAGATTTTTGATTGTCTTTAAAGTAAGCGTCTAACATAAATTTTATGTCGGTTTGCAAATCTTTGTCAAAAATAGGAACAGTAACTTCAATTCTACGATCAAGATTTCTCATCATCCAATCCGCAGAAGAAATATAAAATTTTTCATCCCCTCCATTGTTAAATACAATGATTCTTGTATGTTCTAAATATTGTCCAACAATACTTCGTATTTTAATATTTTCACTTTGACCTTCAATACCAGGAATCAAAGCACAAATTCCTCGAATAATACAGTTAATTTTTACACCGGCGTTAGATGCTTCATACAATTTCTTAATAATCTTTGTATCAACTAGGTTATTTAGTTTAATGGTAATGATTGCCTCTTCTCCGTTTTTTGCCAATTGTATTTCATTATCAATTAAAGCGATTAGTTTCCGGCGAATATTAAATGGAGAAACCATCAATTCTCTGAAAACGCTTCGATCAATATTGTTTTTGAAAATTCGAAATACTTTCTCTATCTCTCGAGTTATTGATTTATTCGCAGTTAATAAAGAGCAATCCGTATATATTTTTGCTGTTTTTTCATGAAAATTCCCAGTCCCTACATGTGCAATCAATTGCGTTTTGTTTCCAGATTTTCTGCGAATTAAAAATAATTTGGAATGCACTTTCAAATTTTGAACCCCAAAGAGAACGTTTACACCATTTTCTTCAAGATAATTAGACCATCTGATGTTATTCGCTTCATCAAACCGCGCTTTCAATTCAATAATAGCAGTTACTTTAATACCATTTTGTGCTGCACTTATCAAAGCATTGATGATCTGAGAGTTTGAGGCAACGCGATAGAGATTAATTTTAATAGAAACTACTTTAGGATCAATTGCCGCTTCGCGTAAAACGTCAATTACGTGCTGAAAAGTTTGAAAAGGATAAGTTAGTAATACATCTTTGTTTAGTATCTTTTTAATAATAGATCCAGAAGAATTTGGCTTTAAATCTGGATGTTGTAAAGGAGGTCTTTGTTCAAATGTAAAAGAACTATTTCCAAAATCCGGAAACCTCATGAAATCTTTAAAATTGTGATATGTTCCTCCTGGGATAATATTTTCTCCAGGCTTTAAATTCAATGCATCCATTAAGTATTGCAATTGATCCAATGGCATTGCAGAATCATAAACAAAACGCACAGTATCTCCAGTTTTACGCATTTCAACACTTTCTTTCATCTTTTCCAGATAACTTTTTGAAATATCGTCATCTAAATCCAATTCCGCATCTCGCGTGATTTTAAAAGAATGAGCATCCAATTGATCAAATTTAAAGATCGAGAAAATCTCAACCAAATGAAAACGAATGATGTCATCCAGTAAAATTAATTTGGTCACTGAACTCCCTTTTTCAGAAGGGATCACAATAAACCGAGAAGCATTTTTAGGAATTTCAAGTAACGCATATTTTACTTTCGCGCGCTCAAAATCACTCATTTTAATTCCTAAGTAATTTCCACCATCCTTAAGCTGCGGAAACTTTCGTTTAGACGAAAGCATAATAGGAACAATTTGAGGTCGAATTTTCTCTCTAAAATGATTTTGAATGAATTCAATTTCAGTTTCTTTCAGATGTTGTTCATCTGTTTGAAGAATATGGCGTTCTTTTAACTCACGAATTAATTTTTGATAAGACAATTCAAAAAGGCGTTGTTGTTCAAGTACAATTTTCTTTATTTCATGAATTAACGCTTTTGGTCCGCCATTGAATCCATCAATTTTTCGTTTTCCAATGGCATTAAGGCGTCTAAGAGAGGCAACACGAACACGAAAAAATTCATCCATATTGTTTGAATAAATTCCTAAAAAGCGTACACGTTCTACCAAAGGATTTGAAATATCAAGTGATTCTTGCAAAACACGTTCGTTAAACGATAACCAACTTAATTCGCGATTAAATAATTTCATTAAAATTATGAGATTTTAAAAAAGGATTAAAGAACTGTTATAAACTAAAAACACCAGCCATTTAAATAGCTGGTGTTTTCACCTCAAAAAACTATGTTTCCATGAAAAAACATATCTCAAAGATAGATTAAATATTTAATTATCCAAGAAACTGAACGATAAATAAATGTTAAATTTTATTGCACTAGTAGATTGCATCCTCTTAGGTCAGAATGGTCAAAACGTCCCAAAACTTCAAAACTTTCATGATTTAATTTTCCCAGATCTTGTGTTGCGATAAATGAGCAACTGTAGACATTTGCTAAATCAATAATGTTTAGTCCTCCTGTCTTTTTTTCAACCCATTCAAAAGGATCATTATAAGCACGTGTTAAAACTTTCATCCAAGGAGGACATTTAAATTGTAATCCATTACTATAGGCTTGAGAAAGCAATTCAGTCATTCCATACTCCGAATGAATCAAATCAGTAGAGAAACCTTTTTTTAATTTTTTATGAAGTTCGTCCTTCGTCAGTTCTTTTCGCCTCCCTTTCATTCCTCCAGTCTCCACAACAATACAATCACTCAAGTCAGGGTGGTATTTTTCCGCAAGGTCTAAAAGAGCATAAGATACCCCAATTAACAGAATTTTCTTTCCCTTGTTTCTACGTATTACCTCAATCAAGAATTCATAATCATCCAGAAAAAAACCACAGTCTTTATGGTTGGAACGATCAATAAATTCTTGCACCATATAGATCAAAGAAGAACCTTGTCTTTTCAGATAAGATGGGAGTAAACCTAAAAAAAGATAATCTTCTATTGGTCCGTAAAAATGCTCAAACCCCTTAATAAATGATTTTTTATAGATTTCAACATCTTTAACCAGGTGTTGACTATAATTCATTCCAGTTGTTCCACTACTTGTGAAAATTATTTGAGGGTTTTCATTAAATGAACGAATCTCGTGTCCCTTAAAAAACTCAATGGGAAGAAAAGGGATCTGAGAATAATGCTCAATTTTTTTTGGAATAATTTCTAAGTGTTTACAGTACGTTTGATAGACGGTATTTCTTTCGTATTGAAAACGAAAAATCTTTAATGCAGTTTGATTAAAGTCAATAAGATCTTTAATTTCAAAAATTGAATTCCAATCAAAAGGTAATTTTTCTCTATCCACCACGTTTAGTACTGTAAATAACTTTATCTTTATTAAATAATGTGATGTTTAAACATAGAAAAGAATAAACAACATCAGATGTAATTTTATTAATAGTGTGCATTAAATGAATACAAAAGTACATTTTATTTTCTCTGTTTTGGGTGTTCTATTGCTGATTACATCTTGTTTTAAGCGCGAAGAATATCCTGTTGAGCCCGTTATTTCTAATCCAGTTTTCGCTTTTTCCGGAGATAGCGCACGTTTGACATTTGATTTTACAGATGGAGATGGAGACTTAGGGCTTGCATTAGGTGACACTATTGCTCCATTCGATCCGAACTCTTTTTTTCATTATAACTTGTATTTGGATTATTTTGAGAAGGATGACGTTAATGGTTGGCAAAGAGGAATTGATTTAGAAGGGAATCCAATTTCATTTAAATATCGAATTAAACCAATTGAAATAAAAGGGCGAGCAAGAGGAATTAGAGGAACAATTGACGTGGATATTATCAACTTTGCGAATCCATTTTCAGATCAATCAGATACGATTCGGTATGAAATTAAACTCATTGATAAAGCACTCAACGAAAGTAATCAAATTGAAACAGAGGATATTTTTCTTTAATCGCTTTAGGGAAGCGGTAATTCTTTCATAAAACATCTCAAAATATAAAAAAAGGCATAAATTTACATGAACAGATCATGTAACCAAAATGTTAATCTACATCTTATCTAGAGGGGCAACGTTGTATTCAACCGCACGGATTTATCGAGCTGCATTAGCACGTAAACATAATGTCCGAGTGATTGATCATATGTATTGTGATTTACTCGTTGAGCAAAATGTATTTAAAATTATCTACAATGGAGAGGTCTTGATCGAGCCAGATCTTGTAATCCCTCGAATTGGAAGCTCTGCAACTTTCTATGGAGCCTCTGTTGTACGCCATTTTCAAAAAATGGGTATTTCAGTGCTAAATCTTTCAGATGGAATATTAAATGCTAGAGACAAATTTAGAAGTATGCAATTGTTGGCGGCCAAAAACATTCGAATTCCAGCAACTTATTTCTCAAATGATTTGCATCATGCAGAACATATTGTTAAAACCAAATTACAATATCCTTTCATAATAAAAGTACTAGAAGGAACACAAGGATTAGGAGTGCATCTGGTTAAAAATGAAGTAGAAGCACACGAGTTATTTAACCAATTTAGTGCAAAAAAAACAAAAATTATTCTTCAAGAATTCATTGAAGAATTTAAAGGAAAAGACATTCGAGTTTTTGTCGTAGGAGAAAATGTAATTGCGTCAATGATGCGGATTGCAAATGAAGGAGAATTTCGCTCAAATATTCACCGAGGGGGAGTAGGAAAGAAAATTGTACTCTCTGAAGAAGAAAAAGAAATGGCGATTAGAGCGGTCAAAACATTAGGATTAAGTGTTGCAGGAGTAGATATTTTAAGATCGAAGCGAGGAGCTATGATAATAGAGGTAAATTCTTCCCCTGGATTAGAAGGTATAGAAAGTACCACAGGAGTTGAAATAGCCGAAGAAATTATTCATTTTATTGAAAGAAAATTTAAAACATGATTATTTGTGATCAAAAAATAAAACCAGGTCAAAACAAGACCATTCAGATACCTGTAGCTAATTTGCCTTCAGGTACGGCGATTAATCTTTTTACACATGTGTTTCGAAGTGAAAACCCGGGGCCAACTTTACTCATTATCGGAGGTGTTCATGGAGATGAAATTAATGGAGTCGAAATTGTAAGTAGAGCTGTTAGAAGTAAAATTTTCAAAAACTTAACTTGCGGAAATGTCATTGCAGTTCCATTGCTAAATGTATATGGTTTTATTAATTTTTCAAGAGAGTTTCCTGATGGGAAAGATGTAAATAGAAGTTTTCCAGGAAGTAAATCAGGTTCATTGGCTTCACGAATTGCTTATGTCTTTACGCAACATGTGTTGCCTTTAGCAGACTTTGCTCTGGATTTTCATACTGGAGGTAAAAGCGTTTATAATTATCCACAAGGAAGATATACAGGAGAAGACCCTAAAAGCTACGAACTTGCAAAACAATTTAACATGCCGTATACCATTAAATCGGGATTAATTGCAAAATCATTACGAAAAACAGCATTTTCAAAAGAAATTCCAATGGTTGTTTTTGAAGGTGGTGAATCGCTTCGAATAGATGATTACTCAGTTAAAGAAGGCATTAGAGGAATAAAAAATGTATTAGTTCAAAACAAAATGTTAGCTGCAAAAGAGACCCGAATCTCAACGAGAGAATTCAATGAAAAAAAATGGGTAAGAGCAAATAGAGCAGGGATTTTTATTCAAGAAAAAAAATCTGGAGAAAAGGTTCAAAAAGGAGATTTGCTAGGAACAATAACAGACCCTTACAACACATACCAATCAAAAGTTTTCGCTAAATTAAGCGGAACTATTTTTGGACACAATAATAATCCTGTTGTTAACAAAGGAGATGCGTTGTTTCACATAGGTTACTAAAAAAATAAGATGAATGGGCTTAAATTTTAAGTGCTCCGTTTAATCCAATAAAAGAAAAATTATATTCAGATGAAGAATTTTGTACTAAAAGATATTAACCCTGAAAAAGTTTTAAGTTTTGAAGCATTTTTAAAGGAAATGAATGATTTTGTTGGGTTGATTTCGGTTCTTTCTGGGCCATACGTTTCAGCTAAAAACCTTGTAAAAAGCGAGAATAACGTGAAGCTAGAATTAAATGAGAATGACTTTAGCGTTCTTTTTGATGGGGATTTAGAAAATGGGATTCCAACAAAAGGAGATTTTCAACTGAAACAACAAGCAAAAAAATTATTGCATGTAAAATATACGATAGGAAAAGTGAAACCTTATGCAATGCAAATTATTTTGGATTGCGATAGCGAGTCAATAGTCAAGACAGAATTTGAAAAAGTATTTCATAGAACAATTTCATATGAAAGCGAACAATTTATAAAAGAAGTACCCGAAAATAGAGTAATTGAAGAAGAACAAAGCGAGCCGGAAAATCATACTTTTGAAGAAAATGAAGCCCTGATTAATGCAGAGGATAAAAATGACATTCATATTCAAGAAGCCTCAAATACTGCAGAAAAAGAGGAAACGAATGTAGAATTTGAATCTCAAGATGAGGTAGTTGAAGAAATTGAGAAACTATCTGAAAAAGTACTTGACTCAATTCATCAAATGGATGAACTTTTAAATGAATTACAAGCGATCTGTCACGATATTACAAGAGGCGCTTCGGGAGAATTTTCAAAAGCAGAAATTAGTAAACATGCACTAGAAAATGGTGCGACAATCGAAATGATTAATACCACAGAAAATGGGTATCAAGTTTCGTTTAGAAAAGGAATGCTAGAGAATGACGCAGAAATTTCATTTTTCCTAGAAAGAGATGACGAAATTGTTTTTAGCGTTTACCTATCTTCTGCGGGAATAGGGCGATTAACTTCAACTTCAAATCGAGCTGAAATGATTATTGAAAAAGTTAAAAATCAATTGGGCTTAACCAATAAACTTTAGTACCTGCGTGTAAAATTCTTGTGGTGCTTCGGCATGAATCCAATGACCAGACTCTTCAATGGAATAAATGGAAGAGTTTGGAAATTTATTTTGAATTAAATCGTAGTCACTTTCTAAAATGTAATTTGATTTTCCACCTCTTACGAACAATGTGTTTGTATGGATTTTGTCAAAGTCAATAACTGCAATAATATTTTCAATTGTTTTTGTTAAAACGGGGATATTAATTCGCCATGCCAATTGCCCCTTTTCAATCCAATATAAATTCTTTAATAAGAATTGGCGTACGCCAAGTTCAGGAATATAAGTTGCCAATGTTTTGTCAGCTTCACCGCGACTTTTGACAATATTAAGGTCAATTCCATTTAAGCCCCGAAGAATTTGATCATGATGCATTGGGTATTGCTTATGACTGATATCTGCAACAATCATTTTGTCAATTAATTCAGGATACTGACTAGCAAATTGAATGGCCGTTTTACCACCCATTGAATGTCCAATTATATTGATTTTTGGCAAGCCCAAGTCCTGTATTAATTCATGAAAATCTTCTGCCATTAATGCATAATCAAATGAATCGGCATGCGGAGAATGGCCATGATTTCGTTGATCAACAAAGTAAACCGTGTAATTTTCTGCAAATTTTTTCCCTAAAGTTTGCCAGTTATCTGAAGAGCCAAATAAACCATGCAAAATGAACAATGGTTTACCTTCTCCAATTTTTCTATAATGTAACTTCATCAATCTTACTTTAATCGTTTAGTAAACGTTTATACATCATTATGGTATTCTCTAATCCTAAGTAAAGTGCATCTGAAATTAATGCATGACCAATGGAAACCTCCATCAAGTCAGGCATATTGTTTTTAAAAAAAGCAAGATTTTCTAGATTTAAGTCATGTCCAGCATTAATTTCAAGCCCATTTTTTCTTGCAATCTCTAAGCTCTTAACAAAAGGTTTAATGGCCATTTCCCTGTTCTGTGTATACTGTTCTGCATAAGGTCCAGTATAAAATTCAATGCGATCTGCGCCTAACTTAGCAGCCTGTTCAATCTTTGCTTGATCGGTTTCAATAAAAATAGAACTGCGGATGCCAAGTGATTTTATACGTGCCAAAACATCTTTTAAAAAATCCATTTGTCCAATGGTATCCCAACCAGCATTAGATGTTAAAACATGCGGAGGATCAGGAACTAAAGTTGCTTGAGCTGGTCTTGTTTTTTCAATAAGCTCAAAGAATCGTTCATTTGGATAACCTTCAATATTAAATTCAGTTTGAACCACTGGAGATAAATCAAAAACATCTTTTTTTGTAATATGACGTTCATCAGGTCTTGGATGGACTGTAATTCCATCAGCTCCAAACGATTCACAATCTTTAGCAAATTGAACCAAATTGGGTATACTACCCCCTCTGGCATTTCTAATGGTTGCAATTTTATTAATGTTAACACTTAGCTTAGTCATTCCTTCTTTTCGTCAATAAATTTCATACAAATTTACGACGATCATAGAAATTTAACACCTAGAATTCCAATAAAACATTTTTAAGTGGTCAAAATAAATTATTTTTGAAAACGTTTCTGTACAAGGATTAATTTTTATCTATTGACCCATTGTGTAAGGAACACTTAATAAACAGAAAATAAAAATGAGAGCAGAAGAACTCATATCTGAGATAATACCGCCTTTAAAATATAGTGAAACAGGAGAGAAAGCACTCAATTGGATGAATGAGTTCAGAGTCAGTCATCTTCCTGTCGTAAAAGGAAACCAATTAATTGGTTTGTTAGCCGAGAATGATGTTTATGATATGCCAGATCCAACATTACGATTAGACGAATGTTTCCTGAGCCTTCCAAAAACATTTATTTATTCTAATAGACATGCCTATGAGGTTATGAAACTGATAGCTGATTCAAAAATCACTGTGGTTCCTATTTTGGATGAAAACAATGAATACATTGGTTGCACAGATTTATTGTTTTTAATGTCGCAAATCACAGCTGTAGTTTCAATAAAAGAACCAGGAGGAATTCTTGTACTGATGATGAATAAGCATGACTATTCACTAACAGAAATTGCTAGAATCGTAGAAGAAAACAATGCGAAAATTTTAAGCTCGTATATTACATCTGCGATTGATTCAACAGAAATAGAAGTAACGATAAAAATCAATACAACGGATTTAGACCGTATTATTCATACATTTAACCGATACGATTATATCATTAAAGCCAGTTTTGCGAAAGGCAATTTTCAAGATGATTTAAAACGTCGTTATGGTGAATTAATGAACTATTTAAACATGTAATAATGAGAAGAGTATGATAGTGTTGTTTGCCACGCGGATGAATGACTGTTATCTATGAGTTCCATTTGACCATTGAAAAATAAATTTTAAACAGATGAAAGTAGCCATTTACGGAAGATCATTTGGAGATCCGTTTATTCCAAACATTCAAGAATTGTTTGATAAGCTAATTAGTTTTGGGTGGAATATTACGATATATCAACCTTTCAGATCATATTTATCTCCCAGAATAGAAATTGATAAAATTACAGAAGTATACAATAAACATAATGATATTGCAAAAGGGGTCGATTTGCTGATTTCGATCGGAGGAGATGGAACTTTTCTAGAAACAATAAATATTGTTCGTGATAGTGGAATTCCTATTTTGGGAATAAACACAGGAAGACTGGGTTTTTTAGCATCTACGAATAAAGATGATATCAATACTGTTTTAAACCGCATTAAAGAAGGAAAATATCGTTTGCAAACACGGTCAATGATTAAGCTAATTACCAATGAGAATTTATTTGGGGAAGATAATTTTGCTTTAAATGAATTAACAGTTCATAAAAAAGACAGTTCTTCAATGATTACAATTCACACCTATATTGGTGATTTATATTTGAATAGCTATTGGGCAGATGGTTTAATTGTAGCAACTCCAACCGGATCAACGGCATATTCACTGAGTTGTGGAGGACCAATTATGGTTCCTGGTGCAAAAGATTATGTGATTACACCAATTGCACCCCATAATTTAAATGTGAGACCAGTTGTTGTTCCTGATGATAGAACCATTCGATTAAAAATAGAAGGTCGGGGTAGAGAGTATCTTTGCTCATTAGATTCACGTTCAGTAGCAATAGACTCTGCTGTTGAATTAACTATTCAAAAAGCAAACTTCCAAATCAATGTAGTCCAAACAGAAGATCAAAATTTCTTGAGTACAATCCGTAACAAAATGATGTGGGGTTTAGACCGAAGAAATTAAATCATTATTTTTTGTTAAATGACTGTTACTCAAAAATAAGTGTTTTATCTTAAACGTTTGATGAAAGCTGAATAATTTACTATATTCGCTATCTTCTAAGTAAAAAAACGTATTATGATAACCAAAACTATTAATTATAACCTATTAAGGTTAAGGGATTTACTCAGTATTTTTGTTATTTTTTATTTGCCAACAGCGTTTGGACAGACAACATTTAGTTTTACGGGATTACCTGATGAATATGCAGTACCTGCAGGGGTAACAATGATTCGAATTGAAGCTGTTGGAGCACAAGGTGGTACAGCTGCTGGTACGGGGGGAGCAGGGGCAACAATGGAAGGAACTTTTATGGTGACTCCGGGGCAAATCTTAAACGTTATTGTAGGAGAACAACCAATGGCCGGAAACGGTGGAGGTGGAGGAACCTTTGTTGTAGATCAAGATACTGATGATGCATTAATAATTGCTGGCGGTGGTGGTGGCGGTGCTGGAGCTTGTTGTGGACTTGTTCTTGATGGGGATGATGCTTCGATTACCGAAAACGGAACAATGGGAGTAAATCCATCAGGAGGAAATGGAGCAGGTGGAATTGCAGGAAATGGAGGAGGAGTAGGAATGGATGTACTTACTGGACACAGCGGAGCTGGAGGAGGTTTTGTTTCTGCTGGAGCTGATGGAACAGGAGGAGCTACTGGTGGATTATCTTATTTAGATATAGATGGAGGAATGACGACAACAGCTACTTTTGAAGGTGGTTTTGGAGGTGGTGGTGGAAGTCATCAGGCTGGATTTGGGGCTGCCGGTGGTGGTGGTGGTGGATATAGTGGTGGTGGATCTACTGGTGGTGGTGCTCAATGGGGCGGCGGCGGCGGCGGCGGCTCTTTTAATACTGGAACTGACCAAGAAAATACTGCTGGGTTAGGCTTAGGGCATGGTTCTGTTACAATTACTGAACTTTGTGTAGGACTTACGGTAGATTCAGTTTCTGCAATGGAACTTTGTGAAGGAGAAGAGTTGTTTTTAGAGGTTAGCTCAACAAGTGGAGGATTAATCACTTGGTCGGATGGAATTGTTAATGGAGAAGCATTTGTACCTACAGGAACGGGGACTATTGAATATACAGCAGAAAGCGACATGCTTGGAGATTGTGATTTTTCTGTAAGTATAGAAATATTACCTGCTCCAGAAGTTACGTTAAGTAGTGATTTGGAAGAAATTTGTGATGGAGAATCGATAACTTTTACAAGCGGAGGAGACGCTACTTCTTTCGTTTTTGTTCCTGCTGATATAACAAGTGGAGCGCCTTATATGCCTGAACTTGGAATGACAAATGTAATGCTTATCGGGACAAGTGGAGATGGCTGTATTGCAACTGACTCTATAGAAATTACAGTAAACGAATTACCAGAAGTTATAGCAAGTGCAGACGATACAAATATTTGTTTAGGACAATCAGTTATTTTAACTGGTGGTGGAGCAACAACTTATGCATGGAGTGATGGAATTACGGATGGTGTTGCATTTGAACCAACATCAATAAGTATTTTTACTTATGAGGTTACGGGAACTGATGATAACGGATGTATTAATACAACATTAATTGATGTTGAAGTAAGAGATTCGATTCAAGTAGCATGTGCACTAACAGACGAATTTTTTGGTGATGATGCGACAATCAATATAACAACTATTGGAGGTTATGCTCCTTACACATATGATTGGGATAATGACGGGACTGGAGATTTTGATGATACAGAAGATCTTAGTGATCTAGCTGGAGGAACATACACATTGGTTATCGAAGACTCTGAAGGATGTTCATTAATAAAGACAGTAGTTATTGAAAGTCAACTTGGAATAACAGATGAGAATGAAATTAATTTGTCTGTTTATCCTAATCCAGTTTCAGAAATGCTTACGATTAAAGCGGATGGAAACTTTGAATACGAATTAATTACAATTGACGGACAAATTTTGTTAAAAGAAAAAGCATTTAATAATTCTTCTCTTTCAATGAGTCAATTTGAAAGTGGAACTTATTTGGTTCGCGTTAAAGCTGCTAATTATGTAAAGACGATTGAATTAATCAAGCGTTAATTACACTCAAATAAATTTTCATAAGCCGTTCCAAGTCAATTGGAACGGCTTTTTTGCATTTTAACAAATCGTTAAGCTTCTTTTTTAACAAATCAATTAAAGGCTTCTTTATAAGTGAATTATGATTTTTTTTCGTGTTTCATTTAAAAATAACTCGTTAATAACTTGAAAACTATCCGATCTTTTTCCCTTTCAATTAGCCTTATCTTCAAGAAACAAACAAAAAATATATGGCTAAGAAAATCTTTGTATTAGATACTTCAGTATTGCTTTTTGACCATGGTTCAGTCGAAAATTTTAAAAATCATGATGTCGCAATTCCAATCACTGTATTGGAAGAATTAGACAATTTTAAAGTTGGAAATGATACAAAGAATTTTCAAGCAAGAGAGATTATTAGGTTGCTTGATCGTCTTTCTGGAGGTGGAGGATTAAATGATTGGGTAAGCTTAGGAAAAGGGAAGGGGAAGTTGAAAATCGTCATGAATAACCTAATTAATGGAAGAGACGCAGAGGCAATATATGGAGTGGGCAAAAACGATCATAAAATTATCAACGCTGCTATTAGCATGGCAGATCAGCACAAAGAGAGACAAGTCATCTTAGTTACAAAAGATATTAATCTTCGCCTTAAAGCAAAAGCAATGGGATTGCTTTCTGAAGATTATGAAACAGGAAAAGTAAAAGATATAGAAGTACTATCTGAAGGATTTCCTATAATTGAGAATATTGATTCGAAACAAATCAGTGAACTCTATAAAAAAGGAAAAATTAGCGAAAATGGAATCCTTGGAAATACAAAAATTGCAAATGGATATTATATTTTAAAAAACGGGACCAGTGAATCTGTTTTAAGTCGTTATAATCAGGAACTCGATTTAATTGAGCGTGTGGAAAAAGAATATGTATATAGTGTAAAACCACGAAACGCAGAACAGGCTTTTGCCGTAAATGCTTTGCTAAATCCCAATGTTAAATTAGTTTGTTTACAAGGTGTTGCAGGAACAGGTAAAACCTTGTTAGCACTTGCTTCTGCACTTGAACAAAAGGGAAGATACAATCAAATTATTTTAGCAAGACCAATTATTCCTTTGAGTAACCGAGATATTGGATTTTTACCCGGAAATGCAGAAGATAAAATATCACCATACATGCAACCACTTTGGGATAATCTAAAATTTATAAAAAGTCAATTTAGACCTGGAGAGAAAAAACATAAGGTGTTAGATGATATGGAAGAAGCGGGTGAACTTTCCATTACAGCATTGGCTTTTATTCGGGGAAGAAGCCTCTCTAACGTAATGTTTATTATTGACGAAGCGCAAAACTTAAGTCCGCATGAAGTAAAGACAATTATAACTAGAGCAGGAGAGGGGACAAAAGTTGTTTTTACCGGAGATATTAAACAAATTGACACACCTTATATGGATGAAGAGAGTAATGGATTGACATATTTAATTGATCGATTAAAAGGACACCAATTGTTTGCTCATGTTAAGTTAGAAAAAGGAGAACGTTCTGATTTAGCAAACCTAGCAAATGAACTTTTATAGGAATTACTTAACTAATAACTTGCTGATATCATTGCATTATACAGAAAGAAATTTTTAAAATAAAAGTTATCTTTGCTCGCAATAAAAAAGAAGAAAATGCCAAAGAACTTTGTAGAAGAATTACGGTGGAGAGGAATGTTACAGGATATAATGCCCGGAACTGAGGAATTATTAGAGAAAGAAATTGTTTCAGGTTATTGTGGGTTTGATCCTACGGCTGATTCATTGCACGTAGGATCATTGGTTCCAATAATGATGCTTAAACACATGCAACGTGCTGGACACAAGCCAATCGCTTTGGTTGGTGGTGCAACAGGGATGGTAGGAGATCCTTCAGGGAAATCGGCTGAACGTAATTTGCTGGATGAAGAAACATTGGCAAAAAATATAGCAGGTGTAAAAAGTGTATTAAAACGATTCTTAACTTTTGATGAAAGTGAAACAGGAGCTATTTTAGTCAATAATTATGATTGGATGAAAGAATTTTCATTCATTGAATTTATTCGTGATGTAGGAAAACACATTACTGTAAATTATATGAGTGCAAAAGATTCTGTTAAGAAACGAATTCAAACTGGAATTTCATTTACAGAATTTTCGTATCAATTACTACAAGGGTATGACTTTCTGCATTTATACCGCGATATGAATTGCAAATTACAAGTTGGAGGAAGCGATCAGTGGGGTAATATAACAACAGGAACAGAATTAATCAGAAGAGTCGAAGGAGGAGAAGGATTTGCTTTTACTTGCCCTTTAGTAACAAAAGCAGACGGAACAAAATTTGGTAAAACAGAAAGTGGTGCCGTTTGGTTAGATGAAGTAAGAACATCTACTTATGCTTTTTATCAATTCTGGTTAAACGTATCTGATCAAGATGCGCCAAAGTATATTAGAACATTTACGTTTTTAGAACGTGACGAAATCGAAAGCCTTGAAGCAGAGCATAACGAAGCACCTCATTTGCGAATTTTGCAGAAAAGATTAGCGGAAGAAGTTACACTTATGGTTCACGGTCAACAGGGCCTAGATAAAGCAATAAAAACCACAGAAATTTTATTCAACAAAAAAGCAACAGTTGATGATTTAAGACAACTGAGTGACCAAGATTTTTATGATGGTTTTGAAGGAGTTCCGCAGGCCAAAATAACAAAAGAAGAAATTACAGCAGGCCTGGGTGTAATAGATGCACTCTCAGCTAAAACTGGGTTTTTAAAATCAAATGGTGAAGCACGTAGAGAGCTAAAAGGAAATGCCGTATCTGTCAATAAAGAAAAGGTAAAAGAAGATTTCATCATCACAGCCGAAAACTTGATTAACGATAAATTTGTACTTTTAGGAAAAGGCAAAAAGAACAATTATCTCATAATTGTGGAATAATTTTTGACTTTGTGAGGTAGAGAAATAAGTGTTTACCAACTAAAAAAGACAAATATGAAATTTTTCATTCCAATTTTTGCATTGTTTATAATCGCATCTTGTAAAACCAGTAATGTGATTCAATATGAGTATAAATCAACAACACAATTGGGAGCTCAAACGACAATTGTAACAGCAGATTCCTTAATAACACAATTCAATGGGAGGATCGGATCGAAACGCGAAGCCAGAGCTATCACAGCACAAGAATGGAAAGCAATAGGTTCTTCTATTTCAGAAGTAGATTTAAAAACATTGGCTGAAATGAAATCTCCAAGCGATAAACGCGCAACTGATGCTGCTCCTTATGGTTCTGTGAAACTGATTACAAAAGACAGTACATATGCTTCGCAATCATTTGATGGTTATCATTCTCCTGAAGCCTTATTGCCTTTGATGGGAATGATTCAAAAATTAAGAGGTGAAAAATAAAAAGAGGAAGCCTCTTTCGAAACTTCCTCTTTTTAGTGATTTACTTTAAATTAAAGTATAGATTAACTTTCTATTACAATACCTAATTCATACCCACCATCAGTTATACCATCAGCTCCAGCAACTCCAATAATAATTGAAAACGGATTTGTTATTGCATTCAATTCAATTTCTTGTACTCCTGTAGTTGGTTGTAAATTTGCAGAAGGAGAAGATTCACATGATACTACGCTAGAAACATCTGGAGGAATAACCGTACTCCCAGCTCCTTTAGAATAACCGTATAGTGACATTTCTTGACTTAAATCATCTGGCGTTAATGTAATTGTGATGATAGAGTTACTTGGTAAATTAATTTGATAGAAAACATGATTTCCTTTATATTGACTCATAACAGGCTCAACAAAGCAAGCAACAGAACTATTCCAAGCCCAAGATAAACTACTTAATATTTGGCCATCAGATAGGTTTCCTGTCAATGTTTGACTACCGTCAGATAATGCGGTAAATCCACTTGTTCCTCCTCCACTTCCTGAACCACTTCCGCTTCCACTTCCAGAACCCGTTGTGTCTGGCATAGGGTCATCCTTTTTGCAACTTGCAGTTCCTAAAACTAATAATGACATTAAAAGCAATGCACTAATCTTTCTCATAATCTAAAATTTTGAAATGTTGTTTTGTATATAAAATTTAGTGCTGCGAAGTAAGATGATTTAATCGGGATTTCATTACCTTAATCGATAGAAATCGCAGATTTGACGTGCATTTCACCCATATGGGTGAGGTGTTTTAACCCAATTAGGCGGTCATTTTTTATTAATTATTATTGACCGTGTTTTTCAAGAAAGAAGGAATGAATAAAATTATCCGCCAACGTATTTCTTGATCTCATTTAATTTCATGAGTGCTTCAACAGGTGTTAACGTGTTGATGTCTATGCTCACGATTTCTTCTTTGATTTGCATTAAAACCGGATCATCTAATTGAAAGAAACTCAATTGCATATTTGAATCTGCTGCGATTGCTCTTGCTTCTTCTTTTAAATCACTTGAATGATTTTTTTCCAATTGAAGTAGAATTTCATCTGCTCTATTCAAGACAGCTTTTGGCATTCCAGCCATTTTAGCAACATGTATTCCGAAACTATGTGCACTTCCTCCAGGAATCAATTTCCGCATGAAAATCACTTTATTTCCAATCTCTTTAACCGATACATTATAATTTTTAATGCGCTTAAATGTTGTACACATTTCATTTAATTCATGGTAATGCGTAGCAAATAATGTCTTTGGTTGAGCTTGTTTGTTTTGATGCAAATATTCAGTAATAGACCACGCAATCGAGATTCCATCATAGGTGCTTGTTCCTCTTCCTATTTCATCCAAAATAATTAAACTGCGTTCAGATAAGTTATTTAAAATACTGGCAGTTTCATTCATTTCTACCATAAAAGTAGATTCTCCAGATGAAATATTATCCGAAGCACCCACTCGAGTAAAAACCTTATCTACCAAACCAAGATGAGCACTTTCTGCAGGAACAAAACTTCCCATTTGTGCCATTAACGAGATCAGAGCAGTTTGCCTGAGCAATGCTGATTTACCAGACATATTTGGTCCCGTAATCATAATAATTTGCTGCGATCCATTGTCTAAGAAAACGTCATTGGAAATGTAGTCTTCTCCAACGGGCAATTGTTTTTCTATCACAGGATGCCTTCCTTCTTTTATGTCAATGACAAAAGAATCATCCATTTTTGGGCAAACGTACTGGTTTGATTGAGCAACAATTGCAAATGAATGAAGGCAGTCTAATTTGGCCAACTGAGCGGCGTCGTGTTGAATTGGAGTTATAAAATCAGCCATGGCATAAACCAATTCGCTTAGTAGATTGCTTTCAAGTTGTTGAATCTTTTCTTCAGCACCTAAAATTTTTGATTCATATTCCTTTAATTCTTCCGTAATATAACGCTCAGCATTGACCAATGTTTGTTTTCGAATCCAGTTTTCAGGAACTTTATCTTTATGCGTGTTTCGAACTTCGATATAATATCCAAAAACGTTATTAAAGGCAATTTTTATACTTGGAATGCCTGTTCGCTCAATTTCGCGTTCCTTCATTCGCTCCAAGTACTCTTTTCCTGAATTTAAAATAACCCTTAAATCATCTAATTCTTTACTTACTTCTGGCGCAATAACTTGTCCTTTTCCGACGGCGATAGCGGGATCGTCTAAAATTTCTTTTTCAATCCTATCACGCAAAGCTGTACATGGATTCAATTGATCTCCAATAAGCGGTAATGTTTTACATTTTGCTTCGCTACAAACTTCTTTTATAGGATCAATAGCAACAAGCGCACGCTTGAGTTGAATAATTTCCTTTGGATTAATTCGAGTTGTTGCAACTTTTGATATGATTCTTTCTAAATCGCCTATTTCTTTGAGTTGATGCGAAATCACTTCTTGAAAATCGGAATGATCAATAAAATATTGAACAATTTCGTGACGTTCGTTTATAGGTGATAAATCCTTAAGCGGTAATACCATCCAACGCCTCATCATACGACTTCCAGGCGGAGTTAGTGTTTGATCGATAATATCAATCAATGTTGTCGCCCCTTCATTTTGAGAATAAAGTAATTCTAAGTTGCGAATTGTAAATCGATCTAACCAAACGTACTTATCTTCCTCTAAACGAGAAATAGTTGCAATATGTCCAATCTTATCATGTTGCGTTTGTGATAAATAATGTAGTGCTGCACTTCCTGCAATAATGGCTAAATACATTTTATCGACACCAAAACCTTTTAACGATTTTACCTCAAAATGCTTCTCCAAATTCTCTTGCGCAAAGTCATTTGTAAAAACCCAATCTTCTAATTTATAGGTGTAAAATTTATCACTAAAATGCTCAGCATATATTTTTTGCTTTCCTTTTTGATAGAGAATCTCTTTTGGGGCAAAACTTTGAATCAACTTATCAATATATTCAAAACCTCCTTCAGCAACTAAAAATTCACCTGTTGAGACATCCAAAAAAGAAACACCTGCGCGTTTACCCTCGAAGTGGATTGCTGCTAAAAAATTATTTTCACTTCCACTCAATACTTTATCATTGTACGAAACACCTGGTGTTACTAATTCCGTTACCCCCCGCTTAACAATTGTTTTTGTCATTTTAGGGTCTTCCAATTGATCGCAAATCGCAACCCGCATCCCGGCACGAACTAATTTTGGCAAATAAGTATCTAATGAGTGATGCGGAAATCCAGCCAATTCAATTTCAGACGGACTGTCTTTTCCTCGTTTCGTTAAAATAATATTGAGAATATTCGAAGCCTTTATCGCATCTTCTCCAAACGTTTCATAAAAATCTCCCACACGAAATAAAAGCATAGCATCTGGGTACTTAGCCTTAATTTGATTGTATTGCTTCATTAACGGTGTTACCGTCGCTTTACCGTTTGCTTTTTTCTTTGCCACGCGATTGGATTTTTTTGGAAAAACGAATTTAACCCTTTGCTCCTCCAATCAAAAATTTGAATGGATGGACTTATTAATAATTGTTAACAGTTGAGAAGTGCGTTAGTTTAATAAAAACTTTCAATAATTTTTGAAACTTCAAAAAAAGAAGTATATTTGAAACATGAAGTTAATGGATGCAAAAATGGAATTTGTTCAAACATGGGGTGCGATAGGCAGTGCTTGGGGGATTCCTCGCTCTATGGCACAGATTCATGCCTTATTGTTGTCCAGTAACGAAGCATTGAGTACAGAAGATGTTATGGAAACCATTCAACTTTCGCGTGGAAATGTGAATATCAATATGCGTGAATTAATCAATTGGAAATTAGTACAAAAACAAAATAAAATAGGCGAACGAAGAGAGTTCTTTACAGCACAAACAGATATTATGGCCATGGCTCAAAATATCGTTGAAGAACGAAAAAGAAGAGAATTGCAACCGGTATTGACATTATTGGATCAATTTAAAAATGAAGAAATTGATGGGCCTAAAGAAGAGGTAGAGCATTTCCAAAAATTGATGCTTGAATTAGAAGATTTTATTCAACAATTAGATCAGTTATCAGAAATTTGGTTGAAACTAAAAGACAATTTTTTCTTTAAAAAAATGATCAAAACAATGAGTTAACTATTTTTTTAATCAAAACTTTCAATTTTTATTAAAACTTTTATATGAACAATAATTTAAAACCCACTAAGCTAAATAAGTCAGTTGTCGTTCGTACCGGATGGATGAGCGTTTTAGCTTTTAATGTAATAGTAATCATATGTGTTGGGATGTATAATACGATAGAATACAACGAATTAAATATTGAAAGCTTTTTTTATATTTCATTATGTATATTGATCTTTGGTATTGTTTTTTGGTTGCCGAGTGCATTAATAAACTTGGGAATAGAGCATTACTTCTTGAAAGAAAATTCAACACAAGTTTTTTATCTAAAAATCATGGCAATTGAAATGTTAATTCCATTTTTAGCCTTGGTTTATTTTATTTATGATTACAGTGGTGGAATGGCATTGATTTATTTACTTGCACTGATTGGAGCAAACTGGATTCGTTGGATTTATATTAAGCGAAAGGGAGGTTTTGAAAATTACGATAACACAGAGCAAATCGATAGCGATTACTTATAAATAAGAACAGAAATGGAAGGAATCAGAAAAATATTAATTGCCGGAGGAACAGGTTTTCTAGGACGAGCATTAGAAAAATTCTTTTTAAAAAAAGGAGATGAGGTTTACATTTTAACACGAAATCCTCAAAAGAAAAATGAAGTCTATTGGGATGCTAAAGAATTAGGTGAATGGGTTGATTATATTGAATGGGCAAACGTACTGATCAACTTAACTGGAAAAAGTGTAGACTGCAGATATACGGAAAAGAATAGGTCAGAAATCCGTTCTTCTCGAATTGAGAGTACGCAAGTATTAGCGAAAGCAATTAAAGTAGCAAAACAAAAACCCGAAGTTTGGTTAAATTCAAGTAGCGCAACCATATACGTTCATGCCGAAACACAAAAAATGACTGAAGATACTGGAGTCATTGGAGATGATTTTTCAATGAACGTTTGTAAAGATTGGGAAAAGACCTTCTTTAATGATCAACTATCTCAAACCAGACGTGTCGCACTGCGAACCTCTATTGTTTTGGGAAAAGATGGAGGAGCATATCCTGTTTTACGAAAATTGACACGCTTTTTTTTAGGAGGAGCTCAGGGAAATGGAAAACAATTCTTAAGCTGGATTCATATTGAAGCTTTTTGCAAAGCGGTAAATTTCATTGTCAATAATCAGCAAATTGTAGGCCCTATAAATGTAGTAAGCCCAAAAGCGGTTTCAAATGAAAAATTCATGAAATTGTTGCGAAAATCACTCAAAAGACCTTTTGGTATAAATCAGCCAAAATGGTTACTTGAACTTGGGGCTAAAGTAGTGAAAACTGAAACTGAATTATTGCTTAAAAGTAGAAACGTTTTTCCAGAAAGATTACTCGATTTAGGGTTTAAATTTGAGTATAATGCAGCCGACTATTCTCTGAAGAACTTAGCAGGCTAATTTTCACGCTAAACAAACATTATATTTGTGCTATGGAATCGCGTCAGAAATTGAAGTTAGAAGAATTGGGGAGAATTAGTGTTGAGGAATTTAAACAAGCTGAAAAGACACCAATAATAGTTGTTTTGGATAATATTCGAAGTCTTAATAATATTGGTTCAGTATTCAGAACTGCAGATGCTTTTCGTATAGAGAAAATTTACCTTTGTGGAATAACAGCGACTCCACCTCACCGCGAGATTCAAAAAACAGCTTTAGGGGCTACTGATTCCGTCGATTGGGAATACTTTTCAGATGCAACTGAACTTGTTTTTCGACTAAATGAAGAAAATGTGGATACCTACGCAATCGAGCAAGCCGAAAATGCTATACATCTTAATTCTTATCAGCCTGATACAGATAAAAAAATTGCAATTGTAATGGGAAATGAGGTGGAAGGAGTTCAGCAAGAAACGGTGTACGCATGTAAAGGGGTTATTGAAATTCCTCAAATTGGGACAAAGCACTCATTGAACATATCGGTTTGTACAGGTGTTATTATCTGGGATTTATTTAGTAAATTTAAATCAATCAAAAAGGCCTTTAAATAGAGAGAAACTACAGTTTCTTAGTTAACTAAGAGCCTTATGTAATTATTTAAGTATCTTTATCGTCTAATATTTGAAAGAAAAAAACAACAAAATTTAGTTCATGAGAAAATTTAAAATTTTAACTTACTTAGGATGTTTGTCAATAGCAATTTCTAGTTGTATTAAAGATGATTTTGTTATTGATAATATTGATCCCGTTTTAAGAATTACAAATCGAATTGATTCTATCCAAATAGGTACTACGTTTCAATTTAATTCTTCATACTTAAATAATGTTGGTCAACCAGAAGAAGTTACACCCGAATGGTTTAGCGGTGATAATACAATAATACAGATTGACCAAACAGGCCTTGCTTCAGCAATAGCGTTTGGAGCTGCTCCGATTTACGTGCAATATAATACTGGCGAGAGCGTATTGATTGATTCATTATGGATTGCAGTCGGAGAAAATACGGTAGAATCTGAACCAAAAGAAAGAACAGGAACTATAGAACCATCAAGTTTTTATCCCTTAGCAGGAGATTTTACGTTAAGCGAAGAAGGAGATGACTTAAAACTAGTGTTTGCAGACAATTATATGTGTGATAATTCGCTTCCCGGAGTTTATATTTATCTAACAAATAATCCAGCAACAAATGCAGGTGCGTTAGAAATTTCAGAAGTGACAGTTTTTGAAGGAACACATGAATATTTAATTCCTGATACAGGAATAGATGATTATTCGCATGTGCTTTACTTTTGTAAACCGTTTTCAGTAAAAGTGGGAGACGGAATAATTAACGATTAAATACAGCGATCAGCTCGTGTCAACAATGAAAAAAATACTAATATTAGCTGTTTTAATATCCTTTTTAGGGACAAAAACAGCCAAGGCAGGTGGACCTTGGACGCAACCAAAAGGGACAGGTTATTATAAATTATCAGAGTGGTGGCTTCAATTTGATGAACATTTCACCAGTAGCGGTTTACTTGACCCTAATTTAACATCTAAAATTTTTAATACCTTTTTCTATATGGAGTATGGGTTGACTGATCGCTTAACTGGAATTTTTAATCCAACACTATTCAGTAGAAATTTGATGAATAATCTAGTTTCTTCAACTACCGGTGATATTTTAATTCCTGGCGAAGCCTTAAACGCTTTTGGTGATATTGATTTGGGATTAAAGTATGGTTTAAATAAACCTGGAAGTGCTTACCCGATTGCATTGTCACTTACACTCGGAATTCCGACAGGAAGAACAGGAGCTGGAACATTAAACAACCTACAAACAGGTGATGGCGAATTTAACCAATATTTAAAATTTGATATTGGACATGGATTTTCTATAAGAAATGGAAACTCTGGTTATTTTGCTGTTTATACTGGTTTTAATAACCGTACAAAAGGATTTTCAGAAGAAATTCGTTATGGTCTAGAAAGTGGACTTGGTTTAGCTGATCAAAAATTATGGTTAATAGGAAGACTATACGGTTCTGAATCACTTAAAAATGGAGAAACTGCAGGAGCAAATACAACGACAAGTATTTTTGCAAACAATTCTGAGTTTACAAATGCTGAATTGGAAGTGAGTTATAATTTGACCGATCGTTTTGGAATATCTGCTTCGGCATCAACTACATTTAGAGGAGAAATTATTGCAAAAGCAAATGCTTTTTCTGTTGGAGTTTTCTTTGATACAAGTAAGTAGATTAAAAGGATATAAAAAATGCCCTTCTAAATATATTTGGAAGGGCATTTTATTTACTTCAACTTTTCTAAAGTCTTATCATCAACCAAATTAGGAAGTGTAACTTTTAAATTTGGTGTTCGTTCCATCTCACGCTTGATAGCAAATAATGCTCCTTCATTTCGTGCCCAACTTCTTCTTGCAATTCCATTGTTAACGTCCCAGTGTAGCATCATTTTTAGACGACGATCAGAATCTGTACTTCCATCCAAAAGCATTCCAAACCCACCATTAATAACTTCTCCCCAGCCAACACCTCCGCCATTGTGAATTGAAATCCAAGTAGCACCTCTAAAACCATCACCAATTACATTGTGAATGGCCATATCTGCAGTAAATTTTGAACCATCATAAATATTAGAAGTCTCTCGATATGGAGAATCTGTCCCAGAAACGTCATGATGATCTCTTCCTAACACAACAGGTCCAATTTTACCCGCTTTAATTGCTTGATTAAAAGCTTCTGCAATTTTAATTCTTCCTTCCGCGTCTGCATAGAGGATTCTGGCTTGTGACCCTACAACAAGTTTGTTTTCTTGCGCGCCCTTAATCCACTGTATATTATCTGCCATTTGTTGCTGAATTTCTTCAGGCGAATTTAATCGAATTTTTTCCAGTATTTGGCAAGCGATTTCGTCTGTTATAGCGAGATCTTCAGGTTTTCCTGAGGCGCAGACCCACCGAAAAGGTCCAAAACCATAGTCAAAACACATTGGTCCCATGATATCTTGTACATAAGATGGATACTTAAAATCTATTCCGTTCGGAGCCATTACATCAGCACCTGCTCTACTTGCCTCTAATAAAAAGGCATTTCCATAATCGAAAAAATAAGTTCCTTTATTAGTGTGTTTATTTACAGCATCAGCATGACGCCTTAACGTTTCTTGAATAACTTCTTTAAATTGGTCAGGCTGATTTGCCATCATCTCATTTGATTCATCTAAGGATAGTCCAATTGGATAATATCCTCCTGCCCATGGATTATGCAAAGAAGTTTGATCAGAACCTAAATCGACATAAATATTTTCTTCATAAAATTTCTCCCAAACTGAAACGATATTGCCATGATAAGCGATTGAGACAACTTCATTTGTTTCTTTTGCTTTTCTAACACGTTCGCATAGTTGATCCAAATCATTAAAAACTTCATCTACCCAACCTTGAGAATGCCTTGTGTGAATTGCTTTTTCATTAACCTCCGCAGTTACAGAAATCACTCCAGCAATATTTCCAGCTTTTGGTTGTGCACCACTCATGCCCCCTAAACCAGCTGTAACAAATAATTTACCTGCTGTTTTTCCATCCCCTTTTAATTTTCTACAAGCATTTAATACCGTGATGGTTGTGCCGTGTACAATTCCTTGTGGACCAATATACATATATGAACCTGCCGTCATTTGTCCATATTGACTTACTCCTAATGCATTCATTTTTTCCCAATGGTCAGGTTTTGAATAATTAGGAATAACCATTCCGTTAGTTACAACGACACGGGGTGCATCTTTGTGCGAAGGAAATAATCCCATGGGATGACCAGAATACATAACCAGTGTTTGCTCGTCTGTCATTTCCGACAAATATTGCATACAAAGACGGTATTGTGCCCAATTTTGAAATACAGCCCCATTTCCTCCGTAAGTAATTAATTCATGCGGATGTTGCGCAACTGCATAATCCAAGTTGTTTTGAATCATAGCCATGATTGATCGGGCTTGTATTGATTTACCTGGATATTCGTTTATCGGTCGTGCATACATTTTATAATCAGGACGATAACGATACATGTAAATACGTCCGTATGTCTCCAATTCTTGTGCAAATTCTTTCCCCAATACTAAGTGATCTTTGCTTGGAAAATAACGCAATGCATTTCTCAGTGCCAATTGCTTTTCATCTTGAGACAAAATGTCTTTTCGCTTTGGAGCATGATTAATTGCAACATCATAATCTTTTTTAGCAGGCATTTCAAATGGAATTCCTGCAAGAATATCCTCTTTGATTTGATCAATAGTCATGTGATTCATTTAAAACAAAAATAAGCATATTCTGTTTGATAATAATCGAAATCTAAGATAGTTTAGACTTGTATTAACAACGGAGATTTTTGACATAAAAAAGCCCTATATAAGGGTTTTTTTATGTTTTTTCAGTAGGCGTTTTAACGCCTGTTCAATAAAATTATGATGTAATAAATTAGTGTCGAGATAGCAGCTAAAGCAGCAACAACATAAGTCATGGCAGCCCATTTTAGTGCATCCTTTGCACCATCATATTCATCTGTCGTAACAATTCCATTATGGTCAATCCATTGTAATGCACGTTTACTCGCATCAAATTCGACAGGGAGTGTTACGATTGTAAATAATGTGATCATTGCTTGCGCACCAATAATCACATAGATCATAAAAGGAGCTAAGCCACCTAAAATTCCTCCAGCAATAATCATTGCAAAAACAACAGCGTTTAATATTTTACCACTTGCATTTTGAATTGGGACCAACTTAGAGCGTAAGGTTAATGGAGCATATGCTTCGGCATGTTGAACAGCGTGTCCACATTCATGCGCAGCCACAGCTACAGCCGCAGCATTTGCTTGATTATAAACAGCCTCACTTAAATTGACTGTTTTATGAATTGGATGATAATGATCTGTCAATTGACCCGGTACGGCAATAACCTTTACATCCGAAATACCATTATCTCTCAGCATTTTTTCTGCTACCTCTCGGCCCGTCATTCCATTGGCCATTCTAATTTTGGAATATTTAGCGAATTTACGCTTTAATGTATTTCCAACTAACCAACTAATTCCCATAAATACAAAACCAATAATCATTGGTCCAAAGTAAAGGGACATTGTATCTGCGTTACCCATAGTTATAAATTATCTATCCCCTACAAATCGAAGAATTGAAAGAAATAAGTTTACAAATAAAATATAGAGTGTTAAACCACCCATTAACTCACTTTTTTTTCTGTTTTCACCACTTAAATTTGGATCTGCTGCCATTGCTTTCATGCGTTGCATTTCCCATGCAGTAAGGCCGGTGAACACAAATAACCCCATGAATGAAATTACATAACCAATTGTATCACTTCCCATAAAGACATTTACAACACTTGCGATAATCATTCCGAAGAAAAGCATATAAAGTAAACTTCCCATTTTACTCAAGTCAGTCTTTGTGAAATAACCAAGTAATGCCATTGAGCCAAAAGCTCCAGCTGTTACGAAGAAAGTTGTAGCAATCGATCCAGAAGAATAAAACAAAAAGATAAAGCTTAAACTAATGCCAAGTAGTGTAGCGTATAAAATATACAGCAGCATTATATTCGAAAATGCCATTTTTTGAACCCTTGCTTGAATGAAAAAAACCAATGCCAGAGGGGCAAACATAATAACATAGCCCATAGGAGACAATCCCGTTTCGTTAAAAGCTATGCGAAGGTACCATCCAGAATAAGCAGAATAATAAGCAACAAGACCAGAAATGGCAAGTGCTAGAAACATGTATTTATAAACATTAGCAAAAAAGGATCTGACCAACTCCGTAGAGCTTGCGCCGTCATCAATTATCTCATAATTATTGTATTCCATCTTTTAATTTTTTAGGTAATCAAATTTAATAAAAATATAGTTCTAATTTTGTTAAAAATAGAATAAACAACAACCCTACCAATAGGGAAGTTGCTGACATTTTGACCTAAAAATTAAAAAATGATAGTAGTTACAGGAGCAGCAGGATTCATTTCGTCATGTTTAGTGAAAGAATTAAATAAAATTGGAAGAAATGACATTGTTGTAGTTGATGATTTTTCAAAAACAGAAAAAGAAGGGAATTTAAACGGAAAAAACTTGATTGCTAAAATAGCTAGAAACGACTTTTTTTCTTGGGCAAATCGTTTTGCAAACGAGATTGAATTTGTTTTTCATTTAGGAGCAAGAACAGACACAACAGAATTTGATAAAGCAATTTTTGATGAGTTAAATGTTGCTTATTCGCAAAACATGTGGAATTTTTGTTCGAAAAATGAAATTCCTTTGGTCTATGCAAGTAGTGGTGCAACATACGGAATTGGAGAAAATGGTTATTCTGATAGTCATGAAATTTTGGATCAATTAAAACCTTTAAATCCGTATGGAGATTCTAAAAATGAATTTGATAAATGGGCGTTAAAGCAAGAGAAGGCACCACCATTTTGGGCTGGATTAAAATTTTTTAACGTATACGGACCCAACGAGTATCATAAAGGAAGAATGGCTTCTGTTATTATGCATGCGTTTAATCAAATTAATGAAACAGGTGGGATGAAACTTTTCGCTTCGCATAATGAAGCATATAAGAATGGAGAGCAATTGCGCGATTTTGTTTATGTAAAAGACGTTGTAAGTGTATGCGTATTTTTAATGGAAAACAAGCCCGAAAATGGCCTTTTTAATTTAGGCACTGGAACCGCACGTTCTTTTCTTGACTTAACAAAAGAAACATTTAGAGCAATGGGAAAAAACGCACAAATATCTTTTATTCCTACACCAGAGGATATCCGTGATAAATACCAGTACTTTACTGAGGCAGATATAACTAAATTAAAAAAGGTAGGATATGACAAACCGTTCTTTTCATTAGAAGAAGGAGTTTCAGATTATGTAAAGAATTATCTTTCTGAGCATAATTATTATTAATTTTATTTCATGGAAGTTACAAACGATATTCAGCAGCGAATTTTTGAAACGATAAAACGAGAATTGCCGAAAGGTGAGAAATTGGCAGTTGTTTTAATGAATACATTGCATTTAAGTCAAGATGCTGTTTATCGTAGAATGCGAGGAGATGTTCCGTTGACAATATATGAAACTAAGATACTCTGCGAAGCTTATAATATTTCTTTTGATGACATAACGACCTACAAATCGGGTAAAGTACAATTCAGTTATTTGCCATTGGATCGAATTGGATTAAATTTCGAATCCTGGATGAAAGGACTCCGAGATGGATTGCAATCCATTAAGAATATGGAGGATACCAAAATGATAATGAGTATCAATGATACGCCAATTTTTCAGATGTTTAACCTTCCCCATTTAACCCGTTTCAAGTTCTTCTTTTGGGCAAAAACATACTTGAAAATCCCCGCTTATGAGCATGAATTGTTCAAAAGAGAAAAGATTGATAAAGAAATATTGATGATGGGAATTGAAGCGCATAACATCTACAATTCAATTCCAACGGTAGAAATTTATTCTGCTGAAACACTACGCGGAACACTAAGACAAATAGAATATTATTTTGATGCACACCTTTTTGAGGAATCTATATATGCATTAGAGTTATTGGATAATTTAATTGATCTGATTGGGCATATGAAAAAACAGGCTGAACTTGGGCGTAAATTTACGTTTGGAAATGAAGTCCCAGATAGCGGAAATCCGATTGAAATGTATTTTAATGAAACATTTATTGCAGATAATACTTACCTCATTCAATCAAATTCAGGATCAATGGTGTACTTGACACATAATATCATGAATTACCTTAATACAACAGATCCATATTATATTAAAGAATCTGAATTTGTTCTAGAAAAATTGATCAATAACTCCAATTTAATTTCGCAAGTCAATACAAAAGACCGGAATCGATTTTTCGCAGAATTAGAAAACTCAGTACAATCTTTCCGAAAGAGAGTAGAAAGCTCAATGCAATAACCTAAATTATTTTATTTTGATTAAAATGAAGGAGCGGAAATTGTCCGGTATTTTTTAACGCGAATTGTTCTGTCTTTAGGATATTTCAACGTAAAGGAAATTTGATACGTTTTAGATTCTCCCGGAGATAATGCTAAAAGCCAGTCCAGTCTACCTGTTGTTTCATTGTATTTTGCGCCATTAGTTTCATTGACTGTAACAGAAATGTCACTGTCTCTAGAAATTGGAATTTGGTCAAACATCTTTAATTTAACAGGAATAGAACGGTTGTTTTTGGCAACCAATTTATAGGTGTAAGTATCTTTACGATTTCCTCCAACAACTTTTTTGTCACTATTCTCTTTTACCAAGTTTCTAAAAACAGGAACCTTTAAATCTCTTCCCAATGATAGTCGCAATGTATCAGAAACATTACTTGTGTTGATATAGGATTGCCCAACAAAAGCATTCGAAAAATAAACTTGAGTAGGACCAGGAACTAAATCTAAACTTTCCCATCCAACAATATTCGCAAGAAGAAAAGCATCTTGATCTAATTTAGGGACCGCTTTATGCGAGAAACTTGCATTCAAATTATGCGTTGTAATTTCAACAATGTAGGGTTTTGAATCACTTGGAATGCTATATGACTTCTCAATTTTAAATGTCCGTGATAATTGAGAGACTTCAATATTTGTAAACTTTAAGTTAGCTTCAAGATCTTGCGGATTACTAGTTTGATTATTGTCATAAAAACCAACGCCATCAAGATTTTGTAAAATACCAGGTGCATTTGCGTTTTGATAGAATTTTTTATATCCTCTGTTTTGAGGAACAACATAAGCTTTTCCATCATAATCATCACTTGCTCCGTTTTTCAACGATTGATAATCCAAAAACCAAGGCGCTAAATTAGGAGCGGAGGCAGATAAATTTGGATCTGAAGTTGATAGAAAGAGTGCAACATCTGTCCAGTCATTCCCAGTATTATTGTAAACTTTTGCCTTATACTTCAATGTAATTTGTTCTTGTAAATTATTCGCCAATAAATCATAATTTGCCTGCCAACCGCAGTTAGATACAATATACTTTAAGTTTAAATCAGCTTTTTGATCTATTTCAGAATCAACAATGATGATGACTTGATTGCTTTTTACCAATGCTTTATAATTCAGTTCATTTAATTGACTATTGTATCGAGTGATTAAATTGTTTAAAGTTCTGATTTTTAAATCGTAATAAGTATTTTTCTTATTGATTTCTGTCATGCGTTCGCGAAAATATATTGCCATAGCTTTTAATTCCTCTACACTCAGGTTTTGTTGTTCTCCTTTTATACTTGTGTTTTTTTCTAGAAGTTGTTTTTCAGATAAATAAGCCGATTTTTCATTCCTAAGATCTACAATTTGATCCTGAAGTAACTCAACAGAATCTTTAAGGGTCGTTATTCGCGAATTTTCATCTGTTCTATGGATATAGTCAATTTCGGAACTAACAGAAACCAAATTGAGTGATTTAGTGCTTGAGAACTGAATACTCTTGTCATCAATTACTGTGCTAATACCGGTAAAAACGATCTTGTTTCTTCCCTTTTTTAAATTAGTAGAAGTGGAGCGTTGAATTTCACCTCCGGTCAAAAATACAGTTACGTTTTCAATCGTACTTTTAACTTTTATAGGAGTAACTTCTGCGTATGATAAAACAGAAGTAAAAACGAAATAGATAAAAACAATTCTTTTCACAGAAATAGATTTAGATGATTGGTTAAATGTCTTGTAATTTAGTTTTCAAACAATTAATAATCAAAAAAGTTACAATGAAATTTTGTTAAAAATCCTTAAATACCGTTTTTAACCTATTAATTTGGGCTATATCCAGATTTTAGATCCTTCAGAACAATTTTTGCAAATTTCAATTGCTTTTCGGTCTTTAATTACCTGTGATCTAAACTCATCATAGATTGCTGACTTCCATATTTTCTTGAAATCATCTAACTCGATTTTTCCCATTTGGTGCTTTGCATCTTTGTCAAAACAACAGGGTACAATTCGTCCGTCCCATGTAAACACATTGGAACTCCACATGCGCCAACACTTATTTTTAAACGAATTTTTAAGCGAAAAACTACCGTCTTTCTGTTTTTTATAGCGAGAATAAGTTTCGTTTTCGGGCAACAAGTCATTCCCAGATTCAAAATCATATACTTGGATTGTCTTTAAGCGGACTTCATCTACACCCAACTCATCTGCTAACGAATACAAAGCTTCAATTTCATTTTCATTATAACGAACTACTAAAAACTGAAAGACAATTGTTGGATTTTTTTTCTTCAACTTTCTCTTGGCAGCGATCAAATTTTTAGTTCCTACTAAAACTTTATCTAACTTTCCGTTAATCCGGTATTTTTCATATGATTTTTGTTCCAGTCCATCTATAGATATTATAATTTCACTTAGTCCAGACAAAACAACCTTTTCTGCCGTTTCTTCTGAAATAAAATGAGCGTTGGTTGAGGTGACAACATAGATGTTACGTTTTCTAGCCGCCTCTACCAAGTCTAAAAAATTAGGATGAATAAATGGCTCTCCTTGAAAATAGTAATTAATGTATTGTAGTTGCTTTCCTGTTTGACTTAATATCTTTTCATTTAATATCAAATCAATGTTTCCTGTTGGTCGAGTAAATTGCCTTAAACCACTTGGACACTGCGGACATTGTAAATTACATGTTGTTGTTGGTTCAATTGAAATAGCTACCGGCAACCCCCAATGAATAGGTTTTTTTATAATCGAAGAAAGATGGAAAGAGATTTTAAGAATTAAAAAATTCCATAAACGAATGCCGTTTGTTGTTTTTAATATTTCTATTGTCCTCTGTTTCACAAATATTAAATGAGTTCTAAAATTACGCTAATATTTGCATATCTCAGCGTTTATTAACGTTCTCTATTTGTTTCGAGTTGTTCTGAATCAACATAATGCTGGAAAAGGTTCGACCAAATTATTCGACTGAATCGAAATGAAATTGGCATTAACAAAATCAAACCTGAGATTATTGCAATCAAATATACTTTATAAGATGCATCTGGTAACAAAACAAATATTGCGACACCAATTGCAACAGACAGAGCAACAGTAAACCCGTAACTGACATACATTGCTCCATAGAAAAACCCAGGTTCTTTTTCATATTTAAAATTACAATTCGAACAACTCTCATAGTTTTTTCCGAAATTCTTTATTGCATAAGCATGCTTAGTCATATAAAAATCTCCCTCATGACATCTTGGACATTTTCCGTTCAAAATACTATAGATTCGTTTTCCCTTTAAAGAAGCAAACATAATTTACATATTGTATGCCTACAAAGATAGTTGATTAATAAAAAACGCCTTGTGAATTTTATCACTTTCGTTCAAAAGAATTAATTAATTTTAGGTCATGAAAGGACAACTACTTTTTGTTGGAAAATTTTTCCTGATTTGGCTTAGTTTCTTTTTTTTTCAGCGCCTTTTATTCATTATTCAATTTTTTTCTGACTTTTCTTCAGATTTCACGGAATTATTAATGCTCCCATTTTATAGTTTTAAATTAGATTTATCAGGGTTCGGATATTTGTTCTCAGTCATTTTCTTAATCAGCTTAGGGTCTTTTTTCATAAAAAGTGAACGAGCATTTAAAATTTTAAATACGATAATTCAAATTTACTTTTGGGTAATGTTAATTCTTACAGCACTTATGATGAGTGGTGAAATTGTTACTTATATTGAATGGCGAACAAAATTATCGACTAAGATTTTTATTCACCTAAAAAACCCCGTCGAAGTCTTTAGAACAGCTAGTGGGTATTATACTTTTCTTTACTTTCTCTATTTTATTCTTCAATTATTGGGTGGATACTTAATTTATAATAAATGGTTTAAAAAGAATTCGCTTCAAGTTCATTTTCTCAATTTGAAACAAAAAGTAATTGCCGGGATATCCTATTTTCTGATTGGAACAGCTGTAATTATTATAGGAATAAGAGGAGGTCTACAGCAAATACCTGTTAGTGCAACAGACGGATATTTTTCAGATAAACAAATTGTGAATGACTTGTCGGTAAATCCAGTTTGGAATTTTATCCATACGTGCTATGTTTATTTTAAAGGGGATTGGTCAGAGTATTTTCGTCACCTCGATCCAAGTGTTGCCGAAACAATCAAAAACGAAGTGTATGCAGAGGCAAACAAAGAATCAGAATCGGTACAAGTATTGAGTTCCGACAAACCGAATGTTATTCTTGTCATTTTAGAAGGTTGGTCTGCTCAACTCATTGAACCATTAGGAGGAGAGCCAGAAATAACTAAAAATTTCAACAAACTTTCTGAAGAAGGATTACTTTTTACCCAAGTATATGCCAATAGTGGAACTTCCGAAACAGGACATTCATCAATTTTGAGTGGATATCCAACAATTTCTGGAATCTCAATATCAACGGAATCAGCAAAGTGCCGTCAACTTCCTTCGTTAAATCAATCATTCGAAGCAAATGGATACAATTCGTTTTACGCATTTGGAGGTTCTCTCTCGTATGGTAATATTGGAGGTTACCTGATTGATGTTGGTTTTGATCGTGTAGTTGATGAAAAAGATTTGGATTTATTGCCTGAAGGAAAACTTGGGATTCATGACGAAGCCATGTTTCCTTATTTTCTTGGCGAAATTAAAAAAGCAAAAACACCATTTTTTTACACCTTATTTACACAAAGTACACATGCTCCTTATGATATGCCGGCAGAAACGGTGAAAGGCTATGAAGATGACGACTATGTTAAGAGTATGGTTTATGCAGACAAACATCTTGGTTTATTTGCAGAAGAATTAGAAAAATTACCTGATTTTGAGAATACACTTGTTGTTTTCATAGCAGACCATGGAAGAACAAATTTTAATAATCAAGATACGTACAGTGAAAAGTATTTTCATATTCCACTTTTATTTTGGGGAGGAGCATTAAAAAAAGATTGGATTAGTAAAAAAAATAATAAAATAGGAACACAGGCTGATTTGGCAAAGACACTTTTAAATCAACTCAATTTTGATATAAGCCCTTATTACTGGAGTAAAGATATCCTTAATTCTTCTGTAAAGGGGTGGGGAATTTGTACATCTACATTGTCTTACGGCTGGAAAGATGAGAATGGATACACCGTTTATCACATGATAGATAAGAAATTAATTCACTCACCTTATAAAGAAACTGCAGAAGTAAATAAAGCACTGGAAAAATGCCGCGCAGTTTTAGAAAGTATGTATCGTGAATTCGAAGAACTTTAAAAGTCAAACAAACACTTGTTTATATTGAATATTGCTACTTAATTTTTCTCTTTTCTTTTCCCTTTATTTTTCTTACCTTTGGCGCTACGTAAAATAAAAAATACTTAGACATGAAAAAAATTGTACTATTATTTGGCCTTTGCTTACTGACTGTTGTCGCTAATGCACAAGTCATTTTTAATGTTTTAGATCCCTCTCCAAATGCAGGGACTTATGATATCACATTCGCAGAGCCAGGAGCTATGTGGACAGTTCCAGATTTAACAGATCCTTTAAATTCTGTATCAGCAAATATGGTTCTTGTTGATGATGGAGCAGGATTAACAAATCCAATTGCTTGTGTTCCTGTAATTAATGATTTAACAGGTAACATTGCTGTTTTATATAGAGGAACTTGTGAATTTGGTTCAAAAGCACTTAACGCACAAAATGCAGGTGCTATTGGTGTTATCATTATTAACAACCTTGCCGGAGCTCCTGTAGCTATGGGAGGTGGAGCAGACGGAGCAGCCGTGACTATCCCAGTTGTAATGATTTCAGATATCAATGGTGCTTTATTAAGAGATGAAATTGATGCTGGAATGACTGAGGTTTTTATTGGAAGTAAAACTGGTTTATTCTCAAATGACTTAGGAATGTCTCCTGGAGGAATTTTAAGAGCAGAAAGCTTTGGTAACTTACAACAATTATCTCAAAGTGATGCTGAATTTGAAGTAGAAATGGGAGCATGGATTGTTAACTTTGGAACAAACAACCAAACAGGAGTTATTTTAAATGCAACAATCGAATTAGATGGTGTAGAACTATACAATGAAAATTCAGATCCATCAATGCTTGATGCAGCTGGAGGAGCAATCGATAGCCTTTTCATTAGCTTGCCAACATTTTCACAGCCTTCTTATGCAAATGGATACTATCACGTAACTTATTCTGTTTCTTCTGGAGCAATGGACGAATCAGGATTTGATAATGAATTAGATGCAGACTTTGTAATTAACGAAGAGGTTTTCTCTAAAGCAAGTTTAGACGAAACAACTATGATCCCTACAAATTCAATCAATCAATTTAATGGTTCAACAGATAACTTATTCTCTTGCCTTTATTTTACTGATCCTAATGCGAGCAGAATTGGTGTAAGAGGAATGAATTTCTCAGCAGGTACTTCTCAAAACCCTGATCCAACAACATTGGATGGCGAGTTAGTTGAAGCTTTTATCTACAACTGGGATGATGTATGGGTTGATTTAAATGATCCTGATTTCAATATTCTTTCATTAGACCCAATTGCGAATCAAGAGTTTATTTATACTTCAGATGCACAAGGAGAAAACATCTTCATTGAATTAGAAGAGCCTGTTTTATTAGAGGATGATCAAAAGTATTTATTCTGTGTTCAAATGTATGGAAACATCATTTTCCCTGGATACGATACGAAAACAGATTATTCGCAAAATGTTAATGAATTTGCTCAACCAATTTCTCCATTATTTTCAAGCGGACAATGGTTTGCTCTTGGATTTGGAGCTGATTTAAATCCTTCTATCTCTGTTCAAATGTTTGATGCATCTGAATTAGGTTTAGTTGAATTACCAACTGTAGACTTAGAGGCATTCCCTAATCCAGCAAGTGAAATTGTTCACGTTCCTGTTGATTTTGTTGAAGGAAATGTTGCAATGACTATTGTTGATGTAAATGGAAGAATTGTTGACAACCAAAACGTAACAATGACTAACTCTAGATTAGATGTAGACGTAACGTCATTAGCATCTGGACAATATATTATTAACCTTGCTTTCGAAAATGGAAAAAGAGGTGCAATTAATGTTGTTGTTTCTAGATAAGATAAATTAGAATTTTTTAAACCGCTTTAATTTTTGTTAAAGCGGTTTTTTTATGCATATACATTTGTGTTTTATATGTTTCGTCAATTGCTTTTTTAACTTTGGCATGAAATTTACTATGGAAGAAAAAAATTAAATTATGATACTAATTCGACCTTTCTTTTCTTTAACGATTTTTCTTGTACTAACAAATTTAGGATTTAGTCAAGTTTCCTCAACTGCTCCTTTTTCTGCTGATTATATTTCAGTCAATCAAGCAGGGTCGGTTTGGGCATTTGGAAATGGTGCTCAACATGGAAAAGGACTTTATTACGATTTCAATGGATGGAAATTTGTAGAGTACAATTTGACAGATGGAGTTAAGGCAGCAAGTAGCGTGTATGGTGAGATACTAATAGTTAATAACTCTGGTAATATAAAAGAGTGGAATACGAACAATAAAAGATGGCTAAACTATGCGGGAATTACAGATGTAAAAGATGCGTTTATAAGCAAGAGAAACGGAAATCAGAAAATTGCCTTAGGGACGGTAAAACAATCAGACGGAACGTCAAAATCTGGTGTTTGGAAGGTTGATAATATTTCCGTAAACGCTTCTAGTTGGACAGAGGTTTTGACTGACTCGTGGGCGAAACAATTCATTAAAGCTACAAATGACAGTAATGGAAATCTATATTTTGTAACAAGTTCTGGTCGTCTAATGGCAAGATATGCGAATGACACTAGATATAATGATATTGATACTCAAGGAAAATTTGTTATTGATGTTTTGGTCGGAGAAAACGGGACATTATATATGGTAGAAAGGGGCGGTAAAATTTACAGGAGAGACGTCGAAAATTGGTATGAAAGCAGGTTAAGTGCTTCATCTTTTGGAGTAGATGATAAGGGAGTAGTTTATGGTGTGATTAATAAAGAAATACTTAAAGTAGAAGGGACGCAGGTCTCAAAAATAACTGTTGAGAATCCAAATCAATTGGATGGAAATGGAAATACGCCTTTGACAGCAGCGATTGGAACTAATGATCGAGTTGCAGCGCAAAAAGCAATTGATAAAGGGACAAATGTGAATCTAGCAAATGGAAATGGTGATACACCGATTATTATGGCAATCCGTTCGCGAAATTCGGCTATGGTAAGTTTACTTGTTGATAATAAAGCGGACCTTACGATCAAAGATAAAGAAGGACATACACCTCTTTATTATGCTGTTCAGACACAAGATAAAAGTTTAACCCAAGCTGTTTTATTAAGTGATGTTGATCCAAATTTAGAAGATGTAATTACTCCACTAGTTCTTTTAAAGAATTCAGAAATGATCCTATTGCTTTCTAATTATAAAGCTGATTTAACACCTGGATTAAATAAATCAGCAGAATTGAATGATACAGAAATGTTTAAAAACTTAATTCAATATGGAGGGAAATTAAGTTCCAATGAGTCATTTAATATGGCTGTTGATAGAGATAATCAAGAAATTGCTAAGATGAGTCTTCAAAATGGTGCCGAAAAGAATTCAGCAATGAAATATGCTGTACAGAAAGAAAACAAAGGCACAATTATTATTTGTCTTGAAAATGGAGCAAATGCAGAACCTGCAATCGATTATGTTTTGGCAAAAAAAGACATTGAATTTACGAATGCACTAATTACAAATCACAAAGTAAGTGCAGATAAGATTTTAGAAAGAGCAGTCTCAGAAAATAGAGCTTCTCCGCAGGCAACAAATCTCCCTATTGCCACAGTTGCTTTACAAAATGGCGCCAAACCTGATCCATATATCCCAAGTGCTGTTCAGGATAAGAATACCCAATTGGTTGAACTACTTTTGATTAATGGTGGAAGCGCAAATAAATTACTAACAGAAGCAGTCAAAACAAACAATAACGAATATGTTAATTTAGCATTTGACAATGGAGCGGAAGTATCAAAAGCAAGCAATTTAGTTTTATCTGCAATCGAAAAAAATCAAATTGAAACAATTCAAATATTAGTAAATAATGGATTGGATGTTAAGAATAAAAAATTCATTAAAGAAGCTGTTACACGTTCTAATCTACAATTAACAAAGTTGTTTTTGGAAAACGGAGCTCCGACAGAAGATAACGATTTAACTCAAACAGCGGTTACAAATAACAAAGAAGCAATCGTTCAAGAATTATTGAATTTTGGTGCAAATCCAAACAGTTCTATTCAGTTAGCTGCAGATAAAAATTACACAAAAATGGTGATTATGATGCTCGAAGCTGGAGCAGTTGCTACAACCCCTAAATTAATTGCTACAGCTTCTTCTAAAGGAAATGTAGAAGTTGTAACAGCATTATTAGTTCGTGGAGCAAGTCCAGATGAAGGTGTTTTATCTGCAATTAATAGCAGTAAAGTCAATGTATTTAATCTCTTAATGGACAATGGCGCAAATAATCAAAAGGTTGAATATGTAATTGCTGCTGTAAGAAGAAATCAGTTAGTAATTTTCAAATATTTAATGGATAAAAATGCTCCAGTTGCCTATAAAGGTCAAAACAATGAAAACCTATTGCATATTTCGTGTGCAAATGCATCTTATGATATAAGCGATATTTTAATTCGAAAAGGAGTTGATGTAAACGAAAAAAACACAGCAGGATTGACCCCATTGCACGTTGCAGTAAAAACAGGTCGAAATAATGTCAATCTGGCAAGCTTACTTGTCGATAACGGCGCAAATGTCAACGCTAAAGACAATAAAGGAAAATCCATTCTTAAATATGCTGATGGTAAAAAATTAAAGGACTACTTAAAATCTAAAGGTGCATCTAAATAATCCTTCGAAAAAAAAATATTTAAAACGAAAAACTACTTACAAAAGTTTGTGCTTCCTCCTTTTTGTTTCAGTAAACGGATTGTTCGCTCAAGATTGGAATCAAATTGGAGAAGCAATAGAAGGGGAAGAAGCATTTGATTTTTCTGGTTATTCAGTAGCGACAAATGCCTTAGCAAATAGAGTTGTAATAGGAGCCATTGGAAATGATGGAGCCGGTGATATTGCAGGAAATGTTCGTGTTTTTGAATGGATGGATCCAGATTGGATTCAACTTGGAGATAATATTGATGGAGAAAATCCAGGTGATTTGCTTGGCTTTAGAGTTGTGATGAATGAAGCTGGAAATATTATAGCAACTGCAGGTAGAGATAATGACAATAATGGCTTCAATTCAGGGCATATAAGAGCATATCAATGGAATGGAAGCAATTGGATTCAATTAGGGATAGCAATAGAAGGAGAAAATGCAAATGATCGTTCAGGACGATCTTTAGCCATGAATCGTTTAGGGACTAGAATTGCTATTGGTGCATCAGAAAATGATGCGAACGGAATGGATGCTGGTCATGCTCGAATCTATGAATGGGATGGGGCAAACTGGATTTTACTCGGAAGTGATATTGACGGAGAGATTGGAGGAGGTTTTTTTGGATATTCAATAACCTTAAATGATGAAGGTGATCGTCTTGCTGTAGGTGCAATTCATGACAACGGAATAGCATTAAACGCAGGAAGTGTAACTGTTTATAATTGGGACGGGAGCGATTGGGTCCAACTTGGAGAAAAAATAGAGGGAGGTTCAATAGGAGATAAATTTGGTTCAGCAGTTGCCTTAGACTCTTCTGGAAATAGATTAGTTATTACTGCAATTAATCAAGATGATAATGGTGTAAATGCGGGTCAAGCCAAGGTGTATGAATGGGATGGATTTAATTGGGGTCAATTGGGTGAAAATATTGAAGGAGAGGCTGAATCAGATGAATTTGGAGCAACAGCAGATATTAATTCTCAAGGTAATGTAATTGCTGTAGGGGCAAGATTCAATGGAGGAGGACCCGGTATAGGTAAAGGACACATTAAAGTATATCAATGGGACGGGTTAGCATGGAAACAAAAAGGTACAGATCTTGATGGAGAAGCGGCAGACAATGAAATGGGAAGAGGATTAGCGTTGGACAAAAAAGGAGATCGGATTGTTACAGGTGCTCCCTTAAATAAGAATGCCGGAGAAAACGCAGGTCATGTGCGCGTTTTTTATTTTGATAGAGGAGTGACCGAATTAGTGGATTTAATAAAAAAGAAACAACTAAATATTTATCCAAACCCTACCAATACAGGTTTTGTTAATATTGATTTTTCTCAATTTGAAGAAAAAGAAATTCAATTCAAAATTATTGACCCATTTGGAAACCTGATTTTTGAAAAAAGTATTGAAAATTCGACTGAAAAAATAGATTTAACAGATTTATCTAGAGGTGTTTACTTTTTTCAGATTGGAGAAACAACTCTTAAAAAGATTATTTACATTTACCCTTGATTTATAAAACGAAATTGAAATGAGAGTAATTCTAGTTGTTTTTTTGTTTGGTATTAATGGTTTATATGCTCAAGATTGGTTACAATTTGGATCAGATATTGACGGGCAAGAAGTTGAAGATTTTTTTGGAGGAGCAATTGCAATGAGCGAAAGTGGAAATAGACTAATAGCTGGTGCTATTGGTGGTGATGGAGATGGGTCTTTAAGGGGAAGTGTTGATGTTTATCAATGGGATGGAGACAATTGGTTAACCTTAGGAGAACGAATTTTTGGAGAAGCTGATGGTGATTTTTCAGGACAATCTGTTGATATTAGTGCAGATGGAAATAGAATAGCAGTAGGAGCAAATGCAAATGATGGTTTCGCATCTAATGCAGGTCATGTTCGTGTTTATGAGTGGGATGGAACAAATTGGAATCAGTTGGGTGCAGATATTGATGGTGTTGCAGCAGAAGATGAATCAGGTTTTGATTTAGCCTTAAACAATGCAGGAAACCGAATTATAATTGGTGCACCCGAAAACGACGAAACAGCTGATCTGGCTGGCCAAGCTCGGGTTTATGAATGGGATGGAACCAGTTGGAATCAGATGGGAACACAATTAAACGGCGAAGCAGAAGCAGATGAATTCGGTTCTGCAGTAACAATTAATGCTGCTGGAAATAGAATTGCTGTTGGAGCACCTAAAAATGATGGCACAGGAATTTTTGCTGGTCATGTACGCGTATTTGAATGGGATGGTATGGACTGGATTCAATTGGGAATAGACATTGATGGAGAAGAAGTAAGTGATGGGTCAGGACAGGCTGTTGCACTTGATAATTCAGGTTCGCGATTAGTTATTGGTGGCCCAAGTAATAGTGATGCAGGATCAAATGCAGGTCACGTTCGTGTTTATGAATGGGATGGTATGGCTTGGACACAAGTAGGGCCAGATATTAATGGTGCACTAGCCTCAGACGGTTTAGGATTTTCTGTCGCAATTAATGCAGATGGCACAAAAATAATGAGTGGAGGACCAGGAAATGATGGGTCAGAACCAAATGCGGGCCATGCCCGAGTTTATGAATTTGACGGAATCTCTTGGGTTCGAATAGCGCAAGACATTGATGGAGAAGCAGAAGAAGATCAATCTGGAAGATCTGTAGCAATGGATGCAACTGGAAATATTGTTGCTATTGGGGCTTTTGGAAATGATGATGGAGGAGATAACGCTGGACATGTAAGAGCGTATACATTATGTGATTTAGATCTTTCAATTAGTGAAGCAGGGAATGTATATACTGCAAATGCTTCTGGAGGAGGAATAACTTATCAGTGGATTAATTGTATGACAAATGAGGCTGTTCCAGGAGAAATAAATCAAAATTTTACCCCAACAGAAGATGGTTTTTATACAGTCATAATTACCGACGGAAGATGTAAAGATCAACCAGTTTGCTTTGAGTTTTCTACAGTAGGGTTAAATGAAAAAGAATTAGATGCGTTCGTTCAGTTATATCCAAATCCAACTAATGGAATTTTCACATTAAATTTATCCGATTCGTTTGAACAAGGAACTGAAGTAGAAATTTATAACCTGTTGGGTGAGATTATTTTTAAGCAATTGACAATGCCTGGAGAAAATAAAATTGACCTATTGGATCAACCAAAAGGTGTTTATTTTGTTCGTTTAACAAATCAATCTGTTGGAAATAATCTTAAGCTTATTTTGAAATAATTTAACTGAACAATTTCTGGTTAATCTAACGCATAGTTACATTAACATTTGTAAAATGCAAGTTCCAATCAACACTGTCCATTTTATGCTCTCTTGCAATTTTAATTCCATTGAAATCTTCATATGATTCGAATGTATTCGTTAGTGAAGCTTCATCTGAATTGCCAGCTCTAAAAACCCATTCTTTAATTAGATAATCATCTCCATAAAAAATGTCATAGGCATCTCCAGGAGTATAACCACCTTCATTTGGGTAAGTTAGAACGATTTTATTGAGTTCAGTTTTACTCATTGGTGCTTGCGCTTTAATTGGGTCACTTATAAGTGCTGTAGTATCCCAAACCAATTGAAATGGAAATAGCGCCCAATACTTATCGTTGATAAAGCTTTCGTCTGCTTTTTGAGACGTACTATCTAACGCTTCTGTATTAAACGCAATTGTCTGTCCATCTTGCGTCATAACAACGTTTTGTGTTTTTAAATCCCATTCCCACGAACACTCATAATGCTTTTCTGCCCGATCGACATTAAATGTAAAAGCAAATGAAGAAACATTTTGCCAATTATCATACCCATGTGCCAGAGCAATCTTTTCGGCTTCGGTTAATTTTTTTTCCTGATTATTTGTTTCGTTTTGTGAAGTACATGAAACAAGTAGGATTAAAATGATAGGAATCAGACGCAATGACATGTTTAGTTTTTTGTTTCGGTAAAATAAAAAAAAGCAAAAACCCCAAGACATTGATACATCTTGGGGCTTTCTAAACCTTTCAGCCATAAAAGGCGTATTTTAAATGCGGTCTGGACGAGACTCGAACTCGCGACCCCTTGCGTGACAGGCAGGATGAAAAAATATTAAAATGTACCAAAACAGCCTGAAATGCGTTATAATTGTGAGTTGTTGTTAATAATTCGATTTTCATAATAGATTATTTGAATCTAAATTGGATAAAAAAAATCGCGAAAAAAATCGCGACCTTCAAATATGAACATATAGCAAAAGTAACATTAAAATTAGATATTAGAAGTAAATCGAAGAGGGTAGATGGTACATTTCCGATTGTTATTTCTGTCTCCCAAAAAGGAAAAACTAGATTAATCAACCTTAAGAAATATTGTTTAGAAGAAAATTGGGATGCAGAAAATAATTTAATCAAAGGAGGTAATGTAGAAAATAAAATTTCAGTAAAAATTAATGTACAATTTTCAAAAGCGAAGATATATTTAATCGAAAATTCTATTACGATTGATGATATGGATGTGAATGAATTAAAAAGTAGACTTATAGTTGAAATTTTTGAAACAAAAAAAACTGCGATTTCTATAAAGAAAAAGTTCTTAGCTAAGAAATTAAATCCAAGTTCTCTAACGGATTATACAGAAGTAAAAATAGAAAGATTGATTAAATCAAAAAAAACTGGAACTGCTGAGTGGATTCGTGCAGGTCTGAATGCCTTGCAAAGGTTTACTGGCTATGATGAAATTTTATTTGCGGATGTAGATTTAATTTTTTTAAAAAATTTTGAAGCTTATTGTAGAAGTAGAAATAATAAGCCAAATACGATCAGCGCTTATATAAGGCCCTTCCAAACTATCTTTAAAGAAGCTGTTATTGATGATACCATCCCTACTGAGTTAAATTACTTTCCTAAATACAGAATTCCAGTTTCAGGGAAAACTAAAAAGCGCGCATTAAGGATAGAGACCATATACGAAATTCGAAAAGTACATTTAAAAGTAAAAAGTGCTTTTTGGGATGCTAAAAACTATTTTTTGTTTATGTTCAATAATATGGGCATTAACCTTATAGATGTAGCCAAAATTGAAAAACACCAAATCGTTAACGCTAAATATAAAGATGAAAAATTAATTTCTGGCCGATTGATTTATATTAGAAGTAAAAACGGACGTGAGTATTCTATTAAACTAACTGCTGAATCAATTGAGATTTTAAATGCATATGACTTCTATAATAAAGATAAAACGGATAAAGTCTTTCCCATTGGATTTATTGATACGCCTAAAGGATATAGAACATATAAACAAAAACGTAAAAGAATAAACGATCGAATTCGACAAGTTGCTTTAAAAGCAGGAATTACGGAAGATATTACAACTTATTATGCTAGACATTCTTGGGCAACAATTGCTAAACGTAAAATGTTACCAATATCCTTAATAGCTGAAGGTTTAGGACATGCAGATGTACGTACTACGGAGATATATTTAGATTCATTTGATGATGATGTTTTAGACGATGCAAACGATTCTATCGTTAGTTAAAATTTGAGACTTTTGGTATAGATGAAATAGTTGTCAAACTTTGAACTTATAAATGATAATTAGATTAGCTTCTCTATCCTAAATAGCAACTTCTAATTCATTTATCCGTAATAAAAGAAAACAATAATAAACCCCAAATGCTATTCAAAGATAAATTAAACGCTACCGGACCAGCAGTACACAAAGGATTTCAAGAACTATTTAAAAAGGCGCTTGAAAATCAAGGCCATCCAATGGATTTGCTCATTATTGGACTAAACGGATTTTATAATCCTGAAACATTTGAATTATCTGATGGTAAGATGTCAAGTCCTTATGTAATGGGTCCTGATTCAACGGGACACTCAGAAGACCTCCATTACAATTACATACATGACTATCGAACGAAAAACATCTATGAAAAATCTCACAGTGAGTACTTAAAAGAATTAGAATATTCACCAGAGAAAAGAGAACAAATAGATAAACTAGTAGATGTTGAAAGTCTTACAATCCAAACAGAAATGTTGATTTATTTGAAAGTGTGGGAAATGACGCACTTTCTGAAGGGGTTATACCAATTTGGTAGAATCTTAAATGGTGAACATTATGATTGGCACTTCAAATTGAGAGTAGGAGAAGACAATACTGGAATAGCTACTGCTCAAAATTTAATTAGAACACATATAAGAGATGTAATTCGACCTTTTTCCGAACCTGTTTATGATTGCTTTAAAACAGCATACAAATCACAAATTAGAAATTCAATTGCTCATTCTAACTATTCTTTTCTAGGGAGAAACATACATCCGAACAATGAAAATCCTCATGCTCCTTTCCTTCAAATCACAAGCTTAACATTTGATGAGTGGATTGATATGTTTCATGCTACAATTATTATTCATAATTGCTATATCTGGTTTAAAAATGAAATAAATGATTATTTCGGAAAATTAGCTTTAGCAAATGGAGATAGACTGGAAATTAGAATAAATAAAGAAGATGATTCTGAAGTCTATGCTTATGTTAGCTATAGACCAGAATACAATGATTGGAGATGGAGTTCATAATTGAAATAATTTCATAGCACCGTTAGTTTAGGACAGTGCTTAATATAAAAACGCTCAACCTACAGAACTGTTTCATAAATTAATTCAAAGCTTCATTCGTATGCTTCGAAAGCCAAAACAATGCAACCTCCTTTTCTGTGAAAAATTTAGTAGGAATACTTGGTCTAAAAAACTTCGTATAAAGTGATGCTCCCAACCTTTCAATTTGATCTTTAACCAATATGCCTGTTGCCGTAAGATGTAGCATTGCCTCTCCTGACGATAAATACTTATTGGCTTCACGTTTCATCTTGACTGCTGAACCCAACTCCACATATAATGGCCTTGCAATTCCATTCGAAACTAGCAATCTATCACGAGTTATAATTTTAGCAATTTCCAAATTTAATTCATCAAATGTTGGCTTGAAAACTTCGAATAGAATTCCATGTTCAATCCAATATTCACAATACTCGTTTTCAAAATAAGCATCTTTTTGTTTCATAGCTGTTCAGTAAAAACACAAAATACAAAGAATTTTTTAAGGTTGAAAAACTTATTGAATTAACGTAAATTAGATGCTAACTAAAAGGGGGAAGAATAGATGAAAAAAAATATAATCGATAATATTTTCGAAATAATATCTAAAGGAACAGCAAAGGGAATAGGACAATTATATACCGAAGATGATAGTTATGAGAACACTGTGATTACTTTTGGAAAAAAGAAACACGTTAATTTTGGTTCATACAGTTACCTTAACCTGGAACATGACCAACGCCTTAAAAATGGAGCAATTGACGCTATACAAAAATATGGCATCCAATTCCCAAGCTCTAGAACGTATGTTTCTACAACCCTATACAAAGAAGTTGAAAATTTATTGACTCAAATATTTAAAAACCCAGTAGTACTTGCAACAACGACAACATTGGCTCATATTGCTACTATGCCGGTCATATTAGAAGATGGAGATGTTATCATAATGGATCAACAAGTCCATTCCAGTGTTCAGTTTATGGTTAGGAATATGAAACAATATGGAATACCTTTTCATGTTGTTCGTCACAATAATTTGGAGCAACTGGAAGCTAAAATAGTTTCACTATCAAAAGACTATCAAAGAATCTGGTATATGTGTGATGGTGTTTACTCAATGTATGGAGATACCGCTCCTATTTTAGAATTAGAAAAACTGCTTAATAAATACAAGAAATTTTATTTATATGCTGATGATGCACACGGTATGTCATGGGCAGGAGATAATGGAGCTGGTTATGTATTGAGTAAAATGGAGCTTCATCAGCGTATGATTCTTGTAACTTCTTTAAACAAAGCCTTTGCAGCAGGTGGATCAGTCATTATTACCTCCGAACAAAATTTAGCAGATAGAATAAAGACGTGTGGCGGCCCATTGATTTTTGCAGGACAACATCAAATGTCATCATTAGGAGCTAGTTTAGCTTGTGCTAAGATTCATCTTTCTAATGAAATTATTATTAGACAAAAAGAACTAAAAAAGAAAATTGAATTTTGTCATGAAAATTTATTAGCGAATAATCTGCCTGTAATTTCCGACGGTAAAACACCGATCTTTTTTGTTGGTGTTGGCCTACCAAGAGTAGGTTATACATTAGTGAAAAAAATGATGGAAAAAGGTTATTATCTTAATTTAGCCATATTTCCTGCCGTATCTGAAACGTGTACTGGAATTCGTTTCACAATTATACAGTCACATAAATATACTCAGATTTCGAAAATGACAAAAGATTTGGCTGTGATCTTTAGAGAAGCTTTATTGGAAGAAAATCGTACTATAATTGACATTCATAAAGCTTTTCGAAAAGTAAAAAAGTTTAAAATTGAAGAACCTAAACCAATTGTTAATTTAACTGACGATTATCACTTTGAACAATTTGATTCAATTACAAAAATATCGCAAAAAGACTGGAACGAAAAATTGGGACATTCTACTGTATTAGATTGGAATAATTTAGTTGAAATGGAGTCTATTTTTAAAAATAATGAAATTTCCAATAATTGGTGTTTTCATTATTTTACCATTCGTGATGATAAAAACGATTTGATATTTGCTACTTATATGACCGAGTGTTTAACTAAAGATGATGCTTTATCTCCAGCTTCTATTTCTTTACAAGTAGAGGAACAAAGAAAAATAGAGAAACATTACCTATGTTCAAAAACGCTTATGATGGGGTGTCCATTATCTATTGGGAAGCATTATTATTTGTCTGAAAATTATGATTCTAAACAAATACTAGAATTTTTCTGTAATAGACTAGAAAAATACCTTGAAAATATAGATGTTACAGTCCTTAATTTAAGAGATTTTGATGTCAATAATAAAAACGTTGCAAATACATTTGTGAATAACGGTTTTATTAAGCACGAAATGCAACCTAACTATAGATTGGTCTTTGAAAATTATGATAGGCATTTAAAATCATACCTAAATGGACTTAGAAGCGATAAAAGACGATTCGTCACCAATAGATGTATTAACAAGGAAAAAAACTTTGTAATATCAACGGCTCAAAATAAAGATAATGTAGATAATCTATATCAACTTTATAAAAATGTAAATAATAGAAGCTTTGAATTAAATTTATTCTCATATCCAAAAAAATTGATTGAATATGCTATTTCCAATAACGATTGGGATGTTTTCAGTATTGCATTAAAGAGTAAAGAAGATACTCCGATAGCAATGGCGTGCAGTATTATTAACAAAGGTCATTATCACTTTTTAATTGCAGGATTGAATTACAATTATGTAGAAAATTTCGATAGCTATAATCAACTTCTTTGGCAGATCGTAAAAAGAGCAAAAAGTAAGAATTGCTCAATAATTGATTTTGGTTTAACAACAGGTCAAAATAAGCGTAAATTCGGATGCGTAGAAATTAAAACAAACAATTTTATTCAGCTATTCGACAACTTTAACGCTACTATAATTAACCAATTAGTAGAAGGAATAGAAAAAGAAAACCTAAAAAGAATTCGTAATTATTCTAACGAGGAAGTTCTACAGTAAACGTAGTTCCTTCAAATAGTTCACTTTTAACTTTAATAGTACCACCCAAATAATTAATATTTTTTCGAACTAAATATAAGCCCAATCCTAAGCCATTATTTTTATTTGTTGTAACCCCTTTTTCAAAAATAAGATCAAACTCTTTTTCATTTATTCCTATACCATTATCTGAAACCTCAATTAGTATAGAATTTGGTTGATCTTCGATTTTGAGTTGAACATTAGCTAAGCTTTCTTCTTGTTGGTATTGTATCGCATTAACAACTAAATTCTTGACGATCGAAAATATTTTATCATAATCAGATTCAAATGGAGTAAAATTCAAGTTGGACAGTTGAAATACAACATTTTCAACATTCGTAAGATATTGCAATTCATTTTGCAAATGCTGAGATAAAATTTGGAAATCAATTAATTCATTGACATTTAGTTTTTCGTTTTCTCCTATTAGCTTAAGTTTTGTTTTTTCTTTAAAATCATACAAATTTTGTAAAAGGATAGTACTTTTTTCAATATTATCCGAATCCTTGCATTCAGTCCTTAGATCATGTATTGCAGTAATAACATCACTCAGTAAATTATAATTATGATGAAGATTAGCCTGTGTATTTAAATCAGAACAATTAAAATCCAAGATGAAAACAAATTCTTCAATTTGTTCACTTGATTTAGATTTAAAAAATGAAAATTCTGTTTGTCTCAATCCTAATTGTGACGAAAAAACGTTTAAAGGTTCTTTCACATAGCTTTCTTTACTTTTAAAATTATATGTTTTATTACCTAATTCGGGTATAAATTGAAACAAAGGTTTGTCAATCAAATGATTGCTTTCAAGTGCTGTAAATTCTTCGAAAATATTATTTACTGTGCGAATATTAAAATCATTATCAGTTACAATAAAAGCTACATCTGAGTACAATTTAAAATAACAATCAATGGCTTTTTTTGAAACAGTCGAATACTTTATGCTCTCAGCAACAGATTGAATTGCAAAGCCAAAGTAATTAAATACATTTTTTTTAATTCCCTCAAGTACAAAAGTTGGTAATTCTTTCGTGTAATCAAGTTCCATTAAAGATTGTGTGTAATCTCCAATTTTCTTCGTTATATCTCCATCTTCTCCTGCTAACTTTACAAAAAACAAATTCTCTATCAAACTAAAAACTTGTTTTTCAGATTCTATCCAGCTATTGTCTTTTCTTTTATCGAGAAGTTGATTAAACAAATATGAAATACCCTCAGCTTGCCTGTTTCTGACAGCCAAACCATTTTTAGTAATGTCTTTTATTGACTCCTTTAATCCCCTTTCAAAAAAACTTGTTTTCCCATCTTCTTCTCTTCTGCAAATAGTATCAAAACAATCTTTTAATACCTCAGCTAACGCAGGATCACCTATCGTTAAATTATCAGTTAACATAAAATTAGTTTTCTCCTTTTGCATTTATAAATTTTTTTAATTGTGAGTTAATGAAATCAAAGTTCAGTTGAACCACTTATATACAAATATCGAAAAAAAAGAACTTAATTTCATGAGTACTAATACTTAAAAGCGAAAAGAATTAATACGTATAAATGACATTTTTTTTACTTTTTAGGCTGTTTTTGTTGTAGGAGATTATTACCAAATCTATGTTTGCTTTATAAAAATAGTAAAATGAGAGAAGGAAAAGTGACAGTAATCAAACCAACAGAAAATATGATTCAAAACCCAAAACTCAATATTTACAGAGATAGTCTTTTATTCTGTAAAGTAATTAGTTTAGATAAAATTGAACAATATTCATATTACTTGATTCAACATAAAATTTTTGGTTCTATAATAAGAAAAATAGTGTCAATTGAAAGAGATTGTTTGATTACTTTCAATACATGTAATAATCTATGCTCTGAGTGTTTTAAGGTTGAAGAAATAATTTCAATTGCTAAGTTAAATATGATTTTTAGACCATATAATTAATGTGATGTTAATAGTTGAAATTTTCATTTTTGAAAAAAGTCATTCTTTTAGAAGACAAATAGAAAAGATCTTTTTGAATGACTCTAGGTATGAGGTTGCTCCAAATTCTGCAAAAATTGGAGATGTTGATTTTAAACAGAATGGTCGAGAATTAATCATTTATGAGATTCAAAGAAAAAGTGATTTAGAAGAATTTAATCAATTAAATAATTCAACAATTGGCTTGAATGTAATTCTATTGAATTTGAATAAGGCAATAGACATTTTTAATTTTAAAGGGAAACAGATAGATGCTTTTATTTTTACGCCTGTCAGACTTAAAAATTTGATCGAAATTTCTGATAAAATGCTCAATTGTGATTTGATCAATATAATTTATGCCGTAGATGAAAATCATATTGATCAAGTTGTAATTAATGAAGAAGAGATTTACACTTTTACCTTACGTGAATTAGAAGTTATTTATGAGTTAAGTTTAGGAAAAACGACCAAAGAAACAGCAGAAGAATTATTCCTAAGTAAACGTACAATTGATTCCCACAGAAGAAGATTAATGGATCGATTTGATGTCAAAAATATTATTCCTGTTATTGTTTATGCATACCAGAATAAACTTCTTCCAAAATAAATTCAAATTAAGTAAATATGCTCAATATAGTTTTGAAAAAAAAGATGAATTTTGAAAAAGTTAACCTAAACAATAATTCATTTTAAAAATAAAAATTTTGACCAAATAACACGAATAGTTAGTTAATCTTTGATGAGAGCAAAAAGTTGACTTAAGGTATGATTTGGGTTAATGCTAATACAGCTTTTAAGCTCTCATCAAGTTTAATTTTCAATCTTAGACCAATGAAACTTATAAAACAGTTTATTGAATTGTGGTCTTTTATTGTACATATCATCCGCTATTTATTAAAAAAATAGCGATCAAATAAAATAAGTGATGCGAGAAAAAATCAACATTGTTCTTCTAATTAAAAACCAAATTTTATGCAAAGGTTTATCACTCTTTTTAGAAGATAAGAAAGAATTTAAGGTATTGTACGCTGGAGATAACTACGAAGACCAAACAGTAATTGAACTTATTCAACAAACAGACTGGTTTATTTTTCAGATGAATTCACGTTTTGAAAAAATAATGATTCTAAGCATTCGCCGACTTGTACCAAACATTAAACTAATGATGCTATCCAAAAAAGACCAATTAGTCGAAGATGTTTTTCGGGCTGACAAAATTAAATTAGACGCAATTGTTGAAACATCCACCGACCCAGAAAAACTAATAGAAATTTTAAAAGAAAATAACCAGAATATTGAGCAAATTCGCTCCAATATTCATTCCTTACCCTATAATATACATCAATTCCGCAATGAATTTTTTTTAAAAAAAAGTGTCTCATTTGCGGGAAACACTGAATCCAAATAAAAAAAACCGTTGTAACTTTATTACTTAATTAGTAACCCATATTACCTACCATGTTTAAAAAAGCCTTATTTCTATTGTGCGCCATAGGTGCATCTATTCAACTATCTGCCCAAGTCATTGGTTCACGCGAAAATTCGGATCAATCACCAACAAGCGTTAGTC
>CAYPZN010000012.1:0-63374 GCA_964415335.1 uncultured Crocinitomix sp.
CAAGGACATCCACAAACAATTACGGCATTGACAAAACAATTCCAAATTGGTGCAGATCAACCCGAAGCAAATCCACATGTTTTTAGAAAGCATTTTGAAGAACTAGAAATCGGAGAAACTGTTTTTACACATAAACATACCGTTACAGAAGCCGATATTACAAACTTTGCAAATGTCAGCGGAGATAATTTCTACGCACATGTTGACGCTACCTCATTAGATGGAACAATTTTCGAACAACGCGTAGCACACGGTTATTTTATTCTTTCAAAAGCTGCTGGTTTATTTGTAGAACCTAAAAAAGGACCTGTCTTATTGAATTATGGTATTGATGAATGTCGATTCACAAAGCCAGTTTATATCGGTACAACAATAGGAGTTCGTTTTACAGTAAAAGAAAAAACAGATCAGGAAAAACGAAATGATGCAGATATTGCAAAAGGAATTGTAAGATTTTTGGTTGATATTTATGATGAAACTGGAGAAACAGTTGGAGTCGCAACTATCTTAACCATGGTTAAAAAATTAGATCAAAGTAAATAATAAGAATATGAGCGCTATTAATCAAGGTCACGTAACCTCAGAAATTAACGAAAAAGGAATTGCAACAATAGAATTCGGTCATCCATTAAGTAATTCACTTCCCGGAAAAATATTAAACCTTTTGGCAAAGACAATTACAGATGTTGGAGCCAAAGATGAGGTAAAAGTAATTGTTTTAAAATCTGCTGGTGATAGAGCATTCTGCGCTGGAGCTAGTTTTGATGAATTGATTTCAATTAAAGATTTGGAAACAGGAAAAGTATTCTTTTCTGGTTTCGCTAGTGTAATTAACGCGTGCAGAAAATGTCCAAAACTAATTATTGGAAGAGTTCAAGGAAAAGCTGTTGGTGGTGGTGTTGGCGTAGCTTCTGCTGTTGATTATTGTTTAGCTACAACACATGCTGCAGTTAAGTTGTCTGAATTAGCAGTAGGAATCGGACCGTTTGTTGTTGGACCAGCTGTAGAGCGAAAAATAGGAATGTCCGCTATGTCTCAATTGGCAATTAATGCCACTGAATGGAAGCCCGCTGAATGGGCAAGAGAAAAAGGATTATATGCTGATACTTATGAAACGGCACAAGAATTAGATGAAGCTGTAGATGCATTGGCGAATAAATTAGCAGATTCAAACCCAGAAGCAATGAAAATGCTTAAGAATATTTTCTGGGAAGGGACAGAAAAATGGGATAATTTATTAAAAGTAAGAGCTGCAATGAGCGGAGAATTGGTGTTATCAGACTTTACGATTAATGCAATTAATGCGTTTAAGAAGAAGTAATAGAATATCGAAAAAATAATTCAACATATTACCCTCAAAAGATTAATGATTTTGTTAGTCTTGTTTGAACTTATATGGGCTATTATAAGTTTGTTTGCTTTTCAATCAAATGTCAAGGTAGCTGCCCGCTACTTACCTTTTTTATTAACCTTAAATGTTCTAACACTATTCCCTTTTGGGAAAATTTTAAGAAATTTAAAAGAGCTTAAATCCAATGATAAAAGAGAAGAATTTTTTGGTACATGGGAACAAACCGCTTTGAGTTATTTCGTAATTGTCAATATTCTCTTGATGATTTTTATGATTTGGACATTAAATGCACCCTCATATAAGTGGATTTTTTAAAAACAACTTTTTTTTGATTTAAAATAATAGAAATTGACTCGTTTTGATTTGAAGTTTCTCATTTTGGGAAACTTCAAATCCTTTGACCAACTCTGTAACTACTAATTTTGTTGACTTTCTTTTGTTTGGAATGAATTTTATGATCTAATCTTAAAATCGATTCAGATGATAAACAAAATACTCTTATTATTCACCATTTTATTTTCATTTACCTCTTTTTCTCAGGATCTTACATTTAATTTTAACGTTTCTAAAGAAATTGAGGTCTGCCAAGGAAATGCTTCTTTTGAACTTACGGTTATAAATAATACTGGCGCATTAATGGAAAATCCATTATATGAAATTCAATTACCTCAAGGAGTAGAATATGAAATAGAAAACTTTATAGAAACATCATCTTATTTGCTCAACGAATTTGATGTTTCTTCAAGTGAGAGTTTACAATTTACATCAAGTGATATTGGAATTGGGGATAGCATTGTATTTGAAATTTTCTACACTGCAAAAATGGAAGCAATCGAATTTCAATCTTCAGGAGGAATATTTAGAAACACTGTTGTTGTAACGCATGATGACGGATTTGAAATAGAACTCTCTGAGAGTTATAACATTCTTTATCCAGCACTAAGTGTATTGGATTTGGCCCCTTTTACACAAACAGTTTTAAGTGGAGCAGAAACAAATCGATCTTTTCGAGTAATTAATGCAGGGAATGGAAAAACAGACTTGGTTTATATAACAGACGTTTTTACAGATGGCGCAAATCTAGTAGACGTTTCAAAAGGAACGATTTCTGGAGATACAATTATTTTGACAAGCAGCGATTTTGAATCCGTAGGAAACAATGATGGATTTCTGGATAATAATGAGTTTATCATGATTGAAGAAACGATAGAAACATATAGTTGCTCAGATATCACATCATCTTCTACTATCAACGCTTTTTGGGGTTGTGAAGGAACTGTTGAATTGACATCCAATAACTTTGCACATGTATCAGTTGACTTCCAAAACCCTTCGCTAAAATTGATTACCGAAGAAAGTTTAAACAGTTGTTTTGGAGGAGGAGAAGCGAGTGTTCAAACTTTAAAAGTCACAAATACCGGATCTGGAATAGCAAATGGAATTAAGCTTAATGTTTTTAAATCATTGGGCGGAGCCTATGATGAATCAATTTATTCAAGAATTGATGAAAATTCGTTTACCGTCAAAAATGGGATGTCGGGAGTCGCTGAAACAATTGTGCCAACAACATTGTTTTCAACAGATAATTCAGGAGAATATGCCTGTCTGGGTTCAGACCCAATTGGCAAAGTTATTTTGGATTTACCAAATATTTTACCTGGAGATACATTGATTTTGGAATGGGACATGTACAGTTGTTGTATTAATTCGTGCGACAATGATAAAATAAAAGGATGGCGAGCAGAAGCAACATATACAGACATTTGTGAATTGACAAATTACAATACTGAAAAGCTAGGGCAAGAGACAAATAATCAACTAATGTCAGTTTTTACTGAAACTCCTACAGATTTATTTGTTGGCGAAATAGAGGCGTATAATTTTACCATTTCATCCCATGCCAATACATTACCACAAGATGAAAATTCAAGTTATGAAGTCCGTTTTTACTTAGAAGAAGGCTTAGTTTATGAATCATTAGAATACATTAGTAATACAACAGTTTGGGAACCTACGTCAGTTGATTACAATACCGTTTTAAATGAAGTAACGGCGATTTTTAAACTTCCTGAACCTTTCATTCTTCCTAAAAGCGAGCTGAATTTAAACCTATCTGGAGATTGTGGGTCGAGAGGCTGGAAAACAATCGGAATCGAAATTAGTTTTAATCCAGATAATTCTTGCGAAAGTGCCTGTGCTATTCCAATGGTTTGTTTGCAAGAAGTAGAAACGTACCTACATTGTCCATTAACCGATTGCAATGGACTTTCCTTTTTGAGTTTCAATGCCAACAGAATAAATTTTGGTTTGCCTGATAATGATTTAGATGGTTCAGGAGATCTCTCAGGAGATTTGAACAATGAAAAAGTGAAATTCAATAGAGCTATGGTAGGTGATACGATTCGCATCATTGCTATAGGTGAAATTAATAGCGTGAGTGATACATGGTCTTATGGGAAATTGAAAACGACAAATAATTTCGGAGTTCACCTTGAGTCTTTAGGGGCTATTGTTCAAATTTATGATGCAAGCGAGGGAACGACTTACGAAGTAAATATAACAAGTGATGAGTCTACAGTTGTCGGTTCAGAAAAAACAATTGATTTTGATTTATCTATCGCGTACTTATCCAGTATCAATCCTTCATTAACATCATATGTTTATGCAAATGGTGATTCGTTAATTGTAATTGCAGATTTCGAAGTAATTAGCTCAGTTGATGGGCTGCTAAAAGAGACTACTTGGGAAAATGATTTTTATGTCAGCTCCATAGCATCTCCAATTGAAGAAGAAAAACGTAAATGCGATATTCAATTTGACCGGACAACATTGATTGGTTTTTCATGGAGAAATGATAATGGATCTAACCATACAGTAAGGTCATGTTCTAAAAAAGTAAAACAGAATTTTGGATTAAGTATTGGCAATTGTTGCAGTAATTATGCCGGAGGTAACTTATTTCCTTATGAATACAGAAATTGGGGAATTATAAAAGAAGCCAAAGTTATTATTCCCGATAATTATCAATTGATAAGCACCACAATAATTCAAAAAACAACCAAAAGAACAAACGCAGTAAATTCTGAGAACCTTAGTGATATCGAACCAGATTTAATAGATGGCAATACCATTTACTATGACTTGGAAAAGTATTATTTAAGTGGCGTTTTAGACTACGGAGATGACGGTTTTAATGGTACAATTGAAATTGAATTAGCGCCTAATTGTGATGTTCCACAAAACACTTACGAAGATATTGTTTGGACATTCAACTACGAAAAATCAGTAGTGTGGGAAGAAGGAGAAACGGGTTATATTGCTGGGCCTCCAGATAAAATAAGATTTGTTCCATCAAATTTAGAATTATCATCTGTAAGCCCTTGGGTAGATGCTATAACAAAAGAGGTTACGTGGAATATAAAAGTAAAAAACAATTCATCTTCAGATGCTGATTATACATGGATTCATGTGGATGTACCTGAAAATTTAGAAATTACATCTGTTTTAAATACATCAACAGATGAACTTTTGACTTTAGAAAGCGACCTGTTTTTAGTGGGTACTGTAAAGAAAAATAGTTCGCAGAACTTTGTTATTAATGGACAAATCACCAATTGCGATACCCTGTTGTTTAAGGCATATACAGGTTATGAATGTGTAGGTTATCCAATGAGTTTTGAAACTTTTACCTGTAACGTTTCCGAAATTGACTTGTATGTTGAGCCTAAACCAAGTGCTTTTCAAGCTCGTTTATTTTCAGAACCATTAAGTGATGATCCGTGCAGCCCTTTAGTAGAGGTGGGACTAGATATTTCTAGTGTGAAAATTGCTCATATGTATGACATGGAAATTAATGTTCTTATGCCGGGTGTTGATCGAATTGAAATTAAAAACGACAGCAGTTATTTTCAGTATAATATCTCAAATCCTTTCGGGAAAATACCCGATCCACTCTTGTCAGATAGTACGTATAATTATACAATTGAAAACTATAACTCAACCTTTAGTTTAAAAGGGATTCCAGGAGTATTAGATTTAGAGAATAACCGTTACAAATTAAAAACGACACTATTTTTGGGTGATGCTTTTTTACAGGGGGATTATGCCCAATTTCAAATTGAAGGAAAAAATGCTTGTGGAACACAACTACCAACAGTCTTTTTAGATTATGATCCAAATACAAAATTCAGAAAAGATAACACAGCTGGTTTGCATTTGCATTCAGGAAATACGTGGAGCGCTTCATGGGCAGATTATGATAATGATGGGTTCGAAGATCTTTTCGTTCCAAATAAAAACCATACAGAAAAAAGTGCTTTATATCATAACAATGGAGACGGCACCCTTTCTCCTGTGTCTGAAGGTCCTATTAGCAATGATTTAGGAGAATCTGTTGCTGGAACTTGGGGAGATTATGACAACGACGGAGACCTTGACCTATTTGTTGCAAATAATACGTATTCAGAAAATAAATTGTATAACAATCAAGGAGATGGAACATTCATCTCAATTACAGATGATCCCATTGTCAATCTTGGGCTATATTCACATTCTTCAAGTTGGGCAGACTATGATAGAGATGGTTTTTTAGATTTGATTGTATCAGATATTCATCCAACACATTTTAATTTTTTATTTCGAAATAAACAAGATGGAACATTTGAATCTGTCAATACAAGTGAAATAAATCAAATGGCTAGCTCGAGCTTAGGTGTTAGTTGGGCAGATTATGATAATGATGGTGATCAAGATCTTTTTATTGCAAATACAAATGGAGAAAACAATGCCCTTTTCCGAAATAATGCTGGCGTTTTTGAAAAAATTGTTGAAGGAGCGATTGTAAATGATGGAGGACATTCTATTGGTGGAATTTGGGGAGATTATGATAACGACCTTGATTTAGATTTGTTTGTAACAAATTCTAGAGATGTAGAACCAAATTTTTTCTATGAAAATCAAGGGGATGGAACCTTTGAAAAAATCACCTCTGGTGTTATTTTATCCAATGCAAGTTATTCTCACGGTGCTTCATGGATTGATTTTGACAATGATGGCGATCTTGACTTATTAGTTGCAAATGATCAAAACACGAAAAATTATTTATTCTCAAATAATGGAGACAAAACATTTACAAAAATGACAAATGCTATTACTGAAGAAACTTCAAATTCTTATGGAACGGCATGGGCGGATTATGACAATGATGGTGATTATGATTTGCACATTTCAAACCATAGCGAAATAATCAATGACTTTTTTATCAATGAAAAAGGAGCGTGTAATAGTTATTTTGGAATAAAATTAATTGGTTGTAATTCAAATTCCGCAGGAATTGGTGCGCGGATCGAATTAAAAGCAACCATTTTAGGAGAAGAAGTTTGGCAAATGAGAGAATTAAGTGCTCAAACCAGTGCATTAGGGGGGCAAAATTCACTAAAAACAATTTTTGGATTGAACAATGCAACGTTGGTTGATAGCATTGTTGTGAGATGGCCATCAGGTTTAGTCCAAGTCTTAACAAATCAAACCGTTAATCAGATTATAACCATGAATGAAGATTGTGGATCAAAGATTTGTGGAACTATTTTTTATGACGAAAATGACAATGGTACCTTCGATAGTGACGAAGAAGGTGTTCCAAATAAAGAATTAAAAATTAGCCCAAGTGGAATTACAATTTTTACCAATAGTGAAGGTTATTATCAAGTTTATGTAAACGAAGGCAGTTATACAATCGAATTAGTCGAAGACGAAAATTGGGAACAATCTTTTCCAATAGCTGGTGGAAGTTATACCGTTGATGTTGATGGTTTAGATGAATATTGCGGAAATGATTTTGGTTGTAGTCCAATTTGTTTATTACCGGATTTAGCATTAAACGTTGGCGCTACTGCCTTTAGAAGAGGGCTAGAAAATGAAATTGTTATAGAAGTGGCAAACAAGGCCGCTTTTAATACCAACGAGTCAATTGAACTTGAGTTAAAAGTAGATGATTTTATCTATTTAGTAGGAGATACATGGAGTGCGCTAACTGAATTTGATACCTATAAAGTATATACATTTACATTAGGGGAACTACCTCGATTATCAGATACAATTTTTACACTAATTGACTCCGTAGACGCCACTGTTTCTCTCGAATTACCAGTTTTACTTGAAGCTACAATTAACTATGGCGGAGATGAGTGTGACTTGGAAAATAATCAAGTTTCAATTTTTGATATCACTGTTGGTTCAATTGATCCAAATGATAAACAAGTATTGATTCAATCAGAAGGTGCAGTGCTTCATGCAAAAATTGAAGACACACTTATTTATAAAATTCGGTTTCAAAATGTAGGTAATTATGCTGCGCGAAGAGTATTAATTGTTGATTCCTTATCAAGCCAGCTGGATTGGGAAACCATACAATTTATTGAATCCAGCCACTTATTTTCAACAGCGATTAATGATGGTGTTATTACTTGGGTGAATAATAATATCGAGCTGCCAGACTCAACTTCGGATCCATTGGGAAGTAATGGAAGTGTTAGTTTTAGCGTACAAATGAAAAAAAATATCAAGGCTTTTAATACAGTTGAAAATAAAGCCCATATACAATTTGATTATAATCCATTTATTATAACAAATAGTACGGAAACAATTGTTCTTCCACAAACAACAATAGCATTAGATCAAGTCTACATTTATCCTAATCCAGCATTAGATTATACAATAATTACACTGATTGATTCCGAAAAAACACCACAAAAAATAAGTGCGATCCAACTTTCAAATGTCGAGGGTAAATTAATTTTTGAACAAACAGTTAATTCAAAAACATATCAATTGAATACAATTAATATACAAGAAGGAATTTATACTGTTGTATTGAAAGATGGAAAAGGAATGAATCATTATGGAAAGTTAATTGTTCAATAAATAAATCAAGTTTTGATGCTTGAAATCAATTTTATGATTGATAACGAGGTTAAAAATAAACTGCGTATTTTTGTACAAATATTTCCAAGCAATGAGCAATAATATTACAGTTGAAGCAGTAAAAGAGGCACTAAAAAAAGTAATCGAACCAGATTTAAAGAAAGACATTGTTACTCTTGATCTAGTATCTGATATTGAAATAAAGGATAATAAAATTAGTTTTCAAGTAAAGGTTTACAATCCGGCTATGCATGCCAAAAAAAGAATGCAAGAAGCATTAGAATTTGCATTGGAAAGAGCTTTTGGAAAAGATGTTGACGCTAATATTTCACTAGTTCCTTTACCTAAAGATAAAGAACCAGAAGTAAGAGCTATTCTTTCAAATGTTAAACATATTATTGCTGTAGCAAGTGGAAAAGGAGGTGTAGGAAAATCCACTGTAACAGCTAACTTAGCAGCTGGATTAGCAAAGCAAGGTTATAAAGTGGGATTAGTTGATGCTGATATCTATGGGCCTTCAACACCAACCATGTTTGATGTTGTAAAATCAAGACCAAAAGGGATTGAAAAAGATGGAAAAACATTAATTCAACCAGTAGAATCATATGGTGTTAAAATTCTTTCTATTGGCTTCTTCTCAGATCCTGATGAAGCTGTTGTCTGGAGAGGCCCTATGGCAACAAAAGCATTAAATCAAATGTTTAAAGATGCAGATTGGGGAGAACTTGATTTTATGTTTGTGGACCTTCCCCCAGGAACCGGAGATATTCATTTAACATTGATTCAAAACGTTCCTTTAACAGGAGCTGTTATTGTGAGTACACCTCAAGAGGTTGCTTTAGCAGATGCTCGAAAAGGAATTAACATGTTTCGAATGGATTCATTAAAAGTGCCTGTTTTGGGGATTGTTGAAAACATGGCTTGGTTTACACCAGAAGAATTGCCAGATAATAAATATTACATTTTTGGAGAAAACGGAGCAAAAAATTTAGCAGAACAAATGGGCATTCCATTATTGGCTCAATTACCGCTTATTCAAAGTGTCAGAGAAGCAGGAGATGTAGGGAAACCAGCAATTTTACAAGATAATACGGTTTCATCTAAGCTATTTGACGATTTTGTTCGTAGATTTGTAGAACGTCTTGAAAGCTAAGATTATGGAGCAGATTGAAAAAATTGAAATTGCACTACAGTCCATTCGTCCTTTTTTGCAAAAAGATGGAGGAGATGTAGAATTTGTAGAATTGACTTCTGATAACATTGTTAAGGTAAGATTATTAGGAGCATGTGAAACTTGTTCAATGAGTGCAATGACATTAAAAGCTGGAATTGAAGAATCCATTAAGAATGCGATTCCTCAAATTAGCCATGTCGAAGCAATTTAAACATTGCTTTAAACAAAATCTTGTATTGCTTGTTATAAATTGGTTATTTTTGCAAATCAATTAAACCAAGAAATAGAGCTCTCTTTCAGAAGAATCTCATGTTATTTATTTAATATTAAACGATTATGATCGAAACAGATATCATTATTATTGGAGCTGGTCCATTAGGTTTGTTCACGGTATTCGAAGCTGGTTTATTAAAATTGCGTTGTCATTTAATAGATTCATTAGCTCAACCAGGAGGTCAGTTGACCGAGATTTATCCAAAAAAGCCAATTTACGACATTCCGGGTTACCCAACCGTTGATGCCGGTGAATTAGTAGATAAACTAATGGAGCAAATAGCTCCCTTTAAGCCTGAATTTACTTTAGGCGAATCAGCCATAAGTATTGATGAGGTTGAAGAGAATCAATTTATAGTAACTACCAATAAAGGAACCCAACATAAAGCTCCTGTAGTTATGATTGCTGGGGGATTAGGTGTTTTTGAACCCCGTAAACCTCCTGTATCCAATTTAGAGCAATTTGAAGACAATGGAGTAGAATACATTATAAAAGATCCCCTTCTTTATCAAGATAAAAAAGTTGTTGTTGCAGGAGGCGGAGATTCTGCATTAGATTGGTCGATTTATCTTGTTAAAAATAAGATTGCATCCGAGTTGTCTTTAGTTCACCGCAGAAGCTCTTTCCGTGGACATTTAGATTCCGTTCAACAAGTGATGGATTTAGCCGAAGCAGGTAAACTAAATTTAATTACCGAAGCCGAAGTTGTCGGGATTAATGGAAATGGTACTTTAAATGAAGTAACGATAAAACATAAAACAGAAGGAGAGATCACTAAATCAGCCGATCATTTTGTTCCATTATTTGGATTAAAGCCAAGTTTAGGTCCAATAGGAGATTGGGGCTTAGAGATAGAGAAAAATGCGATTAAAGTAGATACAAGAGATTATTCCACCAACCGCGAAGGTATTTATGCGATAGGAGATGTGAACACTTACGAGGGGAAGTTAAAACTAATTTTATGTGGTTTTCATGAAGGCACCATAGCAGTTCAATCTGCATTTGCGAGAATTCATCCAGACAAGAAGAATGTCTTGAAGTACACAACAGTTAATGGTGTTAATGGCTTTGAATAAGTAAATAACAAGTAATGAAGTACAAAAAGCGCTTCGTTTTGAAGCGCTTTTTCTTTGTTTAAAAGTTAATTATTAGGTCTTATTTATGTTAAAAAAATAAAATCTATAGAATTTGTAGATTATTAATGCGATTATTAAAAAATTTGATTTAACTTTGCCCCCATAATGATAAAATTGAATTTAAATAATAACTGTTGTATGTGTCAATGTTCTTTCTCAAGAGAGAGTTGATGCCTAGATGTATATTTAATTTACAGATCAAGTCTTTCACAAAATGAAAGGCTTTTTTTTTGCTGAAAAAATAAAAAATGAGAATTAAAATAATGAACTGTTGTATGTGTTTTTGCTGCTTTATTTTATAAAGGGGTCAGGACTATAATAATTAATAATAAAATCCCCGACCAAATTACTTGGTCGGGGTTTTTTTATTCAAAAAATAAAATATTAAAAAATTAACGCATGAAAAGTTTTAGAACAGAACTTGAAGATCCAATTATTGAAAGAAATATCATAGATTTAGAAAAGAAGATTTATCAGTTTCAATCAGGAAAACTAGATGAGGATTCATTCAGAAGCTTGCGTTTAGCAAGAGGTGTATATGGACAGAGACAACAAGGGGTTCAAATGATTCGAATCAAAATTCCTTTAGGTATAATTGCTCCAGCTCAATTAAGAAGAATAGCTGCAGTTAGCGATCAATATTCTGATGGAAAAATGCACATCACAACAAGGCAAGATATCCAAATTCATCACGTAAGTTTAGATGATACACCAAACTTATGGGCTGACTTGGAAAAAGATCAGATTACACTGAGAGAAGCATGCGGAAATACAGTGAGAAACATTACAGCTTCTCCTTTTGCAGGAGTAGATCCTGATGAACCGTTTGACATTACACAATATGGCTGGACTTTATTTGCATTCTTTTTGAGAAATCCAGTTGGTGCCGAAATGGGACGTAAGTTTAAAATTGCACTCTCGGCTACCGAAAAAGATTTAGCTCGAACCTATATGCATGATTTAGGATTAATTCCAAAGATAAATAATGGAATTAAAGGATTTAAAGTGCTTCTTGGTGGTGGATTAGGAGGACAGCCAGCGTTAGCCTCTGTAATTCGCGAATTTTTACCTGAATCAGAATTAATTCCATTTTCTGAAGCAATAGTACGCGTTTTTGATCAATATGGAGAAAGAAATAAACGACATAAAGCAAGGTTGAAATTTCTAGTCAAAGAGGTTGGACTAGAAACAATCATTGAAAAAATTGAACAAGAATTACATTGGGTAATAAACAGCGATTTTCAACGAGTAGATAAGCCTTTTTATGAAAATGTTCCTTCAGAACAACCGACAAATGTTATTGCAAAAGAAGGGTTTCAAAATTGGTCTAAAACAAATGTTAAGGTACAAAAACAGGATGGTCTTGTTAGCGTAATTCTAAAAATCCGAAATGGAAATTTAAATACGGATAATGCAAGAGCAATCGCACAATTGATTGAGGACTTTAGCCCTGAAGAAGCAAGATTGACAATTGAACAAAACTTAGTGATTAGATCAGTTGCAGCTGATACATTAATTCCACTTTACAATCAATTGGTAAACTTAGGTTTTGCAGATTTTGGAGCAAATACAATTCGAGATATTACGGCATGCCCAGGAACAAGAACATGTAATTTAGGTATTACAGCGAGTTATGATGTTGCTGAGATAATCGAAAAATTGTTGGTCAATGAATACCTCGATATTATTTTAAGCAAAGACGTTCAAATTAAAATTAGTGGATGTATGAATGCTTGTGGACAGCATACAGTTTTCGACATTGGCTTTCATGGAAGTTCAATTCGAACGAAAGAGGGCACAATACCAGCTTTACAAGTATTGTTAGGAGGTAAAATAATTGGTGGAGGAGAAGCACAATATGGAGATAAAGTCATAAAAATTCCAACAAAACGCGTTGAAAATATCATACGCTCAGTTTTAAATGATTTTAAATCAAATAAAAAAACCAATGATAATTTTAATTCTTACTACAACAGTAGAGGTAAAATTTATTTCTATGATTTGTTGAAACCACTTGCAAGTACAGATGATGTTATTGATGATGAGTTTTTGGATTGAGGAGCAGAAGAACGATACAAAAAAGAAATTGGAATTGGTGAATGTGCCGGAGTTAAAATCGATTTAGTAAAAACATTGCTTTATGAAGCATATGCTAAAATTGATGAAGCAAATTTCTTTTTTGAGGAGAAGCGTTATCACGATAGTAATTATGCGGCATACTCTTCTGTTGTGCAAAGTGCAAAAGCTTTTTTAGTTAAAAAAGGAGAGCTTGTCAATTCAAAAGTGCAAATTACTGCATCATTTGAAGAGTACTATTCACTTGTGCAATCTAAGTTTTTATCCAGATCATTTACCGAATTAATTGATGGGATTAAACAAGCAGATGGTACAGCTCTAGAAGGAAGAAAACAGATTGAATTAGCAGAACGATTTCACTTGTTAATAGACGAATTAGATAATGAAAAATAAATTAATATTAATTGGGGCTGGGCCAGGATCGGCAGACCTAATTACATACAGAGGCCTAAAACGCTTACAAAAAGCACAAGTAATTTTATATGACGCATTGGTTGATGAAGAATTATTAAACTTGGCTAATCCAAATGCAATTAAAGTTTTTGTTGGAAAAAGAGGAGGACAACCATCATTTAAGCAAGAAAAAATTAATCAACTTATTGTTTCTTATGCTGCGATTTATGGCGAAGTAATTCGATTGAAAGGAGGAGATCCTTTTGTTTTTGGAAGAGGGTTAGAAGAGATTGATTTTGCAAAAAAGAATGGGTTAGAAATTGAAGTTGTACCTGGAATTTCAAGTGCAACTGGCCTTACTGCTTTGCAACAAATTTCATTAACACAACGTGGAATTGCAGATGGGTTTTGGGTACTGACTGCAACAAAACAAGAGCAAAAATTTAATAAAGATATTGCTCTTGCAGCGCAATCAAATACGACCGTTGTCATATTAATGGGAGTAAGAAAATTAGCTGAAATAGCTGAGGTGTTTAAGAAATTTGGTCAAAATAATACGCCAGTTATGATTATTCAAAATGGCGCAAAAGAAGGTGAGAAAACAGTAATATCTGATGTCGAACATATTGTTTTAGAAGCAAAGATGAAAGAAGTTAAATCACCTGCCATTATTGTTATTGGAAATACGTTGAAAACACAAATCAAAAAAACAGCACCTATTTTAAATTATTTGAATTAAGTAAGATGAACGAATTATTTCCCATATTTTTAAAAGCAGATGAGATTCAAATCTTACTTGTTGGCGGAGGTCCAGTCGCTGAAGAAAAATTGCATTTTCTATTAAAATCTTCACCAAAAGCAAAAGTTCATATTGTTACGATTGATTTAAAACCAGAATTACGAAAAATAATCGAACAAAATTCAAATTTAAAACTTGAAGAAAGAGCCTATCAACCAAAAGACGCGAAAGGAAAACATTTTGTCGTTGTGGCTGCAAATAATCAGCCATTAAATAAAGAAATAAGTGCCCAATCAAAAGAAGAAGCTTTTTTATTGAATGTTGCGGATCAACCAGTGTTTTGTGATTTTTATTTAGGTGGAATTGTAACAAAAGGAGATTTGAAAATTGCAATTTCTACCAATGGAAAAGCACCAATTTTAGCCAGAAGAATGCGCGAATTTTTTGAACAAGAATTACCAAATACATTAGAAGATACCATTCATCAATTGCATATTTTAAGAAAAAAATTAAAAGGAAATTTTGATGAAAAATTGAAAAAATTAAGTCAGCTAACAAAAAATATTATTCAAGAATGAAACTAGTAGTTGAAGACCAATTATTAAACAAATTAGATCAAGTGTATAAAGAGGTTGGAAACACACCTTTAATTGATTTGTCCCTTTTATCGCAAAATGAAAATGTAAAGATTTTTGCGAAAAAAGAATGGGAGCAAATCGGTGGAAGTGTTAAAGCTCGAGCCGCCTTTGAAATTATCAAAATGGCCATTAAAAATGGGGAATTAAATGAAAGCATTGAATTTCTAGATGCATCTAGTGGTAACGGCAATTGCTTATACAAATATCTTAAAACGACTCAATTTGCCACTGACAATTGTATTGCCGCAAAATGCAAGTGAGGAACGAAAGGTGATTCTGAGAAATTTAGGCGCTAAATTAATTCTATCTTCTCCTTCTTCTCCTTTCGAAGGAACAGATGGTGCTCAGCAAATTGCAAGAGAATTAAAAGAAGCGAATCCTGAAAAATATTTTTACGCAGATCAATACAATAATGAAAATAATTGGAAAAGTCATTATAGTTCAATTGCACTAGAAATTTTTGATCAAACGAAAGGTAAAATCACGCACTTTGCGGCTTCTTTAGGAACTACTGGGACATTTGTCGGAACTGGAAGAAGGTTGAAAAAATAAATGAAAGGATTCAACTGGTACAACTTCAACCAGATGCTCCAATGCATGGTTTAGAAGGGTGGAAACACCTAGATACGGCAAAAATTCCAGGTATTTTTGATTCAGAATTAGCAGATGAATCAATTTTAATTAATTCCGAAAAAGCGATTGAGAATATTGGACATGTAATTGAAAAAACGGGTCTGAATTTAAGCCCTTCAGCATCAGCAAGCCTTTTAGGTGCAATTAAGCTTTCTGAAAAAATTGAAGAAGGACTTATTGTCACAACATTAGCAGATAACGGAGACAAATACGGAGAAGTATATAAAACATTAGGATTATGATTAGTGAAGAAGAATATTTAAGTCATGAAGTTGTTAACATTCATACAATTGCTAAAAAAAGTATTGTTTACAGTTCTGCAATAGAAAAGGAATTTTCGGAGCACGCTGAAAAAGGATACCCACATGAAATTTGTGGTTTTATGTTAGGAAAATCTAACGAAAATGATGTTGTAACAAAGATTATTCAAGTTGAAAATAAAGCGAAAGAAAAAGAGCGTAGGTTTGAAATTAATCCAGTAGATTATATGAAGGTAGAAAGGACCGCCGCAATTGAGAATTTAGATGTTATTGGTATTTATCATTCACACCCAAATTATCCTGCAATACCATCAGTTCAGGACTTAAAGTTTGCTCAGAAAGATTTCGCTTATATAATCATTTCCGTTGAAGCAAATGGCTTAATTCTAATCAATTCATGGAAAAAATAAAACGAAAAATTTATAAATCAAAAAATAAAAATAAACCAATATGGCAACGATAATAATTCCAACTCCGTTAAGAAAATTTACGGATAACAAAGCAAAAATCACTACAGACGGAGGATCTAATAGGAGAATCAATAGGACAATTAGGAACACTTCACCCTGATTTGAAGAAATATCTTTTCACAGAAGAGAATAAATTACAGCGTTTTCTTAAAATTTATCTGGGAGATACCGATATTGCAGCATTGCAAAATGAAGAAACTCCAGTGGGAGGAGAAGATATAATTAGTATTATACCAGTAATTGCTGGAGGTGAAAATTAGATTATGAGTAAAGTAGAGTTTTCGAAAGAAGAATTGGAAAGGTATAGTAGACACCTTATTATTCCTGAATTTAATATAGAAGGACAGCGTAAATTAAAAGCTGCAAGAGTGCTTGTTATAGGGACAGGCGGCCTCGGAGCACCTTTAATTCAATACCTTGCTGCGGCAGGTGTTGGTACTCTTGGAATTGTAGATTTTGATATTGTAGAAGATTCAAACCTACAAAGACAGGTATTGTTTACACAAAAAGATATTGGAAAACCAAAGGTAGACGCTGCTAAAGAACGAGTAGAGGCGCAAAACCCGCATATAAAAGTGATTACGTACAATACAACATTCACTTCAGAAAATGCATTTGAAATTGCAAAAGATTATGATGTAATAGCAGATGGAACAGATAATTTCCCAACCAGATATTTGGTGAATGATGTCTCTGTTTTATTGAAAATTCCAAATGTCTATGCTTCTATATTCAGGTTTGAAGGACAAATAACTGTCTTCAATTATTATGATGAAAAAGGCAATTTTGGACCAAATTATCGTGATCTTTTTCCAACTCCACCACCTCCAGGTCTAGTTCCGTCTTGTGCTGAAGGAGGAGTTGTTGGAGTGCTTCCAGGAATTTTAGGAAGTTTACAAGCAAACGAAGTAATCAAAGTAATCACTGGAATAGGTGATAACCTATCTGGAAGGTTGTTTCTGTTTGACGCACTAAACTTTGAAACACGAACATTAAAAATAGAAAAAGATCCTAGTAACCCGCTTACTGGAGATAATCCGACACTGACTGAGTTGATAGACTACGAACATTTTTGTGGGTTAAAAATGGACAAATCAGAAAAAAGAGAAAACATTAAAGAAATTGATGTAAATACCTTAAAGGATTGGTTGGAGAATGATGATTTACAACTTATAGATGTTCGCGAACCATTTGAATATGAAATAGCACATATTAACGGAGAATTGATTCCTCAGGGAGATATTCTAGAAAATGTAAATAAAATTTCTTCAGATGTTAAAGTCGTAATTCATTGCCGTTCAGGTAAAAGAAGTGCTGATGTGATCGAATTGCTACAAGAAAAGTATGGTTTCGAAAACCTATATAATTTAGAAGGTGGAATCTTAGATTGGGCAGAAAAAATTGACACAAGTTTAGCAAAATATTAAACGATTATGATCGAAACAGATATCATTATTATTGGAGCTGGTCCATTAGGTTTGTTCACGGTATTCGAAGCTGGTTTATTAAAATTGCGTTGTCATTTAATAGATTCATTAGCTCAACCAGGAGGTCAGTTGACCGAGATTTATCCAAAAAAGCCAATTTACGACATTCCGGGTTACCCAACCGTTGATGCCGGTGAATTAGTAGATAAACTAATGGAGCAAATAGCTCCCTTTAAGCCTGAATTTACTTTAGGCGAATCAGCCATAAGTATTGATGAGGTTGAAGAGAATCAATTTATAGTAACTACCAATAAAGGAACCCAACATAAAGCTCCTGTAGTTATGATTGCTGGGGGATTAGGTGTTTTTGAACCCCGTAAACCTCCTGTATCCAATTTAGAGCAATTTGAAGACAATGGAGTAGAATACATTATAAAAGATCCCCTTCTTTATCAAGATAAAAAAGTTGTTGTTGCAGGAGGCGGAGATTCTGCATTAGATTGGTCGATTTATCTTGTTAAAAATAAGATTGCATCCGAGTTGTCTTTAGTTCACCGCAGAAGCTCTTTCCGTGGACATTTAGATTCCGTTCAACAAGTGATGGATTTAGCCGAAGCAGGTAAACTAAATTTAATTACCGAAGCCGAAGTTGTCGGGATTAATGGAAATGGTACTTTAAATGAAGTAACGATAAAACATAAAACAGAAGGAGAGATCACTAAATCAGCCGATCATTTTGTTCCATTATTTGGATTAAAGCCAAGTTTAGGTCCAATAGGAGATTGGGGCTTAGAGATAGAGAAAAATGCGATTAAAGTAGATACAAGAGATTATTCCACCAACCGCGAAGGTATTTATGCGATAGGAGATGTGAACACTTACGAGGGGAAGTTAAAACTAATTTTATGTGGTTTTCATGAAGGCACCATAGCAGTTCAATCTGCATTTGCGAGAATTCATCCAGACAAGAAGAATGTCTTGAAGTACACAACAGTTAATGGTGTTAATGGCTTTGAATAAGTAAATAACAAGTAATGAAGTACAAAAAGCGCTTCGTTTTGAAGCGCTTTTTTGTCAAGAAAGCATATCAATGAGATAAAATAAGGCAAACGAATAGGAACTTTAATCACTGTATCAAAGGCGAATAAAAGTTCAATTATTTAAACTAAATTTGCCAAAAATAAGTCCAATATAAAATTTTAGTAAGATAAAAGTAGAGAGATGGCAGATAATATGATTACAATTCACGTCATTGATAGAGAAGGCGTTAAACATGACCTAGAAGCGCCAACAGATATGAACATGAATGTTATGGAAGTGTGTCGTTCATATGAACTACCTGTAGAAGGAAGATGTGGAGGAATGGCTATGTGCGCAACTTGTCAATGCTATTTAGAATCAGAAACAGAATTGCCAGAACAGTCTGATTCCGAATTAGATATGTTAGACGAAGCCTTTTTTGTTGAAGATAATAGCCGATTGGGATGCCAAATTCAGATTACTGATGAAATTGATGGCATTATACTGAGGCTAGCGCCAGAAGGGAATTAGAACATTTTCAACTAAATTTTATTTAATCCAATAATAAAAGAATAATGAAAAAAGCGGTAAAAATCTCTATCACCTTAATGCTCATTTTTATGAGTGGAAATGGATTTTCACAAGGTTATAAACATGGTTTTGGACCTCAATTTGATCTTTTTGGATTTAGAGAATCTTTTACGAGCCCTGCAGGAAGTTTTAATAACGTAGGAAGATCTGTGATTGCGGGAGTGTCCTATAAAGCCAGTTACGGTTTTAATCTTAATCCAAGAGGAACAGTTATTTTTTCAGTAACGTCCTATCCTTTTGCTGGATTTCGATTGACAGGAGAAGGAACCGGCTCTTTAGGAGCTGAAATTCCATTGTTAGGAGAGTTTTTCTTTGGAGATATTGATTATTTAGGCTTATTTATTGGTGCTGGAGGCTCATACGGAATAACAACAACAACTGGTTTTGGAAATGGAAATGTTGTCGGAATCCAGTTGGATGGAGGATTGCAATTTCCAATTGGAGAATCCGTTGCTTTGTTAAAAGCAGCATTTACATTTGGATTAAATGACCCGAGTATAGCTTTATTCCCAGATAGAGTTTACTCAAAAAGTGAAAGAAATATTTTTTCTGTAGGAATCAATTATATATTCGGTTATTAATCTGCTATACTAGCATCAGCATTAAATTTTGAAAGTGGCATTTTCCCTCCCCATGTTCCACGCGTTTCAATAACATGAAATCTTGAAAACATAGATTCTTTGAACCATCCGTATTTCAAACTTGCTCTAGCTGCTTCTGCGTGATGTTTGTCTTTGTGGGCAAATTGAACCATTTGTTTTTCTGAATCCCAAATGCTAAATGTAACTTGGAGCACCCAAGGTCTCTCTCCAATTCCTACTGAAAAAATGTTTGCATTTTTTGTTTGTATAAAGTCACTAATTGAAGGGACACGTTTCCAAAATTTCAAAATATGCTTGTACCGCAAAGATGCGCGTGTAATGACAATAATAGGTGTGTCTTCAGAAGCCTCTGAATTCAATTGAAAAGGATTTTTTTTATCCCAACTTCCGTGCGCCGAATAACATTTAAAAAAGATAGTCCATTGTTCTACGCTTTGTTTTTTTTGACGCTGATAAATTTCAGAATTAAAATACTTCTCGGCAGAAGCTCGATCCTTCCATACAACCATAAAAGCGTAAGTACTGAAATTAGGTTTAGCTCCAAAGCCTTGTCCTCCACCACTTCCCATTAATTTGGTGAATTCGGCTCCTTCGATTTTTGCCAATTTGCCTGGCATTATGCCCATATTGGCTAAGGCCACCCACTTTTGAGTGAATTTTTTATACTTAAAAAAAGTTGTTGTTACAATTTGCGACATTAAAAAGTGTTCTTTACAACTAAACCATTTGCAAACAAGAATGTTTAATTCAGACGTAACTCTATAAATTAGATTTTTTGAATTCTTGTGGAATAATACAAACAGGTATTGGAATCATTTTGTGTTTATTTGCTCTATTGAATCGACGATAAATGGTTAAAACTTCTTGTTGCCGCTCAGAAAGATTCTTTTCGTCTCCCGCAAATGACATTGCCCATTCCAACTCTGGGTATGTTGCTCCAATTTGTCCTTCATCTGTCCTCTCATCTTCCCATAGTCCATCAGTAGGTTGTGCTTTTTGAATTGATTCAACAACTCCCAATATTTTTGCAATAGCAAATACGTCAGTTTTTGTTAAATCAGCAATTGGACTCAAATCAACACCGCCATCTCCATACTTTGTATAAAAGCCAACACCAAAGTCTTCAACTTTATTTCCTGTACCAGCAACAAGTACGTTATTTGATTGCCCAATGGCATATAGTGTTGTCATTCGTAATCGAGCTCTTGTATTTGCCATAGACAAACCATGTTCGGTTGTTTCTTGAGGCAAGCCTTTTTTCAGCGTTTCAAAAGTATCCGTGAGATTGATTTGAAAATGATTTACATTTTCAAATTGTTCTTCTAAAGAATGAATATGCGAAATTGCTCGATTAACTTCTGCTGGATTTTGATGAATATTCATCTCTAAACAGATAACTTTTAGTCCTGTTTTAGCGCATAAAAACGAAGTAACAGCAGAATCAATTCCACCACTTATCCCCACTATAAAACCATCAGCTCTTGCATTAACAGCATAGTCTTTTAACCATGATGTTATATGCGCAATAACTTTTTCGTAATTCATTCTAGAATAATAATCCAAATTTTATTTCAATGATATGTTGCGGATTATTTTGAACGTCAAGCGAATTATTGGTGAAAGTACCATCACCATTATCAATTCGCTCAACTAAATGACTAGATCGTTGGAATAAAGCTGGGCTGATTCCAAAATTAAATCCTCCTTCGGCATATAAAAATGTGTTTCCAGTAAAATTCCATTCAGAACCTCCATAAATTCCTATTCCTGTCCGAATCAAAGCCAATCCTTTTTTTACAGTAACTGGTTTCAAATTTTCAATTGTTCTTGAATTGGTAGTGATTTGCTCAAAACCACCAGTTGTTGGGTTGTAAGAAGCATCAAAGCCTGTGTCATCAAAGCGAATACCTGCCAAAATACTTGTTCTCAAACCAAATTTCCCGTAATAACGAAATTTTCCAATCAAGTTTGTTTGAAATTTTAAGAAAAGCGGAATGGTAACATACCGTGCTCTAAATTGTCGTGTAAAAAGTAAAAATGCAGTTGTATCTGTAAAATCTTCAATTCGATCTGCATCTTCATCATAACGCAAAATATCCGTATCACTATACGCATAAAAAACATCACCTAAAGCTGTGTTAATGTCACTGCCATAGTTGATTCTAAATGTCTCTAAATCAAATTGGATTCCGCTTGCTAGTCCTACATTTTCATTGAAAAGATAATTCCCACCAAGTCCAATTGTAAAACCATTTCCGATTCCATTTCGTTCAATTTTATTCGTCTGAATTTTTAACCAATTAAAGGTAGGTCCTAAAACCAATCCAACTTGAAATTTTTTGTCTTGAGCGCTTGCTCCAAAAGTAATCCCAAAGATTAGGACCAGTAAAAGTAACTTTTTCATAATTTTGCAATTATTATTTTTACAATTTTGTAACAATAATAAGAAAATATCATCAATGAAGAATAGATTAGTCACAATTATATTGTTAAGTTTTATTGGCTTTTCGTGTTCTGATAACAAGTTAGATGTAGATGTCTCGGCAGTTGAACTGGATATTGCCTTTGAACGCTTTGAGAAAGAAATGTTTGCCGCATCTTCACCTCAAGAGATGACTCAAATTAATCAACAACTCATTTTAAAGGGGGGAGAATTATATGAGTTTTATGTTTATGATGTATTGCGATCAGGCTCCGTGTATGATGATTCTGTAGGTTATTACCTGTGGTATTTCGTTACAGACAGTATTATAAATCAAGTGAACAAAGACGTTGAAGAAAAATTTAACGCCTTTGAAACGAAACAAGAACGCTTTATAGATATTTTTAAGCATCAAAAATACCATTTGCCTAATGCACCTTTACCAAAAAAAATAATTACATATAATAGCGCTTTTAACTACGGTGTAATTTCGACAGATTCTGTGATTGGAATTGGTTTAGAAATGTATCTTGGCCCCGAAAATGAGGTGATACAAGAAATCCCTTTTCCGCTTTACGTTAAGGAAAAAATGAAAGAAGAATACCTCCCAATTGATTTAGCCCATAGTTGGTTAGTGACTAATGTTATTGGAGCTCAAAAAGGAGAAACGTTTTTATCAAGCATGATTTATTATGGGAAATTGCGTTATGCTTTAAGAGCATTAATGCCAGATCTTCCAGAAAATCGTTTAATTCGGTACACCCAAGATGAATATGATTTTTCATTAGCGAGTGAATATAATGTTTGGCAGTATTTGATTGATATGGATTGGATTTATTCCGTAGACATTAAAGTTAAACTACGCTTTTTTGAAGAAGCTCCGACAACTGTTGGCGTAGAAGAATCTCCAGGTAGATTGGGACAGTTTATTGGATGGAGAATGGTTGAAGCCTACATGGGAAAAAATCCAGAAGTAACATTAGAAGAACTATTAAGAGAAGAAAACGAATCAAAAATTCTAAAAGCCTATAAACCGAAAGAAAATGGATAAGTTAAAAAAGTCAACAATTGCAATTGATGTCATGACCAACGAAAATAATTTGCCAGAGCAAATCAATTGGTCTGCAAAAGAAGGAGGAGTAGAGGGTGCAAATGCAGAAGCTATGATTTTGTCTTTTTGGGATAAAGAAACGGCTACAGCAATGCGTATAGATCTTTGGAATAAAGAGATGACGGTTGATGAAATGAAAAAATTCATGCATCAAACATTACTCACAATGGCCGATTCTTTTGAGCGTGCAACAGGAGAAAAAAATATGTCAGAAGACCTTAGAGATTATTGCCATCACTTTGCAGATAAAATGGGGATTTTACCTCCACTGAGTTAATCACAGCTGTTTTTTGCATTGTTCAATAACCAACGATTAAATTCAATTTCGGATTCCACGATTATTTTGGTGTGCATTAGAGAATGACCTGAACCGCATATTTTATTGCACATTAGAAAATAGTCAAAAGTAGATGCTCCTTCAGATGTGGAAGTATCCAATATGGCTCGGATCTCTTCAGTAGTTTTGTCTGGAGTAATTTCTAAAACGGACTCCATTTCAGGTATTGCATTTATTTGACTTCTAAAATGGGGAAAATAAGCAGAATGCAAAACATCTCTACTGGTGATAAGAAAACGATATTTTTTTGCTTTAATTAAATGAAAAGCTTCTTGATTAATAACAACGTCATCTTTTGAATAAGGACCTTCTAAATCCCTAGCTATTATATTTGTTGGAGTAACATTTTTGATCGAATTCGAGCCGAAAACACCATCTAAACTAGGATACCAAATATACCATTCAAATTGACGTCCTACTATTTTTATTTCTTGAGTCTCTTCTTTTGAAATCTCCTTTGTAACATCTTTGAATACGTATTTAACAAAAAGAAAGCACCCCAAAACAAAGAGCAAGAGTAAAATAATGAAAAATAAGGTTATACGAGACTTATTCTTCAAGATAAAATTCAGTTTTAGTTGTAATCAACAGTTTGATTGATTGAATCAATGTATTCAAGTAATTCTTCTTTACCTTTTTTTGTAACAGATGAAGTAATAAAATAAGGAGGCATTTCTTCCCATATTTTTAGCATTTCTCTTTCGTAACGCTGAACAAATATTTTTGCTTCACTCGTTTTTAACTTGTCCAGTTTTGTGAAAATAATTGAAAAGGGGATGCCGTGTTCACCTAGCCAAGTCATAAAGTCAAGGTCAATGGATTGCGGCGCATGTCTACTATCAATTAAGACAAAAACGTTGGTTAAGTTTTCCCGAGTGGTCATATAACGTGATATGAATTTCTGAAACTTGTCACGTTCATTATGGTTAACTTTTGCATAACCATATCCCGGTAAATCGACCAGATACCAATCTTTATTAATTAAAAAATGATTAATCAGTCGCGTTTTTCCAGGTTTACTTGATATTTTGGCTAAACTTTTATTGTTTGTAAGCATGTTAATCAATGAAGATTTCCCAACATTAGACCTACCAATAAAGGCATATTCAGCACGATCTGGAGCAGGGCAAAGACGGACATCCGTATTGCTGATGACAAATTCTGCTTGATTAATTTTCATAACTTGAAAACAAGTGGTTTTTAGGATGATTTTTTAAAATAAACCGTTGATTTCTGCATCAATTGCATGGATAATCTTTCCAAGATCATTTGCATCTTCATGAAAGTTGTTACCATCAACATCAATAACAATTAACTTCCCTTTATCATAAGTAGAAATCCATGCTTCATAACGTTCGTTCAAACGCTTCAAATAATCCAATCGAATACTTTCTTCGTACTCTCTCCCACGCATTTGAATTTGATTCACCAATGTAGGGACACTGGCTTTCAAATAAATCAAAACATCTGGAGCAGAAATGAAAGATTCTAACAAATTGAATAATGAAAAATAGTTTTCAAAATCTCGCGTAGTCATTAATCCCATTGAATGTAAATTCGGTGCAAAGATATATGCATCTTCATATATTGTTCTATCCTGAATTACATTGTCAGTATTGTTCTTGATTTCTTGAATTTGTGTGAATCTACTGTTCAAATAATAAATCTGTAAATTGAAAGACCAACGCTGCATGTCTTCATAAAAATCATTGAGATAAGGATTTTGTTCTACATCTTCAAAATGGGTATCCCAACCATAATGTTTTGCCAATAACTTTGTCAATGTTGTTTTTCCTGATCCAATATTTCCTGCTACAGCGATATGCATAATCCTAGATTTAAATAAAGAGGTATAAAAGTAGAAATAATATTGATTTAACTAGACCCAAGATTAATTCTTTTGGAAAAAAAGAATAGAATCAATAATTGCAATTAATTTTGCAGAGAATGTCAAATGATAAACTTGCTTGGGTCTTACTTATAGCTCTCTCTTTAATATGGGGAAGTTCATTTATCCTAATGGAAAAAAGTATGTCTCCTGTTGGAGAAGAACAAGTATTTGGACCATTTCAAATAGGCTCTTTGCGTGTGGTTATTGCCGGATTAGTGTTGTTGCCAGTTTCTATTCGCCATCTTAAATTATTAAAGGGAAAAATCCTTCTCTGGCTACTGATTGTTGGTTTGTGTGGAAATTTAATTCCAGCAATCTTGTTTACACTTGCTGAAACAAAAATAGAACCGTCATTGGCAGGAATTTTAAATATGGGCACTTCATTTTTCGTTGTATTGATTGGTGCTATTGTATATAAAAACAAGCCGTCCCTCTTGCAAGTTTTAGGAGTTTTGGCTGGAGCATTTGGCCTTTACCAAATATTACGGACACAACTAAGTGGAGACAATGAAAATATCTATTACGCACTATTCGTTTTACTTGCAACCCTATGTTACGGAATAAGTTTGACTACGATTAAGTTTAAATTAACAAACGTTTCGCCAATCGCAATAACTTCCTTATCATTCTTCACGATTTTTTTTCCTGCTCTTTTAATTAGCCTCTTTTCTAAATCATACGAGCCCATGATCAATCATCCAGATGCACTAAAAGGGATTGGTTATTTAAGTGTTTTGAGTATTGTAGGAACAGCTTTGGCCGTTTTTGTGTTTACGAAACTGGTGGCAATCTCTAGTCATATTTTTGCATCAGGAGTTACTTATCTAATTCCAGTTGTAGCCGTCTTTATTGGCGTGTTAGCCGGAGAAAAATTCGATTTGTTTAACCTCATTTGGGTTGCAATTATTTTATTCGGAGTTTACCTAATGAACAAAAAAAGCAGAAAAACTGCAAATAAAACGCCTTGAGAGTGTTGTAAATAAAATTTAATCCCTACTTTTGTCGTCCGAATTAAATAAAATTTAATAGAAAATTTGTTATGTACGCAATTGTAGAAATAGCAGGCCAACAGTTTAAAGTTGAGAAAGACCAGCAGATTTTCGTCCATAGATTAGGAGCAGAAGAAGGATCAAAAGTAGACTTCGACAATGTACTTCTAATAGACAATGGAGGAAAAATAAATGTAGGCGCCCCAGCTGTCGAAGGGGCTAAAGTATCAGCTTCGGTGGTAAGACACTTAAAAGGAGATAAAGTAATCGTTTTTAAGAAAAAGCGAAGAAAAGGTTTTAAAAAGAAAAATGGTCACAGACAGTATTTAACTGAGATCAAAATCGATAACATTAAAGGATAAAAATCTAAAGTTCTTGTATAAGAACGATAATATTTGAAACTATGGCACATAAGAAAGGAGTCGGAAGTTCGAAGAATGGTAGAGAATCAGAGTCGAAACGCCTTGGTGTTAAGATTTATGGTGGACAAGCTGCAATCGCAGGAAATATCATTATCAGACAAAGAGGAACAAAACACCATCCTGGTGATAATGTAGGAATGGGAAAAGATCATACCTTATTCGCTTTAACTGATGGACTAGTTAAATTCACGAAGAAAAGAAATAATAGATCTTTCGTTTCAATTGTTCCTTTTGAAGAAAATGTAACATTAGAAAAGAAAGCGGCAGCAAAGCCAGCGCCAGCAGCTAAAAAAGTTGAAAAAACTCCAGTAGTTGAAGAAACTCCAATTGCAGAAGCACCTAAAGCAGTAAAAGAAAAGAAAGCACCAGCTAAGAAATCTGATAAATCAGATAACTTGACAAAAATTGAAGGTATTGGACCAAAATTAGCATCTGTTTTAGTTGCTGGTGGATTAGACACTTTTGCAGCAGTGGGGTCAGCGAAAGTTGAAGATATTCAAAAAATATTGGATGAAGCTGAAGGAAACTACGCAAGATTCAATCCTCAAACATGGCCACAACAAGCACAACTTGCTGCTGATGGTAAATGGGATGAATTGAAAGAATTACAAGATAAATTAGACGGAGGTAAATTGAGCTAATTCAATTTAATATCAATGTTGAAAAAATTAACTCCTATTGGCTATGCTGATAGGAGTTTTTTTATGGAAGATTTCCCGCATTTGTGAATCAGTTAAAAAATAAAAGAATTAAATTCGAAAAGGAATTCAATAAACCAAATAAAAATCAAATTTAATGTTAGAAATAACACGGATTAGAGAGGAAAAAGAAGTAATCATTGAACGGTTGAAAATTAGAAACCTTGATGTAACTGAGCAACTCAATAAAATTTTAGAAGTTGATAAAGCGTGGCGAACTGCCAAACAAGAATTAGAAAAAATACTTGCAGAATCCAATGCCATAGCAAAGGAGATAGGAATGCTTTTTAGTCAGGGAAAAAAAGATGAAGCAACAGCCACAAGAGAAAGAGGAGGGAAGTTGAAGTCTGAAGAAAAAGAATTAACTGAAAAAGTAAATCAACTTTTTAATGAGTTAACTCCTTTATTGTATGAAATTCCAAATGTCCCAAACGCTATTGTTCCTAATGGAAATTCAGACGAGGAAAATGAAGTCATTTCAGAAAGCGGAACAATACCTTTGGTCGAAAAGGACTGGCAACCACATTGGGAACTTGCAAAGAAATACGATTTAATTGATTTTGAATTAGGTGTAAAAGTGACTGGTGCAGGTTTTCCATTTTACAAAGGAAAAGGAGCAAGGTTACAACGTGCTTTAATCAACTTCTTTTTAGATGAAGCTAGAGACGAAGGTTATCAAGAAATTATACCACCGTTTGTCGTAAATGAAGCCTCTGGATATGGCACGGGACAATTGCCAGACAAAGAAGGTCAAATGTATCATGATGCAGCAGATAATCTCTTTTTGATTCCAACTGCCGAAGTACCATTGACCAATATGTATAGAGATGTACTTCTGAAAGAAACTGACTTTCCAATTAAGTTAACAGGTTATACACCTTGCTTTAGAAGAGAAGCTGGATCGTATGGGAGTGATGTTCGCGGATTAAATCGTTTGCATCAATTTGATAAAGTGGAAATTGTAAGAATAGAACACCCTAATAAATCATATGAGGTGTTAGATCAAATGGTCGCTTATGTGCAAAGATTATTAACTAAATTAGAATTGCCTTTTAGAACACTTAAACTTTGTGGTGGAGATCTTGGTTTTACAGCTGCTTTAACATTCGATTTAGAAGTTTATTCAGCAGCACAAGAAAAATGGCTAGAAGTGAGTTCAATTTCTAATTTTGAAACTTATCAAGCAAACCGATTAAAGCTGCGTTTTAAGGATGGTGAAAAGAAGAAACACTTGGCACATACATTAAACGGAAGTGCATTGGCATTGCCAAGAATTATGGCTGCTTTACTAGAAAATAACCAAACAAAAGATGGGATTAAAATTCCAGCAGCGTTGATTCCATATACAGGGTTTGATGCTATTTAGATAAATTAATGAAAATGAAAAATGTAACAACTGGATTATTATTTTTTATAATGATGACAATTGGGTTAACTTCCTGTGACCCTAATAAAGAGTTTAAAGTCGAATTAAATGAGGTAGATTCTTGCTTAGCTTTAGTTGATAGCATGGAAACTTTATTTGATGGAATAGATTTTGATACGTTAAATTATATGCTTGATCATGTTTTGTATAATGAATCTGTGATTAAAGAAAAATATAATCCAGATACATTAAGCGAATGGATTGGTAAACGAATGAACGAATCCAAGTGGATTAGAAAAGCATTAAAAAACATTGAAAATGATGAAGTAAGATATGGAGATGAGTTAAATGCTGTTAAACATCAGTTCTTAGATTTGAAAGAAGACATTAAAAATGGTATCTTTAACAGAGAACAAGTTGAACAGTATTTGGCCGTAGAGAAAAAAGCCTTGAGTAAAGTTAGTTTGGCATTCGGAGGTTTTTATGCAATGCAAAACGCAGAAATTGATCGTTTTGAATTTGTTCAACCAGCAATAGATAGTTTAGTGGAAACGCTAAAAAACGAAAATGAAGAATTGGAGTAGCTATAAAGTTATGTTTTTGATCGGGTTTTTATTTTTAATTACCCTAAATCTTTCTGCTCAACCAAGAGATAATGATACTAAATTGGCACGCCATTATTACGATAAAGGTAATTTTAGCAAAGCAGAAATTTATTACGAAAAAGCCTTCAAAAAATATGGTTCTCAACTCTATTTCGATCGCTATTTTTCTAGCATGTTTTACCAACAGAAATATGAAAGTTGTGAAAAACTAGTCAAAAAACAGATCAAAAAAGACCCGTATACCATTGCGAATAAATTTAAATTGGCATCCGTTTATAATGAAACTGGGCGTGAAACGCAAGCAGAGGATATTTATAAAAAACTGATTAAAGAAGTTCCTCCAATTCAAAGTAGAATAGAAGATTTAGGGAAGACATTTCAAAGCATGGGGATGTATAATTATGCCTTAGAAACTTTTCTGAAAGGGAGAAAAGAAATTCGAAAAGGCTATGGCTTTCAGTTAGAATTAGCAGAACTTTACTCACTCTTGAATCGGCCTTCAGAAATGATAGCTGAATATCTTAATTTGCTTGAGTACAGCCCCGTTTATATTAAAACAGTTCAAACGTACCTTTCAAGAGTTATCGATTTCGAAACAGATTTTGAACTTGTTGAAAATTTACGGACTGAAATTTTAACGAAAGTACAACGAAATCCGGATGAAGAATCCTATAATGAAATGTTTATCTGGTATTACCTGCAGAAAAAAGAATTTACTGGTGCAATTATTCAAGCAAAAGCATTGGATAAAAAACGAAGAGAAGGCGGAAGAAGACTACTTGAAATTGGACGAATTTGTCAGGCGAATAACGCATACAGTCAAGCTTTAAAAGCATATCAATATGTAATCAATTTAGGAGCAAAATCACTTTATTTAGATCAAGCTGTTCAAAGTAAGCTTCAAGTACAATTTGAACAAGTAACAGAGAAAAAATCCTACAGCAAAGAAGAAGTGAAAGGTGTGGCAAATGAATTTGAAACAGCTTTGTCAGAAATCGGAAAGTCTGCAAAAAGCTTAGGAATAATAACTCAATTAATCCGAATTTATGCATTTCATTTAGATGACACTCCAAGCGCTAATAGCCTTGTAGATGAAGCATTAACTTTACCTATTTCATCTTATAAAAAAGCAGAATTGAAAATCCTTAAAGGAGATATTCTTGTTGTATCAGATAATATTTGGGATGCATCTTTACTTTTTCTTCAAGTCGAAAAAGCATTTAGTGAAGATGTTATTGGACACGAAGCAAAATATAAAAACGCAAAAGTTTTTTACTATGACGGTGAATTTGAATATGCTAAAGCACAGTTGGATGTGCTCAAAGCTTCAACAAGTAAGTTAATTGCGAATGATGCAATGCAATTGTCTCTCTTGCTTCAAGATAATTTAGGTGTTGATACAACACTCGCCCCAGTTCAGTTATATGCCAATGCAGACTTACTTTTAGCGCAAAACAAATATGATGAAGCTATTGTAATCTTGGATAGTTTAGAAAAAAGATACCCTTTTCATAGTATGGTGGATGAGGTATTGTTCAAGAAAGCAGAAATTTACGAAGGGCAGCAAAAGTGGGTGAAAGCAATTGATTTATATAAAGTAGTTGTTGAGTCCTATGCACATGATATTTTAGGTGATGATGCAGCATTTCGAGTAGCGAAAATTTATGACGAAAGATTAGATGATCAACAACAAGCTTCTGATTATTATAAGAAGGTTTTATTCGATTTTAGCGGAAGCCTTTACACTGCTGAATCAAGAGAAAAGTATAGAAGTATTAAAGCAACTTTCAATTAGAAATTACCCTAAATCAAGCGAATAAATTATGCAAGTTATATATAATGTAACAGTCTCTGTTAATGTTCCAGAAAGTGAAGATTGGTTGAAATGGATGCGTGAAGAACACATCCCAGAAATGATGAATACAAACCAATTTCTTGAAGCTAGAATTTCTCGTGTTATTGGTGAAGAAGATGGAGGTAAAACATATGCAATCCAATATTTATGTAAAAATCAAGCGACCTATGACAATTATCAAAAAGAATTTGCACCGAGACTCCAGGCAGATCATATGAAACGTTTTGGAAAAGTGACTGCTGCTTTCAGAACGTTACTTCAAGTATACGAGACTTTTGAAAAATGAAAGTAAGAGCAAAAAAACACCTTGGACAGCATTTTCTAAATGATAAATCAGCTTGTCGGCGAATAGCGACTGAATTATCTCAAAAAGCCAAAGTAGAAAAAGTGTTGGAAGTTGGTCCTGGAATGGGAGCACTAACTGAATTCTTATTAGAAATTGATAGGATTGAAACACACGTAATTGAAGTTGATGGAGAGTCTGTGATTTATTTAAACGAAAATTTTGAACAACTCCAAAATAGAATTTATGAGATGGATTTTTTATCAATTGATCTTTCTCGTTTGATGGGAGATAAGCCTTTTGCAGTGGCAGGAAACTTCCCATATAATATTTCATCTCAAATTTTATTTAAAGTTTTGGACTATCGAAATAACGTTCCATATGTGATTGGAATGTTTCAGAAAGAAGTTGCAGAACGCGTTGCGGAGAAACCAGGTTCAAAAAAGTATGGGATTATAAGCGTTTTGTTACAAGCTTATTATGATATTGAATATTTATTTACAATCCCTCCAGAAGTATTTACACCTCCTCCAAAAGTTGATTCGGGAGTCATAAGTTTGACACGAAATAGTGTTGATAAATTACCATGTGATGAAATAAAATTTAAACAAGTGGTAAAAATGGCATTTAATCAAAGGAGAAAAACCCTCCGAAATTCCCTGAAATCGCTTATTAATGAGACGAATATTGATACTCAACTACATCAAAACCTTTTTTCAAGAAGACCTGAAACACTTTCTGTAGATGAATTTGTTCAACTCACTAAAATGCTCACAGTTAAGTAATAATTTTATAGCTATTGTTTTCACTGACTTTTTTTGTATCTTTGATTTAATAAAGCCTTTGGCTATAGGATGAGTAAGACATTAACGATAATTATAGCATTAACTTTTGCGCAATTTTCAAATGCGCAAGCCTGGAAAAGTGTTCGACATGAAGCTTTTTTTGGTGTAGGTGTATCCAATTTCTTAGGTGATTTAGGAGGCGCTAGAGGTACTGGTACCCACGACATTAGAGACTTAAAATTTCGATCAACAAGGCCTGCAATAATGGCTGGATATAAATATACACTGAATCAATACCTTTCAGTAAAAGGAAGTCTGACTTGGGCAACATTAAATGGTGATGATGCAGTAACAAAGAATCCAATTAGGAATAATAGAAATTTAAGTTTTAGATCATTTATTGGTGAAGCTACAGCCTTTATTGAGTATTTTCCTTATGCCGAACGCGTAAATCCACGATATAAGATTAGAGGAATTAAAGGAAATAAAGCATTTTCATTAGAGCCTTACTTTTTTACGGGAATTGGGTTTTTACTTTTTAATCCGAAAGCAAGGTTAAATGGAGAATGGATCGAATTGCAACCGCTCGGAACAGAAGGACAAGGGCTTGCAGGAAGACCAGAAAAATACAAACGATATACGATATCTGTTCCACTAGGAGCAGGAATTAAATATAGAATTGATAAACAATGGGCAGTAAGTTTTGAACTAAGTTTAAGATATTCATTTTCAGATTATATTGATGACGTTAGTACATCATACTTTTTGGCAGACGAAATTGAAGCAAATTATGGCCCGATAGCTGCCGAATTGTCGAATCGTTCGCTTGATAATGGTGCGGATGGTGTAAACGGTGTGCTTGAACTCGGAGACGGTAGAAACAATTATCTCCAACGTGGAGATCCTCGTTACAATGACGCTTATACGTTTGGCATTTTCTCGATTCATTATCGATTCCTAAAAGGACAAACATTTATTCCTAAATTTTAAATTGCCTGTTGTGTTGTTGAGATTTATTTTCATATTCACATTTTGCAACAGTTTTTTTTCTTTTTCACAAGGATTTAAAACATCTGCAGAAGTTGGTGTTTTTGGAGGTGGGTCATATTATATTGGAGACCTTAATCCGAATAAACATTTTGTCCATAGTAAACTAGCGTATGGAGGAATCTTCAGATATAATCTTTCTACAAGACATTCATTAAGGTTTACAGGCTCTTATGGAAATATTTTTGGACGAGATGAGCAGAGTAATGATCCATTTCAAGTCAACAGAAATTTAGATTTTAAAACAAGTATCTTAGAACTTGGGGTTGGAATAGAGATCGATTTGTTTAAATATCGAATTAATGATATGAAATACCCAATTAGCCCATACTTTTTTTATCAAATTGCCTACACTAGAATTAATCCAGTGACTGAATTAAATGGAAATGAAATTGCTTTGCAGCCACTCGGAACCGAAGGTCAAGGAACAGGTATCCCCGGAACAAAACAAAATAGATATCAGCTAAATCAAATTGTTATTCCATTAGGAATAGGTTTAAAGTTTAATTTAAGAAGTAGATTGGCTATGTCAATTGAATATGGATTGCGTAGGACATTCACGGATTTTATTGATGATGTTTCAGGGACATATATTGATCCTGATGTTTTAACAGGGGCAAATGGCCCTTTGGCTGCTAATTTATCAGATAGGAGTTTAAATGGAGAAAATAATACTGGACGGAACAGAGGAAATGTTTCGACAAATGATTGGTATTCTTTTTATGGAGTTTTAATAACAGTTAAACCATTTAAAAAAAATATCTGCGATATGCGCGGGTGGCGATAATCAATTTACTATTAAGGTATTGAAATACATACTCGTTTTGTTTTCTTTGAATGCGGTAATAGTTGCTTCTGGTCAAGAGTCAAAGGGAAGGCGTGCTTTTTTAGAACTTGGCGGAAATGGTGGATTTGGTTCAATCAATTTCGAGACAGATTTAAAACAAAAAAAAGAAAGAAAATACGACCTTGTTTTTAGAACAGGGATTGCAACCTTTCCACAAGATCAAGGACGTTTTGTTATTACCTTTCCAAACTCGATAAACTTTTTATTTGGAAATGAACATAAATTAGAACTTGGAGTTGGACAAACGGTTTCCATTGCTACTTCTATTGGTTTTTTTACAAGGACAACTTTTAACGTTGGATACCGCTATGAAACAAAGAAACGTCTTTTTTATCGAATCACTTACACCCCTTTAGTTTCTAATATTTGGAATATCCAATACCAGCATTTCGCAGGGGTTTCAATGGGAATTAAATTTAAATCAAAGCAATGAAACATTTATTAATTACAGTTGTTGGATTGATAATTTTTTCGAGTTGCAATCCAGAAATTTTTTTTGATGGTCCCAATCAACTGATGGAAGATTTTGAAGAGGTAGATTCTCTTTCAGATTTAATCGGTGATAATGGGAATTGGACCTTTCTTCAAACTACGGGTAATGGAAATATAGCTACAATTGATACGACAAATGTCCATTCGGGTTTACAGTCTATGCGATTTGTAGGAGTGCGTTCGGAAAGCATTACTTCAAAAAGTGATTTGGCAAACAATGGATTAGCGTTTCATAAAGGTAAAGTTGTGCGGGCTAGTGTTTGGTATTTTATTGAAGGCGAACAAAATTTAGATTATCTCTTTTTATTTGATATTGAAGAATCAGTCGCTATTGGACTTGGTCCGGGAGTACGAATAGCAATAGCTGGAGAAGAAGGTCATTTGGTTGTCGAACGAAATAAATTCGGTCAGCGTACAATTCGTCAAGAACAAGGGCAGGAAATTTCTTTTCCAAGAAATGAATGGGTAAAATTAGGCTTGGAAATGAAACTTGAGCAAAAGAAAACAGGCTATATTAAAGTTTGGCAAAATGATACGCTGGTAATCGACGCAAATAATGAACAAACCTTGCCAAGAGATAATCAATTTTTCAGACAAGGAACAAAAGGAATTTATAACTCGATTCAAGTGGGCATAACTGCTAGTTCAACGGAAAATGATGCCGTTTTATATGTAGATGATATTAGTGTAGAAGAGTTGTAGAATTTGTTATAATTAAAATAAAGGACTGAATATAAATTCAGCCCTTTCCGTATAAATCACTTTATTTCCAAGTAACGATATCCTTTAAATCTCTTCTTGATTTTTTATGCGAAGATTCTTGCTTCCTGTGGCCAAATGCAACCATGTAGGATAAACCATATTTTGTTGTATCAATATTAAATTTCTCTCTTAACAAAGTTTCGGCCTTTTCTTGATGAAAGCCTTCTATTGGACAACTATCAATTCCATTTAATGCTGCAGTAGTCATCATATTTCCAAGTGCAATATAACTTTGTTTTGATGCCCGATCAAAAAGTTTTTTGCCTGTATCTAGTTCAAAATCATGTTCTTGAAATTCTCTGTAAAATTTAGTATACATTTCAATAACGTCTTTTGGAAATTGCTTTACCTCTTTCATCATATGCATGATATAGTCTGCATTCCATTTTGTCATTGGCGCCTTCATGCTGAAACCTAAAATAAAATGGCTTGCTGTGTCTAGTTTTAAAGGAGCTCCCCATGCCACTGGTTTCAGTATTTCTCGTAGTTCTTGATCTTGAATAACGATAATATGCCATGGCTCAAAACCAAAAGAACTTGGTGATAGGTTTGCAGTTTGTAAAATGAAATTAATATCATCTTCAGATAATTTTTTTGTTGGATCAAATTCCTTGGTAGCATGCCTGAATTGAAAGGCGTTAATAATGTTTTTTTGTAATATTTGGTGTATTCATTTAATCAAATTGATGTTGCCTGACCCATTGCCCACAGTTCCAAACAACATGTCCACATTGTATTCTATGTCCCCACTGAATCCTATGAGAACAAGCTATCTTATGCTTATATTGAACCCTTACTTCAATATTTAAACGGGTTGGAGGAAAGGCACCTGTTCCAATATTGTGATCTTCGTGATGATCTTCATGTAATCCAGTGTCAATGCCATATTCGTCTTCAAGTCGCTTAGCTCTTTCATGCCAACAACCATGTGATGGAGAGTAACTGTTCGGTTCATTGTATAAAGCTCTAATGTAGCTTGTTAAATTAAATCCAGAATTGATTGCTAATCGAGCACCTCTTTCATCTGCGTTCCATTCGTCATATTTATCATTATTGCCAGTGTGCTTTAGGATAACATGTGCTAATTCATGCCTCATTACAAATGCTCAAGTATTCTTTTGCTGCCTGTTCAATTCGGTTCCATGAACATAGATATTAACATCATTACCGTAAGCCCTAACTGCAGCATATCCCTGAGATTTTACGTTGTCTAAAGACAAATTAATAGAATAATTTAGTCCATTGTTAGATAAAAGAGAATTTAAAATGCTCTTTATGTCGTTTAAACTTACTGAAAATGACACGTGATATGCAATAATAGCAAATAGAAAAAATTTGAATTTATAGATTTATACAAATGATCAAAATAGAGGTTAGGGGAGCTTTTAATACTTTTCCTTATGGTCAATTTTATGATTTTGTTTTGGTTAAAGAAATGTGCAAAATTATTGTCAATCCGCAATATCACGTAAAAGTGAAATGATTTATAGGTTCGTTTAAGTTATAAATGATGGCAATATTTAGGCGCATTTTTCGTTCTGAATATATGCGTGCAAAGCGAGGATTTAAAAATATAATTTTGTCATTTGGAATACTCATGTCAAGTATTACTATGGGACAGGGGTACAAAGCAGCAACAGAAATTGGCGTTTTTGGAGGAGGATCCTATTATATTGGTGACCTTAATCCAAATCAACATTTTGTATTTTCAAAGCCTGCTTTTGGATTGATTTATAGGTATAATCTATCAACAAGGCATTCAATTAGAGCAACAGCACTTTACGGAAATATTTTTGGTGATGATGCTAGGGCAAAACAGCAGTCAGAACAAAATCGTAATTTGAGTTTTAAATCAAAAGTTTTAGAGTTGGCGATTGGCTATGAAATAGATCTATTTAAGTATAGCATTAACGATATGAAATATCCGATAAGTCCATATTTTTTCTATCAAATTGCATATACTCGAATTAATCCGACCACAGAATTTAATGGAAATGATATTGCACTTCAACCTCTAGGAACTGAAGGGCAAGGAACAAGTTTGTCAACTCGGAATAGATATAGTTTAAATCAAATTGCAATACCTTTAGGAATTGGTGTTAAGATTAATTTGAGAAAACGACTGGCTATTTCATTAGAATATGGAGTTCGAAAGACATTTACAGATTTTTTGGATGATGTTTCTGGTAATTTTGTTGACTCCGAACAATTAAGAATTGAAAATGGACCGTTGGCTGCTGACCTTTCAGATAGAAGTATTAATGACAATGGTGGAATAAATAGAGGGAATCCAAACAATAAAGATTGGTATACTTTTTATGGTTTACATTTGACATTCAAACCATTCAAAAGAAGTCGTTGCCCTTCTGACTTTTAATGAATCTAACCGTAATAAGGACTTATCATTAAATAAACAACTACCCCAGATACCGCTACATAGAGCCAAATTGGGAATGTGATTTTAGCCAATTTTTTATGCGACTTAAAATTTCCAGCCCAAGCCTTGAGATAAGTAATCATAACTAAAGGGATAATGGCAATGCTTAGAATAATATGAGAAATCAAGAGCATGTAATAAACCAATGCACTTGAACCTAAGTTAGCCTTTTCAATAGCAGAAAGTTCGCCATTGTGATCGGAATCACCGAAATAAGTTGAGTCTGATGTGATGTGGTAGAGAATGTATCCTACTAAAAATAATAGCGAACAACCAATAGCAATTTTCATTAAGGATTCATGTCTCTTTTTATTGCCATTTTTTATGCTAATTACGGCAAGTGCTAAAACAATTGCAGTAATTCCATTGATTGTAGCATATATTGGCGGAAGAAATTGAGTATTATATCCTTCTATTTTTAATCCAAATAATGCCGCAACAATCACTGGAATGACAATGGATAATGCAATTACTAACGGACGGTACTTCTTCTCTAAATTCACGTCGAAAGTGTTGTTTTCATCTGAATTATGTGCCATATTCTTTCTTAATTAACAAACGAATGTCCTCATTTAATTGATCTACTTCCTCTGTTATTGTTCCGTTGTACAAGCCTCTAACATGACCTTCTCTGTCAATTAAAACAAGATGCTCAGAATGTAAAAAACCTCCTTCAGCTTCTTCATCTTCCAATGCATTAATCATGTAACCCTCAAGTCCAAGATTGTGTACATATTCTTTTTCTCCTCTTAAAAAAAACCAATTTTCGGTATTTAATTTTTTTTCAGAAATGTACTCACGTAGTCTTGTTATGGAATCTCTTTCTGGGTCAATAGTATGCGATAAAAAAGTGAGTTCCTTGATGTCTTTTGTTTTTTCTTGAAGACGGTTAATTTGAGCTGTCATAGCTGGGCAAATATGAGGGCAACTCGTAAAAAAGAAATTAGCCACATGTATCTTTCCTGCAACACGATCATTTGTAAACGTTGAACTGTCGTGTGCCATTAAGTAATATGAAGGGATGGTATGATAAATTGTTTTTTGAACTTTTTGACCATCTTCCATAACTATTTCAGTATCGTGTTGTCCAAGGTAGGGCAAGAATTCGTTTATTTCTTCACTTAATTCTGTTGAATTTTCTCCAGATCCACCACAAGATAGGATTAAGGAAGCAAGGCTAAAAAAGATTATTTTCTTCATATGATTCAAAATAAAATCTACTTCAAAAGTAAACATTTAAAACGGCTTTACGTTGAGATCTATTACTGATTCGTTGAAAGATGAATTAGAAAAATGAATTACTTTTTTTCAGCTCTTTTAGCGTCAAACTCTTCCTTTTTGAGCAATTTTAACATATCAAAGAAATTTCGAATGTGAGAATCTGTTTTTGCTCCAGATACACCTCTGATATGTCCTTTATCATCAATTAGAACAAGGCTATTTGTAAAGGCACGATTTCCAATTTCTCCATCTTTATTGGAAGCAGGCTGTTCGAGAAATTTTTTGCCATAATAATTAAAATTATAGAAAGGTTCTACGTTACCAGTAGTCATCCACCAAATAGATTGATCAAAACGATCCATTTCTTCGATTAACTTTTCTGAAGGTTCTTGTACAGGAACTCCATTGACATCTGTTAGAATAGAAAGAACTTTAACATTTCCATAGTTCTTTTGATTCTTGACTAATTTATGAAAGAATATTTCATCAAAATGAAAAAGACTCATACCACATTCCGAAGGAGTTGGACACCCATTTTGCATTGTAGAGAGAACAATGAATTTACCTCTTATCGAATCTCTTGTGATAGGTGTGCCATCAAATAAGGTTAAATTAAAATCAGGAATACAATAAGGCGTAGAATCAATTTTTAAACTGTTCCCACCTAATTCATATTCATAACCTAAATAGGGTAACTTGATGAAATGATTGCTTACTGTTTTAGAAATGAAGTAAATCATTAACCCCGGTCCCAGCAAAATAACTAATATAAGCAATACACGCTTAAGATTTGGCATAAAAAAACCTTACGGGTTATAAGAAGTTATAGGTTTAGTGCATAGTATTCCAACCGTTTCCAATATAAGAGGCTTCGGTTAGTACTATAAAAATCAAGTAAAGGATAAATAAGATATACGGAACTAATACCATATATTTTAACCCTTTTGTTTCATCACCTAAGTGCATGAATACCAAAATGATGTATCCTGCTTTTATAACAGTAAGAATAATATAACTGTATTTAATGATTTCCCATGTTACACCACCAACAGCATCTTTTGGAAAATATTTTCCTACAACAACTTCTATAATTGTTATGAGGGAAAGAATAGCTGTAACTACCCAAATCTTTCTTCTTACTTTTTTTCCTTCTTCTTCTGAATGATGTGCATGTAAAGAATATTCTATAATGTCGTCTCTTACCATTGCTTTATTATTTATTCAATATTATCAATTTCGTTGTTTACTCTTTTAAAAACTTATACCAAGTAGTAAAATGTAAATACAAAAACCCATACTAAATCGACAAAGTGCCAGTATAAACCAACCTTTTCGACCATTTCATAATGTCCTCTTTTGTGATATACACCACGAATAACATTTCTTAGGACTAGTGCATTAAATACGACTCCTGTAAATACGTGAAACCCGTGAAATCCAGTAATAAAGAAAAAGAAGTTTGCATACAAAGTCGGTCCATAAGGATTGTGTGCGAGTGTTGCATTATCAACCCAAGTAGAAATATTACCATCAGGTCCAGCAATGAATGTAGCCCATTCCCATACCTGAGAGCCTAAGAAAATTAATCCACCTACTACTGTCCAAAGCATCCACTTTATCACTCCTTTTTTATCCATTCTATGCCCTGCTTCAACAGCAAAAACCATAGTTACAGAAGATACAATAAGAATAAAAGTCATTAGTGCCACATAAATCAAGGCTTGAGGATCATGTGTAAATGGGAAGTGAAAAAATACATCTTCACCAGATGGCCAAGCTGAAGCCGTTTCCGGATTTGAGAATTTTGCATAACCTAAAGCGGTTAACAATCCTCCAAAAGTCAAACCATCAGAAACTAAGAAAAACCAGATCATGATTTTTCCATAACTGGCTCTTAACGGAGACTCTTTACCATCCCAAAGTTTAGACTTGTCGATTTCTTGCGTTGCTGCTGACATAAATCAAAATTTTCTTTTGTGCAAGTTTAATGAATAAAAATTAAAAAAGCATATAAATAAAGCCACAATATGCCTAAAAAATGCCAATAGGTTGATCCTAGTGTAATCCCCAAATAATCTGAGGCGGTATATTTCATTTGTAACCCTTTGATAAACATTACTAAAAGCGCAATTACACCACCAATCCAATGTAATAAATGAACAATGGTAAAGGCATAAATATATGAGCTGGCTGTGTTTTTTTGTGTTTCCAAATCGTTCATTCGTTTTGGAGAAAGAAGTTGGCCTTTATGATAAAATGTACGATTAGTGTACTCTAACGCTTCACCTTGGAAGAAAATTTTAAAATCCTCTCCATACTTTCCTTTCATGATAAAATCCCCTCGATCATTGACAATATTTTCTGCAAAATACCACAATCGACTAATTTGTACTGCGGATAAGTAAAATCCGTTAAGTTGCAAACGATTGTTGGCATAGGTTACAACTTTTCCTTCGTAACGAAGGATAAACTGAGATCCGTAATTACTCAAATCGAAGTGATCTCCATTGCCTTTAGCACCTTCCATTATTTGGCTGGAAAAAGCCTTCATTTCGGATGATAAATCTTCAGAAACAGGCTCTCCTTTATAGTAAAAAACACTGTTGTCAAATGTGATTTCTTTGTTGTCACGAATTAATGTAAAGTACTTGCCATACTTTCCGTTAATATTAATTATTGAGCCATTGATGCTATTCCCTGTGTTAACTAATTGACCCCAACCTAAAAATTGAGCACAACCAAATAGTAAACCAAAGATAAATGCAAATGTTAGGCTTAGTTGTAAAATAGGTTTCTTTTCTTTTCTTACTGCCCAATTTCCCAAAAATAAAAAACCACTGCTTAAAAGAATAAACAACGTGCTTACTAAAAATGCTTCTGGCATCTTGATGTTTACCCAAAAATTACCTCCTTGAGAAACGATATAACCACTTGTTAATCCAGCAAAAATCATGATTACAGCAAAAATGAAAATCCACAATAGATTTTTTTTCGTTTTTGCGTTAAGCGCTGCAGGAGTTAACTCTTGCAACTCATCAGGTTCATTTGTTTCTGTCATTATAATTTATCAAATACGTATAGAAACTGAATTATAGGGAGATATATAAATGATGCAAACATAAGTGCCTTTGCAGATTTATCATCTAGATTCATGTACAACTTATAAGCTTTTAAGAAAAACCATACCCCAGCCAATGATGCAATAATAAGTGTTGTTTCACCCGTTAAATCAAGAACCCATGGCAATAAACTAACAGGGAGCATAAAAAGCGTATAGAGTAAAATATGAAAAGCAGATCGTTTTGATTTTCTAGATTTACTTGGTAATAATGAAAAACCTCCTTTGGCGTAATCTTCGTCTAAAACCCAGGCAATAGCCCAAAAATGAGGGAATTGCCAAATGAATTGAATGAAAAATATAATTCCTACAGTAAGATCAAACGTTCCAGTTACAGCAACAACACCAAGCATTGGAGGAATTGCTCCAGGAAAAGCACCTACAAAAACAGCCCAAGGCGTAATTCGTTTTAAAGGCGTGTAAAGAAAAACATACATGACTAAAGCCAGTATACCTAAAACACCAGAAAAATAGTTTAATTGAAAAAGTAATATAGAACCAATAATACCTGAAACAATGGATATAATATAGGCCTCATTTACCGACATTCTTCCAGCTGGAATAGGTCGGTTAGAAGTGCGATTCATTTTTTTATCAAGGTCTCTTTCTATAATTTGATTGAAACCATTAGAAGATCCGGTAATTAAAAAACCACCGATTATTAGGTATACAAAATTTAGATTAAAAGCGCCACCCATAAACAAGTATCCTGCAATAGCAGACAATACGACTAGAAATGCTAAACGCAATTTTAGCAGTAATGCATAATCCTTCAACTTAGAAGGGGTATTTGTTTTCTCTACAACGCTTTCTTCTGCAACCATTTTTTGGTTTAAATTTGACGCAAAGTTAACAAAAATGAATTATCTAGAAAGGAATATATTGTCTAGATTGATTCTAAAAAAGGGGATTAGGTGTATTTCTGGCTTAAAAATCACTATAACGATTCCAAATCCTAGAACGAATTCCAATAGAAAGCATGTGATTGTTTTGAATTCCTAAGTCTGATGTTTCTAGTCGCCAATTGTATGTCAGATTCAAATAGATGTTGCTTGCTTTAAAAAGTGGGGTTTCTACGATAAAGGTTTCATTAAGCACATTTTTTCTTAATCCTTGAAATAGGAAATGATCAAATTCTCTGTCTCGATTAACATTCGGTTGAAAAATATCTTGCCCTAAACTTACAGCAGAAGTATCCAGTCCGTAAGATGAATAAGTCAATTTATTTGTAAATCGAAATTTTCCTTTTTTATAAGATAAAATATTAAGAGCTTCGGCAAAATTACCCCCCAAAGGATGAGTTACAGAAGTGTTTAGATTTCCATAACTCCGGCTGGAATTATTATGAGAAAAAGTAAATGGACGAACAACATTCAGTTCGGTTTGGAAATATAAAGCCTCTTTTCCTAAAAAATCAATTGATTTATAACCCAATTGGAAAGCATATTTATTTGCCCACCAGCGAGACCTTGCTCTAATTTCAGAAAGTAGAAAATCATCTAAAACAAGTTGAGTGTAAAATGTATTTTTGTCATTCAACTTATAACTTAAATTTGTTCCAAGTAAAACGTTATCTGCAGACCCATTCCCAAATTCAACTGGGCGATAAAAAACAATAGGATTAATATAATTGAAATCAAAACCACGGTTAACAAGCGTGTCATTTGATTGCCAAACGACGGCTTCAAAAACACTAAGGTTAAAATCACGTGTAATGTTCCAACTAATATAATGCATAGCAGAATACTTGAATTGGTCTAATGTTTTGTCCTCAGGATTTATGGTATTGTCTTTCCACAAATTATAGATGTTAACATATTTAATGTTACCAAAAGAAGTCTCTATTTTGAAGAAAGGAGCTGGTTTTGCATTGTCAGAAAGGATTAGAGAACGATAACCTTCCCCAAAAAAATTCTTTCCATTTCCTCCGATAAACGTGAAAAATCGATTCGGTCGATAAGCAAAGGTTAATTCATTTTGTTGAAATACATTGTCAGTCAATGCTCTTCCAGTACCAACATCTGCTCCTAATTTATTTTGAATTGAGTCTCTTACAAAACCACCTTCTGATAGATAAGGAAGAAATTTTCCAGTAAAAAAGAATTTTTTTGAACTTAAATTTACACCAGCGCCAATTCCTAAATCATAAATTGGTTTTGCCCCAAGATTTGAATTGTATTGAATTCCACCGCTTAAGTCGGTAATTGGATAAACAGTTAAATTCGATTTTTTCTGCTCAAAGACTAATACCCCTTTTTCGTTTTTAATTGGTAATGCATTATCAATTATTTGAGGAAAAATAGCACTGTGATTTTTTATATCATCCTTAAAATCAATTTTTGCATTGGTAATTCGATTCCGATAATGCAGGGATTGAACCGTTAATTGACTTTTTGCAGTCAATGCGGATAAAAGAATAAATAATATGCTACTTAACTGCTTCATGTTTTACTTTATTTTTTGATCCGATAAAAACGAATAAGACAAACAACAGTGCAATGGATAAACTTATCATAAAGCTGATCGTTGGATTTTCAAACTGTATGAAAAAAGCTTGTGCGATCATTACTAAACTAAAAATATAAATGATGATCACCGTTTTTTTATGACCGTACCCTTTATCCTGTAATTTATGATGCAAGTGATTACGATCTGCACTTAGTGGTGATTTGCCATTAATGGTCCGTATGATAAATACACGGAGCGTATCTAGAAGGGGATAGGCTAATATTGCCATTGCCATTACAGGTCCTGATACATTCTGATATTCTATTGGAAAACGAGTTGTTGGAGATTCAATTAATTGAATTGCTAAAACGCTAATTACTGCACCAATGATTAGAGATCCAGAGTCTCCCATGAATATTCTTGCAGGATTAAAGTTAAATACCAGAAACCCTAATAACGCACCAGACAAAGAAAATGAAACGAGTGCCCAATGTTTTTCCCCTAAATACGAAAACCATAATCCAAATGCAATTGTTGCAAATAATCCCACACCTGAAGCTAAACCATCTACTCCGTCAATTAAATTAATTGAATTGACAATAACAATGTAAATGAAAATTGAAAGTAGAATAGACGCATAATCTGGCAGTATAATATCAATCCCAAGCAATCCGTGAAAACTAGATATTTTAATCCCTCCCATAACAACAAGTATAAAGCCCACCATGACGTGAGCAACTAGTTTTTTCATAGGTGACATACCAATTATATCATCTTTAACACCAACAAAGAATAGTAAAATAAGACTGGCCATTAAAAACATGAATTGACCTAGGCCTTCTATCACTCTTGCATCTCGATAAGGAAGCCATAAAAAACATGAAAATATAAATGCACTAAAAATGATTACACCTCCAATTGTAGGGATACTTGTTGTGTGTTTTTTTCGTTCTTCTCTAGGTTCGTCAACCAAATGCTTCAATTTTGCCACCTTAATTAAAGAAGGTGTGGCAAGAAGTACAACACTGAAAGCTGTTATGAATGCTAATATTAAGTGATAGTCTTTCATTTGTTCATATTAACGAATAATTTCGATCTTAAAAATTCGAAATTTTATTCTTCAGTTGAGTGCGTACACCAATATACGTGTAATTTGTTAGAGGGTTATTGGTTGGTAAAGTTTCATTTCTGTATAAGTGCCCTATAAATGCCTGTAGATTATAATTCTTATTAAAACGGTAACCTATTTCGAATTGATTATAAAGGATGGTTGAAATTCGATTGTCCGTTGCAACGATATCACTTGAGGGTAAAATAATATTATTGCCGATTCGAATTGAGTCATTTTGCATGCGCTGAGAATATGTAAACCTATTTTGAACAAAGAATCGATTGCGTTCGAAGGATAAGTTTACAGTAATTTCATCAAAACCAGCAACTAAAGGGTGTGCTAATGGTAAATTGGAGTGAGAATAGTTATAGCGGCGTTCACTGGATAAATAGGTGTCTAGTTCAGCATGGTTGTATTCAATTCCTCCATCAAATTTTTCAACAAATAAATCGTAGAATTTTAATCCAACTTGATATCCTCCCAATTGAGCATTGTCAAAAACCAACTGACCATATAAAAGTTCTTTCCCTATTGTTGCTGAAGCATTAATTCCTAAGATTGATTTAAACCCGTTTGATTCAAATCCATTAACAGCAGTATTGGCAAATATAACAGGGTTGGTAAATAATAAATTGGGTTGTACAGTACCCAAAGAGTCAGTCCTTCTCCAATGACTTCCTTCAAAAAAGCCAATTTGAATATTTTTTGAAAGCGCAATGTCCAAATAATGATAAGTACCGATTTTTCGTTCAAAAGTTGCTTCAGTACTCGTAAATTCCAATAAACGATACAGGTTTTGATGGATTGCGTAAATGGCACTGTATTGAATTCGATTGTTCCAAAAATTCACTTCTGTTTTAAAAAAAGGGTAGTTGGTTGAAAAATCAGATAAGAGTAAAGACCGATAACCTCTACCAACAAAATGATTGCCATTTCCTAATTGAAAGTTAAGGTGTTTATTTGCTAAAATGGAAAAGTTCCCTTCGGCAAATGCAAAATCATATCCTGTTTCTTTAAAGGATTTTGTTCTCGCATAGCCAGGGATGATTGCATTGTTTTGAATATATTTTGTGCCATTCGAATTTGGGAAAAACTCTCCATGCGCATCTGCAAATTCGCGTTGATAAAATGGAAGGATGGCTTGCGTTTCGTAAAATTTTGTTGTAAAACCAACTTTGTCAAAAAACTTTCCTTGAACGCGAATTCCTCTTGTATTCCAGAATAAACGTTCAATAGAATCTCTAGAAAAATCATTTCCGACTTCTAGATCGACAATAGGATCGACAGCACACCAAAAATCTTCACCTTTAAAAATGACAAAATTTTCTTTAAATAATTTTTGAGTAATCCAATAATAAAATTTGCCTTCTGAATGATAAATTTTATCGGTATTCGTCCGTTGGTCCAAAATAGGTTTTAGACTAAGGTGTGAATTGAAATAGTTGTTTTTTGATGTGTCATTAACGGCTATTCGATCAACTTCGGCATGGTAATAATCAGCGAGTGGAAGAGAAATTTGACTAAACCCCGAAGCGCACCAAAGAATGGCAATGATTAAGATATTTAGTTTAGAACCCATTAATGCGTATGCTTACGTTTTCAAAAACGGTTTAGTTTCAAAGAATTGAACTTATCCTTCAAGAATACCTTTTTCAAGTACATCTTTGTATGTTGCTCGAATTCCATCTTCAAGTTCGATACTATAATTCCAACCAGCATTACTTAAAAAAGAAACATCCATCAATTTTCTTGGTGTTCCATCTGGTTTTGTTGAGTCAAAATGAAGATTCCCTTGATAACCAACAATTTTTTTAATCAATAAAGCGAGCGCTTTAATCGAAATATCTTTACCTGTTCCTACATTGACAAATTGCTTTTCGTTGTAAGAATTCATCAGGTAAATACAAGCAGAAGCTAAATCATCTACATGCAAAAACTCGCGCAAAGGGCTTCCTGTACCCCATATTTCAACCGAAGGAGATTGATTAACCTTTGCTTCGTGAAATTTGCGAATTAATGCGGGAAGTACATGTGAATTTTTAGGATGATAATTATCATTAGGTCCATAAAGGTTGGTTGGCATTGCAGCAATAAAATTATCGCCATACTGATCGTGATAGGTTTCACACATTTTTATCCCAGCAATTTTTGCAATGGCGTACGGCTCATTTGTCGGTTCAAGTGCTCCAGTCAAAAGATAAGGTTCTTTTAATGGTTGGGGGGCAAGTTTAGGGTAAATGCAAGAGGATCCTAAAAAAAGAAGTTTCTTTACCTTTTGATCATGTGCTGCATGAATAATATTACTCGTAATCATGAGGTTATCATAAAGAAACTCTCCACGATATTCATTATTTGCTAATATGCCTCCCACTTTTGCTGCGGCTAAAAAAACATGGGTAGGTTTTTCTTCTTTAAAGAAAGTATTTACAGCTGATTGATTTCGTAGATCAAGCTCAGCAGATGTTTTGAAAATGAGTTGATCGTATCCTTGCGCTCTTAATTTCCTGATTATTGCAGAACCCACCATTCCGTTGTGTCCAGCAATATAGATTTTTGCATCTTTTTCCATTTCAACTTACTCTTTTTGATGGTATATTTTATGTCCACCTTCAAGTAAATACTTATCTCGATTAAAAAGTTCTAAATCACTTTTTACCATTTCTTCAACAAGTTGATCAAATGTATAAACGGGTTCCCAATTCAATTCTTTTTTTGCTTTAGATGCATCTCCCAAAAGCAATTCTACTTCGGTTGGTCTAAAATATTTGGGGTCTACTTCTACAATTGTTTTATTCGTATTGGTATCAACTCCTTTTTCATTGACACCTTTTCCTTCCCAACGAATTGTAATTCCAGCGTGGGCAAAGGATTTTGTTACAAATTCTCTTACCGAATGTGTCTCACCAGTTGCTAATACATAATCATCTGCTTCATCCGTTTGCATCATCAACCACATGCCATAAACATAATCTTTAGCATGCCCCCAGTCACGTTGTGCATCTATATTCCCTAAAAATAATTTATCCTGTAGGCCTAATTTAATTTTGGCAACAGCCCTTGTTATTTTTCTTGTTACAAACGTTTCTCCTCTATACGGGCTTTCATGATTGAATAAAATCCCATTACACGCAAAAATGCCATAAGCTTCACGGTAATTTTTTATAATCCAAAAGGCATATAGTTTTGCAACTGCATAAGGACTTCTTGGATAAAAAGGTGTTGTTTCACTTTGAGGTGTTTCAACTACCTTTCCATACAGTTCAGATGTTGAAGCTTGATAGAGCTTTACCTTTTTCTCTAATTTCAATATTCGGATGGCTTCTAATAAACGTAATGTTCCTAAACCATCCGTATTTGCTGTGTACTCTGGGGTGTCAAATGAAACTTTAACATGTGACATAGCCGCTAGATTATAAATTTCGTCCGGAGCAATTTCTTGAACAAGTCGAATTAGGTTTGACCCATCTGTAAGGTCTCCGTAATGCAAGAAAAAACGAACGTTTTCTTCGTGTTTATCTTGATAAAGATGATCAATTCGATCAGTATTAAATAAGGAAGATCTTCGCTTGATTCCGTGAACCTCATATCCTTTTGATAAAAGAAGTTCAGCAAGGTAAGCCCCATCTTGTCCAGTTATTCCAGTGATTAAAGCTACTTTATGGCTCATGTTTGTTCAAATAGTTAGCGCTCTATTTTTCGCTATGAAAAAAGAATTGTATAAATTTTCTTTGTTGTACTTTAAGGGCTCAAAGTTAGTAAAATCTAGTACTTCCCCACCTACAGTTTCATAAATGGCTTGGCCAGCTGCGATATCCCATTCCATAGTTGGTGCCATTCTAGGGTAAAAGTCTGCTCTCCCTAAAACAAGGTCAAAAAACTTAAGTGCACTTCCTTTTTGAATTACGTCTAACTTTCCATATTTAGTTTCTAATTGCTCGATAAGTGTTAGTGCTTTTCCGGTAAAGTGTGTTCGTGAATAGGCTACAGTTTTAGAATGATTAATAGAAAGGTCTTCTATCTTATTTTTTTGATTTAAATAATCCAAATCAGAATAATCAAAGTGATATGCTCCAATTTGCTTTCCGCCAAGAATAATTTTATTTGTTGTTGGTGATGCAATTAATCCAAAAATTGGAAGCGATTTATGAACAAGTGCAATACAAATGCAAAATTCATCATTTTTTCGGATGAATTCTTTCGTTCCATCTAATGGGTCAACAATCCAAATGTATTCAGCATCTTTTCTTTCTTCATACCTAGGTGCCTTTTCTTCTTCGCAAATAATTGGGATGCCTGTGGTTGTTAAATGCTGAATAAGAATATCACTTGATGTTTTATCCGCAATTGTCACAGGAGATTTATCTTTTTTATAATCAACGGAAAAATCAGTAGCATAAATTTGCATTATTGCTTGAGAAGCTTCTTTTGCAGCTTCAAGTGCTATTTCAACCCAACGTTTATCCATCTTTTCCAATTAGCTTTTGTTTAGCTCGTTTAAAATATTATCAAATAAAGAACTTGCTCCTATTCGAAACAAATCTTTGTTTAACCACTCTTTGCCTAAAACATTCTCGACAACCTTGTAATAAGTATACGCATTTTTAATCGTTCTTATTCCTCCAGAAGGTTTTATTCCGATTTTATTTCCTGTTAGATCATAATGCGTCTTAATAGTATTACACATTGTATAAACAGCTTCAAGACTTGCCCCATAGGTTGTTTTTCCAGTTGAAGTTTTAATAAAGTCTGCTCCAGATTCAATTGCAATCGTTGAAGCAAGTTCAATGTTCTTCTGTGTCTTCAGATCACCTGTTTCCAAAATAACTTTTAAAGGTAAACTTCCCATTAGCCCTTTGATTTTGGAAATTTCTTTCCCAATTGAAATATAGTCTCCGTTAAAAAAAGAACTCCTATTCATGACGATATCAATTTCATCAACACCTGTATTCAGAATCGCTTTTATTTCTTCAATTTTTGCACTTAAAAGTGTTTGTCCAGTAGGAAAACACCCGCCAACAGCAACGGTTTTTATTGTTGGATTAATTTCTTTTTTTACTAGATGGCAATAATTAGAGTAAATACAAACTCCTGCAGGTTTTACATCCGAAATACCTTGATTTGCCTTTGAAATTAGGTTTAAAATGTCATCACTTGTATCATTATTACCAAGTAAGGTTAGATCAATCAATGCGGTTAATTCTAAAAGAAATTGAGGTGTAATAACCGGCGTTTGATTTTGTATTTCGTTTAATAAATTCATCAAAAAAAAATCCGCCTTGGAAAACCAAGACGGATTATATAAGCTTAATTTTCTTTTGTTTTTTTATCCTAGTCTAAAATGAACAGGTAAAGTAAAACGAACTCTTACTTTTTTCCCTGCTTGTTCACCAGGAATCCATTTAGGCATTTTTCTAACAACTCTTCTCGCCTCAGCATCTAGTGCATCAGAAACACCTCTTAATACCTTTGTTTGCTCAATAGATCCATTTTTATTTACAACAAATTGAACATAAACAATCCCTTGTTCTCCTAATTCAATAGCTAGTTGAGGATATTCAACATTTTTATTGATCCATTCAACCATAGCTGCTTCTCCACCAGGGAAACTAGGCTCAACCTCGGCAAAATCAACAATTTTCTCTTCAACAATCTCTACTTCTTCTTCTTCTGGAGCTTCTTCTATTTCCTCATCAATACTTGATAAATCAAGTTCTTCAACTTCTTCATCATCCTCTACAACTTCGATTTCTTCAATTACAGGAGGTGGCGGAGCTACTTCTGGTTCTTCTTCTGGAATTTCTTCTTCAGGTGGAATGTCAAAAACCAATTCCTCTTGCATAGAGTCATCCTCTTTTTGAGCAATTTGATCTTCAGCTGTAAACTTCTCATATTCGAAGGCCATCCCTACAATAGCAGAAATCATAACTAATCCAACAAAGAAAAAACCAGCTTTCTTGCTTTCTAAATTTGCCTCTTTTGACTTTTTTTGTTCCATACCACTAATTTTGCGCGTTGCTAATTTACAAAATTCTCAATTAGCATTTGTGTTAATTTTTAATATTTTTATACCGATCAACGTAAAAGCAATTACTCCAAAAATTGTTCCAAAACCATTTGCAACAACATCAATGTAATCGAAATACCTTCGGTAAATAAATTTCCCTTGTACTAACTCTATAATGTATCCAACTAAAATACCAGCTAATATCACCTTCAAATACAACTGTAAAATAAGAAGGTTCAATTTATTTTTAGTCTTGAAATTTCTCGGATAAAAACCAATTAAAAGTAGAAAGCTAAAACCGAGATACATGCAAATATGTGTAAGTGTATCTATAGAAATCCAATCTAACTTATAGTCTGGCAGTTGATCCCCCGGTAAAAGACTCAAGATCGCAATACATCCAATCCAAAAAAGCCAAGGAAAATGGCGATAAATTTTATTATCCAATTAGTGCTTCGTAATCACTAGCAGAAAGTAAACCATCTAATTCAGAAGAATCTGAAACAGCAATCTTTACCATCCACCCTTCTCCGTATGGATCAGAATTTACAACTTCAGGGTTTCCTTCAAGCTCTTCGTTAAAAGCAGTAATTTCACCACTAACTGGCATAAATAAATCAGATACTGTTTTTACAGCTTCGATTGATCCAAAAACTTCTTCTTTCGATAATGTTTCCCCTTCAGTTTCAATTTCAACGTAAACGATATCGCCTAATTCGCTCTGCGCAAAATCAGTAACTCCAATTGTTACTACGTCTCCTTCTACACGAATCCATTCGTGATCTTTTGTGTATTTTAAATCCCCTGGTATATTCATTTTTCTTGCTTTAAAATTGTCTTCACAAATTTAGAATAATTATACAATTATAAATGCTTATGTTGAAACTTTGGTGAAAAAAGAAATTACTGAAAAAAAAGGAGGATTGGATTTATTTTAAAATCAATGCGATTGAACGAAAAAAAAGTATAATTTTTGTATTATGATTACACAGGACCAATTAAAGGATTTTGATCGACGCGTTAAGGAATTACATGGCTACTTGCATATTGAAAATAAGCGGATTGAGGTAAATGAAGATGATTTGAAATCGCAAGATCCTTCTTTCTGGGATAATCCAAAAGAGGCTGAAATCGTTTTAAAAAGAATGCGAAATACCAAATTCTGGATTGAATCGTATGAACAAAGTAAAACCGATTTAGAAGATTTAAAAGTATTGATTGAGTTTTATGAAGCTGGAGAGGTTGAGGAAGAAGAGATCGAAACAAATTTTAAAGTGGCTTTAACGCGGTTAGAGGAGTTAGAACTTAAAAACATGCTGTCGGCAGAAGAAGATAACTTCAAAGCTGTGTTGCAAATTACTGCAGGAGCAGGAGGGACAGAGAGTTGTGATTGGGCTTCAATGTTAATGCGAATGTATATTATGTGGGGAGAGAAAAATGGAATGAAGGTAACGGAACTAAATTATCAAGCAGGTGATGTTGCAGGAGTGAAAACAGTTACGTTAGAATTTGCAGGAGATTTTGCATTCGGTTATTTGAAAGGAGAAAATGGGGTTCACCGTTTGGTTCGAATTTCACCATTTGATTCTAATGCTAAAAGGCATACTTCTTTTGCTTCAGTTTATGTTTACCCGCTAGTGGACGATTCAATAGAAATCCATATAAATCCTGCAGATATTACCTATGAGACGTTTCGGTCTGGTGGGGCTGGAGGACAAAACGTGAATAAAGTTGAAACCGCAGTTCGATTGCGTCACGCCCCGTCAGGAATTATTATTGAAAACTCCGAATCTCGATCGCAGTTAGCGAATAAAGAAAAAGCCATGCAATTGTTAAAGTCTCAACTTTATGAAGCGGAATGGCGAAAAAGAATGGCAAAACAAAATGAAATTGAAGCTGGAAAAATGAAAATTGAATGGGGTTCTCAGATTAGAAACTACGTTATGCAGCCCTATAAACTAGTGAAAGATGTTAGAACAGGTTACGAAACTTCTAATGTTGATGGCGTGATGAATGGAGAAATTAATGAATTTCTAAAAGCTTTTTTAATGAGTACTTAATTACATAAAAAAATGGGTGCGATTATTGTGTTATTCTATTGAATCAAAACACAATAATTATGAAGCTTAATTTACTTGTACTATCTATTTTAACATTTGTATTTTTTATTCGTTGCGAAAAAGAAGGTCTATCAAGAACAGAACGCCTTATTGTCGGAAGTTGGAAGTATGATAGAGTTACAGAAAACGGAAAGAAAATCACAGAAGAATTTGATCAATTCTCCCTTACATTTAATGAAAATTTCACTGCTAGTTATAAAGACACTGAAGAAGGCCTTTTATATACCGGAATTTGGGATTTAGTTGAAGGATACAATGGAGAATCATATACTGGTTCAATCTTTGTTTCTCTCGAAGAAGAGTCAACAGGAGAATTAATTCAATTGGTTTTGGATAATGCTGGCGTTAGCAAGAAACGAATAAACGCAAGTTTTAGAGATGATAATGATCGATTCGTGTACCGACTAATACGGGGTTAAAAATTTACGGACTAAGTTCTATATTACAAAGAAGATGCATTTGATGCTTGGAATGCTTTCACTTTTATTTGCAAGTTTTAAATCAGATAATTCAAACTATTTCTATCAATTAAAACAGAAATAATGCTTGTTATTGAATAAGAGAATTCAACTGATGGAAATTAATTACATTTGCATCATATTTTGAAAATATGTTGGTAGAAGTATTAAAGTCAAAAATTCATAGAGTAAAAGTTACTGAGGCTGATTTAAATTATATCGGTAGTATAACAATAGACCCAGATTTATTGGAAGCTGCAAATATGATTGAAGGTGAAAAAGTGCAGATTGTCAATGTTAACAATGGCGAACGAATAGAAACGTATGTTATTGAAGGAGAAAGAGGTAAAGGAGGGATATGTTTAAATGGACCAGCAGCCCGAAGAGTTGCAGTTGATGATATTATTATCATTATTTCATATGCTCATTTGGACTTTGAAGAAGCAAAGAAGTTTAAGCCAACTTTGGTTTTTCCAAATACCGTAACGAACAAATTAGATTAAGTTTTATTGAACTAAAATTTTGTTCTTTACTTTACGTTATCATCAGAGATAAATTCATTAATGAAAACTAAAATAGTTGCAGCTTTAAAAATTATTTTACCACTTAGTTTTGGGGTGTTTCTAATTTGGTTATTCTATGATGCACTTTGTGAAGAACAAAAGAAAGATTTGTTTGAAGCTTTTGGGAAAGCAAATTACTTATGGGTCGGTTTAGCGTTGATTCTTAGCTTTGCTAGTCATCTTAGTAGAGCATATCGCTGGAAATATTTGTTAAATCCAATGGGATACAAAGTTTCATTTTGGAATGCTTATCATGCATTAATGATTGGTTATGTCGTCAACTTAATTTTTCCAAGAGCTGGTGAAGCCTCACGTGCTGGGATTTTATCAAGAACGGAAAAGGTTCCTTTTCAGAAAGGATTTGGGACTATTTTAGCTGAACGTGCAGTTGATTTGGTAATGCTCGGAATTGTTGTTGTGATTACATTGTTATTGCAATTCGATAAAATCGACCTTTTCCAAGCCAAAATAAACAATTTTAATGCGCCTGGACAAGGTTGTGGAAATACATTGATTTTTTCCATTTTAGGAAAAATCGTGACGTATGGAATTCTATTGGGTATTGTTGGAGGGGTCATTTTATTTATCGCAAAACCAAATTTCAGAGATAAGATCAAAAAGTTTGTAAAAGGTGTTTTTGAAGGGATCTTCTCCATCTTTAAAACAAAATATAAACTACAATATATCGGCCATACCTTTTTTATATGGATTATGTATGTGTTGATGTTTTCAGTTTGTTTTTTTGCAGTAGATTCAACAGCTGAATTGGGTATAGATGCAATGTTAGCAGGATTTGTGGCAGGAACAATCGGAATCATTTTAGTACAAGGAGGGATTGGTGTTTACCCAGCCTTTGTCGGCCTTATCCTAACAATATACATTGCACCAGCTGATTATGTTGGTGTTTTTCCAGATGCACTTGCTTTGGGATGGATCATATGGACTTCGCAAACACTGTTGATGATCATCTTAGGATTGATTTCGGTTGCGCTTAATGGTAAAAATGTTAAATTCGAAGAGGATGGGACATCTCCAGAAACTACAGCATAAAATTCTTAATGAAGACACATTAAAAGATTGTGTCAACATCCTTAAAAAAGAAGGGAAAAAAGTAGTTTTCACCAACGGTTGTTTTGATATTTTGCACAAAGGACATGTTACTTATTTGGCGAAATCTGCCGACTTGGGAGATGTATTGATTTTAGCACTAAATAGTGACGCGTCTGTCAAGCGACAAGGGAAAGGAGATGATCGCCCAGTAAATCAATTTGACGCAAGATCATATGTCTTAGCGGGATTAAGTTTTGTAGATTTTATTATCGAATTTGATGAGGATACACCGTACAACTTAATTCAAAAAATTACACCAGATGTCTTGGTTAAAGGTGGGGATTATGATCCAAACGAAACAGACGTTAAATCGAGAAAATACATTGTAGGTAGAGATCATGTGTTGAATAATAATGGAGAGGTTCAGGTAATTGACCTTGTAAACGGTTTTTCGACAACAAGAATTATTCAAAAATTAAAGAAATGACTATAAAAGAAGCACAAGAATTAGTCGATAATTGGATTAAAACATACGGCGTACGTTATTTTAATGAATTGACAAATATGGCGCAATTAACCGAAGAGGTTGGTGAAGTTGCTCGAATTATTGCAAGACGTTATGGAGAACAATCAGAAAAAGAGTCAGATAAAAACAAAGACCTTGGAGATGAAATGGCCGACGTACTCTGGGTACTTATTTGCTTAGCGAATCAGACTGGAATTGATTTAGAAGTTGCCCTACAAAAAAACCTAGACAAGAAAACGAAAAGAGATAGTACGCGACATCATGAAAATGAAAAATTAAACTAGTAGAAAAATGATGAATTATGTCCAAATTTTCAATTGTTTGGGTACTAATTTCATTACCTTTGGGTAAAACTTATGTGTTAGTTGTCAAACTTTGTTAATTACTAGTTGTAATAACCCTACTATGAAACTCTATTTCATCATTTTTTTTGCATTAATTGTTAATAAAATAACCTTTTCTCAGGATGCTTCTTGTTTGTCTTTTGACGGAGGAAATGACTATATATCGGCTGATAATAGTGCCCTAAATACGATTGCAGATGGTGATTTTACGTTTGAAGCATGGATAAATGCAGATTTGATAGGTCAAAATGCTCACCCGACCATCTTTTCAAATCGACCAGTGCCTGGAACTGGTTCTATGTTCTTTTTTCATAATATTTGGGGTGGCTCTGCCTATAAAATGCTTTGTGTGCAATTAGGTGGATTGAATTACTTTGTTTTTGATAATGGAACATATGATGCTACTTTTTTTGATGGTGTATGCCATCATGTAGCGATTACTCGTGAGGGTAGTTTATTGTCATTTTATGCGGATGGAGTCTTTTTTGGAACACGGACAATAGCAACGGACCCTTCTGCAGGATCAACTGTAGATTTATGGATTGGGCAAGATGATCCAACAATAAATACGTTTAATGGAAATATTTCTCAACTTAGAATTTGGAATGTTGCACGTACCGAGGCTGAGATAAGTGATAATAAAGATGTTTGTATTTCAGGGGATACACCAAATTTACTTGCTTATTGGGAGTTGAATGATGGTTCAGGGCAGGTAGTTGCAGATAAAACAGGTTCAACAAATGGAGAATTAGGGTCGATTGAAGCAGTTGATACCTCTGATCCAATTTGGGGCGTTGATTGTTGTATTTCGTGCTGCGTCCCTGAAAATCCATGTTGGGAAACTCTTACAATCTGCGAATCATCAGGTATGATTGATTTAGATACCTTATTATGCCCAGAATCTTCAACAATAGGGACATGGAGCGGAGATGGAGTGGTAGGCTCTATTTTTGATCCTTCAGGACTATCAGGAGATGTAGCGATTACATACAATATAGGTGTGGCACCATGTGATACTTTTTTAACCCAAACAATAAGTGTGCTAGAAATGGGACCTATTGTTAATGCAGGTATGGACCAAACAATCTGTGAAGGGACAGTTGTTACATTGGAGGCATTTAACCCTGGTGAAGCTGAAATTAACTGGGACAATGGTGTAGTAGATGGTGTACCTTTTACACCTGAAATAGGTTCTACTACCTATTCGGTTGAAGCTTCATTTTCGGAAGGAGATTGTAGTGTTTCTTCTGATGAAATTACAATTACTGTAAGTCCATTACCAAATGTTTCATTTATAGCAGATTCACTGATTGGGTGTGCCCCATTTGATGTAACATTTACAAATTTATCTACATCTCCTTCTTCTGCTTGTACTTGGGATTTTGGAGATGGTAATATTTCTACAGACTGCGAAAGTACAGTACATAACTATACAAGTGCTGGAGATTTTGACGTCACCTTAACAGTAAATTTCACAAATGGCTGTGTAAATTCAACAACATATTCATCCTATGTCTCCGTTGTTAATACGCCAATTGCAGCATTTATACCTTCGTCTAATTTCATAAATACACTCAATAATGAAATTAATTTGACAAATACTTCATTATATGCAGATAGCTATATTTGGGATTTTGGAGATGATTCACCATTTTCAAATGAAACAAATCCGAATCATAATTACGATAATGAAGAAAGTGAATCGTATACAGTAACGTTAATTGCTTCGAGAATGAATCCAGTTTGTAGTGATACGGTTAAAAAAAATATACAAACAGAAGATCTTACACTAATTTATGTCCCAAATGCAATAACAGTTGATAATGACGAATTCAATCAAACATTTAAACCAATAATTAGCGAAGGAGTCGATTACTATGACTATCATTTAACAATCTTTAATCGTTGGGGAGAAAAAATATTTGAATCATATAATTATGATTTTGGATGGAACGGAGAATATGGGGATAGAGGAATTGTGCCAGGCGGAGTTTATATTTGGGTAATTGAATTCGGAGAAACAAATACGGATAGGCGTCGCTCTAAGACTGGACATATTTCTGTACTCAAATAAATACAGAAACTTTTTTTCAAGAAAAGTACTGATTGCATTTCTAAAAACTAATGAATTCAGATTAAAAGAATTGTTTGAACTCATGGAATAGTCAACAATGATTCGTAATCCACTTTTTCTAATCAAAAATTATTTTTGAAAACCTTGCGTTGGTAAGTTTTATCATTACTTGCTTGACGAATCAAACAGGAATTGATTTAGAAGCTGCATTACAAAAAAAAACTAGACAAGAAAACGAAAAGAGATAGTACGCGACATCATGAAAATGAAAAGCTGAAATCTTAAGATAAAGTGTAAATTAACAAGCTCCAGTGAGAGGATCACAAGAATCGCCTTCGGCAATAATTTCTAATGGAGAAACTGTATTAAATGCCTTTAAAAAAGTAGCACTTTCTTGTGCTCCGCTGATCCCATATTTATTATTAATGATGAAAAAAGGAACACCGGAAACACCCATTTGTTGGTAGTGATTAATTTCTGTTTTTACAGCTTCTGCAATAGATTCGTTCGAAATAATCTCATTTACTTTTTCAGCTGACCAATTGTATTCAGCCATTATTTCACAAAGTACTTCAGGTTCGCTTAAAGCTTTTTTTTCTTCAAAATATGCTTTTAGAAAGCGTTCTTTTAATTCATTTTTGAAACCTTCTTGCCCTGCTACATGCATTAATTGATGCATGTAAAGTGTATTAATTGCATACCATTTCCCTTCAAAATTAAATGGAATTCCAACTTGTTTACCAACTTCAGTTAATCGCCCGGTAATCTCATTCATACGATCAGAATTACCAAATTTGTTTCTTAAATAAGTAGCTCCATCCATACCTTCTTTGGGCATTGTTGGATCCAATTGAAATGGATGCCAATTAATTTCAATTGGAGCTCCTTTCCATTCTTTGATGGCCGCTTCAAGCTTTCGTTTACCTACATAACACCAAGGACATGCAACGTCCGAAACAATATCAATTGTAATTTTCTCTTCCATAAAAATAAATTCTCTCCAGTTAGACGTATAAAGCATTTTTTTCTTGCCTAATTTGTGTGAAAATTTTCATTTACCCCAAATTAACGTACCTAGAAGTGTCAATATTTGCTTTTAGTTGGTGTAATAGCTGGAAAAGCCCAAAATAGGTGCGGTTGAAATAGATGAAATGGCGCGATCCACGGGTTGATATTTTTTTCATTTCTTTATCTTTAGAGAGTTCTTCTCCAGTTGCAAAAAGCCGTTGGAAAAACGCAGGATCACTGAAATCGAACCTATCATTATGAAAAGGTTCTGCAACCAATCCAAAAAGACGTTTGAAAGTTTTAAGGACTAATTTTACGGTTTTTTCATCATCTTTTTTGTCAAGTAATTCTAATTCTGTTAAAACTTTTTTTAGTGCTTTTTTGTCCTCAAGAATATCTTTTTTGAGCAATTTGATATAAGATTGATAAAAATCAGAAGGCAATTTCTTCATGCATCCAAAATCAATAACGGCGAGTTTTTCTTTTTTTGTGATGATGAAATTTCCAGGATGTGGATCAGCATGCATCATATGTAAAGTATGAATTTGAAATTGATAAAAATCCCATAAAGATTGACCAATTGAGTCACACGATTCTTGATTTGGTTTTGAATCTAGCCACTCTTTAAACGAAAGTCCATCAATCCATGACATGGTTAAAATTCGGTTGCAAGAATATTCCGGAAAGTATTTTGGAAACTTTAAGCCACTTAAATCTTGACAGGCTTCCGTTATTTCAATGGATTGTTTTAACTCTTGATCATAATTAGTTTCTTCAAGTAATTTTGCCTCAACCTCCTTCATATAGGGTTCAATATCTTTTGCTTTGACTTTCATGATCTTCGAAGCCAATGGTTTAACCATATTAAGATCACTTACAATACTATCTGCAACACCAGGGTATTGTACTTTAATAGCGACATCTTTACCGTTTAATAAACCTTTGTGAACTTGACCAATCGAAGCTGCTTTGACCGCATCTTTAGAAAAGGAATCGAATAGGTCTTCAGGGTGTTTGCCAAATTCTTTTTTAAACGTTTTTCGCACAAGAGGGTAGGATAAGGGAGGGACCATATTTTGTGCCATTGCAAACTGATCCATGTAAGCCTTGGGTAAAATATCCTCACCCATACTTAACATTTGAGCAACCTTTAAAGGACTGCCTTTCATTTTGCTTAAGGTACTGTAGATATCTTTAGCGTTTTTTTCGTCTAATTCACTTCTTTTTGTTCCTTTTACAAATGCCTTTTTTGAATAATGTTTGATATAATTTCCACCAACTTTTGCGCTCGTGCCAATGATTTTAGAGGCACGGGCTAGTTTAGAGGTAGGAATATTTTCTTGTTTTTTACTCATTTGAAAGGCATTTTCTCAAAGAAATTATGACGACTTAGCATAAATTTTCCAAAACCAAACGCGGCTTGCACTAATTGCGGGTTTTGAAAGGCAAAAAGAACTTGACATGATGTTTCGATAAAAGCATCCGTATCGTTCTTCTCTTTTGAGTGATCTTTAGCCCAAAAAAATAGAACTGATAATGTATGGTTTACCATAACACTCTTTTTTGCTTTTCCTTCAATTTTTTCAACTTTTGGTATTGGAAGAGCATTTAGGAAATAAATTTTCCAATCTAATTTAAAAAGTAAAGTGTTCATCTTCTTCCAAAAATTTAAGTCTCTTCTTTTTTCTTTGATAAAATGCGGCAAAAACAGAAGATCCTTTTCATATAATTCCGTACATGCAAATAAAAATGCCATGTATTTTTCTTCTGAAGAATATGCATGCGCATTCTTTTCTTGATGAACACTCTTTATTGCTTTTTTGAAATACTTTAGTAATAATGTTAATTCAATCTCTTCTACATTTTCAAAATACTTCCAAATAGAAGTGATGTTGATTTCTAAACGCTTTGCAATTTTTTTTAAAGTTTTTGGGGCTTTGCCTTTTTCTAAAAAATAAGACTTATATGCTTTCAAAATTTCTTTTTGACTTACCTTGGACTGGACCATATGATGATTTTTTATGTGTCATTTATTAAAACACATTGGGTGGCTAAATGGTTTTTAATAAGAACGAATTAGCGCACATAAAATTGCAAAATTTAACGTTTTTTAAAGTAAATTTTTCTTCTTGGCTTCCAGGGCATAAACCATAGGGATTTTGTTGCCCAAATGTTTGATTCTAAATTTACCAGATTCAAACTCTTCTGTGTGAGAAAAACAATCATATGGCGAATAATCTAATTCTTTTAAAGTTGTTATTTGAAGATTATTCTCAATAAGACTGCTAACCACTTCGCTTAAAGCATGATTCCACGTAATTGATTTTGGCTGAATTTCTGCATTCTTATCTGCATAAGTACCAGTTTCATTTTCAATGATGGGAACAGTATTAAAATAGCGATATATAATGTGTTCAAAATCATCATCAAACATCCAAACAAAAGGATGGAATTCGGCAAAAACAAATCGTCCGTTTGGTTTGAGAAATTGAGAAATGATTCTTCCCCATTTTTTAATATCCGGTAACCATCCAATTGTGCCATAACTGGTAAATATTAAATCAAAATCTTCATTGAGATGATTAGGCAAATCATAAAGATCGCAACAAATAAATGTCACGTTTTCTTCCATTTCAAGACTGAGTTGACGCGCCTTATCGATCGCCTTGTTTGATAAATCAATACCCGTACAATTCGCTCCCAATTGTGCCAAGGATATTGTGTCTTGGCCAAAATGACATTGCAAATGCAAGACTTTTTTACCTTTAATATTTCCAAGTAAATCAAGTTCAATTGAATTTAACGAAGATTTACCATTGCGAAATCCCTCTACATCATAAAAGTCCGAATTGAAATGAGGCTCAACACGGGTGTTCCATGATTCTTTATTGATACTGATGTAATCTTTTTTTTCGCTCATTTCAATTGTAAACGAGTTAATTTTGTTTTACAAATTCTTCAAAAAAGAACTTATTTGAAGACCTTCAAAATCAAAGATAAGCGAAATTTAATTTTTTATATAAATTAATAATCCTTAATGTTTTCATTGAATTGAGGTAGCTTATTGGGATTTTTTATTTGACTATTTCGAAAAAACCTTTTTAGTTTTAAAATTGGTTTTTCCATTATTTCATAGGAAATGATAGCAATGCCAAAAACGATAAAAATGTTTTGAGGAAAAACTTGAAACCAATGCTCACTTGTTCCGGCAATTTTTATGAATAAACTATGGTATATATAAAGTCCGTAAGATATTTTCCCAACGTAAACTAAAG
>CAYPZN010000013.1:0-63341 GCA_964415335.1 uncultured Crocinitomix sp.
TAGTTTTAAACTGTCTGAAAAATAGGGAAGTTTACCAAAATAGGGAAGTTTACCTTTTCCATCCAAAAAAATTAACTATTGATTATGATTGTGGCTGCCATCAAGATTGTGAAGAGCTATTTTTTAATGTTGAGAAAAACGTTGATTTAAATGGTTTATTATTTAAAACGGATTCTTCTGAAGGATTAATTTTTTATTTGCACGGAAATACTGGTTCTATAAAAAACTGGAGTAGCGGTGCACAATCATACTTGGCGTTAGGGTATGATTTTTTTATTTTTGATTACCGCGGTTTTGGAAAAAGCGGAGGAGTTATTTCGAATGAATCACAATTTTTTAATGATGCTCAAATTGTCTATGATTCAATTTCTAAGAACTACAAAAAGCAAAACATTAACATTGTTGGTTATTCTGTAGGAACAGGAGTTGCAACAAAATTAGCTGCCAATAATTCTCCAGAGAATTTGATTTTGTTAGCTCCTTATTATAGCATGACTGATTTAATGCAATCTATAATGATATTGAAAAGAATAATCTTTATTGGGAGGAATTAAAAAAGAGTTTAAACTAACGCTTAACAAATTTTGAAGAGCATCTTCCTGTATTATAATTAAGTATTAAGGTATAAGTTCCACTTGATAATGCCGAGATATCTACCAGGCAATTTGATAAAGGTAAATCCATTAATATCTTACCATCTATTCCCGCAATTTGCATAGTTGTTACTTCCTCAAAATTTTCTACGCCTTCAATACGAATAATATCATTTGCCGGATTGGGATTGATTCGAACACAACTATTCTCATCCAACGAAGCATTTGGTAGACTGTTTGGGTCGATTGTGTAAACGATAATATTTGTCGAAGTACCTCCTCCATTATTAATTAAATAAATTGACTTTCCATCTGGCGAGAATGCAATGTCTCGTAACCTTCCGTTCATCTCTTGATCTTCTCCAAAAAAACGTTTGGGATTTGGATTATCTTCTGTTGAAGGCACTAAATCACCATTGTTTTGAAGTTTAAATTGATACACTTCTCTATCCGTACCAACGCCATCTTTAAGTGTAACAACCAATAAACTATTTTTCCATTGAGGAATTCCATTATTGCAATAATAAATACCATCTGAAGGAGCTACAGTGCACCAAATAGAGTTATCTGGATCAGAATTCACCCCATCTGCACACCACGCATAAAACGCTTCTACCAATGAATCATGCTCAATTTCTGGATGACCAATATAATTAGCCAAATATTCACTTTCTCCTGGATGGTTGTTATCTGAATGATAACCTCTTACTTCCTTCCATCCATAATTCATTCCTTTATATAAGATGTTTATTTCATCATCTGTGCGGTCTCCATGTTCAACATCATATAAAATATCAAGTTCAGTATTATACATTAGTCCTTGCGGGTTTCTATGCCCTCTTGTGTAAAATGAATTTCCTGATATCGGATTATCTTCTGGAATAGATCCATCAGAATTGAATCGGTGAATTTTACCATTCATAGATATTGGGTCTTGCGTAAAATTATTTGGATTTAAATTTTGATCTGGATAACAATCATAGCTATTATCTTCAGAAATTCCATTGTCTCCAATTGACAAGAAAAGATATGATTTATCGTTTTGTTTTATAGCAATTAATCGTCCTCCTTGATGATCATATCCATTTGAAAGATTTAATACCAAATCTTCTGAATCAACTACTGTCTCTGTTTCATGATCCCATTTTAACCTTTTAATTTTAAATTTAGTAATTGGGTCAGTTGCTGTCCCACTGTTATAAGAGTAAACAAAATAGATATAGGCTTTTTCTGATTCGGAAAAGTCAGGATCTAAAGCTAAGCCTAATGTTCCTGCTCCTATTTTAGGATTAAAACAATAGAGAGACGTTTCCAAAGGAGATCCTCCAAAATAATCTGAAGCCGTAAAGATTACCTCTTTATTCGAAGTCGCTGGATTTATTCGTAAAACTCTTCCGTTTTGCTCACTCACCCAAAGGTTTCCTTTAAAATCAACAGTTATTTCCCAAGGTCGTTCCAAATCAACAGGCAACTCAGAGCGAATAAATTCTTGTGAAATTCCTATAGAAGTACATAATAATGTAATTGAAAAAAAGAAAATTTTATAAAAAAATAAAGTCTTTACTTTGATTCTGTCATCTTCACCTAAACCTACCATTAAGCTTAACATTTTGATTGATTAAAATTTGAATTGAAGGCTCATATTTTTACTAATTTCGATTCTATAATTTCTCTAAAAACTAATTTACAAGCAATCTTAAAAATAACAATTTCGTCTAAAATATGACATAACCAATTAACCATTTTAGAATATTTTGTTAAAAAAACACACTCGTTTTAACTAGTATTCTAATGCCTAAATTTAACTTTAAAATGAAAAATTCAATATTGATTTTATTCCTTTTTTGGTTTAACAGTTCTAGTCTAAGCGCTCAAGAAACACCTACCGAAGATTTACCTTTAGCTACTATAAACAATGCATACACCATAACACTGGATGAAACAAAACCTTTAGCCGAATACTATAAAGTAGATCTTTCAAATTTAACTTTTAAAGATGAAGCTCAAGTTAAAAAAGATATGCGAACCTTTGTTTCTGGAAATTTAATTTCGAACGAAGTTTATTTTGAAAAACAATTTATGATTATTCGGATTCACACAGAATATTTAAACTCTTCAATGGGGCTTATGGAGGTTCAAACTTACCTCAATCAAAAAAGACGATCGCTTAAATAAAAGTTTAGAAAAACTCACAAAAAAATCAAAAATATTATCATGAACAAAGTAAAATTAATACTTGTAATGCTCTTCTTATGCCTAATAGGAACACAGGTTAAAGCCCAAATTATAGGTACTGACGCATTTCTTTTCTCTAATGGGCTTGAAGTCGGAATTCATTCTGATGGATCCGAAGGATCGTCGGCACTCCCTCCTTTTCCAAGTCATTATCGAGGTTTTTCCTCTAGGCTTGGATTCTTGGCGAACTGGTTAGATGACGGATGGGTAAATTACGACGGTGATTTTTTCATGCCTGGAGCACCTGAAAACCGAATTGGAATTGAAATTGACGGCATTAATTACTGAACAGTTCCGCTCTTGGATCAACTATTCCAAGCGCTGGATTATCAAATTATCATCAAATTGGTAACTGTAAATTTGTTGATTGGGATGGAAGTGTGGCCGGAATAGATATTCATATTACCTACAAAATGGATATTACAGATTATTTTTACACCATTCAAGTTATGTTAACTAACATCAATCCAACTGCTAAAAATGATGTCTATTTCTATAAATCATTGGACCCTGACAACAATCAAGATCTTGGATGGGGATTTGCTACGTTAAATACAATTCAATATCAACCTACTCCAGAATGTCCAAAAGCGTTAGTAAGTGCCGAAGATAATAATGGTTGGGATAGTTATATTGGCTTGGGAGGTCTTGGCGAAAACATCCACGTTAGTACAGGTGGTTTTTATGTAGAAAGTGGTTCGGATATCTGGAATGGTACTGGAGGTCTTAATGGGGCAATGGGTTACTCTCTTTTTTCAGATCAGACGATTTCGATTTGCCATAGAGATTCTATTCTTGCAGCAGGGGAAAGCAGCACTTTTGAATTTGTCGTTTCTATTTTGAAATAATTAATTTTATTTTAATGCCTGCTTTCGAATGAAAGCAGGCATTTTTTTATTCGACAAAAGGCTTTATCCTAATTTGACTTTCTTTTCCATTGTTTAATCTGGCGAACCAATAATTTATATTGTTTCCAATTGTTTTCCTGCGAATAAAGTCTAAATTGGCACTCAATGAAGGCCATTTTATTCATAACTATTTTCATAAGTACAGTTTTTACCTGTTTCAGCCAATCCAGTACTGTAGATGTTGCACACACTTCTTTAGATCATAATGATTTAACAGAGTTTAATTTTGAAATTCAAGAATACCTTCGTTACCAAGAACAAGTAAAGGATACATTGACATTATTTTTTGATGATTTTAAAGAAGAGCAAAGTCTCAAAGTTTATCAAAACTTCAATCACAAAAAAGCAGTAACCTATACCCTTTCTTCAAAGCCAGGTTTACCAGAGGAGGTCACAAATAAACTTGAGCAAAAATTACTTGAAATCCCTTCTGTCTATACAAAATATACGAGTTCTTCCTTTCAATATGAAATCGCAATCAATGGTGGTTATGAAAATAGAGGATCTTTTTTTTCTCCAGTTCTAGAAAAGCCTCTGGAAATTGAAAAGAAACAATTTGAACAATTGACTTATGAAACTCAATTTATAGCATTAAAAAAATGGTGTCGTGAAATTGCAATTCCGATTTTAACTGAATTCGCAATTAATAATGATTCACTTAATTTAATTACCTCCTATTTTCGCACGGTGAAAACAAGCTATTTGAATCAATCGAATGCTAGTGATAAATCACTTTATTGGAATACCCTAGAAAAAGCTGAAGATGATAAATACTTATTGCCATTATTAAACACTTTTATGCTTATTTCTGAAGGGTATATTGATTACGGTAAAAAATGCAATGAAATTATTTATTCTTTTATCCCTAAAAATTCACTTGTAAACTACTTAGTTGAAGCTCTAAATTGGCGATTACTTTTATTTCGGAACAAAGAAAAACAAAAGACGCTATTGCTTAAAAATGCTTTAAACAAAAACAATGATGAAATTGCAAATCAACTTTCATCTGAGTTATTAGCTATTAACCCGAATAATACTGAAGTAATTTATCTTACTTCGTTAGATAACGATACAATTAAAATAATAAATCCACTGACGTCTTTTATTTCGAAACCAAAAAACGCCATTGAAAAATATGAATATGGTCTTCGTAAAAACCTTGATGAGCTTTTCATTATTCCTGAAGAATTTGAAGAAGATTTTCAGCGGTTTGCCGATATTGCTTTTCGTTTAAATGACTTCTATTTTGCTTCAAATATTTATCATTTAATTCTTACGCGTAATGAAAAAGAAAATCAACTAAAATATGAATATTGCCTTAATGAATTGGGGATTTTCAAAAAGATAAGTCGCTCCAAAAAACGAAAGTTTAAACGAATTAATAAACAGATTAAACAAGAAATTGAAAATACTTCATTCTAATTATTCTTGCCTACTATGAAATTATTAATTGTTTGCTTCATTTTTTTAACAACTCACTCATTAAGTCAAGAATTTGATGTTACTGCAAAAACTACTATTTCGTCAACGGTAAGTGAAAGTTCTGGACTCATTTTTTTAGAAAATCGCTTAATTACACACAACGATTCTGGGGGCTCACCTTTGTTATATGAACTTGATACTTTAAGTGGAATGGTCAGCCGAACTGTTTTTATTGAAAATGCAACAAATGTCGACTGGGAAGACTTATGTTTTGACACAGATTATATTTATGTCGGCGATTTTGGAAACAATGCTGGCACTCGAACAGATTTAAAGATTTATAAAATTCTAATCAATGATTATTTAGCTTTAGATACAGTCACAGCAGACACAATATCGTTTAGTTATTCAGATCAAACCAGTTTCGAATCAGACGTTTTTTCTACCAATTATGATGCGGAAGCAATTATTGCTATTGGGGACAGTCTATATTTATTTTCAAAAAACTGGGAGAACAATGAAACCAATGTTTATTCCATTTCCAAAGAACCTGGAACTTATAATTCTTCAATCATTGATAACTTCAATACAGAAGGACTAGTAACTGGTGCAGACTATGATCCAATAGAAAATGAAATTTTATTAACTGGATATACTTTTTTTACAATACCTTTTGTATTTCTTATCAGAGATTTATCTGGTACTAATTTTTCAGAAGCATTGCTAAAAAGAGAAGCAATAGTTTTAGATGAGTCAAATCAAGTTGAGGCGATTGCTTCTATTGGAAATTTCAGCTACTATATAAGCTCTGAAAGTTCTATGACAGGTGATGGTATATTACACTTATTGAAAATTCGTGGTTTTTCTGGAATTAATGATTTGAAACTAAATTCGAATCCCACTATTTATCCAAATCCTACATCATCCATCTTACAAATCGATACAACTGTCCCAGTTAACTATTTTATTTACGCATTGAACGGCAAATTAATCTCTTTTGGGAAGAACAGTAATCAAATTGACCTTTCTTCACTAGAAAGTGGTTCTTACCTCCTTGTACTGAAAGATGAAAATAATTTAGAAATTTTGTCTCGACAAATAATCAAAAATTAACGATTTGCTTTCCATGCTGAAACATCATCTGTCATTTGAACTGGTTCAGCTTCTGATTTAAGATTCTTAAACACCTTATATGCAGCAACTGTTTCTTGCTCTGTTGGTGCTAATCTTAAGTATTCAGGTTTGAAGTGCTCATTGACAAAATTAATGGTAAAAGAACCATCTCTGAATGCTTGATGATCGATTGCAAATCGACAAAAGCCTAATGTTGTACTAAACCCTGCAATTTCATAACCATTGATCGCTTCTATCGTTTTTGTTATTGTTTCATTTCTATTTTTTCCGTATACGATCAATTTTGAAATCATTGGATCATATGTTAGCGGTATTGTCATCCCCTTTTCATACCCATCATCTACTCTAATTCCCAGCCCTTCAGGTCTTTTATAATGCACTAATGTTCCCAAATCAGGTAAAAAGTCATTTTCTGGATCTTCTGCATAAACTCTTATCTCAATTGCGTGACCTTCTAACTTAACTTCGTCTTGTGTATATTCTAGTGCTTGTCCGCGAGCTACTTTAATTTGCTCTTCTACTAAATCCAATCCTGTTATTAACTCCGTTACCGGATGTTCTACTTGAAGTCTCGTATTCATTTCAAGGAAATAGAATTTTTTATGCTTATCCAATAAAAATTCTACAGTTCCAACCCCTTCATAATTACATGATCGTGCAACGTTAATCGCAGCTTCTCCCATTCTTGCTCTTAGTTCAGCATCTAATACTGGAGAAGGAGCTTCTTCTACTACTTTTTGATGTCTCCGTTGAATAGAACATTCTCGTTCATTCAAATGTAGCACATTACCATGTTGATCCGCAATGATTTGAATTTCAATATGTTTTGGTTCTTGAACAAATTTCTCAATAAAAACCGCACCATTTCCAAAAGAAGAAACTGCTTCTGAAACTGCGCGTTCAAATTGACTATCAAATTCTCCACTATTTTCAACAACACGCATTCCTTTTCCGCCACCACCAGCAGAGGCTTTGATTAAAATAGGGTATCCAATTTCTTCTGCGATTCGTTTTCCTTCTGTTAGATCAGTCAATTCTTCATCTGTTCCTGGTACCATTGGAACATCAAATGCTTTAACGGCTTGCTTGGCATCCAACTTATCTCCCATGACATTAATGGCTTCAATTGAAGGGCCAATAAATTTTATTCCAGCCTCGCTAACGCGTTCAGCAAAAACAGCATTTTCAGAAAGAAATCCATACGCCGGATGAATACCATCCGTATTTGTTTGTACTGCAACATTTAAAATTTTATCCATATTCAAGTAACTCTCAGAAGGAGTAGCTTCTCCAATACAATACGATTCGTCTGCATATTTTACGAAAGGAGCGTCTGCATCAATTTCAGAGTACACAGCTACACTTTGAATATTCATTTTTCTTAAGGTTTTCATGATTCGCAATGCGATTTCACCTCTATTTGCAACTAAAACTTTATTCATTTTTTTTATTTAAAATCGGTTAAAACCCTTCTTCTTCTTCCTTAACTCCTTCTTCTCCAGTATCCAGTTTTTTTGGAATTGGAATTTTTCTACCGTTTGATTTTTCTTTTCTATAATTAACGTCGTTTTCTCTTTTCCGAAAGATATTCAAAAATCCTTGTAATAACTTAAATTCTTTCGTTGTATTGAATGTTTCTTCGTAATGCAAACTTACACCTTGCGTAAATGGTCCTTTTTCAGCTTCTGTTCCTTGATTTGATTCGTTAAATGCATTAACGGTAAAAGTACCATCTTCATTTAATTTGTATTCAATAACAATGTCTCCAATCAATCCTCCTTCTTCCTCCTCTGTGTCTGATACTACACCCAAGCTTGATTTGATCAAAATCTTTTCATTCACTTGTGTTTGGAACCCTAGTGAAGCTTCTCCCTCTTTGAAATCTGCTTTTAAGTCATAATTATCTCCGACTCCCGCCAAGATATCATTCACACGGTCTTCGGCGAAACCAATAACAACATTTTCTCCATCTGGTCCATCTTCACTTCCGCCATGAACAGGTAAAAATTTCTTTAAAGCCAATAATGCAAAAAATTGCTTACTCAATTGATTTTCATCTTCTAGTATAGAGTTTAATTCTCTCTGTCCGACCTCATCTAAACCTTCCGCTTCAATTAAAAAGTTAAGATTAGGGCGTAATAATGTTTCTGTCATAACCAGTACACCTTTTATTATTTCGGTTTCTCCACTTCTATCTGCCTCACCTTCGGGTAAAATTGGCTCTAAAGATGTTTCTCTTGTAAACTCTGCACCAATATCAATCAATGCATCATAAGGAGAACCAGTCCACTCAATTGTACTCCCCTGTCGAATAACAAAATCTTCTTTAACTGCCCCCTTTAATCTAAAGAAATAATTTCCATCTAGAATTTCATATTTTCCACGCATATTCATTTCCCCATACTCATCCAACTTAATAGCAATGTTTCCCTCTCCTGCTCTAATTTCTATTTGATCTTCATAAATAGGATCAAACACAATTGTCGCTTTTGTATCTTTTCCAATATCAAAGTTCATATCTAAAATTAACCCTGTTGACGAAACAGAAGTTGCTTCATTTAAATTTGCTAAATCATAGGTTGGAACAATGGTATCAAATACGATAAATGAATTCTCTTCAAGGTCACTAGAACCATACATTGCTAACTTCAAATCGGTACCCGACTGCGTTGTCGCATCTACACCAATTTCAGTTATACCGTTATAACCTGATATGTTAACATCTCCATTTACATATGCCTTTCCATAGTAAAAATCTCCTTCTTTATATTCTGTATTCATCACAAGAAAACGTTCAGATACTAATGGTCCTAACATATCCAATGTTATATCATAATTCCAATTTCCCCAATTGGTATGATAGATTTGCATTCGTGCTAAAGCATTATTTCCTTCTTGATCAAACGTGTTCATATTCTCCACAATAATTTCATCCCTTCCAAAATCAATTTCTCCTGAAATTCCATAGGCGACATTAAAAAGGGGAACAAAAACATTTGCTGTAACAACATCTAGTGTTCCATCAACAACTGGGTTCATTAACTCTCCTGTAACTGCTAATCTCCCATTTAGTTTCCCCGATATTTTTTCATAAAGTTCTGGATCTGAAAAAGCATTTAGAAAACCTATTTCGGTATAATCAAAAATTAAGTCTAGTTTTAAATTATCTTTTTCTAGTTCTGTGAAATAATTTCCGTCAAATTCAAAAGTAGTTTCGCCTTCTCTTTTTAAAGCGCCTAATATCTCAACATTATTATTTTCTTTATTCCATTTGTTCTTAATGTTCAAATCTCCTACTAATTCTCCTTCAACAAAAAAGTCCTTAATCTTTGAATTCGCTTCGAGTCTGATATTATTATAAACATCTGCTATATTTCCCCTTAAATTAAGGTTACCAGCTATTTCTGTCCCACCAAGTATCCCATTTAAATCAGTCAAATCAAAATCCGTAACGTTAAAGTATAATTTATCCTCTGGGTTTTCTGAAACTCTTCCTTTTAACTCAACGTAATGATCTCCATTCTTTATTTTAAATTTTGTCAATCGAATTAAATCTTTGTTCCAAATTAATTTCGATTCGGGGCTAATTTCCCATTTATGTGTCTTTAAGAAAAAGAAAGATGGCTTAAATTCAGTCAAAATGTTTTCATTTTCTTGGATATGTGTATCAAATGCAAACAAAGCGGGCTCAACAGACCCTGCCCCATCCCATCCAAGGTCTGTAGAAAGTTCATTGTCTTTGATACGAGAATATAACGAAGCATTTTTTACTTGAAGACTATCGTTTATTTTAACACCTCCAATTTGATACTGTAAATTAGCAATAATACTATCAAAGTGGCTTCTAAAATTAATTCGATTAAAGGATATTCCGTCGTAAATAATTTGATCCGAACTTAAACTCAAGTCCAACCTTAATTTTTTTAAATCATAAATTGATTCTATTTTAGAGTTTTCTGCAATATGAATATCGTGTCCAACAAATTGCATCAAAGGGTTTGCATCTTTAAGATTAACCTTTAATTTAAAGAATTTGTTTTGTATTTTACTGATATCAATATCATTGATAACATTATCTGCGACCCTTGCCAATTGATGTTGTATAACCGGCCAAATCTGCGTCAAATCAAATTTACCTGTCAGCTCTATGTCAATTAATTCAGATTTTACAACAATACTATCCGATTCTTCATTTCGGGTAATATCCAAACGTAAGTCATCCAATTGAAAATCTAATTCTCCTCCCTTGTATTTTAAATTGTGAACCTCTACTGTTCCTCTTATTTCGTTTAAAGAAGTTCCTTGAATTTTCACATCTAAAGTTGATTCAAATCGATCTTTAAATCCATCTTTTCGATTGTTTAATTCTGAAAGTGCAGCGCTATCAATTTCAACGTCAAAATCAAATTTCAGGTCATTGTTTAAGTCTACATATCCATCATAATTTAACGCTAAGTTGTCATCCTCTACATCAATAACACCGTCAAAACGATTATTCGAAAAGTTTCCTTCTTTAATTACAATTCCATTATAACTATAATCATTTAATTCAATTGTCTCAAATTTTCCGATAAAATCTAAATTCATATCATCTAATGACAGTCCTCTTGATCCTTTTTTAATGGTTAAATAACCCGTAGTAATTCCCAAGACATCATTTCCTGTTAAAGCAGCTAAATCAAGGTTATTAATGATAATATCTTTTGTATTCCCTTCAATTCCAGAATCATAATAATAAATATCATTTTCTTTTTTAAATCTAAGTCCATACTCAGAACTAATATCCCCAAATCCAGAAGTTATATTTCCGTCTACAGAAAAATCGTTTAAGGCTCCTGTAAAATGACCGTCAGTAAGCTTTATCAAACCAGCTTGTAACATATTTTTAGGTAATTCTATATAATCATTTCCGTTTAGAAAAGGGGTTAGTTTAAGTTTTGAAATATCATCTACAGAGGTTTGGAAGAGTGTTACTTTTTCTTCGAAATAAATTGCTTCTGGATCATCTAAATCAGTTGGAATTTTGAAGCTTCCCCTTAATATTGTCGAATCTAACATTGAAAGATCAAATTCCCTAAGTTTCATTCTATAAACAGGTCCATCAATTTTAACGTTGTTTAGTGAAACGACTTCTTCCATTCCATATATACTAGGTACTAAATAAGCAAGATCGTTCAAGGCAATTTTAGAATCTCTTAAATTAGCATCAAACTCTACCTTACGAACAAAATCAGAAAAATCAGATGCACCATTTGGCGTTTTCAACTTGAAATAATCTGAAATGAGCAATGAATTCCCCAAACCTAACCTTAAATTATTCAACGCAATTTCTGTCGGAGAATAATTCAATTCTGTTGTCAATTTAGTCAATAAAAACCCGCTCTTTTCTTTAAAAGTTATGTCCTCTATTTTCAACTTTATTTTTTCATCCTTCATTGAAAAATCTGAAAAATTTCCTGAAAGTTGTTTTATATGTATATCAGAAAAATCTAATCCCTGTTTAGCGGGCACTTCATTCTGATCTTGGTATTTAAATTCAATTCCATTCAAGCTTAATTTCTTCAGGTCAACAGTGAAATTTGAAGAAGTCGTATCCTTCTTTGCACTTGCAAAGTAATCTACAAAATGTTGAAAATTTAATGTTGAATCGCCCTGATATTTGACAATGTTAACAGTTGCATTATTTAGTTCAACAGTTTCTATTCCTATCATTGATTGACTCAAATCATATGTTCCAATATCAACGCGAATTTTTTGGGCATAAAGAAGCGTATCATTAACTTTATCTTCTACATAGATTCCTTCCAAATCTATCAAATCAACAAATGCAATATCAACTTTATCAATTGTTATTTCTGTTCCAAGTTGATTCGAAAGATAAGATGCTACTTGCTGTGCAGCAAAAGTTTGAAACCAAGTTGTCCGAATTCCAAATGCGACAAGGATGACAAGAAGTAAAATAACTTCAATCAAAAGATGAATTGAAGCCCCTATTCCTTTAAGTATTTTACTTAGTTTTGCGATTTGAAATAATTTTGGATAAAAATACGAATTTGAGCCGTAAAGACAGCATAATTTTAGCAATTGAGTCATCCTGTGATGATACGTCAGCTGCTGTTATAAAAAACGGTGAAGTATGTGCTAATATTGTTGCAGGTCAAAGGGTTCATGAGAATTATGGTGGTGTAGTTCCTGAATTAGCATCTCGTGCACATCAGCAAAATATTATTCCTGTGGTTCATGAAACTTTAAACGCAGCTAAGATTGATAAAAAAGAGCTAAACGCGGTTGCTTTTACACGCGGCCCTGGTCTACTTGGTTCGTTAATCGTTGGAACCAGTTTTGCCAAAAGTTTTGCCCTTGGCTTAGATATTCCATTGGTTGAAGTAAACCACATGCAAGGTCATATTTTAGCGCATTTCATTAAAAATCAAGAAAATCGTTACCCTCAATTTCCATTTATCTGTATGACAGTTTCAGGTGGACATACGCAACTCGTTTTGATCAAAGATTACTTTGAAATGGAAATTTTAGGCCAAACTATTGATGATGCCGCTGGAGAAGCATTCGACAAAGCAGCTAAAATAATGGGAATCCCATATCCTGGTGGGCCTTTAATTGATAAATATGCGCAAGAAGGAGACCGGAAACGATTTGAATTTCCAATTTCTAACTTAAAGGGGTATGATTTTTCTTTTAGTGGATTAAAAACAAGTATCTTATATTTTCTACAAAAAGAAATGGCTAAAAACCCTCAATTTATCGAAGAAAACAGAGCTGATATTTGTGCTTCTTATCAAAGCACTATCATTCAATCTTTATTCAAAAAATTATTGAAAGCCACAAAAGATTACGGGATCAAAAATGTAGCAATTGCTGGTGGAGTCTCTGCAAATTCTGTCTTAAGAAGTGAACTGAAGCGAATTGGACAAAGGGAAGGTTGGACTACATTTATTCCAAGCTTTGAATATTGCACGGATAATGCTGCAATGATAGGTATTGCGGGTTACTATAAATACTTAAACGGTGAATTTGTCGGTCAAGACGTAGTTCCAAACGCACGACTAAAATTTTAAACGTGATTCAAATACGATCAATTCAGGAAAAAGATAATCAAGGGGTTGCAAAAATGATTCGAGATGTATTCGAAGAGTTTGATGCAAGACAGAAAGGAACCGTTTATTCGGATCCTACAACAGATGAGCTATACACCCTTTTTCAGAAAGAAAAGTCTACTTGCTATGTTATTGAAAACCACGGAGAAATTCTAGGGTGCTGTGGCATTTATCCAACGGAAAATTTACCAGAACAATGTGTAGAATTAGTAAAGTTTTACATCTCCTCTAAGTTAAGAGGACAAGGTTATGGTAGTCGGTTAATTAATCGTTGTGCAGAAGATGCTAAAAAACTAGGATACGCAACCATGTATATTGAATCTATGGATGATTTTGCTAAAGCAGTCTCTATATATGAACGTCTTGGTTTTGAACGCTTATCAAATCCTTTAGGTAACTCTGGTCATTTTGGATGTGACATATGGATGTTAAAACAACTTTAACTAATTATACAGTAATTTCAGTTGTTTTCAATCCAAATTTTTCTTCTGCCATTTCAGAAATATATTCTCCGATCGCTAATGAAGCAGTTGCAGCTGGAGAAGGTGCATTTAAAACATGAATGCTATCCATTGTATGTTCGATTCTAAAATCATCTCTAGTATCGCCATCTTCACCTAACAATAATGCTCGCACACCTGAGCGACCAGGTTTAATGTCATCCATTTCTAACGAAGGAATCATTGTTTGTAAGGTTTTTAAGAATAAACGCTTCGAAAAGGCCCTGCGGTATTCATTAATTCCAAATTTCATATTTCCGAAAAACAATTTCCATGTTCCTTTATACGAAAGGGCATCCATAGTATCACTCCAGTTGAAATCTGTTTTTCCATAACCTTCACGCTTAAAGGTAAAAACGGCATTTGGGCCACATTCAGTTTCTCCATTTGTCATTCTAGTAAAATGAACTCCCAAAAACGGGAAATCAGGATTTGGAACTGGATAAATTAAATTTTTAACCTTATGCTTTGCCTGCTCCGTCAGTTCATAATAATCACCTCTGAATCCAACTACTTTTTCTTTCAATTTAACTTGGTCCTTTTTCGCCATACGATCGGCTTGGAGTCCAGCGCAAAAAATGAGTTTTTTAGCCTTAACAACTTTGAATTCTGTGACAACTTCTTTAAAATTTGATTGATCATTAATTGCAATCACTTTTTCGCCTAAAACAAGTTTTGATTTGGGCTGTTTTCCCAAGGCTACTTCTGCCATTTTTCGAGTTGCACCTACAAAATCTATAATTCCAGTACAAGGCACCCAAATCCCTCCGATTCCCTCAACATGTGGTTCAATGTCTTTTATTTGTGCTCCAGAAATTTTTTCAATACCCTCAGTGTTATTTGCTTCTCCATTTGCAAATATTTTATCCATAAAGGGTAATTCGTTTTCTTTTGTTGCAACAACAACTTTTCCACAAACATCATGATTGACACCATACTCTTTTGAAAAAGCAACCAATTCATGCCTTCCTTTGACACAATTTTTAGCTTTTAAAGAACCTGGTTTATAATACAATCCGGAATGGATTACCCCTGAATTATGTCCTGTTTGATGATTCGCCAATTCTTTTTCTTTCTCAATCAAAACAATTTTCAAATCAGGGTTACGCAACTGTAATTTATAAAGCGTTGCTGCTCCGACAATCCCTCCACCGATTATTGCAACATCAAATATTTCGTTATTTTCCAATTTCAGTTAATTCAGTTAAATTTGAGCACAAATTTAACGAAAGATACGTTTTGAACAATCCTGCACAAAAAAAATTGCAATCAGTTTACTTTCATAACCTTGATGCAGGAAGATTTTTAGCGGCATTTGCAGTCTTTATTTTCCATTTTTCAAATGAACTTAAAGGACTCTACCCAGATCTGAATGAAAATTTCTTTTTTAAGGCTTATTACACTTTTGCGAGTAAGGGGAATTTAGGCGTTAACTTTTTCTTTGTACTCAGTGGTTTTTTAATCACTTACCTCATTTTGCAAGAAAAAAAACAGACAAACTATTTTAATTTAAGAAAGTTTTTAATTCGAAGAACACTCAGAATATGGCCTTTATATTTTATCATTATTTTGATTGGTTTTATTTTATTACCGCTACTGTTTACTGATTATTCTACAATGCATGAACCAATTAATTTCATTTTCTTTTTAGCCAATTTTGATGAAATTTATTATGGTGCAAATGATACGATTAATTTTTTAACCTCCCCCTGGTCTGTTGCTGTAGAGGAACAATTTTATCTTTTTTGGGGAATTGTAATATTTATTCTTTTTAAGAGTAAAAAATTTCGTCTTGAATACTTGATTGTAGTACTCTATCTACTTTCTTTCTATTTCCGTTGGGTCTATATGAAAGATGAAACTATTCTCTATTATCACACATTTGCGGTTTGTCAAGATATATTGACTGGCGCATTTATTGCCTTAAGTCTTTTTCAAAAAAAACAGTGGATAATCCGATTAGCACAAATTCCTAAAATTACCGTTCTAATAATGTATGTTTTAGGAATAATGATATGTCTTTTTAAAAACAAAATTTTCTTTAATGAATTAATCGTTTTTGAACGTTTTGTCCTTTCGTTTTTCTTTGCGTTCGTAATTTTAGACCAAATTCAAGGGAAAAATTCATTGTTCAAATTTGGAAAGATTAAGCTGTTCAACCAGCTTGGTAAAATCTCCTACGGAATCTATATGTACCATTTAGTTATAATGTACTTATTTATTCGTTTTTTCTCTGATTTCAATTTATCTACAAGCGTGTTTGCATTATTTTTCTTTGTTTTAAGTTTTGTTTTAACCGTTGGATTAGCTGTGTTAAGCTACCGTTTTATCGAATCAAAATTTTTATCTTTGAAACCAAAGCAATAGTGTTATGAAACAAATCTTATTTTTTTTATTAATCAGTTGTTCATTCCAAACTATACTTGCCCAAGATAGTTTTTCCGAAATCATTCCATTAAAAGGGCAATTCAACAATTTAGATAATGATCATTTTAAAAAGGAAAAAAAGAAAAGAGAAATAAAAGAGCGATCATTACAACGTAAAATTTGGTTGCCCTTAAGTCTAAGTGCTTTAAGTGCGGTTTTATCGATTGATTCTACTAAATTTAAATTACAGACTCAAGTTCGTTCTGTTGTTGTAGATACTTTTAGAACTCATGTTGACGATTGGATTCATTACACCCCAATTGTGACCATGTATGCTGCTGATTTGTTTAAAGTTCCTGCTAAAAATACAGTTTGGAATCAAACCAAATTTTTAGCAATTTCTGAAGCATTAAATTCACTTGTTACAATTGGTTTAAAATATACTTTCAAAGTACAGCGCCCTAATAATGGACCATTCAATTCATACCCATCAGGACATACTTCTCAAGCTTTTGTTCAAAGTCAAGCTTTATTTAATGAATTTAGAGATACAGCCCCTTTACTTGCTGCAAGCGGTTTTTTATTTTCTATAACAACTGGGTCTTTGCGTGTTTTAAATAATAGGCATTGGGTTCCTGATGTATTATTGGGTGCTGGTGTAGGTATTTTAGTCACAAATCTCGTTTGGCATTTCGAACCACTAAAAAACTGGAACCCCTTCAATAAAAGAAAAAACAAAGATTTAAGTCTCACCGTTGTTCCTTCGATTCGAGAAGACTTTTTAGGAGGAAACTTCAGATTACAATTTTAATCTTATGCTTATAATTAAAAAATACGGCGTTTGTCATTTGGCAGTTGCTCCGATCCGATCAAGTGCTTCTGATACTGCCGAAATCGTAACGCAATTACTATTTGGTGATCATGTCGAAATACTTGAGCAAGGCAAACCATGGATAAAAGTTCGTTTCCAAGCAGATAACTATGAAGGGTGGATGGATTTTAAACAATTAACTTATATTGAAGAAGAAGAATATAATTTAAACCTTTCTAAACCTCAGCACCATCTAGCTGATTCATTGTCAGAGATTGAAGGCACTGACGGAAAGCAACAAATCATGTTTGGATCTAATTTGCCCAATTTTGATGGAGGGAAAGTTCATTTTGGAGAAAGGACTTACACTTTCACAAAACTTCCGTTGACGCAAAGTTTTGATATTAGAGCTACCGCTCAACGGTACCTTAATACACCGTACTTATGGGGAGGAAAGTCAATTTTTGGAATCGATTGCTCAGCACTAGTTCAAAATATTTTTAAAATCCATAGAGTATTCCTTTCTAGAGATGCTTCACAGCAGGTCAATGAAGGAACTTTAGTAACTTACACGGATCGAAAACTAGGAGATGTTCCTTTTTTCATTAATGATAAAGGAATTGTTCATCACGTTGGTATTTTATTAAAAAAAGACGAAATCATTCATGCTGCGGGCCAAGTAAGAGTAGATCGTTTTGACGACAAAGGTATTTTCAGAACTGATTTAGATGCTTATACTCATCAATTTCACAGTATTCGCAGGTATTTATAGTTAAAGAAACAAAAGTTCGAAAATTTCGCTTAAATTAGGTGATAAACCTTTAAGGGTAAGTGGACTTGCTAAACTTTAGCTTTATATAAAGCATTTCTTTACCTTCTTACTTAAGTGCAGTAATTATAATCGATATGAATAAATTTATCTTAAAATATCTCTTTATAATTGGTTTTAGCGTAGCTGCTAATTCACAATCTTGTGTTCTGACTTAATGGTAACAAGGAGCATTAAGGCCATCACTACTGATAGTAGCATTGAATGGGAGTTACGAAATCATCAAGTTTATATTAATCCAGAATGCAGTTCAAACAACAAATTACTTATCCACCTTGTTGGTACATTTGATAACCCTACAAGCACAACTTATTTACCTATGCTTGCTACAAGTAACGGGTATAAAGTGATCAACCTTAATTATCCGAATGATATATCTGCGACAACTGTTTGCAGAACAAGTTCTGACATAGATTGTCATTGGAAGTTTAGACAGGAAATTGTTTTTGGAACAGATGAAAGTGCTGATGTTTCTGTTAATGGTAGCAATTCGATAATCAATCGTCTTGAAAAACTTTTGATTCATTTAAATGATCTCTATCCGCTAGAGAATTGGTCAAACTTCTTAACCGAATCGGATGAAATAAATTGGAATGAAATTTCTATTTCAGGACATTCACAAGGAGGTGGTCATGCCGCATTTATAGGAAAGAATTTTGATGTAGATCGCGTATTAATGTTTGCTTCTCCAAATGAGTACAGTTCTTTTTTTAGTGCACCCGTCTCATGGATTTCTATGCCAAAGTGCTACTCCAGACACAAGTTATTATGCTTTCGGAAATCTATTTGATGAAGTAGTCAATTTTTCGGAACAGTTTTCGGTTTGGAATACATTGAGCATAATGCCTTTTGGTGATAGCGTTTCTGTAGATAATACATTATGCCTTTATGAAAATACAAGAATACTATACACCCACAATACTACGGGTACTGGATTAACTCCAAATCATGGTTCTGTAGTTATTGATGATAATACTCCTTTTTCTTCTGGTATTCCTGAATTTAATTCTGTTTGGAGTTATATGCTTGGACTCTGTAGCAGTTCAACAGCTTCAATTTCAGCAATCGAATTAACTCACGTAAAAATTAATGTTTACCCAAACCCAACAAGTGATAGAGTTACAGTAGAAAGCTCGAATACAATCACCAAAATTGAGGTTATTAATACGTTGGGAGTTTTATTAGATTCTTATGAACCTAATAAGAAAGCAACCCAACTAAATACTAAAGTATATAATGGACTTGTCTTTCTAAATGAATTTACTGAAGAAAACAATAGCAAATTGATTAAAGTAGCTGTTAACTAAACAAAATACCTTAAGGTATTAATTCTATCTCTATTCTATTAAAATTTAACCCAAATTAATGTCGAAAGAGAATTATCAATCGGAATTTTTAGACCGAAATAATTTAGTCGTAACAGATCATTTTCAGAAAAAATATAAACGATCGGGTAACGAAATAGAGATATACACAATTATAACTGCTCAAAAGTTAAAATCATAAGTAAGTTGTAACCAACCCATAATAAATTCAGTTAAACCATGATACAATTCTATTGAACTTTGTAGTTTTGTACTGTTAATTTAAAGACTAAGGATTTGACAACTATCAAGCCATTTAGAGCCATTCGACCAACTAGAGATAAAGCTTATTTGGTTGCCACTAGACCATCTTATGATTATAATCAAGAAGTGCTTACAACTAAATTGAATCATAATCCCTATACTTTTTTGCATGTAATCAATCCTGAATTCCATACTGATGATAAGACGGCACCGAATACACCTGAACGTTTTCAAAAAATAAGGAATAAGTTTGAAGAATTTATTCGAGAAGGTATTTTTATGCAAGATGAAAGCGAGTGCTTCTATGTATATCGTCAAACCACTGATGGGCATGAATACATAGGAATCATAGCAGGTGGGTCTGTAGAAGAATATAACTCTGGAAACATCAAGAAACACGAAGAAACGATTACAGAAAGAGAAGATGTTTTTTCGGATTATTTGAAAATTGTTGAATTCAATGTAGAACCAGTTGTATTGTTTCACAGAAAACATGAACAGTTGAATAAATTGATTCAAATTACAATGTTAGATCGTCCAGAATATGAATTCACGTCTTGGGACAGAGGAAAACATGAAATTTGGGTAATTGATTCAAACGAAATAATTGAAGAAATACAGAATTATTATCAAGAAATAAAGCATGTCTATATTGGTGATGGGCATCACCGTTGTGCCTCTTCTGCAAGATATAAAAATAGCTTAGAAGAAAAAACTCATCTAAATCAGGATTATTTTTTAGCTTGTTTTATGGCAGAAGAACGAATCAAAATTTTTGATTACAACCGTTTAATTAAACATATGAATGGGTTAAGCAAAGCAGAACTCATCTCACAAATTGAAAAATATTTTATTGTTACTGAAATTTTAAATGAAGATGCTGCTCCCCTTGGTTTACATGAAATCAGTATGTATCTTGAAAATCAATGGTATAAATTAACCGTGAAAGAAGGCAGTTTTGATCGATTTCATCCTGTTTATCGATTAGATACAGATATTTTAACTAAGAACATCTTAACACCCATTCTAGGAATTGAAGACCTGAAAACGGACGATAATATTGATTTTATTGACGGTAGAAAGGGAATGAAAGGAATTAAAGACGCTGTTGATGATGGAAAATATCAAATTGGGTTCGGGCTTTTCCCTGTTTCAGTTGAACATTTGAAAAAAGTTTCTGATGAAGGTATGATAATGCCACCTAAATCAACATGGATAGAACCTAAATTAAGAAGCGGTCTTACCATATTCCCTTTAGATTCTTAAATGATAAAATTATGATCGAAGAAAACCTGACGTTAGTAAAAAGTAATATTCCCAAAAATGTATGTTTGATTGCCGTATCTAAAACAAAGCCTATTTCATTTTTGGAAGAAGCTTATAATGCAGGGCAACGTCACTTTGGAGAAAATAGAGTTGCAGAGTTGGTTGAAAAAAATGAAACGCTTCCAACAGATATTAAATGGCATATGATTGGTCATTTACAATCAAAAAAAGTAAAATCAATTGCCCCGTTTGTTCATCTAATTCATGGAGTTGATTCAATAAAATTGTTAACTGAAATTAATAAACAAGCAGTTAAAAACGATCGAATTATTGATTGTTTGCTTCAGTTTCACATTGCCCAAGAAAATTCAAAATTTGGTTTTTCTTTCGACGAAGTCAGTGATTTATTGGATAGTGAAATTTTCTTTTCTCTAAAAAACGTCCGTATTGTGGGTGTTATGGGAATGGCAACTTTTACAGAAGATAAAGAACAAATACGAACTGAATTTTCACAACTTAATTTATATTTTCACGCCTTAAAACGAAATCAAATGCAATATGCACCTTATTTTGAGCAAATTTCAATGGGTATGAGCGGTGATTATGAAATTGCAATTGAAGAAGGGAGCACAATGGTGCGTGTTGGTAGTGCTATTTTTGGGGCAAGAGGCACAGTCTAAATTCAATTTAATTAAGCCTTAATGATTACATGAACTGTCGTTCCATTTTCTCCATCAATTTTTACTTTTCCATCCAATTGATCAACTAGAATATCAATCAATTCAAGTCCTAAACTACTTTCTTCATTTTCAACAGATTGCAACTTCAGCCCTACTCCGTTATCCTTAATAATTAGATTATTCTCTCCGTCGCGGCTAAACAATTCTATAATTATATGCCCATTTTCACGATTCTCAAATGCATACTTTATTGCATTTGTAAGCCCTTCATTCAAAATTAGCCCTAAAGGAATAGCAACGTCTAAATCCAATACATAACCGTCAGAAAGGATTTCATAAGTCACACGGTCATCTGAATCATATGAATTTACAATAGATCGAGCTAATTCTGCACAGTAAATTTCGAAATTTATCTTACTTAAATCGTCTGTTCTATAGAGCATTTCATGTACTAAGGACATGGATTGAATTCTATTTTTAGCTTCTGTTAATGCTTTCTTACTATTATCATCTGCCTCAGTAACTTTTTGTAAATTAAGTAAACTCGAAATGATTTGAAAGTTGTTTTTAACACGGTGATGTACTTCTCTAAAAAGCACACTTTTTTGCTCAATATTCTGCTGCAACAAAATATTGCTTTTTTTAGTTCTTTGTCCTGCTTTAACAAAAAGTATTATAATAATTAATAAAAAGATCGTAATAATAGAAAAAAGAAGATACATCCATATTTTTCGCTGTCGGTTTGATTCAATCTGAGTTGATAATCTTTCTTTTTCCTGTTTATCTCTGATATACTGTACACGATCATCAAAGCTTGATTCTTGCTGATTAAAAAAGAATAAGAACTCATCAAATCCTCGTCTATCCTCTTTATCACCATTTTTTTTACGAACATTCAACGCCTCTTTCAAATAATGAACAGCATTGTCCTTATTTTTCATTTGTTCATATAAGTATGCAAGTTCTTCATATAAATCAGCCAAGTCATTCTCAGTAAAATTCTCTTTAAAAGGAGCTATCAAATTTGTTAATAACTCATCTGCAACTTCATAATCCCCTAGTTTTGTTAAAATTTTTGCTCTCCAAAAATCATTTTTATAAAGTTCTTTCTGATTAACGGGGTTACTATATTTCTTATCTGCAATATCTAGGTATTTAATTCCTACCCGATACTTTTTTCTTCCGTAGGCAATTGTTCCCAGTATTCTATAATTAAACCCTGTTTTGTTATCTTGATTTAATTTCTTTTTAAGGTCGATTGAACGAATGGTATATAATTCCCCTTCTTTGTATTGTTCTTTATCCGAGTAAATCAATCCTATGTTTCCCATTAAAACAGCTAAAAAACGTTGGCTTTCAGCGGACATTAATTGCTCCGTAATCTTCAGTGATTTTGAAAAAAACTCTAATGCTAAGTCATAATCTTTGAATCGTTCATACAAAATTCCTAAACTTGCCATGCACTTTGCACGAATTAATTGAATTTCTTCCTCATCAATTAACAAATAATTATCAAGATATTTATCTAAAACATCCACTGTTCTTTTTAGTTCGACAATTCCGTTAAAAAACTCATCCCCGAACACATGCAAATTTGCTTTTGAAAAAATTGCTTTTACGTAAAGAATTGAATCCGGTGTGTTTTGTAAATAAGCAATGGAAGATTCAACAAAAAAAACTGCCGAATCGTTATTTTCAACTTGGTAAGACAAACTTTTCAAAAAGAAAAATTTCCCATAATAATAGTCTATATTAAGTTCCTCTGAAATCTCTTCACATGCATTAATGTAATCATCATGCTTAATTTCTCCAGCTTTAATTTCTTCAAGTGAGTTTTCATAATTCTGTTCAAAGCGACGAATCAAATCAGATTTGCCATCTGTTTGAGCAAAAGAAAATTGACTTACGAGCAAAAGAAAATATAGAGTTTTAGGTTTCAATGTCTTTGACTTAATGCTATTCAAATATACATATTTCGTAATAAGCAATTTATTAACGCTTATAATTGAACTTTAAACCTTCATAGTGTCAAATTATTATCTCTTCTCAAATCAATTAAATCATATCAATTTATTAGCAGTTTATGTTTAATTTTACATTATATAAAACAAAGCATTTGGAAACGATAAGAATTAGATTAAAACCAGGAAAAGATAAATCCATAACACGTAAACATCCATGGGTGTTTTCTGGTGCAATTAAAGCCATTGAAGGAGAAATTGAAGAAGGTGATTTTGTTCAAGTTATAGCCAATAAAGGGAGACACCTTGGTTACGGTCATTATCAAGATGGTAGTATCGCTGTTCGAGTATTGCTTTTTAATGATGAAGATTTAAATGAAAACTTGTATGAAGATAGAATTGATTCAGCTTACAAATTAAGAGACTCATTAGGTTTTATAGATAATAACCAAACAAATATTTTTCGATTGATTCATGCAGAGGGAGACTTTCTTCCTGGGTTAATTATCGATCACTATGCAGGAAACTTAGTTGTTCAATGCCATAGTATTGGCATGTATCGTGATATTGAAAAAATAAAAACTGCATTGGTTAATGTTATTGGCGATAAAGTTAAATCCATTTATTTAAAGTGTTCAGGCACTTTACCCAAGTATTATGAAAATTATAATGGAGACGGTTTTATACATAAAGAAGTAACTGTACCCCAAGTGGCACTTGAGTATGGAAACAAATTTGCAATTAATTGGGTTACTGGTCAAAAAACTGGTTTCTTTATTGATCAAAGAGAGAATAGAAAGTTGTTAAGTCGCTATTCTAAAGGAAAAAAAGTTCTGAACACATTTTGCTATTCGGGCGGATTTTCTGTTTTTGCTTTGGCTGCAGAGGCAAAATTAGTTCACTCTTTGGATGCTTCTCAAAAAGCAATTGATTTAACAGATGAAAATGTCACATTAGGTAATTTTGAAGAAACGAAGCATAAGTCTATCATAGATGATGCTATGGATTTTATTAAAGAACTTCCAGAAGATTATGATGTAATTGTGCTTGACCCTCCTGCTTTCGCAAAACACAGAAGTGCAAAACACAATGCAATTCAAGGGTATAAAAGGTTAAACGCACACGCTATTCGACAAATAAAGCCTGGAGGAATTATCTTTACTTTCAGTTGCTCACAAGTTGTCGATAAAGTTCTTTTCAATAATACAATCATAGCGGCTGCAATTGCTGCTGAACGAAAAGTTAGAATTCTAGAACAATTGCATCAACCTGCTGATCATCCAATAAACTCTACTCATCCGGAAGGTGAATACTTAAAAGGCCTTGTAATTCAAGTTGAGTAAATGAAATCTTTTTCATATCGCGAAATAATTAGCATTACAGCACCAATCATGTTGGGAACGTTTGTTCAATCTATTGTTACATTTACTGATGCTATTTTTGTGAGTAAATTGGGAGAAGTTTCTATTGGTGCTTTCGGAAATGGGAGCTTAATGTACGTTTCACTCTTTATGCTTAGTAAAGGATTGGCTGATGGAACACAAATCATTATTGCACGTCAAAATGGTGAAGGTAGTCAAATCAAAATTGGAACGACATTGCTCAATGCACAAGCTTTCCAATTTATTTTAAGCACATTTTTTTTCCTGTTTCTTTATTTTTTTAGTCAAGGGATTATTAACGCGCTTTCAGAATCCAAAAGTATTGCTCATTCCATGTATGATTTTATTTCTGTTAGGGGTTGGGGACTTTTCTTTTCTGCCCAACACATTACACTCGTTGCTTTTTTTATTGGTTTAGGAAAAACAAGAATTATCTTGTATTCAGCCTTACTTATTGCGGTCTGCAATATCGTATTGGATTATGCACTCATTTCAGGAAATTTAGGAATGCCTTCACTTGGATTAATTGGAGCCCCGCTTGCTTCAACAATTTCCGAATTAGTTGGGTTTCTATTTCTATTGATTTATTTATTAAAAACACATCAATTCAAACAATACGATTATCGGTTGATTCGACTTAATTTCAATTTAAAGAAGCATCTTAATATTCTTAAATTGAGTTATCCTTTAATGATTCAGGGACTCCTTTCAATTAGCACATGGTTAGTTTTTTTCACATTAATTGAACATATGGGAACTACTGCACTAGAATCAGCTCATAATATGCGTTATATGTACTTTTTAGCATTTGTCCCTATCCTTGGTTTTGGTGCGACAACAAAAACAATCGTGAGCAATCTACTCGGGCAAGGAAAATTACACCTCGCTCCTCAAGCATTAAAACGAACAATTTTACTATCGGTTTCCTTTTTAATTGTTGTTTTTCACGGTGCAATTTTATACCCTGAGGTTTTAATAGGATTAGTAGATCATAATCCTGTTATATCGCCACAAGTACTAAGCGATAGCGTCGCAATTCTTAGATTTGTGAGTGGCTCTGTCTTAATATTTGCAATTGCAGTTGTATTTTACAATTCAATTTCGGGTTTAGGAAAAACACCCATCACACTTGCAATAGAAGTAATTGCAATTGTTATCTATCTTATTGGATGCTATGTATTAATTGTTTCTTGGCAAGTCACAATTAGGCAAGTTTGGTGGGTTGAATACATGTACTTCATTACGATTGGTATTTTAAGCTTTAGCTATTTATTATATTACAGAAAAAAAATAATTTATGAGTAAGCGTATCGTCTTTATGGGAACGCCTGATTTTGCAGTAGAATCGTTAAAACAATTAATTGATGGAAGCATTGAAGTAGCAGCCGTAGTTACCAGTCCAGATAGACCAGCCGGTAGAGGTCAACAAATCAGACAATCTGCTGTTAAGACATTTGCCTTAACTAAAGAGATTCCAGTTCTACAACCTGAGAAATTAAAAAGTGAAGTTTTTATTGATCAATTAAAAGAAATAGATGCAGCACTTTTTGTAGTGGTCGCCTTCAGAATGCTTCCTGAAATTGTTTGGGACTTGCCCCCCAAAGGTACCATTAACCTTCATGGATCATTACTTCCACAATACAGAGGGGCTGCTCCGATAAATTGGGCGGTTATTAATGGAGAACGTGAAACGGGAGCAACAACTTTTTTTATTGAAAAAGAAATTGATACTGGAAAAATTATCGATAATATCAAAATACCAATCCAATCAGAAGATACCGCCGGTTCAATTCATGACAAATTAATGGTTAAAGGGGCCACACTTCTTGTTAATACTGTAAATGAAATTTTAGAAGGTACTGTCAATGCTAAACAACAAGATTCATTTTTATTAGATGAACCATTAAAACATGCTCCCAAAATTTTTAAACCAAATTGTAAAATCGATTGGTCTTTAAATACAACTACTATCTATAATAAAATACGAGGATTATCTCCTTATCCCACTGCTTGGACAGAACTAGTTAATAAAGACGGAAAAGTTCGCTCTTTAAAGTTATTTATGGCTCAACCTGAAATAACCGATACGGACAATCGTGGTAAAATCCAGGTTATAGACAAGGAAGTTAAATTTGGCACTACTGACGGATGGATTAAATTAATCGATATTCAACTTGAAGGAAAGAAACGGATGCCCTTGAGTACTTTTGTTCAAGGATTTGATTTTTCGTTATGCCAACTCATTTTAAAATAAATAGAAAATGAAAAAAATAGTTGCACTACTCTTTCTCTTCTCTTGCACATCCTTAATATGTCAAGACATTAATCAACTGAAAAAAATTAAATCGCACGAACCTTTTGAAAATATATTAGCAAAGAAGATTTCAAACACAAATGAACAAACTTCTATTTTGATTTGGATTAAAGAAGGAGTTCGATTACATAAGCATGCAGAACACACTGAAAACATATATGTTATTTCAGGCAAAGGTGAAATGATACTGGGTGACGAAAAATTCGTCATTCGCAAAGGTGATTTTTTTACCATCCCAAAAGGAACTCCTCATGCGTTAAAAGTCCTCTCTACTAAGCCTATAAAAGTATTGTCTATTCAATCACCTCAATTTAACGGTGCGGATAGAATCTTTCTTGAAAATTAAAAAAGAAGCGAAAACCCTAGTAAAATCGGTGTTTTTAGGTGCACTTATCAACATTATGCCGATTTTATTAACAAAAACACCCTCTTTTATGCCGGATTCCTTGGAGCGTAAGGTTTTTCAGATATATTTGCTTCGACATTAAATTTTTAACCAAAAAAATAAATTTGATTATGAACAAATCAGAATTAGTAGATGCAATGGCATCAAAATCAGGATTATCAAAAGCAGACGCTAAAAGAGCATTAGAAGGTTTCGTTGCTACAACAGAAGAAGCTTTAAAAAAAGGAGATAAAATCTCTTTAGTTGGATTTGGATCTTTCTCTATCTCTAAAAGAGCTGCTAGAACAGGAAGAAACCCTCAAACTGGGAAAGAAATTAAAATTGCTGCAAAGAACGTTGTTAAGTTCAAAGCAGGAGCTGATTTATCTGGAAAAGTAAACTAAGATAGTTATACTTTAAAGAAATTGATCCCGCTTCGATTGTTCGAAGCGGTTTTTTTTTATGCTTTTTTTTGCCATTTTTTCGTAAGGCAGTAATCTGAATCATTCATCAAGTCTGAAATGATTTCCTAAATTTGACCCATGGAAAAAGAAAAATGGCTTCTCGAACAGTTTTATGAGCATATCTCAGAAAATAAAAAAGAAAAATTCGACTCCATTGTTCAATCTCGCACAAGACATGTCACCGTTGCTCTTGAAAATATTTTTCAACCGCACAATTCCGCTGCAGTTTTGCGTTCTTGCGATTGTTTCGGAATTCAAGATGTTCATGTAATAGAAAATTCAAACACATACTCTCCTAACAAAGAGATTGATATGGGATCGTCTAAATGGTTAAATGTAAAGCGATATAATCAAGAAGAAGAAAACACCATTTCATGCCTTAATCAATTAAAGTCCAATGGATATAAGATTGTAGCAACAACACCACATACAAATGATTGTTCTATTGAAACACTTTCCTTAGATCAACCAGTAGCTTTATTGTTTGGGACAGAATTAACCGGATTAACTCAAACTGCGCTAGATCATGCTGACACTTATGTAAAATTACCAATGTACGGTTTTACAGAAAGTTATAATATTTCTGTTTCGGTCGCTTTAGCTTTGTTCAGTATTACTGAGCGAATGCGTGCAGATGAAAACATTGATTGGAAATTATCTGAAGAAGATCAAATTGCTATAAAACTGGCCTGGTCAAAAAAAGTAGTAAAACACAGTGGAAAAGTTGAAAAAATACTAAACGAAAGGTTTGGCACTATTTAGTTTTAATACTTAAGGCAATTCCTAGTTTAATTGCGGTTTTTCAATTTTAAAAGAGTTGAAACAAATTCTTTCCGAATCTTATCATAAGATTGATGCTTCCTATTCTTAACAACTAATTTGCCTTTTGAAAAAGTCCCATATTGAGTTGAAATATCTGTTGCATAGGTAATTGTTGAAAGTAATTTTTCAATTCCACTGGTTGCAATTAAAGGAGCATTAGCATCAATCAAAACAGCATCAAAATAGTCTCCTTCACTAAAATATGTTGTTTGGAAATTATTCATAGCTTTTCGTCCTGAAATCAACGCCATATTAAGAGCAAACCTTCCACTATCTCCTTCATTTTGAGAATAAAATGTATTTCTTTTATGGCTTGTTAAACGTTGTCCATAATCTAAAATCCTAAACTCTTCAAACGGGTTTAAACCAATGTGACTATCTGTTCCAATACTCCACTTCCCTCCTTCTTCTTGAAAATGTCTTAATGGAAAAATGCCATCACCCAAATTTCCCTCTGTTGAGGGACATAGTACAACATTACTCCCACTTTTCGCTAAGTCAATTGTTTCTTGATTCGATAAATGTGTTGCATGAACTAGGTGAAAGCGCTCGTTTAATTCAATATTTTCTAACATCCATTCTACAGGGCGTTTTCCAAGATAAGTTAATGAATCTTCTATTTCCTTTAATTGTTCCGAAACATGAATATGAAAAGGAAGATTTTGAGGTCCCTTTTTTGCAATTTCGATAATCGTTTTAGGCTCTACTCCACGCATAGAATGGATTCCTATTCCTACATTAGCATTTGCGTATAATTGTGTTGATTTTTCAGAAGCCTCTAGTAATTTAAGATAGTCATCTAATTCAGTTGAAAGAAACCTTTTTTGACTACCTGAAGGAGCTTTTCCAAACCCTCCTTTTTGATAAAAAATAGGGATTAATGTAATTCCAATTCCCGCTTTTTTTGCTGCAATAACCAATCGTTCACCCATTTCTGAAAGATTATTGTATTGATTTCCATTTTTGTCGTGATGTACATAATGAAACTCTGCCACATTGGTATACCCATGCCTTAACATTTCAGCGTAAAGCATAGTTGCAATATGTTCTAAATCATCTGGGTTAATTTGCAATGCTAATTGATACATGGCGTCTCTCCATGACCAAAAATCATCTGGTGTTTTCGTTGTTGTATGAACTTCGGCTAATCCAGCCATTGCATACTGAAAAGCGTGCGAATGCGCGTTTTGAAACCCTGGAACTGCAAAGACGTCAAGCGTCTCAAAAATTGATTGTTCACTTTTCGTTGATATTGATTCTAATTTTCCATTGTCATCAATTGTAACGAAAGGGTTTAATAACCACCCTTCTTTTTGAAGAATTCCTTTTAATTTATAAACCTGCATTGCATTTATTTTATGGGTTCCAAAAGTAAAAACTATCTTTGTTTTAGTGAAATGATTCTTATCGAATTAAAATTACAACATGAAAATTGCTGAGATAATAAATTACCTTGAAGGACTTGCTCCTCTATCCAGTCAAGAATCTTATGATAATTCTGGATTAATTGTCGGAAATAGGAAAAATGAACTTACAAATGCGCTTATTGCTTTGGATTGTACTGAAGTAATTGTTGAAGAGGCAATTCAAAAGGGCTGTAATTTAATCATAGCACACCATCCAATTGTTTTCAAAGGATTGAAAAAAATAACAGGATCAAACTATGTTGAACGAACATTAATTAAAGCAATTCAGAATGATATTGCGATTTATGCAATTCATACGAATTTGGATAATTACCAATTGGGTGTCAATAAGAAAATTGGGGATTTACTTGGAATTAAAGCCCCTAAAATTCTTTCCCCAGTCAAAGGTAAATTATGTAAAATAAGTGTATTTACTCCTAAAGAAAATGTAACCGAAGTTAAAAAAGCACTTTTTAATGCTGGTGCAGGAGCAATTGGTGATTATGACGAATGCAGTTTTACAACAATTGGTCAAGGCAGTTTTAAACCGAGCGAAAATGCGAATCCGCACAATGGAAATATTGGTGAATCTCAAGTTGGAGAGGAAATTAAAATTGAAGTTATTGTCGGACAACACCTTGCAAATAAATGCATAAACGCAATGTTAATTGCACACCCGTACGAAGAAGTTGCTTATGACCTTATCCCTCTTTTAAATAAGTCTGAAAATGAAGGCGCAGGAATGTATGGTAATCTTGAAGTTCCTATAAATGAAATTGATTTTCTTGATTTAATTAAAGATCGTTTCAAATGTGGTATTATACGTCATACTAATTTAAGAAACAAACCCATAAAAAAAGTAGCTTGGTGCGGTGGTGCTGGAAGTTTTTTATTACAGACAGCAAAAGCAAAAGGAGCTGACATATTTATTACGGGAGACTTTAAGTATCATGAATTTTTTGATGCTGAAAATCAAATTATTATCGCCGACATTGGGCATTTCGAAAGTGAACAATACACAATTGAACTTTTGGATGCACTTTTAAGAAAAAATTTCACTACATTTGCACCCTGTTTAACGGAGAATAACACAAATCCGGTAAAATATTTTTAATACATCATGGCTAAGAAAAAAGGTGCAGATCAAACAATTGAAGAAAAGTTACAGAGCTTATTAGAGCTTCAACAAGTAGATTCAGCAATTGATAAAATAAGAACAATCAGAGGAGAACTTCCTTTAGAGGTTCAGGATTTAGAAGACGAAGTAGAAGGATTACAAACGCGTTTAACGAAGCTTGAAGAAGAATTGAGCAGCTTAGAAACGGGTATTTCTGATCGTAAAAACATGATCAAAGATGCTAAAGCGTCAATCAAAAAATATACTGAACAGCAAAAAAATGTTCGTAATAACCGTGAGTACGATTCGATCTCTAAAGAAATTGAATTTCAAGGTTTAGAAATCGAGCTTTCAGAGAAAAAGATTAATGAATCTAAAGCTAAGATTTCACATAAAGAGGAAATTATCGGAACTTCTAGAGAAAAGCTAGAGGAACGAACAACTGATCTTGAATTGAAACAAAAAGAATTAGCTGAGATTTCTGCTGAAACAGAGAAAGACGAGGAAAAATTGATTAAAAAGTCTGAAAAGGCAAAAAAATCAATTGAAGAGCGTTTAGTTATTGCTTACGATCGTTTAAGAAATAATTCTAAAAACGGTTTAGCTGTTGTTTCTGTAGAACGTGATTCTTGTGGAGGATGTTTTAATAAAATACCGCCTCAAAGACAATTAGATATTAAAGCAAGAAAAAAATTAATCGTTTGTGAACACTGTGGTCGAATTTTAGTAGAACCATTAGCTGAAGCATAATTGATAAAGATTTTAAAAACCGTTTGCCTAAGGCAGACGGTTTTTTTATACCCTAATAAAAATTTATAATTTAAACCTAAGATTATACCTATGGGATTATTAGAAGGAAAAGTTGCAATTATTACTGGCGCGTCAAGAGGAATCGGTAAAGCAATTGCTGAAACATTTATTGCACAGGGTGCGACTGTAGCATTTACCTACTTGTCTTCAGAAGAGAAAGCAAAAACTTTAGAAATTGAATTAACAACTAATGGAGGTATTGCAAAAGGATTTAAGTCTAATGCTTCGCAATTTGATGCAGCTCAAGACCTTGCAAAAGAAGTTATGGATGCTTTTGGAAAAATTGACATTCTAGTGAATAACGCAGGAATTACGCGTGATAATTTATTGATGCGGATGAATGAAGAACAGTGGGATGAAGTGATTGATACAAACCTTAAATCTGCTTTTAATTTAACTAAAGCTGTTTTAAGACCTATGTTAAAAGCGCGTCAAGGTTCTATTATTAACATGAGTTCAGTTGTAGGTGTATCAGGAAATCCTGGACAGGCAAATTATGCTGCTTCTAAAGCGGGTATGATTGGGTTTACAAAATCAGTAGCGCAAGAATTAGGATCGAGAAATATTAGATGTAATGCAATTGCTCCAGGGTTTATAGAAACGGAAATGACTGCAGCCTTAGATGAAAATGTCGTTCAAGGGTGGAGAGATAACATTCCAATGAAACGAGGTGGTACTCCAGAAGATGTAGCAAATACAACTGTTTTCTTAGCTTCTGATTTATCTGCATATGTTACTGGCCAAACGTTAAATGTTTGTGGTGGAATGAACTGTTAAAGACAATAATCATTAATTTAAAAACAGCCTCTTAATATTAAGAGGCTGTTTTTGTTTAAAACGTTTCTGAGTTTTTAAGTTGTGACCTCACAATATGAACTAATAATCAGAAACGCGTCCAACTAACAAGTTCACTATTATTAAAATAGAGTCGTTCTGTTTTTCTGCATCCCCTATCCTACTTCCAACAATTATTTTTATATTCATGAAAATTTAGTTCATGTTTGAACAAAATATTTCGAAAGAAGCTGTTAACAATCTCCCTCTTAATCGTTATGAGGGAGAAATCGTAGTTGTAGATCAAGTACAGCAAGTAGCAGCAGTATTCAAAGAAATTGCCGATCACAAAATTGTTGGATTCGATACAGAAACAAAACCCGTTTTTGTAAAAGGAATGTCTAATGATGTTGCTTTACTTCAAATTGCAATTCCAGAAAAAGTCTTTCTCATTCGCATTAGTAAAACAGGAATTACTTCAGAAATTATTGCCTTTTTCCAAAATGAAGCGATTAGTAAAATTGGAATCGGCTTGCGTGATGATATCATTTTTTTACAAAAAATGGTTCCCTTTAATCCATTTGGATTTGTAGAATTAAATGAAATGGTAAAAACAATTCCTATCGAAGCAAATGGATTGCGAAAACTAACCGCAATTGTACTGGGGTTTCGAGTTTCAAAAAATGCACAAGTCTCTAATTGGGAAGCACAAGTATTAAACGAAAAACAAAAAACATATGCTGCTACTGATGCATGGGTGTGTTTGGAAATGTACAATAAATTAAAAGGGTTATCCTTAATTGATCTGAATTCAAATGATTAAACTTTTACCTTTTCTATTATTGCTATTATGCAACCAGTCATTTGCTTTCAATAATTCCATAAAAATCTCAAAAAACACCGATAGTGTCCTTGTTTATACTACCCTTGCTCGAACAAAAGAAATGCTGGCCCCAGGACAAGAAGAATTTTCAAAAAAACTTGGAAGCAAAAGTTTAAACTCAAAACAGCTTAAATTATTCGTTAAGAAAATGAATAAGAAATCTTCTTATGCAGAAGAGCGAGCTTTATTAAATCACGATAATTTATTATTCAAAACTTACACTAAGAAAATCTTAAAATTAGAGATTCGAATTTCTACATTAACAGGAAACATTTCAATAGAAAATAAAGAATCAAAAAAAACGCGCTATAGTAAGATGTCCAAAAAATTCAGGGAATATCTAAAAGAGTTATTAACTCAACTTCAATTATTGGAAGCCATTGAAAGATCAGAAGATTGGGATGGAAGATAAATTCTAATTAACCTTCAGTTTTTATATTTTCAATATGATCATTCCAGTTTTTCTCACTTGGATTTTTAAGCTTACCTAGCGATTTTGCAACAAGCATAGACACAGTAGCATCTCCTGTGACGTTAATTGTTGTTCGCATCATATCGAGTGGTCTATCTACTGCAAAAATCAATGTTAAACCTATTGCAATTTGTTCAGGGCTAAATTTTCCGACAGCTTGTAAAACAATAACTAACATCACCATCCCTGCACCTGGCACAGCTGCTGACCCTATAGAAGCCATCAATGCTGTAATAACAATTGTCATTTGATCTATCAATGTTAAATCAACTCCAAGTGCCTGCGCTATAAATACAGCTGCTACTGCTTGATATAAACTGGTTCCATCCATATTAATTGTAGCTCCAACAGGAAGTACAAAAGAAGACACTTCTTTATCTACCCCTAAATGCTCTTCTACACGTTCCATTGTTACAGGTAGTGTTGCTGCACTACTACTCGTAGTAAACGCTAATAATTGAGCTGGAGACAGGCATTTTAAGAACCAAAGTGGGTTCTTTTTTACAAATACGCCAACTAAAAATAAATAGAATCCCACCATTAATAATAAACCTACAATAACAGTTCCCGCATATTTAAGCAAAGCGAATAAAATTTCTGGATCTTCTGATGAAACGATTACGGTTGCTAAAAGAGCAAAAACGGCATATGGAGCAGATAACATAATTAAATCGACCATTTTTAAGACAATATCATTTAATCCGTCAAAAAAGGCTTTAATTGGCTTTGACTTTTCTTCAGGAACAAGTAACATAGCTATTCCAAAAAAGATAATAAAGAAAATAACTTGTAACATATTTCCATTATCACTCAAGGAATCAAATAAATTTGAGGGAATCATATTTACAATAAAATCCAGTGGTCCGCTATTGATTTGTTCATCAGCAGTCATCAATTTTTTCTCAATGTTTGAATTTCCTGCGTATGTTTCAGTCATTGTTTGAATCGTCTCATCCGAAATTCCTTCTCCCGGTTTAGAAAGATTGACAGTTAGTAAACCAATGACAATTGCAACTATTGTTGTGCCGATATAAATTAAAATCGATCGTCCTCCAATTTTAGCAAATTTTGAAATATCTTTTAAATCTGAAATCCCCTTCAACAAAGAAGCGATAATTAATGGAATGGCTATAAGTTTAAGTAAGTTCACAAAAATCTTTCCCAACGGTTTTATCCAATTAATTACAAATTCTTTACCTCCATCTAATTGCCACATTAGAAAACCAAAGGCTACTCCAGCGACCATTCCTAAAAGAATCTTTATATGAAGTGGCATTTTTTTCTTCTGTCTGATTGTTGCATTAGAGTCTGAGGCCATAATAATCGTTTTGCTTGTAGATTTTTCTGCTTATGAAATTACTAAAAATAATGGTTGATCCTTTAAGGTTTTAAGAAATGAAACTGGTTTTATAAAAGTTCTTTTGATTCGGTTTTAAGTCGATTGAAATTTTATTCGTGTTTTTAGTGATGTTCAATAAAAAAGCGCCCCATCTTAAAAGATGAGGCGCTCTCAGTATTTAATCAAAAAGAACTTTTTACTGCTCTCCTTTTTCCATTTCAGATTTTAATGCTGATAATGCATCTAAATCTCCTAATGTAGATTTTTCATTTGAATTATTGATTGCTGAAACGGCTTTGTTTCCTCCTGAAGATTTACCTCCAGAAGATTTTTTCTTACCGCCACCACCAGAAGGTCTGTCTTCACCTTCTTCGAAGATGCGCGTATGCGAAACAACAATTTTTCTAGCGTCTTTGCTGAATTCAATCACTTTAAAATCTAATGTTTCTTCTACCGTAGCATTAGAACCATCTTCTTTTCTCAAGTGTTTCTTAGGACAAATAGCTTCGACTCCATAAGGTAAAGAAACGATTGCTGCTTTATCCTTTTTCTCTTCAATAATTGTTCCTTGATGAACACTTCCTTCAGCGAAAGTATTTTCAAATACATCCCATGGATTTTCTTCCAGTTGTTTATGTCCAAGAGAAATTCTTCTGTTGTCTCTATCTAACTCAAGAACAACAACATCTAATTTATCTCCAACTTTACAGAATTCAGAAGGATGCTTGATTTTCTTAGACCAAGAAAGGTCAGAAATATGAATCAATCCATCTACTCCTTCTTCTAACTCAACGAATACACCAAAGTTTGTAAAGTTTCTAACTACAGCATTATGCTTAGATTCAACAGGATATTTTGTTTCGATATCAGCCCAAGGGTCTGGCATCAATTGTTTAATTCCTAGAGACATCTTACGCTCTTCTCTGTCTAATGTTAAAACTACTGCTTCAACTTCATCTCCAACTTTCATGAAATCTTGTGCTGTACGTAAATGTTGAGACCAAGACATTTCAGAAACGTGAATTAATCCTTCAACTCCAGCAGCAATTTCAATGAATGCTCCGTAATCAGCGATTACAACAACTTTTCCTTTTACACTATCTCCAACATTTACACTTGCATCCAATGCATCCCACGGATGTGGTTGTAATTGTTTAAGACCAAGTGCGATTCTCTTTTTATTATCATCAAAGTCCAAGATAACAACATTGATTTTTTCATCCAATGTAACAATCTCTTCTGGGTGATTAACTCTACCCCATGATAAATCAGTAATGTGGATTAATCCATCTACACCACCTAAATCAATGAAGACTCCGTAAGAAGTAATGTTCTTAACTGTTCCTTCCAATACTTGACCTTTTTCAAGACCACCAATGATTTGTTTCTTTTGCTCTTCAAGCTCAGCTTCAATAAGTGCTTTATGTGAAACAACAACATTTTTGAATTCGTGATTAATTTTAACCACTTTGAATTCCATATTTTTACCAACGAATTGATCGTAATCACGAATTGGCTTAACATCAATTTGAGACCCTGGTAAAAACGCTTCGATTCCGAAAACGTCAACGATCAATCCTCCTTTTGTTCTACACTTCACAAAACCAGTAATAATTTCACCTGTTTTCAATACTTCATTTACACGTTGCCATGCTCTGTGAGTTCTTGCTGTTCTGTGAGATAAAACTAATTGTCCATATTTATCTTCTAATTGCTCAACAAATACTTCAACAACATCTCCAACTTTTAAATCAGGATTGTATCTAAATTCGTTGATTGGAACAACACCTTCAGATTTGTAATCAACATTAACTACAACTTCTTTCTGTGTTAAAACGATAACTTTTCCATCTATCACTTCTTTCTCTTGAATTGAATTCAATGTCCCGTCATAGATTTCATTTAATTCTGCGATTTCAGCTGGAGAATGCCCATCATTTTCATAAGCATACCAGTCAAATTCTTCTTTAGGAGCTTCTGCAACAACTTCTTTTGTTGTTTCTTCTGCAGCAGCTTCTACTTTTGTTTCTTCAACTTTTGCAGTTGTTTCTTCAGAAACTTCTTCTTTGTTTGTTTTTTCGTCAGCCATATTGGCGTTTCTTTGTATCTCAACTATCCTGATATTGAGAGGTTTTAAAAATATTCCGAACAGGTATCGGTCCGTTTTACCGTTAAACGGGCTGCAAAGATAGTGTTTCTTAGAGAAGTAAGCAAATTATTTTGCTTTTTGTTGAAGTTGTTATTTATCTGAATTTCAATCCTTATACGAACTGTGTTTTACTCAATTTTTAACAATTCATAAAACTAGGTGTTTTTCTAAGTCAGATCATTCCATTTAGCTTTAAATTTTATCCTCTAGTCGAAATTAGAAAACGGCAATTGAACTTCTCCATAAATTAAATCAAATTTAAAACAAACGAACTATGTTATTATTAATACAAAGTGTTGATTCGGCAACAGGATCTCTTTCTTCATTTTTCTCTTCTATTTCAAGCGGAATTGGAGATTGGGGTTTAAAACTCATTGGTGGTATCGTTGCACTATTCATTGGATTATGGCTCATCAAACTCTTATTAAAAGGCGTTAGAAAAGCATTTGATCAAAGGGAAATGGATGTTTCTTTAAAACCTTTTTTGATTACAATTATATCATTTGCATTAAAAGCTTTACTCTTTATTTCTATCGCAGGTATTGTTGGAATTCCGACAGCTTCATTTGCTGCGTTAATTGCTGGTATAGGTATTGCTATTGGAGCAGCTTTTAATGGTTCACTTGGGCATCTTGCATCTGGTGTTATGATTTTAATTTTCAAACCATTTAAAGTTGGTGACCTGGTTGAAGTAGATGGTACGTTAGGTATTGTACAGGAGATTTCTGTATTTGTTACAATTTTAGAAACGTTTCAAAACAAAACGGAAATTATTCCAAATGGAACAATTACTGACGGAACAATAACAAATATTACAAAAAAAGGGAATTTACGTGTAGATATGCCTTTTAACATTCGCTATGGTTCAGACATACAAAACGCGCAAAAAATTATGACTGATGTCATGCTAAAAGATGCAAATGTAATGGACAGCATTGCACCAACTGTTGTTGTTAATAATCTTACCAATAGCACAATAGAATTGTTAGCACTTCCATATTGTGAAGTTGATAATTATTGGGATGTTTATTGGCAAACAAGACAAGATATTTTGGAAGCGCTTGTTGCAGCAGGTTTCGAAGCTCCTTATGAGCAACGTGTTGTTACAATGCAAAGTTAGATTTACTTTAAAATTCGTGAAAAACAAAAAAAGGCAGGATTAGTCCTGCTTTTTTTGTTGCTACAATTCAACTTTCATTTTTCTTAAAGCATAAACTAATTAATGTTACAACCTGCTGATTCTTACCCTATTTTGAAAAATGGAATTGGAATCGTAATTTTGCACTAAATTTTTCGTCCAAGAATTGATCGAAAAATTTGGTTCGATTTGTACACAAATTAAATTAATAATTATGAAAGATATATATATAGTTTCAGCGGTTAGAACACCGATTGGAAGTTTTGGAGGAGCATTGTCTTCTGTACCTGCACCTAAACTTGGAGCAACTGCTATTAAAGGTGCTTTAGAAAAAGCAAACATTTCTCCCGAATTGGTAAATGAAGTTTTTATGGGAAATGTAATGTCTGCTAATATTGGACAAGCACCAGCTCGACAAGCTTCTATTTTTGCAGGAATTAATCAGAATGTACCTTGTACAACAGTAAATAAAGTATGTGCTTCTGGGATGAAAGCAATTAGTTTAGCTGCTCAAACGATTCTAGCGGGAGACAATGATATTGTTGTCGCTGGGGGAATGGAAAACATGAGTTCTGTACCTCATTATTATGCAGCAAGGAACGCTACAAAATTAGGTGATGTAAAAATGGTTGACGGGATGGTCAAAGATGGCTTAACTGATGTTTACAACCGTGTTCATATGGGAGTTTGTGCTGAAAAATGTGCTACTGAAGAAAAATTTTCAAGAGAAGAACAAGATGCTTTTGCTATTGAGTCATATAATCGTTCAGCAAAGGCTTGGAATGAAGGAAAATTTGCGGATGAAGTTGTTGCGGTTGAAGTACCTCAACGAAAAGGGGATCCTATCATTGTAAATGAGGATGAAGAGTATAAAAATGTTAAAATGGAAAAGATTCCAAATCTACGTCCTGTATTTGACAAAGAAGGAACGGTTACTGCTGCAAATGCTTCTACATTAAATGACGGTGCATCTGCTTTGATTTTAGCAAGTACTGAGGCTGTTGAAAAACACGGATTAAAACCAATCGCTAAAATTAAAGGATATGGAGATGCTGCTCACGAACCAGAATGGTTTACAACTGCACCTTCAAAAGCTGTTCCTGTAGCATTAGCTAAAGCTGGTTTAGAAACGACTGATATTGATTATTGGGAATTGAATCAAGCTTTTGCTGTTGTTGGTTTGGCTAATACAAAAAAATTAGGCTTAGATCCTGCTAAAGTTGATGTAAACGGTGGAGCTGTTTCACTTGGTCATCCACTTGGCAATTCAGGTTCTAGAATTGTAGTAACATTAATTAATGTTTTAAAACAAAACAACGGGAAATTTGGTGCCGCTGGAATTTGTAATGGAGGCGGTGGCGCTTCTGCTATGGTAATTGAGAATATCTAGTCTACACTAGGTTCATTATAAAAAAAGCCTCTGTACTTAGTACAGAGGCTTTTTGTTTTTAAAGTTGATCAATTGCACTGATTTCGCAATCATTTTACGCAAAAAATCATTCGGTCTTTTCCCTGTAAATCTTGAATGATTTTCACATTTTTATACTTGAGTTCTTCCAAAAAGTTTTTTGTTTCTTTTCCAAAATCTTCATGAATTTCAAAGAAAAGTTTTCCTCCATTATTTAATTTTTCCATTCCTAAAGCTGCTATTCTTCGATAAAAGAGTAAAGGATCTTGATCTTCAACAAATAATGCTAAATGTGGTTCGAAATTCAATACATTGTTTGACATTTTTTCTTTATCTGAAGCTAATACATAAGGAGGATTGCTCACAATACAATCTAAATTTGGATATTCATCTAAAGTATCTTTTAAGATATCCTTTAATTTAAATTCTATTTCGGTTTCGTTTTTAACCGCAGAAGCTTTTGCCATTTCCAATGCCTTTTCTGAAATATCAATTGCAAATAGGTCTAATGTTGGTTTTGCTTTTTTTAATGCAATAGGGATACAACCACTACCTGTTCCGATATCTAAAATTTTATCACCTTCTAAAACTTGACCTAAAATTAAATCGACCAATTCTTCTGTTTCTGGTCGCGGAATTAAAACATGCTCATTTACATCAATTCGGCAATTATAAAATTCAGTGTATTTTAAGATGTATTGAATAGGTTCTTCTTTTTCCAATCTATTAACGATTTCTCTTACTTGAAGTAAGTCAGACTCTGACAATCTTTTTTCTGTACGTTTTAAATCAAATTTATTTAATTGATAGGTTTCTTCACACCACCAATAAAAGATATTATCAATCTCTCGTTCTGAATATAAATCAGCTAATTTACGTTTAAAGTAGTCCTGTAAATCAATCAATTTGTTGGTGCTTGTAAACATTATAAAACGATCAGTTGATCTAATACTTTGTTATCAGAAAATCAGTTCGTCTGTTTTTTGCTCTATTGGATGCAGAACTGTTTGGAACTTTTGGTTTTGTTTCTCCAAAGCCTTCTGATTTTAGACGATTTGCTTCAATCCCTTTTGCAATAATGTACTCCATAGCACCTTTTGCACGATTTGCACTCAACGTTTTATTCGCTGCATCATTCCCCACATCATCTGTATGTCCTTGAATGGTAACATTTACTGTTGGATTTTCTTTTAAAAAGGTGGCAAACTGGTTCAAAATAAATTTTGAATCACCACTTAATTCGTAAGAATCCGTTTCATATAAAATTTCGTCAATCGTAAACGCTTTTCCAACTTGAATGGTATCAATTTCCATCTCAATTTTCTCTTCAGCAAATGTTTCATCTGATTTAATTAATTCTTCTTTTTTAATCAATTTTGTATCAAAAGAATGGCCTTCTTTTTTTACAGCAATCATTACGTCTTCTGGTTCCTCTTTATCAACATTAATAATTGCTGCAAACTTACCATCATCTCCATTGACTTTAATTTCAACACTTTCTTCGCTGTTTTTATATGAAATTTCAACAACTGCGTCTTTAATTGGCTCGCCTTCTTCGTCTTTAACTACTCCTTTAAAAAATTTCACTTTTTGAGGACGCGCTTCTTCATACAATTCAAAGTAATAGATATCATATCCTTTTGAATTTGCATTACGTGAAGTATAATATGCCAAGTGTCCATCAGTAGAAACAACTAAACCAACTTCGTTTCCTTCTGAATTAATGGGATGACCAATATTCTTAGGTTCATTCCAATTTCCTTTATCATCTTTTCTTGCATAAAAAATATCAGACCCCCCGGCCCCTTTTCGATCGCCTAAACAATCCGAAACGTAATATAGCGTTTCACTGTCTTGATGTAAAAATGGAGCTTTATCATGTCCTTCTGAATTAATTGGTCCAGGAACTGATTTTGCTTGTGACCAAGAACCGTCTTCTTTTCGATTTGAATAATAAATATCAGTCAATAATGACCCTTCTCTCCATGTTGCAAAATAGAGTGTATTTCCATCTGAAGAAAGTGTTGGTTGTGCTTCCCAACCGTCTGTTGTATTTACAGCTGGACCTAGGTTTTCTAAAGCCGTCCAAGTAAAATCATTTCCTCCATCTCCAGAACGCTCAAACGTTGTTCTATAAATGTCACAATTTGCATGAGGTTGATAATCTACTTCTTGACATGCACAAATGAACATTTCTTTATTATCTAATGAAAGTGAAACACCTCCGTAGTTTGAATAATCAAATGTATTGAATGGTTTTTTTAATGGTTTTCCTCCGTCAAAATCTGTCTTTACGCTTGAACGTTGACTCATTGTAAATGATTCTATTACTGCCTTAACCACTCCACCTGGATCGTCTGACTTTCCTTTTCTTGTAAAGAAAATCAATTCATTATCTGGTGAAATCATTGGTAAATACTCGTCTTTCATTGATGACACATTAATCACTTCAACTGGGTTATAAGGTACTTTTTTAGCAAAAAACTCTTCATAAAATTGAATCTCTGGTAAAATCTCTTGAATATCTGCTTTGTTCTTTGAATAAGCGTCACTGTATTTCTCAGGATCTTTTGAATCAAAATTTAAAAATTGATTAAAGTACTTTACGGCTTCTGCTTGATCACCTAATAAGTAATTGATATAACCTATTTTATAATAGGCATCAGAATGAAAATCTGGACAATATTCAATTACTTTTTGATATGTTTTTGCTGCGCCTAAATAAGCTGTTCTTAGTTTATTAAAGTTTGTTCTTCCGGCATCAAACTGCGCTTGCACATTTTCAGCTTGTTTATAATTGAACTGTGCAAATGAATAGTAAATAAACGCATTATCAGGTGCAAGTTTTATTGCTTCTGTATAAAATTGAGAGCGTTCTCTTTTATCATTTTTTGTACTTTCTGCTTCTTTGAGCAGTTTTACGGTTTTTTTATCTTCAGGTTCGGCACAAGATTCATCTTCTTCATCTTGAGCAAACGTATTAAATTGGGTTGAAAAAAGGATTAAAATAAGATAAGGTAGTTGTTTTATCAAAGTCATTCTTTTAAGCATTGTATTGAATAAATGTTTTTCATCTATTCGGTCATTGTTTTACACAATTCCAATAACTATACCATTAGCGAATTGCCATAAACCATATTACTTCAAAAGTAGTGTTTGGTTACAGGTTTTCTTTGGTTTTTTCAACTATTTTTTGAACAATCGCTTATTAAAAATAAAAGCGTAAGACAAAATCGAATGCTAAAATGTGACTTGTCAACAACTCATTTGGGGCCTTATCTGCTTTCCAAATGTCTAGTAATTGATATCTTGCTAAGGCTCCTATTTCAAAAAAACCTGATCCTCTTTCGGAAAGAGAACTAAGCCCCAAAGCAAAATAAGGCTGTACTCTGTTTACATCATCTATTACACTTTCTCCATTTCCTCCAATCGTATTCAACCCTCTAGCAGTGCCATTATAGACAAAACCCGATCCTATTTTACCAAACCAATTTCCTTTGATATTTCTATTAAATACAAGTGGAAGGTTTAGTGAATTAAACCTAAAACTAGACACTAAAAAACCATTCTCGAAATTATCAAATGCTGTAAATTCATAATCCAAGCCCGTATCGAAAGAACTATATTCATTTAACCAATACCGAATTGGGATTCCCGCAGTAAAACCATAACCCGTTTCATTCGATCTTAATGTGGTTAATCTATTTTTGTGCGTATTTAATTTCCAAGCTGGTGAAATATTAACCCCAAATTGAACTCCTTCTTGCCCAAAAGCCAGGCTTGCCATAAATATTGTAAAAATTAGTGCTATTTTTTTCATCTTAGTATTGGTATCAGTTATTATTCAAATCAAACGTTAGTTATTGTTTAAAATTGTATTCATTTTACACCCTCCCATTCGTCGTAAAACTGCTGAAGGAAGTTTTCCATGTATTGATGTCTTTCTTCTGCTAATAATTTTCCTGTGGATGTATTCATTCCATTTTTCAACAAAAGTAATTTTTCGTAAAAATGATTGATCGTATGGGTTCTATTTTTTCGATATTCTTCTGAACTTTTAAATGTAGTTGGTTCAATTTCCGGATCGTAAATTACGTTTCCAAATTTACCTCCAAAGGCAAAGGTTCTCGCAATACCAATCGCTCCGATAGCATCTAATCGGTCGGCATCTTGAACAACCAGTCCTTCCATTGACCTCATTTTATTTTCACCAATACCTCCTTTAAAAGAGCAATTGAGGATAATATGAAGCACGCTTTCTATGATCTGATCTTCGACCTCCAATTTTTTCAATAACTTTCGTGTTCTCAGTTTTGCTTCTTCATCTGCATTCTCTACAAATTTATGATCTGCTATATCATGCATCAAAGCTCCTAATTCAACTACGAATTGATCTACCTTTTCATTTTTTGCAATTTGCTTTGCATTTTTCCAAACACGTTCAATATGAAACCAATCGTGTCCAGTAGATTCATTGGCAAATTCTTTTTTAAAGTGTGCTGCTACTTTTGCTATAATTTCAGATTGATTCATCTTTTTATTTCAATGCATTCACTATATATTTTTCCAACTCGTCTATATCCAACGTGTCTATTGGATGTTTAAATCCTTCAATTATTTGCAAATGTCCATTTGGAATTTGATCTGCAATCTTTTTTGATTCTTCAATTCCCACCATTCGATCTTTATTTCCAATTCCAATGACAACTTGGTTTTCAATTTTAGCCAAAGCATTAAAATTTAAAGGAACATTATCTCCCATCTTTGACATCATAGCTGCTGTTTTATTCATAACAAGCCTCCAATCACCAGGCAAATGTTCTTTTTTTAGTTTATCTGCATAAGACGGAATTTTTTCGATTATTTTATCTGGATTCAACTGTTTTACTTCTTGCAAAGCAATCTCAGGACTCCAGCTAAATTTAGTTCCTAAAGTGACTATTTTCCCAATTCGACCGGGGTGTTCTATCGTTGTATTCAACGCCACGTATCCTCCCATGCTAAAACCAAATATCGCTGGTTGCTCTAGTCCATTCTCTACTAAAAAATCAACTAGATTCGTTGAAAAAAACGGAATTGAAAATGATTCATTTGAAATCCGATCTCCATGACCTTCGAAATTAAATGAATAGGTATTAAATTTTTCTTTAAGCCGCTCCTTTATTGGAGTAAGTTGTTTCTCCGTTCCCAATGCTCCGTGCAATAAAACTAAATTTTGTTTCATGGATGACTACTTCTCTTCTTCGACTCCATTAGAATGTAAGGCAAATCTTCCTTTTGATTTATCATGAACATTTTCTCTTTTATCCCAAGGCCATCCTCCAAACTCAGTTCTTTGATAATCGCGAATTGCTTCTTGAATTTCTTGTTGTGTATTCATTACAAAAGGCCCATATTTCGCAACAGGCTCGTTAATTGGTTTACCTTCTAACACCAATAAAAAAGCTTCTACATCACTTTCATTTGAAATCTGAATACTTGCATCAGCCTTAACAATTATCTGATGTTCTTCATCTATCGTAACGTCTTCAATTTTTAATGATCCACCTTTGTAAAAATACAAACTTCTATTTGCTTCAGTATGTGTTGGGGGAAGTGTCATTTTTGCATTTGCGTCCATTTTTACGGTATAAACACCAACGGCGTTGTTTGCATTTGCAGCCCAAGAATCTGGCGTTGGGTTTGCTGCCTTTTCATTCCCTATTTTTCCTGCAATAATGTCAATATGAACCGAATTTCCGTTTTCGTCCTTTACAGAAACCGTTGGGACATCTTCTTTCCAAAGCATTTTAAAATGTGGTTCAACAAATTTATTCACTTTTGGTAGGTTTAGCCAAACTTGGAATATCTCCAAATGATTTGGTTTGTCGTCGTACAATAAAGGAAACATTTCGGAATGTTGAATTCCTTTTCCTGCAGTCATCCATTGTACATCTCCCTCCATAAAACGGCCTGCCGCTCCAAGAGAATCGGAATGATCTACCACCCCTTGTTTATTTATTGTAATTGTTTCAAAGCCTCTATGTGGATGGTAAGGAAAACCAGGAACGTTTTTTCCATGATACATTCTAAATCCATCCTTAATTACAAAATCTGACCCAATTGCACGACCTGTCAAGTCTTGTTTTGCAATTCCCATAGTACCATTTCCTGTAGGATATGCATCTTTATGATAAGCGCAAAACAAAAAAGGATCTTGTGTTTCCCAAGGAAATCCGAGGGGTAAGATTTGAATTATTTTTTTATCCATTGTCCTAATATTTTATTGAAAATCATCTTTAATTGATGATCTATTATTTTTCTTGCTAATTCAATAACAAGTTACGGATAATTTATGTTTTGATAGAAAAGAAATCTGTTTGGTTTTTATTCATATTGAATTTTAGTAATGAAATAAACCTTTCGCTTTCTTTTTATTTTTTTATCCTCTTTATTTTTTATGGTTTGCGATCCATAAGCAATAAAGTAATCATCATACCAATAATTAATATTGGTGAACGAGCTTTTTGTTTTGTCTCCTTCATAATTTGTCTGAATTTCTTCTGACGTGTTATCAGCCAAAATTTCTCCGTCAAAATCAAATGATTTACTTGTAATCCTTCCTCTACTTGCAAATACTAAATTTAGTGCATCTTGATCTCCATCTGCTATCGAAATAAATCGCTTTACACTAAACGGTTTATATGAAGGCCACATTTCAAAAATTTGATCCCATACCATTTCACCATATTTATCAAATTTTGATAGAATAGCATGCGTATATTGATAACCATCAAAAACGCGTCTTGTCCTAGTTACTGGTTGACCATTAACATAAGTGGTATAGGTTTCTGTTCTGTAAGTTGGATAATACGCTTCTCCCAAAAACAGGTATCCATCATCCAATTCGATAATTTTATGATCGGCAATATAGTAACTGTATGAAAGTTCTTTTCCTCTTTCTTTTTTGCGCTTTTTTTTCTTTTCAATTTTTTCTTGTTTTCGCTTAGGAAGGTATTTGAAAAAATTCTCTAAGTCAGCAAAATTATAGTATTCAACATAATTAACTTTTCCTTCCTCTGCTTCGCAAAAGTATAACCCTTGTGAGGTCGTAGCACCTTTTGTCGAATATGTTCCTGTAAATACATAATGATCATCATCAATTGGGGAAGCTGAAATACTACTGAAATTTTTCTCTATCGATTCAGTTAATTTAAATTGTCCCTTTTTCTTTCCTTCTTCATCAAATTGCAAAACATAAACATCACTCTCTTTTTTGTTTCTATTGGCACGCATAAATAACAGGACTTCCTCTGTATCTTCGATAACCTGAAGGCGAATTTTCTTTAAATTTTTGTTTTTAAACCCTTTAATTTCAATTGGAGTTTCAATTGATCTACCGTTTCTCCAATTAATGACAAAAATGTAATCTGATTTTTTCTCAATCAAATGAAGGTATACATAGCTTCCCATAACAACCATAGTCTTAACAATTGCCTTCTTTGAAAGTTTTCCTGAAACGTTTGTTTGTTCAAGACTTCCTGCTTCAATCGAATGCAAAATATAATCTCCTTGTCTGGTCTTATAAAATGAAAAGAAACGATTGTCCAAAACTGCTGATTCATAAAGCGAATAGTCGCGATCAACCAACAAAGTTTTTGTGTTTTCCAATTCCAAATCAGTTGAATACATATCAAACTTTCGCTCTCTTTGACGTTCTACCAATTCTGTTTTTTTCGAGAAAAGAATAAATCCTTCTTCACCAAATTCTATGATTCGTTCACTACCGTATCCGTCTCTCAAGTCAAACTCTAACCTGTTTTCATAATTTATTTGTGCTATTGATTGAATTGTAACGAAGAATAAAAAGGCTACCAAAAAAACTTTTTTCATAATTGAAACGATTTAATGTTATCTGTTTTGAATTTGATTCGCAAGATAAAAAACTAATCGAGATAGATGAAACGATTTTTGGTAGAACCTTATTATTAATACAATTGCTATTGAAATATACGAGAATACTAAAAAAGCCTCACTATAGCATTTCTAGAAATCATCCAATTGCTCACTTCTTTCGGCCACTTTTTGGTAATTGTTCAGCTTAATTGAAACGCTTACCCTTAACTGCGGAGCAAGTGGTTTTGAAAGTGAATTGATTACAACATTTTCTGTAATTGAAATTGATTTTCTACGAGACGTCCCTAAAATATTGCGCCCTTGTAATGTCACTGACAAACGTTTTTTATAAAAGGATTTTTTCAAAGAAAGATCTTGTGTAAATGCTCCAAAACTTTCACCTTGAGCTGTAACGGAACCGCTTCGGTAACGTGAAACGGATTGCAATACCCATCCTTTAACTGTGAAAGTGTTTGTTAACCTTCCTGAATAATTAAATGATTCTGCACTATAATCAATGTCATTTAACTCACCTGATAAGTTAAAGAAGTAAGCATTTGCTCCGGCATTAATCTTCCACCAATTTTTAGCATTTATGCTTAACGAAGTTTCAAGCCCATAAGATTCTGATGTTCCTATATTAAATGGTTGATTAATAAGAATTCCAGGTTCGTAAACGGTTGAAATTCGATTAATGATATTAACGCTTTTTCTGAAATAACCTTCAACACTAAAGAAACCTTTCCGTTTTAACGGTTTAATATAACTGGCTTCAAATGCATTAATATATTCTGGTTGTAGGTTCGGATTTCCACTTCTAACGCTAAACGGACTTTCAAATGTAATGAATGGCTCAAAGAAATAACTTCTTGGGCGTTCAATTCGTCTTGAGTAACTGAACAAAAATTGATCGTCATTTTTTAAACCATATGAAAAATGCGCGGATGGAAACCAATCTAATCGGTTAATTTCAGCAAAATCTACTGCCGCAGTAGAAGCTATTGTACGATAGGTATATTCTGCTCTAAGACCAAATTGATACCCTAAACGTTTATGTTTACCTCCAAAGGTAGAATAAGCAGCATGTACATCTCTTTCGTAATTTACATCTGAACTTAGCAAAGGATCAAAATCAAAAGCTGTGGTCGTTGGATTGTAAACAAAGTTTTTTCCAACATCTCCGCTATTTCCAAATTGCGTTTGGATACCTGTTTCAAATTTTCGATCTTTCTTTAAAGGTAAGCTATAGTCTAAGTTAAATCGGATGGAATTCGAAGGGCCCGTTTCAGTATATAAGTTTCCAGATCGAATTCCTCCATCTTGATCAAAGGATAACGTTGTGTCTGATTGAGTGACATCAGACATATTTGAAATTGCTTTAAAACTAATGTAATGCTCTTTATTTCTTTTAATGTTGTATTGGTAAAATAGGTTGGTTGTATTTTTAAAAAGTTCAATATAATTATGTTGTTCATTAAAAAAAGAATTGACTAGAACATCATTGTCGAAATCTTCAAAATTAAGATCTGAAAAAGGTAAAAATTGATTTGATTTAAAATTAGTCCGTATTGATAAAACATGGCTATTATTTGGATTCCATTGTACTCCTGCTCCACCTCCCCAACTTTTTCTTTTCCAATTACTTTCGCCTTCACTTCTTAAAACATTTACAAGACTATCATAAGTAGTAATGCGCTCTCTTGTTACTTCGTTTGGATTACTTCTACTGTTATAATTTCCTGAAACGTCAAATGTAAAATTGTTTTTCTTAAAATTCAATGCTACATCTCCAGACAAATTATTAAAATTTCCTGCACTCAAATTCACTAAACAGCTTATTCCTTCTAGTTTATTTTTCTTTGTAATGATATTGATAACACCACTTGTTCCTTCAGCGTCATATTTTGCAGAAGGATTTGTGATTAATTCAATATCTTTTATCGATCCTGCAGGAATTGTTGCTAAAGCATCACCGGCTTCAAGGATAGTAGGAACTCCATCTATTAGCAATGTAAAACTAGAACTCCCTCTTAATGTCACAGTTCCATCAGGACTTACAGAAATGGAAGGAACGTTTTCTAAAATTTCAAGCGCTGTTTGCCCGTCTGCATTTATTTGATCTTCAACGTTAATTACTTTTTTATCTATTTCATACCTAATGTCTGGTTGTCCACCAATTACTTCAACTGTTTTCAGTGTTGTTGGTTGAATTGAAAGGTCCTTTACGTTAAAGGTCATTTTATCTTTTGAAATCCGAACTCCTTCTATAAATTTTGTTTGGTATCCGACAAATGAAATTTTTATTGTATAAATGCCATATGGAAGATCTGGAATTGCAAAATTTCCATTCTCCTTTGTTACTGCTCCTCCAATGATTTTTTTTTCAGGACCTTTTGTTGCTAATACAGTGACGTAAGAAAGTGCATCACCCGAAATAGAATCTATAATGTTTCCAAAAATTTCACCATTCTTCTCAACACCCGAGCGTTTACCTCCATTTGGTCGATTAGCTCCTTTTTGAGGTTGCGCAAATACATTTAGTCCGATTACGGTCAAAAAAATTAAAAGGGTTTGCTTCATTTCCATTTTTTTACAAAATTAGTCTTTTATAGAAAACGAATCTTACAAGTAATAGATATACGGCAATACTACTTGTTAACAGGTTCTTTTATAAAATAACTTACTCTTAGACGTTAAAAAACAAAAAGGTTTAATCTCAATTCAATAAATTTCTATTCTTTAAAAATTGTATAACATTCCGACACCTAGCATATTTCGTTTTTCTTTGACAACATTAGGTTCTGGATTGGTTCTAAAAACATTTGAAATTCCGGCAGTGTATGTTAATCGAATGCTAATTAATTGCCCATTAAAACCAAAAAATTGACCTCCAAATTCTAATTGAGGACCTAATACGATTCCGGACGATTCTGCCCCAATTTCTGAATTTAAGTAACTTGCAGAAAAACCAGCACCTGTATAAAAAGCAGGTTCTTTTATATCTCCAAAATACAACTCTGCAAGAATAGGAAGTTCTAAATCGAATGAGTTAATATTATAACCATTATTTAATCCAAGCCCGATAAAGGGATAGGTTGTTATAGCAATATTCGTTTGATTTTTTATCTCGATTTCGTAAGAAGCTTTATATAAAAAGCCTGGTACGGGTGCTAGAACAAATTCGCTATAATTATCTAATGTGGTTTGAAAAGTTGTTGTGAAAATCCCAGTATTCAATTGAAACCCTGTTCCGAAAGAAAACTTTTGAGAAAAATTATGGTTCGAAAAAAGACTCAATACAACTAGAACAATTAATCCATTCTTTGATGACATGATTTTGGTTTTTTAGGTAAACCAACATTATCAAAAAACATGCCCGTTTATTTTTCTTTTATTGGTAGAACTCTACAGATCAGTTTTCACCGTGAATGAATGTTACAGTTCCTTGATAATCATAATCATTCCCTGCTCTATCTCTAAATGTTAATTGATAGACATAAACACCTTCTTGATACAATTGCCCATCTCTTTCATTCATTCCATTCCAACCCAAAAACCGATCTGTTGTATTAAAGATTTGCTCTCCATAACGGGAGTAAATAACTAAGTTATATGAATCAAAATCATACAATGAAATGACAGGAAGAAAAACTGGATTAGCTCCTCTTGGAATAAAAGCATTTGGAATATAAACCAATGGATCAATCGTAGTGCAAACAGCGTTAGAGAATGAGGTTTCACTAAAATCAAATGTATTTAATGATTCGACAGCCTCAACACGATAACAATATTGTCCTTGCGAATCGAAGTTTGCTGAAACATCATCTACATAAGACCTAACTCCAGGTAAAGTTGTTGCAATTGGTGCCGTTTCAAAAACACCATTTTCTCCACGATAAACATTATATTCTGTAATATCACCATCAAAGCCAGTATATGCCGACCAACTTAAGGTATGAAGCATTCTAACATGATCAGTTGTTACTTCTAAAAAAGAAGTCTTACCGACATTAGACGTAGCTCCTACTCTTCCACATTGATCTATCAAGTTTATACGATACTGATATTCTCCACGCTCAGGAAAAACATTTTCATCTACATAACTAAAGAAAAAACCACTTATTGGAGCAATTTCTGCAATTAAACTAAAGTCACTATCAAACGGTTCTTTTACTTCAATTTCATATCGTTCTACTATTGCTGCCCCATCTGTATAACAAACGATTTCAATACCATCATTTAATTGATGTGTAGCCGTTGTTAAATAATGAAATGCTGGTTGACTTGGGCGTTCTGCCAAGCGACACATTTTATTTGAATTTACCATGGTACCGTTTACAGAAACGGCCCTTATATAATAACAATAATTCACATCATAAATTAAATCTGTATCTGTAAACCTTAGGTTAGCCGATTCAATTGTCGAAATAACTTCATAGGGAGATCCACCTATACTAACAAGTACTTCATAACGAGCAACTTCTTCAACCCACCCTAAATAAGGTGTCCATTCTAAACCAATCGAACGATCACAAAGGTCATATGATTCGGTTAAATGCACTGTTGTATGTGAAGGACTTAAAGCAGACGTTTGATACGTTACAGGAGGTGGTGTTAAACAAGAATCAAAGGCGGCAATTCGGTATCCTTCAGGTTCTTCGTCAGCTGTTGTTGCAACATAAGTATAGGTGTTATTAAATCGACCAAATACAGTATCGACAGGTTCCCAAAAACCATCAATAAAAACGTAAACGATATAGCCAAATGTATCTTCTGATGGATTTACGTCCCATTCTATTTCGGCAAAGCAAGAGATTGGATTAATTGAGGCACTTGTTAAAACAGGAATAATAGGATTAATAATATCACTTAAAATTGCACCTTCCTTATTTGATGTTGATTCGCAACCAGCGTCATTCCCTACACGAATTTCATAGCTCATGAAATCTTCGCATACATCTATTGTATCAATAAATAAGTTTGTTCCATAAGTAACTTCTCCTCTCAAAGTCCATACCCCAATTGGGTATTCTCTATAAATTTGTTGTATTTCATTTTCCCCATTATTCCTTGGTAAGTGCGTATCATTCCACTTTAAACTGACTCTTCCATCCGCAAGGTCATTGAATTCCATAAAAATAGAACTAAGTGTATCTGAATAAATGCTATTTCCTCCGTCACAACCAAATTTAGTAACAACGTAATACTGTTTTTCAGCAAGGTCAGTTCCAGATCCTAAAACGGTATATGTGTCTGTTGCAATTGTTGGTATTGTTGTTAAAAGACCGTCTGTAGCAGACCAAACTTCATATTCGGTAAATGAACTTCCTGCATCAACTGAAGGCGTCCATGAAAGCACTGCACTCCCATCATCTAACACATCAATGCAATTCATATCCGCAGCGGTTACTGGAGGATTGTTTTTAATTTTTATTCGAATTGTTTCATATCTTCTACCAGGCACCATACAATAATCGTCTTTTGCATTTAGAACGAAGGTGTAAACTTGTTCGGCTTGTTGTACTCCGCAAGCATCTAGTAAATGGTCACAAGAGGTTTGCCAATTAAAATTTGCAGTTACGCCTTGAACACCTTGAATCAAAGGGGGCATATCTAATGTTGCACATGGTAAATAATCGCATCCTGCTAATGGGTCGGTTAAATTATCTCCAAAGGCATTTCCTGTAGGAATTAATGTAACTGTCTGCGGCGTTCCATCTTGTAAAAATTCATTGTCAATTACCTCAATATCAAAATTGATCAAGTCTCCCGCAAAAAACTCTGCATCATAGCTTGTACCTCCACCAAAAGGGGGAACAATTTCTGGAGGTGTATTATCATAACCAGGGCAAGGGATAACAATTAGTTGAGATTCTCTATTGATTGTCGCAATTAAAACCCCATCTCGATAACAATCAATTTTTTGAACGAATCCGAAACTTCCTATGGTGTTTGATTTAAATGTTATTTGTCCTGTATTTGGATCGAGTACTGCAGGAACATTATCAGGATCAAATGAAGCATCTGGTGTAGGATTATCAAAACTAAACCCTGCTACAAAAGGCACAGGTACAGGATTTACTGGTGGATTAAATGAACCTGCAGGAAAATGATCTAACGGTACACCCCACGAAAAAACCAATGAATCGTTGTCTTCATCAAATGCATTCGAATCAAATTGAAAATCACTTCCTCTGCATAATAATATATAAGGATCTTGCGCAAATTCGGGTGAAGAATCTAAACAATCATCTGGTACATCATACATGATAGACGAAAGTGTAAACCCAAATGAAAACGGGTCTTCAATATTTGTAACGTCCCAATTTCGCGAAAAAGAGTCATATGTAAAAGCCCAACCTTCAGCTGGTGGTGTTCCTGCTAAGGTAATTGGAGCAGATTGATAAACAAATTTTTGAACTGCCCCTGGGCCAGTTCCTCCTCCTGTTCCACTTCCACAATCCAATTCAGCTGGACCACCTAAAACAGGTGTACAATCAGGCGATAAATCAGTTGAAGAAACAAAATTGCAGAGAATGTTATCTACGCTTGTGTGCCCCCAAACGCGAATATTAAGTGTTGGATCAATTATATCCAAACCATTGCAATCTCTATAAATAACAAGGGTAAACTGAAAATCATCTCCTCCAAGTGCTTTCCAAGTAATTTCACCTCCCATAAGATGGGCAGCATAGTTTACTTTTCCGAAAAATATGGAAAGTAGAAGTATGAGGAAAATGCGTAATTTCATTCTATATAATAAGAACGTAATAATTGTTCTTTTATTTGATACGCAATAAATGCTTCTTAAGTTGCTTCTTCGTGGGATTTAAAGCGATTGAATTATTCCATTTTACCCTGTTTCGCGGAAAATTTGTTTTATTCTTTCCCAAACTCCTTCAACGTGAAGAATACTTCGCTTCCTTTTTGAATGTCTGTTGGATCTGAATTAGTGATTTCTAAATCCTTATATACGCTCAATATTTTTCCAATTCCACGTGCATAAACATCAAATTTCCTTTTGTAATCAATGAAAGACGTAAAATTTTCTTTTTCAACAATAACTGTAGAGTCATAGACAGTTTCACCTAGGGTGTACGGCTCGTATATATTTTCATAAAAACACACCTGCTCATCTTCGTTGTTGAGTGCATTACAATCCCATGTTCTGTTGAAAGCAATGGCAAATACCATTTTTATCACCCGATCATTTTCTTCTACTATTTCTGCTGTTGTTGAAGTTCTTTTCATTGTCCAAACGTCCTGAAGTGCCCATTCGTCCAATTCATTTTCTCTAAAATAGCGTCTTAACTTTTGAGTAGAATCTCCTTCTTCATCAATCAATGTTTCTCCAATCACTTCTTTTATTTGATAATAAGCGGTATCGTGCGCTGGATCTAATGCAAGATCGTGAAATATATCCGTTACGTCATAGGTAATATACGCTCCTTCTTCTATTGGAAAATACTCATACCCAAAAATAATGGTGTTATCATTTTCTTTTTTGCAACTGTTTAGCAGCACCAAACTAATGAAGATTAAAAGAAATGTTTTCATTACAGTCATCACATTGAATACACCAATTTAGTGCATATGTTTTAATTGAAACGCATATACGGTAACAAATATTGCACTTATTACAGCACTTGCAATAATTAGCACTAATCCCATAGACAATCCTCCGTAAAAATATGTGTATAACAATAAAGGCAAAATACTATATACCACATATAAATGAAAACCTATTTTCTTCAGATTAAACATAAAGTAAACGCCAACAATCCCTAAAAGAACTACTATCAATTCAAGCCTATTGACTGCTGCATAATTTTCTTTTTCAATTTCTAACATAGCGACGGTGTCTTCTATTACCCATCCAACGATTTCGATTGTTTCAGGGGTTTGAGAATCGATCAAAGCTATTTTTTGTTGTTTGATTTCTTCATCTGTATATGTTCCTCTGACTAGTTTTCCCAACGCACTGTATAGGAAAAAGGCCATCATCACCCATGAAAGGATGCAAAAAACAGTTAATGTTGAAGTCCGTTTTTTTCCCATAACTTAATTTATATTGATTTGATTTGAAACAAATTTAATTGATTTCTCAATAAGCGGTCTCATGATTAAATCATTTTCAATAAACGGAATATCTTTTCTGTACTCGCTTAAGATTTTTTCGAGTTTCTCACTCGATTTTAATGGTTTTCGAAAATTAATCGCTTGTGCACCATTCAATAATTCTATTCCTAATATTTTATTCAAATTCTCAACAACTTTAAAGCATTTTGTTGCTGCATTCGCTCCCATACTAACATGATCTTCTTGTCCATTAGATGATTCTATCGAATCTGTTGAAGCTGGAGTTGTTAGCTGCTTATTTTGACTAACGATTGATGCTGCAGTATACTGTGCAATCATTAAACCAGAATTTAGTCCAGGGTTTGCCACTAAAAATGCTGGTAAATTGCGTTCTCCTCCTATTAACTGGTAAATTCTTCTTTCTGATATATTTCCTAACTCAGCTAAAGCAATTGTCATTAAATCAAGTGAAATGGCTAATGGTTGTCCATGAAAATTTCCTGCAGAAATTATTTCATCTGAATCGGGGAAAATAGTTGGGTTATCTGTAACAGCGTTAATCTCTCTTTCAAAAATAACTGTGGCATGATTCAATGCATCTTTACTGGCTCCATGCACTTGAGGCACACAACGAAAAGAGTATGGATCTTGTACATGTTCTTTTTCTTGGTTTGCGATTTCACTTTCTTTCAATAAAGAAAAGATACGTTTTGCCGTTTCAATTTGTCCCTCTTGATTACGAATAGCATTGACATTGTCGAAAAAAGGGTTTAATCTAGCATCAAAGGCGTCTATAGAAACAGATGCTATTATATCTGCTGCATTTGAAAGGCATTGCCCTTTAATCAAACACCAAATTCCATACGCACTCATAAATTGTGTTCCATTTAACAATGCAAGGCCTTCTTTGGACTTCAATGTAAGTGGTTGCCAATTCATTATTTCTAAAACTTCTTTTGCTTCTTTTTTTTCTCCTCTAAAATAAACTTCTCCTTCACCGATTAACGGTAGAGACAAGTGTGCCAATGGTGCTAAATCTCCGGAAGCTCCCAAAGAGCCCTGTTGGTATATAACAGGAATGATATCATTATTAAAAAAATCAAGTAATCGTTGTGCCGTTTGTAGTTGTATTCCTGAATGTCCGTAAGAAAGCCCTTGAACTTTAAGGAATAGCATTAATTTGATTATTTCAGTTGGAACTTCATCTCCCAAACCACAAGCATGTGACATTACAAGATTATGTTGTAATTGGCTTAAATCATTTTTTGAAATAACAGTATCACAAAGTGAGCCAAACCCTGTGTTTATTCCATAATGAACTTTATTTTCTCGCTCTAATTTATCATCCAAATAGTTTCTACATTTATTAATTCTTTCAATCGCATCTGCTGACAATTCAAGTTTTGCTTTTGTTTTTAAAATTGAATCAACTTTAGCAATCGTTAATTTTGTATTATCTATTTGATGTACAATCATTCTATCTTGGATTTAAAAATTCTGTTAGCCTTATTGTCTTTTGTTCTCCACTTTCCATATTCTTAATGGTAACTGTTTCGTTTTCCATTTCGTTTGCACCAATTAATACGACAAATGGAATTCCGCGGTCATTTGCATATTTCATTTGCTTTTTCATTGCTTTGGCACTTGGATAAACTTCGCAAGGAATAGATAATTCTCTTATTTTTTTTGCCAATTGTAAGCAATGTAATTGCTCCGTTTCTCCAAAGTTAATGAATAAGTATTGCGTTATGTTAAGCACTGATTTTGGAAACAAATCCAGTTCTGTCATCACATCATAAATACGATCCGCTCCAAAAGAAATCCCAACTCCAGACATTCCTTTAAGTCCAAATAAGCCTGTCAAATCATCATAACGACCTCCTCCACATATACTTCCAATGTTAACATTATTTGCTGCCACTTCAAAAATTGCTCCTGTATAATAATTTAACCCTCTTGCCAAAGTAACCTCAAATTCTAGTTTTGCTTTGTGTAATCCGAGTTTGTTAATATTATCAAAAACATATGTCAGTTCTTCAATTCCTTTCATTCCTGTTTCTGAATCAGCAAGATAATTTCGAAGTAATTCTATTTTTTCTTGATTACTCCCATTAAGTGAAAAAAGAGGATCAATTTTTTCAATTGCACTTTCGCTAACGCCTCTTTCAAGCAATTCTTTAACGACTCCTTCTTTCCCTATTTTATCCAATTTATCAATTGCAACAGTAATTGGAACTAATTTTTCTGACTCACCACATACTTCTGCTATTCCTGAAAGGATTTTTCGATTATTTATTTTAATGCTAAAATCAGTTAACCCTAAACTAAAAAGAACTTCATCAAAAATTTGAATTAACTCAATTTCATAAAGCAATGAATCACTTCCAACTACATCTGCGTCACATTGATAAAATTCTCTGTAGCGACCACGCTGAGGCCTATCCGCTCTCCAAACAGGTTGTATTTGAAAGCGTTTAAATGGAAAAGATAATTCGTTTTGATTTTGTACAACAAATCGAGCAAAGGGTACAGTCAAATCATAACGCAATGCCTTATCAGAAACTGAATTCGCAAAGCGGCCGTAATTATTTTCTTCTAATGCTGCTAAGTCAGCCTTTTTTACTGAATCTCCTGAATTAAGTACTCTAAATATTAAACGGTCACCCTCTTCTCCATATTTCCCCATTAATGTTTCTCTTTTTTCAATGCATGGGGTTTCAATTGGTGAAAAGCCATATTTCTCAAAAACAGTTTTAATTGTTGAGAAAATGTAATTTCTCTTTACCATTGTATCTGGAAGAAAATCTCTAGTTCCTTTAAGTATAGAAGGTTTGGACGCCATTTTATTTATTTAATTGAAAGGCAAATTTAAGATTTTGATTTGGATATTTTATCACCGTTTGACATAAAGAAATTTAGCACGATTATCTCTTCGAACTTTAGTGTAAGTTACAAAATTGAATTTAGACTTATTTTTTGTGACAAGTGATACATGATTTAGCCTGTTATTATCGTAAATTTGCTCAAAAAATTATTCGTGGATAAATTCAGAAATAGAATTAAGTATTATCTCATAGGGTTGGGATTTGGTGTTTTAATTGTTTATTTCATGTTTGGAAATAGAGGTTGTGCTTGGCTTCCTGAAAATCGTGTAAAAAACATGATTGGGGAAAAAGAAATCATTGTTGGAGATAGTGTTTTGGCTATAATGAAATGTTTATCCCTTACCAATGATGATATATATGCCTTATTGAAAGAAGGTGGAAATGTGGATTTTTCTAAAAGTCAAACAAAAAAAATTCCAAAAATATATTATGTGGAAGGTGAAAAAAGTACAGGCTTATACAATGCCATGTTTTCATTGGACGAAGAAAGGGAATTGGCAGAGATTATTTCGGTTGAATCAAATGAAATAAATAATTGCCAAATTAATGCATCTAATCGCTCAAAATCTACCCTTCCTTTACCACATGATGATGTGATTGCTATTTTGGAGTCAAATGAATTTCGAATTTTAGAAAGAGCGGCTTGCGAAATGGAATTTTATGGAATTACGGAAGAAGAATTATTTGCGTTCCATAAAACGGCAAAAATCGATATTCAAAATTCAGAGCCACGGTTAAGTCCAAACCCATTTTATATTATGCAAGGAAAGATTAACCAAAATGACTTTGCAATTAAATATATTGTTGGAGAAAACAGAACTAGGATTAACCGTATCGTAGGAAGTCAAGAAACTGACTGTATAGGTATAGAATAAAAACATCAAAAAAGTATTTTTATGAGCATAATATCAAAATTAATTGGCGGAAACAAAAAAGAAAAAATTAAATCATTCCTTGAAAATGGAGCTGTCGTCATTGATGTTAGAAATCCTGGGGAATTTGAAGCACGTCGCTATGAAGGTTCAAAAAATATTCCTTTAAACAAGATTCAGGATGAACTAGAAAATATCAAAGCATTGAACAAACCTGTCGTTGTTTGTTGTGCAAGTGGGGTTCGAAGCGGACATGCAAAATCTTTAATGGAAAAACAAGGAATTGAAGTAATCAATGCTGGTGGATGGAGAGCTTTAAGAGACTTGGATTAAACTTCCTTCTTTAATAATTTTTCTATCTCATAAACGGCACTAGAATTGCCTGAAATCACATAATTTGCCTTTGAGTAAAAAGACTCTCTTTCATTCAATTTTTGTTGAATAAATTTAACCAATCCTTCACGATCGTTTTTAAATGGAGTAATTAAAGGCCTTACCGTTTTTGATTTTTGCAATCGTTCAGCAAGTACCTTCGGAAAAACCTTCAAATAAATTACAATCCCCTTTTTTAGCAAGGCCTCAATATTATTATTAAAACAAGGAGTTCCTCCTCCTAATGCAACGATTGAATTTTTTGTGTCGTATGTATTGACCCAGTTTGTTTCTATTTTTCTAAACCCATTTTCTCCGATAGTATTAAATAGTGTTTCAATCGAAGTGTTGTTTTCTTCTTCAATTGACAAATCAGAATCAATAAATTTATAATCCAATTTTTTGGCCAATTCTTTGCCGATTGTGGACTTTCCTGCCCCCATAAAACCAATTAAAAAAATTGTTTTTTTCATCCTTTGACAAAGATAATTTAAAGTATTAATCTATTGTTAATATTCTTCAAAGTCTTTGTTAACAATACTTTGAAACGAAATTCTCTTAGTGAATTAACGATAACTTAAAAATAATTTACTTTTTTTCTTATTTTTTTTTTGCCGAATAAAATAAACCCTGTATATTTGCACCCGCAATGAGAAAATGATCTGGTAGCTCAGTTGGTAGAGCATCTCCCTTTTAAGGAGAGGGTCCTGGGTTCGAGCCCCAGCCAGATCACTAAAATTGTTTTAAAAGCCTTTCAAAAATGAAAGGCTTTTTTTGTTTTTTGATAATAAGTTTAACTAACTGTCAAATAGATTAACAAAACTCCAAATTCAAGTTGAAAACTAAGCGCTTTTGATCGTTTTCACAACGTTTTTGAATTTACCTCTCACGCTTTTGTATTGGTTATAAAAAGACGAAGTCATTTCTCTAAATTTGAAAGAAATTATTAACAAAAATAAAACTATCAATGAAACAAAAAGCAAAATTATGGCTTCCTGCCATTGCACTAACAATGCTAATTTATGGATGTGCGAAAGAAGATTTCTTAATTGTAGATTCAACTGAATTAACTTCGGTAAATTCTGAAAACAATTCATCTAATCGTTTTTTAACATTAACCCAAAATGAATATGATCACTTAAAAATTGAAATAGAAGATGCGTTTAGAGGAGTAGAAAAACCAGTACAACAAAACACCTTTGATTTAACAAATAACACCACAAGTAGCAGTACTGTTATTCCAGAAAATCTAGATGACATGTATGCGGTAAATGGAGTTGACCAAATAATAAGAAAGAACGAAGATGTTATCGCTAAATTTTCAAATTTGGTAGGACATAGATCAATGCTAACAGTTTACAATGAAGCATTACAAATAAAAGATGAAATAAAACTTAAAAACTTTGTCAATGAACATAATTACTTCTTAACATATATTGAAGAGTTCAACTCAGTTTTGTTAAGTGTTCCTAGATATAAAGCTGCTCTATTAAACCCTAATGGGATAATTAAAATCGATAACAACATTATTCAATATACGGATGAGAATATTAAAATAATTAAAGACGGTGATGTAAATCTAATTGACAATTTATCAGCTGCGACACGATCTAACGAAGTTATAGAAGTCATTAAATTTGAAGACTCTTCTGAAAGGGCTTTTGCACGAATAAAAAGTATTCCTACAATCAGGCGTTTAGGATCTAGTTTTCCTCAAAATTTATTTGCTGTTGTAATCAATAAATTTATTGACACTGAGCCCATTAGTCGCTTAGTTAGAAGCGGGCCCGGCGGGACTACTATTACAATTCAGTATGGTGCACGTTACAAAGTTGGTACAGAATGTACTTCTTTTTTTAATGATGCCCCTATTGCAAGCGAAATAGGGTTGACCTCAATTTCAAGCTATAATGGAGGACCTGCCGCGACGGACGGTGCTTATACTGGTTCTGGAATTGCTATCTCGGCTTTTGCTCCCTATACTAATCCTCCTCCATTTGGTAACCTCAACAGAGATTTATTTGCTGTAGTTAGCGGTTTTTCTGTAACCTATATAAACGGCGTAGTATTTGCTGGAGTAGAATAAATTATAAACTTAAAGGCTCTAAAATAATTTTAGAGCCTTTAAGTTTTTGGAAAGTTTCTTGCCCTATCTAAACAAAACTCTTCGTTCTTCATAATCTTCTATTTTCTAGTATTGAAGTTGTTAAGTTAGATTCTGAATACTTCTTCTTTTTAACAAAAAATTGAAGTAAATCTTTTTAAGAACAATTTTATATCGAAAAACAAAGTCAAATTTTAATGTAATTTCATGACTGATTCGGATGATTTTTTATATTTTTATCTTTGAAATGAAAAAGATACTTTATAAAATAGCACTTGTTGTTTTAGGAACAGCAAGTATTACAAGCTGCGTCAAACAAGGATGTACAGATGCTAAAGCGGTTAATTTTAGTGAAGAAGCGAGAGATGATGATGGCTCATGTTTTTATCGTGGAGACATTGTTTTCTGGACACTTCCGGGTACTTCAATGATGCTTAATGACATGGGACATGATACTTTGAGGTTTGAATTAGAAGGAAATATGGTTGATTCTATCCAAACTTTACTTTTCTTTTCTCCTACAGGTGAATGCGGAACTCCTGGAGCAATAACTGTGACACAAGATTCTCTTCCAAATACTCAACGCTGGTTTAAATATCGCGTTTTAGGTGAAGACTTTGTCACATTATATGAAGATTTTATCTTGCTAGATGCAAATGAATGTCTTAATGTAAGACTCGATTAAAAGAATTTATAACAATTTTAAATGCGGAATTTCTTTACAGAGATTTCGCATTTTTTATATGCACATATATATAATATGACGTATATTTGCTTTCTCAATTTAACAAATTTTTTTTGTAAAAATTGTATTGCCCAGGTGCTGAAACTGGTAGACAGGCCATCTTGAGGGGGTGGTGTCCTATGGGCGTGCGGGTTCGAATCCCGCTCTGGGCACAAGA